>NZ_JBWNLD010000003.1:0-624872 GCF_056521145.1 Klebsiella sp. CSG-1 | reverse complement strand
GGGTTGAGTCACATCGGGCACCGTAATACTCCGCGTGGAGCGTTTCGTTCTCAATGATGCGCTGCCAGTAATACGCTGTTTGCCCGGTAGGCACGCAAATATATCCGCCATCGTCAACCGCTATTCCGGCCTTTGCGACAAACTCTCCGAATCCTTGTGGCGGTAGCGCCAGCGCAAACCAGCCCTCGGCGGGAGCGTGTGAGGCCAGTAATATTTTTTGCCCGGAAGAAGCCGGTACAACTTCTCGGAGTGAAGGAAACGATGAGACCTGGCCAACCAGATTAAACCCTTCTCCTGAACCCAGGTTTACGCGAAGTGTTGCATCGGTGACATCCAGCCATTTCCCTTTACCGCGTCCGCCGGCCGTATCCGGAGTGCTACCGGGTAATACGATCTTCGGCATTGCACCATCCCAACGCCAGTATTCGTCCGTGGACTCCCAAAGCAGCACTTCAAACCGTTGAGTAAGCAGCGACCCTTTCTCAAACGAGCCTATCGCCGGGACATAACCCCATAATCCGGTTCCCGCGGGATCCTGTAATTTAGGCTGCCCAGCACCGTCGAAACCCAGCCCCTTCCAGGCTCGTTCATCAGCTGTCGGCAGCTGGCTTATATAGGAGTCAGGGACACGCAGCGATCGATTAAAGTTGCTGGTTATCTGCTGCTGTAGATCACTATCGCTACTGTCGACGTAGCTTTTAGTTGCGGCATCCTGCGCCAGCGCGGGATCTCGTAGGTTACGAATACGGTTATTCATCGCATCGTAATAGTTCGCAAAAATGTTTGGCTTTTTCAGAGCCAAAGAGTCCCACCACCAACCGAATTTTTGGATAAGCATAGTCAGCTTATCAAGAGCTCGTTCGTGGCTTGTCGCGGGAAACTTCCCGGTCGCTAGATAACTGGTTAACTGAGTAGCATCAGGATCACGATAAATCAGTAGCGTGGCGCCACTGTGCGCGGCGAGCAAAGTTAGCTGACCACCGTCCTTATCACCGGCGCCATTCAGATAGTAATCAACGTCAATCGTCAGCGTGGTTTTGTTAAATTCGTCGCCGTTCTGCGTATAAAGTTCAGCGACAATATGCGCATTCTCTATGAAGTAGAACGGGATACCAAAGGGGCCAGTGCTGGTTGATAGCTGATAATCAACCGATGAAGTGTCGTTCTCGACCATCATCTACTCCAAAACAGTTCGACATGTGTGGCATTGTCAGAATCGTTTTGAAGCTGGGCAAAAATAAGGCCGCGTTATGCGGCCCGGAGGAGGTTATTTCTCGGTTGTTTCTGATGCTTTTGCGGCCACGGCATCATCAAACTTTTTCTGGAAGTATGCGCGTATCGACTTGTAACCGCCGGCAACCAGATAGAGGGTCGATACTACCACGCTAAAGTAAAGCATTCCCGTCTGCACGTTCGTCATTTTGTCTCCTGCCTTTTCTGTTCAATCTGGCGAATACCCGCCAGCTGGTTATTTGCTTTTTCAATAGCCGCTAGTAAGGGCGTGATCCACAAAACAGCCTGGCAATATGTCAGTTCGCCGGCGGCAGTGGAGCCAGAACTGGGCTTGTCAGATCCGCCGGTATTGGTGTGCACTGCGCTGGTACGTAGACTGTTCGTGTATTCGAGCAACCCGCCAGAAATATCAGCAGGCACAGGCATATCACACGTTTTTTCACGCTTGAGAATCGTTCGATATTCAATGGTTTTACCCTCTGTACTTGCATCTACCGCCCTGTTTTTGTCCTGAACATTGCCGCTGATCGTCTGAAAGGCAGCGATATTGTCCGCCTGCATCTGGATAACCCGTGCCTGCAACGTCACCTGACTTTCAGCCGTTTCAGCTCTGCTGGATGCCGAGCTATATCGATAGCCCAGCCCTGCGGCGATTGTGAGGCCGACGATTAGCAGAAGCATAATAATTGCCGCAGCGATAGATTCTGGTTTCACTTATCGATATCCCAACACGTCAGCGCGCTTTCCTGGTCACGCCGCTCAACCTGCCCGTAGCAGCCGTTGGCCTTACCTTTCGTTAACCGGCAATCCCGGCCGCCGTCAAATATCCACCGGCGGATCTCCGCGCAAGCACCTTTGCGGTCGCCGGCATTTAATTTGCGGTAGAACGTCGAGGGGAAACATTTGGGAGGGCCGATATTGTAGGGACAGAACGAGGCAATTCCGACTTTCTGCGCTGGCGTCAGCGGCACATGCACATTCTTTTCTACCCACGACAGCGCCTTGTCTCGCTCGATTGCATTTACATGCTTACACTGCGCCTCGGTTGCTCTTTGCCCTTTAACTACAAGCTTGCCATCGATGACCGTTACGCCATGGCACAACGACCACACGCCACCCGGGTCAACGACGGCAACTAACGCATTGCCCTCTTTCTCGCTGATAAACTGGTCAAACAGCACTGGCGCTGAAGCACCAGCGGCAATTAGCGCCAGCATGGCCGCGCTGAGTTTTGCTTTAGTCGAAGCCATATTATTCTTCCGACAACTTGCCGCGGCGATACGCGAGCCATTTGAAGTAGATATTTACGAGAAAGGTCAAAGCCGTGAACACCAGACTGCCAATTACGCCAATGGCTGCCCACTGGCCGGGAGTGTATGAATCAAGCAGCTGCGAAAACCAATACGTAGCGCTGACCGTTGACGTCCCGTAGGTGATGACCTCGGAAACCCTGTGTGTCATTTTCATCGTTCCTTACCTCCCGGCCGGGATGGCTGATTTAAAAGTGGCAGGGACGATTTTGATAAGGATGGTGGTACTGGGCAAAAGCTGATCGTTTATCAGGATTTCTATCTTTTGATGGGGTGCTATAGTGATTTTGGGATTATCCCTATGGCAATAATTAAGGAATGAAAAGTGAAAAAAATAATTACTCTGCTACTGGTCGCAATGTTTGGTGTGATGTCTGTGTCCGCGATGGCATGCCCTAAAGGTACCCACCCACATGGCGGTACTGGTTCTCATCATAAAGGCGGTACCTGTTCCTGATAGGATTTAAAAACTACACACAAGGCAAAAACATGAAAAAATTATTCGCGGTGTTATTTGTTCTGCTCTCTCTGGGATCTGTAACGCAAGCTTACGCAGGAAACTGCCAGCATCCTGACGATACAGCCTCTGACGGTTCCCGGTGTGGTGGTCGTTCGGCCGACTCACGTCCTGGCGGGCAGTAATGATAAAGCCCACCGTATGGTGGGCTTATTATCTGTTATATTAAAAAGATACTTCTGTAATGGTGGATAATAATGAACCGTGAGTACAGCCAGGTAATATATCTCGCGATCGGTATTGCTATAGCAATCAGCTTTGTTACCGTTCTGAATGATGGGTTTTCACTGCTGAACATTCTGTGTGGCCCTTTTGCAGTAATAGGAACTGTTGCAGGATTATGTATCGCTTGGTATTCCACTATCGGCATCAATAAAATCCTGCAAAAATTTGGGTTCAGGGATTACTGATTATCGTCCCAACGTAAACTGCGAAGGCGGGATAATAAAGTCGTTTCCCTGCTCTTCCTTCACGCGCAGCTGGTAGCGTTGCAAAGAGCCAGGCGACATCCATTCCCGCATCTGGTTCAGGATCAGAAAATCCATCACCGGGCGCACCACATGCAGGTTCATGTAAGGCGTGTGGTTTATCGCAAAGTTGAAGTAATCAGCTGCTTTTGCGTCTCCTTGTTTCGTCAGTCCAAAGAGGTTGATCAGCTGTGCAGCATCGGATGCAAAGGGACCAGCCAGCGACGTCGCCGGGGTATTTCCGAACCGGTTGTACTCCCCAAAGAGGAAATCCCCCAGAATACCCAGCCCACCGCCCTGCGCCATGGCTGCTGTCCATGTACTGACATTGTCGGCAGGGCGTGGGGTCTGGCCCCTAAGCATCAGCTTCGTCTGCATGGAGAGATAACCGAACGCCGTCGCCCACAGGAAAAGCTGAGCAATGCCCATCAGCTCACCGTTTCCATTACGCATCGCCCGGATCAGAGCGTTATTGCGAAAGGTATTATTCTGGCTTAGTGAACCAAAATCATAACCACGCCCGTAGAGCTCTCGACCGATCGCGTTCTGCATAAAGCTGGCTGTAAAAGATTTAAACTGCCATGCAAATCGCAGCATTTCGCCATAAGCGGTGCCGCGCTGCATACCTTGTTTCATGATCGACATTGTGCGCGCATCCGGTTCGTTCAGAGCTACGCCAACGCGATCGAGAATATAACCGCGGACCTTATCGGAAAGCAGATCCCGCGCATATTCTACCGAGCGGTCATTAATTTTTATCCCGCGGTTGGTGAGGTAATTTTCGATATCCGTGCGGGGGATATCCGCCACACCATCCGGCGTCATGTAGGCATTGCCATCTGCAGCGCGTAGTTTCATTTTGCTGAGCGCTGCCCACTCGTTTTCTTCAATACCATGCATCGACAGAACCCGGCGCAGATCTTCCGGCACATCACGGAATGATTTTCCAGCATGCGTGCCCATCCACTCAGAAACCATCATGCCGGTACTGTAGCGGCTGCTGTTAGTCCACCAACTTTGCAGGTTCAGCCGGAAATAATTGCGCATCGCGCGGTTAACTCGACCAGGCATCGAATTGTCAGCGCTGAAGCGATAAATTAGCTCGTCTTTCATCGCATCAGCATGTAACCCGATAGATTTAAGAACCTGCTGGCGTTCCGCATTTTTCCAGCGCGTCAGCTGCACTTTATTCGCCGTGGCTTCCCAGACAGAACCCAACATATTTCGTCCCTGATAGCGCATCTCCATAGCCTGTGTGGCTATATCGTTGAAAGAAGAAATCATTGATCCGCCCAGTTTCATCATGGTTTCTATCGCTCGGGTTGTTGCTGCTACGCGGGCGAGCGCGGCATTACCGGGAATATTTGTCTGGCCGGTTATTTCTTTCAGTTGATTAGTTAGTGAGGTGTTCCGCTTCTGCCGGAATTTATTTAATGCGGTGTCATCTTTCGCGCCTTTGTAGCGCTGTTCGATGCGATCAGCCAGCTCGTTAAACATGTTCTCAGGGTTAGTGCCCATCCGGCGCATCACACCTGTCGTTTCCGCTGAGTGAATCAGCCCGCTACCGACCGCCTCACGAAGGTTACCGACGCCGAATTTATCGTTATACCGGTACCAGGAAAGACCATCTTTGAAATGCAGCACTCGCTCCTGACTGGCCCGGCGAGCAACATTACTGCCGCCGCCCTTAAAGCCGCTCATCCAGTCCGGTCGGTCAGAACGTAGGTGAACACCTGAAGACAGTCCAACGTAGACATTATGCAGAAAGTCATCAATGACCGCCTGTGATGGTGACAGTCCTCCCGGCGCTGCCGGGTCAAAGCGCGGCGTCCGCCCGGCTACGCTCACCCACTCTCCGCCATCGTTCCGGAAACCGACGATATCACCGAGATCGATATCCTGCCCGTTAGCCAGCAAATCCCCTTTACGGAAATTCGCCCTGACCACTTGCCCGTTACCGCGCATGAGATCGACATTTTCACTGGCGACACCTTTAATGTAAAAACGACCATCCGCCCGCTGCGCCAGCGCACCAATATTTTCCGGTTTTAACGGTTTTGCCGGCCGCGCGCGCCCATAAATCTGTTCTTCCGTCATAGCTACCGCTTTGCGTACCGATACGCCATTCTGACCGTTAATGTCCAGACCTTCGAAAGTACGCGGGTCAAGCTCCGGAAGTATGGCATCGCGCCAGGATTCAAAGCCAGCGGTGCGGATTTTATGGATATCGTGGGACTGCCGCGCGATATAACCCGGTATTTTTCCGATAGCGGCGCCGGCGCGGTTGGCGTCGATACGAGCCTTTTCCTGCCATTTATCAAGAATGCGCGCAATTTTTATCGCATCCTCTGGGAGATGGCTTACATCCTGCTTATTGCCCAGGCGCCACATGGCATCTGCCACACTTTGATCAAGAGAGCCATTGGAAAAAACAGGCAGCACGCCCTGCTCTTCCAGATCATTCGCCAGTCCAGAAATATAATGATCACGCAGCTGACGCATGTTGTTAAATGCGCTGTCGCGGGAACCGGATACCGCCTCATTGCGCCCAACCATAATCGCGGATAAAGCCAGGTCCGGGCGCCCACCAAAAGCATCTATGCGCTGAAGATTTTCATGCAGCAGACGCATATTTATTACCCGGTTCCGGGCCTCAATATGCTTAGCCAGGGCATCATCACGCGCAATTTCATCAGCAGCACGGAGTGCCGCCTCTTCGAGAGAGAGACCTTCATTTTCGGCGCGTATGCGGGAAACCGTTGATTCCATCCGTGATACCAGGTCCTGCATTTCATCTTCAGCCAGTTGCCGCCCGGCGGCCGTGTTTACTACTTGCTCGCAGGCCGTTAAAAATTCACCCTGTGCCATTAAATCGCTCTCCTCAACATACATGCGGCAAATGCCCGCGCCGCTTGGGCAAAACTCTGGTCCCCTGCCGCTGCGTTAATTTCCGCAAGGTGGGCGTTAATTTCTGCCTGATTTTCCAGACCGTTAAAATGTGCTTGGGCTAATTCCATTTCAGATTGAAGGTCTTCCTGCGCTGCCCGTAGTTCGTCGTCTCCGCGCTGCTGGATGGTTCTCTCTGCATCTGCGCTGGCTGTACGCGCAGCCGCATCAGAATGCCGCTGGTTATCAGCCTGATTCTTCAGGCGATTCAGTGCGGCGTTCCTTTCCGCAGGATCGGCAAGACGAAAGAAATCTTCAATATCAGGAGAATATCCATCCGCAGCCTGGCGGATAGCAGAGCGAAAAGCATTTTGCCGGACAAAGATATTCGACTCGTTGAAGCGTTCTGCCGCTGTTTTCACACCGCCGGCAATCGGTGAAACCTGAAGCCCCTGTTTAATTTGTGCAGACCGACCAGCAATCAAATCCGCGAAATCCTCCGGGATCTCTCCACGATCAAGCTGGCGTAATTTACCTCTGGCAACTTCTGCATCACGATTAGAAGCCAGTTCATCGCGCAGACGTGCGTTTGTTTCTTCGGTCTGCTGACGCCATGCATCAACATCTTTTCGCGCCCGGGACTCTGCTTGCTTGCGCGTCATGCGTTGGCCCTGATACTGCTTTGATAAATCCCGGAAACGCTGCTCTTCCTGCTGTACGGCTAACTCACTTTCACGAATCTGACGGTTAATTTCCTCCACTCTGGGTGACTGACCGTCAAGCTGTGCGGCTAAAGATTCGCGGTAAGGTTGAATATTTTCATTCCAGGCCCGCGAATACGCATAATCATCGACTCTGCTGTTAATGGTTCTTGCGAGATCTGTTTGTGCATCAGCAAAACTATCTTTAAAAGCCGGGGTGTTATCCGGCGATAATCCTGCGGAACTCACTGCATCTGCCTGTCCTGCGGGCGCAGCGTCAGTAACCGCCTGTGGGTTATCCTGTTGTAAACCCCGCTGACGCCTGGCGGCAATAGAATCACGAACGGCACCGCCAAAGGCATGCAGGCCGCCGCCGGCTATCGTGTTCATGAAGAAGTTTTCCACCGCCTGCCCGAGGGTGTAATCATCTCCTTCAGATGCTGACGCCAGGGCATTAATAGGTTCAGCAACCAGAGACTGGACGGCGCCAGCACTGGCGCCCTGTACAAATCGCTGAGCAAACCTACCGGCTACGCTGGCAGCCTTCACCTCTCCCAACCCGGGAACAAACCCCAGAGCAAGATTCCCCGGATCCGTCATTGCCCCAGCCAGACCGGCAGTAAAAATAAGAGGTGTGGCCACACCAGAAGGGGCAGATTGCAATATAGCCCTTCTCTCCTGTGTTGCGCGATTTGTCTCAGTTACATGGTCCAGATATGCCTGTGTTACTCCCTGTTCTGGAACTTTGATATTTTTTATGCCCAGTGCGTCAAACTTTTGCTGAGCCGTTTGCTGATCAACCAATGGAGACGTTGGATCATTCGCATAGGATTCAGATACTAAAAAGCGATTCCCGGCGTTAGCTGGACCCGACAGCATCCCTTCTGAAAACGCAGCACCCAGCGCCTGACCGAAACCACTATCGAAATTACTTCCCGGTTGCTGCAGGCCAGAGCCAGCATCACCATCATCAACGAATATTGGCATTGGTATCCCTCATTCCTTCAGCAAAAGAAGCACCACTTTGTGACTGGCCTCCATAGGTTTCCCGCAGCCCATGAAGCTTCTGCGCTCGCGCATCGCGTTCAGTTCCCGGTGTGTACGGTGTTTCCCGTGAACCGAATTTTTTAACGCTCTGCCACCAGGAGGGATCCGCTTTCGCTATTTTGTCGAGATCGGCAAAGCTGACAGTAATCGGATTGCCGCCGGCGTCATTTTGCACGTTGTTTCCCAGATACAGCACCAGCCCGGAATCATCCGAGTTATTCACCCAGTGTGCGTTATTTTTCACCTCATAAAGCGTTTGTGATTTGTTGAATTCGTCGGGCGTTTTACTCCCGAAATTAAGAGGCTGAAGCTGATCTGCTGTCAGCTTATCTTTAAACAGGCTGGCACCGCGGGCGATATAATCCGGTTGAAAGCCAAGATATGTCGGGACGCGGTACGTATCATTAACAGTGTATTGGCTGGTGAACATATCAGCGGTAGCCTGCTTTGCTGCAGCACTGGCATCCATTCCGCGCAGTACATTGATCATCGTCAGCCGCTGCCCCTGCTCATCCAGCGTTGACCAGCTGCCAGCGCCGCCTGGCTGAACCAACATCGTCTGGCGAAATTCAGCAGAAGCATCGGTCCATTCCTGCATAACGGAAGTGTCCGAGCCCTTTCCGTTCTTTGCAACGACTGACTCTTTCAGGGCGGCCGTTGGTGTGTTTCTTTCCTGCCACAACGGTACACTTGCCCGCGGATTTCCGGCTGATAATGCCCCAACCAGAGGTCCGTTTTTACTCTGCCCCATAATCTGTCGGCCGACTGCCTGAGAATATGGCCCAAAAGCGTTCAGCTGCTGCCTGATGGATTCAACCGTTGTTTCTTTGTTGTTGTTGAATCCTTCGGCCATAGCCTGGGCTATTGAGTCAGGCAATACCTTCTGACTGTTGATCCCAAATCGATTTTTCTCTGATTGCACCGACGCTATAAACGATTGCGCCATAACTGGATCAGAGGGGTTTTGTTGCCATGAGACATAAGCCTGCTGCACCAGTGGTGAGTTTTTCATAAACCACGCGCCAGGATCACTTTTGCGCTGTTGAGTTACCTGCTGCAACTGGGCGGTAGCTTTCTGGTACAAAGACAACTTGCGTTCAAAATCCGGGTCGTTAGGTTGCGGGTAAAGCGCCTGAACGCTCTGCTGCGCCATCGCGACGGGTTGGGTCATTATCGTGTTATAGGTCGGCACAAGCGCCTTTGTCGCCTCGTATTCATCGTACTGACGGTTGAACTGTTCAAGTTGCTGAGGGTCCGCACCCTGCGGCAGGTAAGACAAATATTCCTGCCTTGTGACATCACGGGTTGGCATGATTCCGTTCTGCATCTGGGCCATGTTATTTTGCATGGTGTCCTGCAGATTCTGCATGCCATACGCACGCTGCCGGTTTACCTCTGCCGATACCTGACCTAAAAACTGGCTTTTCTGCTCAGGACTCGCATTCTGATACCAGGGCATTTTCTGGATCTGAGATAACTCAGCTTCCGGCGGCAGGGATTGCGCACGGCTTAACACACTCATGGTGTAATTGCGGGTCTCACTGAAAGGTATTCCGGAAATGAATTGGTCGTTGGTAATCTCGCCTTTATTGGGATCACCTAAACGAAGCAAGGCGGGGTTTTTCCCTGCGTTATTCGTGCCATTAATCCAGTCATCTACTGCGCCAGGACCCGCGTTATATGCAGCCACTGCCAGCGCCTGGTTACCACCGTATTTTTTGGAAAGGTCCTGATGATATAGCTGACCTATCTGCATGTTGTAGCTGGCGTCGGACATAAAACGCTGAGGGTCCCATTGAATACCGTGTTTTTTTGCGGTTTCTTCAGCGGTTGCAGGTAGAACCTGAGCTATACCCATTGCGCCTGCTGGCGACGTCAACGTACCTCCATTTCCGTTAAACTGCCGACCGCCAGATTCTGCAGGGATCATCGCTGAGAAGACTTTGTCAGATGAAAGGTCACCAGGGGTGAAAGTAGTTGGTGATGTCAGTTGTTTGGTCCGCCAGTCAGCAATGTATGCCTGCGTGGCGTTCTGAGACATCTGCTGATCAAGACGGGCGATCCGCCCGTTAATTTCATCCTCAGACTGACCATTTGCCGCGCCGAAGGTATGAATTGCATCTATGGCCTTTGCCCTGGTAACCGCATAATTTCCCGGATCGCTGCGATAAGTTTCGGCATCATGAACGGCCATCTGCAGACGCCCGTCCAGTTGCCCGCGGCTGTAATCCTGGAATTGCTGATATTCGTGCGAATCTGCAGAACTCTGCAGTTGAAGGCGGGTAGCGACAACCTGGCGGTTCCAGTCATCGCGTCTCCCTTCCGGGATTGTCTGCCCCAGCGTACCTGCTGCCTGATCATACTGCTGTAGGGCATCGTCAGATGAACCAATGGCATTCTGCCCTTGTTTCTGCCTGACCTGATTAAACAGATTATATTTGATGGTATCCAGTTTCAGCGCACCGTCCTGTAGTGCCGTATCTGAAACCTGGCGGGTAATGGACGCTGTTGCCCTGGCGGCGGCATCCGCACCAGCATTCAGCATTTGCTGATCGGCTGTGTTATTGGGTAAGTCCACCGGCGCGGTGCCAAGCCCTTGCGTCGTCACCTGTCGATCGTAAAAAGGTAAGTTAGGCATTTTCGCGTCCTATTTTTGTCCGTACTTTGCGCCAAGGAACGTGCTACTAATTTGCGCCCCCGCCCCGAGGTAGCCCAGCAACCCAGGCCGTGCCGCTTTCGACTGCTGGCGCATAGCGCTAGCCTGATTCTTCAGTGCATCAGACTGGAGAATGCCCTCGTTAGCAACGGCGTTTGCGTCTTCCTGGATATTAAGTGCGGTCTGCCGGCGCAGCAGCGCATTCGTGCCACCAAAGCCGGTACCGCTCGCGGCAATGCGTGCATCCTGATCTCCCTGAAACTGAGCACCGCGGCGGCGGATAAGCGCCGACTGCTGGCCGGCATTTAAAATGGCCTGGTTCGCCTGCTGGTCAAGCAGCTGCGCGTTGGTGTTCAGATTGCTGGATTGCTGTCGCGCGCTGCTGAGTGATGAGAATGCGTTTAACGCAGAGCTTGAGGTTTGCGCTATTGGCGCTGCATTATTTTTGAGACTATCGCCGACCGTCTGCCAGTTTACAGAATCCATAAATCACCTCGTTATCGCCCACAGGGTTGAATCCTCGCCCCGGTGGTTAAACTTCTTCAGACACCCTTCACAGTGCATACCCAACATCGCCAGCATGCGTTCACCTTCCGGGAAGGTTGTGCTTGCCTCTATGCGGTGATAGCGTGCCAGAGCCCTCTGTAACTCACGGCGTGTTACCCTGAATATCTCCGGCCAAAGGTGCGTAATGCCGTCGGAAATGATCATCCAGGCCTGTGCGACCCCCGTCTCAAAGACCAGCCCATATTTCTCCATTGGGATGAAACCGCCGATCGCCACCGGCTGACCAGCATGCAAAATTGTGAACGCTCCAACCTCAGCAATGTTTTCAGCGTGTTGTTCAGTTTTGATACAGTCGATTTGGTGAGGCTGCGGCTTAATGGCTGCAAGGTGCCATGGTTCAAATGGGACGATCATTAGCCCCCCAGTAACGTTTTCTGGCCAGATGAGTTTACAGATGAACCTGATGCCCCTGTGACATTCCCCTGATTCCCCTGACGCTGGCGGCGCCGTAAAAGATCATCCGATTCGGCAATCGAGGCATCCTGAGTAACCTGAGCGCTGGGTTTAATCGTGGGCTTTTTACCACTTTGAGTTGCGGAGTAGACTCCAGCCCCTGCAGAAATAACGGCGGCGCCCGCCATTGCCCAGGAAGCCGGATCCGCCTCTAATGTGAATTTGCGTTTATAAAGCATAATTACCTCACGATAGAAAATAATCTGGCGTCACAGCCAGGCTGATAATTGCGAATAATAGCGTCCTGCTGGTAACTGAGCATTTTTGCAACGCGCGCAGATAAGTTATCTATACAGACGCATTCCACTCGATGATTTTCGGTCAAAGCAATTTCAGTAAATCGCCTGGCAGCACGGTAAATATGGATGGGGAATAACTCCGCGCCGGGGGCCGTGTTTAACCAGAGCCTTACCCGGCCAGGCGCTATCTGGATAGCCCCGCCCGTGGCGAGTGTTTTTTGCCCGTATTCCATCGCAAAAGACGGGAAAGATACCAACGCCTCAACAGCTTTCTGCGGTAATGAGTTCTGGAATATTTCATTTAGATGGAACTCCTCAAGGCGGACTATTACTGGTTCAGTCATCTTCCATTTCTCCCACTGGATCGATGCTGACGATGGTCATTGGTTGCGGAAGATCCTGAACAATGCGAATAGAACCGTTTTCATTGAACTCGCCCGGCCACGGAACGGTAACCACACCATTAAACAGCGGTGGCGCTTCATCCATATTGTCGGAATAATCCCGGGCGCGAAGTTTATCCAGATACTTGCCGCCATCATCGCCGAACTTACCGCCCAGCGTATCGAGGAAACGCAGCCGTGCTTTGGCAAAGCGTTTAATGCCACCTTCCAGCGGCAGGGTAACGATTTCAGCCGCATTGTTGAGGCCGACATGCACCACCGATGATTCCCAGTCGAGCGTTATTTTTCCTTCACTCACCTGCCGCGATACGTGCGTCGCACCATCGGTTACCACGGCAACGGTTTGCCCTTCCAGGAACTCAAGACCGGATATAACGGTTGTTGCTTCACCGCTATACGTCGCCATGCAATCCAGCACACGCGCCCATTCCTGAGTGATAAACGCGCTGTCAAATTCCGGCAGCATGTATTCCAGATAGCGTACAGTCGCGCCGTTTATTGTTCGCCTTACCACCATCCACAGCTCATCGCGGCCGCCGTCGATATCCGGAATAACCTTGATGCTTTCCACAGCCCCGCCGATGTCGTGCTCATGCCAGCCAGTGATGTTCTGTTCGGCATCATACGTCAGGCCCAGCAGGCGACCTTCCGTCAGCAAAGCCCAAAGGATTCGGTTGGGCTCCTGCTGGTACGCCAGCGCGATAATTTCAGAGGTGAAAAGGTGAGGAGCTAAAATACAAGAATTTGTCGCGGAAAATGAATCGCTGCTGGAATCGTAGGCGGCAATCATCACCTTGCGCCCGGCGCGTTGCACAAACGCGACGCGGTCAAAAAGACGTTCTGCCTGCACCTCATTACTTCCGATCGTGCTGTTCAGCTCAACCTTTGTGTTCCCGGCCCCAAAAACGGAAGTCAGGCTTTGCTCGCCATAGGAAAACTCATACCCAGCAGTCCCTATAAATATTTTCCCAGCCGATGCCACAAGCCATTGCATTGTGTCCTGAGTGTCGTCGATTCTGTCGTTAATAGAGTCATCGCTTTCAGCTTCATATCCGTTTGTCATTGGGCTGTAGTTCTGGGGATCACCCGCTACGCTTGACCATATTTTTTGCCGCCCTGCGAATACCAGACGCCCACGGAAAAAAGCCGCAAACTGGGGATAGCGAAGAACATCCGACCAATCTCCGAAAGCGTATTTATACGTTTTCCCGACCGTGTTTCTCACACTGGGCGGTAATTCAGTAACGATTTTGCCGGTTGCGGAGGTGGGGCTGCTAACTGCTGTTATCTCGACAATTCCCCAGCCACCACCAGAATATCGCCAGAGAGATGCATCTCCGCCGCTACCATCACGATGCGCGCCAGCTGTCCATGTGGGTTGTGTGTTACCCGTCTTTGTACCGTCCATATCTTCATAATATTTGCCATCTGAGCGACAGAACACACCAGCTGAGAATGTTTCTGTCGTGCTGGCAGCCCACGCAGGAATGTAACCGCTATGCCCGGTTGCGTCGTCCACAGCATCAGTACTGGCCTCGATATAAAAAAGGCTTCCCACATGCGCAGCTTCGAAAATATCAGTATTAGATGTGATATTGCAGAGGTTGGTTGTTGTTGGGGTGCCATCAGGCAAATCGTTTCCATCCTCGGACCAGATCCTAAATTGATCGGTATAAACGACGCTGGATTTATCAGAGTTTATATCTGCGAACGGTCCGCCGGAAAATTTTGCTTCTGACAAACTCCAGTTTGTATTTGTGTTTCGCGTCAGCTTATAAACCGGGTAAATACCGTTGGTGCATGTGATATAAATCACGTCTGCCGATTGCTGCAGCGATAAACCAAATTTCCCATTGCGCGTTAAATCTCCAACCCCCCAAGGGGTCGAAACTTCCAGGATATTATTATCGTCGTCCAGGAGCTGCGCATGGTTAAACCAGAAACGAATATATTCCGGTCCAAATTCCAGAATAAAAGCCTCTGTAGTGCTGAATTGAAATGAGGCCAACCAGACACGCGCACTGCTGTCCTTCACTGTTCCGGCGTATTGCGTACCTCCGCGGCGTCGAGCTGGCCCCTGTGGTAGTGGTATGAAGTTTTTCATGGACTTGACGGCGCTGGCCCATTTATCAAAATCCACCTGTCCATACATTACCGGCGAAAGTATGCCGGCATTGAAGCTGCGTTTTGTGGGGCGGATTTTTGCCATTACAAACGAGCCTCCATCCATGTTGAGGGAGGGAATTTTTCGCTGGGCTTCTCTATGGCGTTAGCTCGCACTGCGCCGGAGATAATCATCTGAAATTCATCGAGCAATGACGATTTCAACGTGTCTTTCCCAGTCACCGCCTTACAGGAACGGATCGCCAGCATACACGCCAGCGCATCAACAAAGGTGGAATCGAACTTAGACGCATCGGTCACCCTGACCCGATAGCGCAGGCTTAACGGCGGCGGTAAGTTCGTAAGCAACTCCCGCCCCTCTATTCGATATTCAGCAGTTACCAGGCGCGGATCGTATTCGGTGAAATCGTGGCCGTAGTACACATCCCCCACCGACACTAGCACCATTAAATCAACAGGCAACTGATAGACGTATTGATAGTCAATGACAGGCGTTTTATTTAGCGGGGTAAGCTGGACGCTACGAGCACAAAAATTCCACGCATATTCGCGCTGTAATTTTTCAAGGAGTGGGGTGTAAATCAGGTTCATCACGCGCGTGTTTTTATCCTGTTCATCTCGATCCATGAGATGATCGGATCCCAGGAAGGAAACTAGCGCCAGATTCATGATATCTGTCTGACCGGTCATCATAATACCTCATAAAAAAGCAGGGGCCGCAGCCCCTGAAAAACGCACTCACTCCACCCTAATTAAGCATTGCTGAGATTAAGCGAGGCAAACTCGACGTTATTTGCGTAAGAACGCCAAGTCTGAGCATCTTTCGTGATGAACGCATCTACTGCGCCCGCGGTGAAAGGCCCTGTTGCCACGGTGTATTGCAGGCTTAAAAAACGCTTATAGTCGGCCGAAGGCAACGCCACGACAACCGCAGGCTTTCCAGCCTTGAGGGTTGCCAGTGCTTTTGCCGTGGTCGAAAAAATCACAGTAGGTGTGTCGCTTTTGTCCTCGTTGGCATAAGCGCGCAACTCAATCGCGAGCGTCGCCGCCCCTGCGGCCGCGAACGTCACCGACGGAATCACAACCAGAAAAGTTGGCTCGCCTGCGCCCGCATCAATCACAGTGTTGAAATTAAACGCCGGATTGAAATCGATGATATTCGTGCTGCCTGTCGAGGCGGTGATCACCTGGGAGTCAGAAAATTCAAGCTGGGCATCTACAAACATGGTTATCTCCTGAAAAAGTAAACCGGAAAATCGCCCCGTTAAGAGGCGACGACCTGATCTTCCCCGATTTTTAACTGGTCAACCCGGCGTACCGGAACCTCGCCGAAGAACATAACGCGACGTCCGCCAGCCATTTCCATGGTTAGGGTTGAGTTTTTCACGGCATCTACCAGCTGCAGGCGCAGCATCGCGCGCAGTGTGCGGTTCATGTAGTACGCAGGGCTCACGCCTACCAGTGACTGAATGCGCTCTTCAGCGATAGCCATCAGTTTGATGAGGTTTGCACCCGCATTAGCGTTAGTGCGCAGAGCGGTAACATCAATGTTTGCGATGCGGACGACATAGCGCCAGTCATGCAGCGCAATACCGAGATCCCAGGTGTAAAGGTCCATCAGCGCCCGGAAACGGTTGCCATCATCATCAAAGGCGTCACCTTCACCCAGATCACGGTGTGTCAGACCAGCTTTAGAACCTTTCGGGAAAATTCCGTAGACTTTGTCTGGCGCCCACCCGATGAGGTAAATCGAGGTGAGATTCGCACCGGTACCGCCAGCGTCGATGATGTTGTCGGCATTGGGCGCAGACAAATCGCTGAAGCGTGGAGCAATGCCCAGGAATGCCTCCGGTTGCCCAACAAGCGTACCGTTAAGCATCTGGAATTGAGCCTTCTGATTCATCGCTTCCATGAACGGTTTGGACTGGTTGAATCGGAAGCCCGCGGTATTACCATTCAGGTTCGCAACACGAACATCAACCTGAGAGCGCGCCTCAAGCAAGCCGGTGGTTTCATCGACCTGCGCGGTAGTTGCCTTGCTTTCCGGAATACCTTTGTTCAGCTTGCGCCAGTACACAGCAGGTAAACCAGTACGGGTTGTGATGCGCGTTCCGGTTGGTAGGTTGCCTTCATAAAACGGGCAATCCCACAACATTTCGTTGTCCTGGTCCAGGACCTCGGCGACGTTCGCAGAGGTGCCATCGGGATCGAGCAACTTTGCAGCGTCCCAGAGAGTCGGTAAGCCGGTAAGTGTTGGCATTTAAAACTCCTTATTGCATGTTCGGCCACATGCGGTGAGCAATGTCTTTTTCTGCTGCATTGCCCGGCGCTGCGCCAGTAACTGTTTTGTCTTCACCCAGCGCTTTACCGATCGCCAGGACTGCATTTACAAGGTCGGGATCATTAAGCAGACCCGCGCTATTGAATTTTTCAATCACCGCGTCAGGGAAGAATCGTTGCACCGCGTTCTGAAGAATCGCCGTATTTGCCTCAACCTCACTTCCCCAGGACTTAATAACCTTTTCCCGGTTAGCGGTATTTTGATTAGCAATATTTTCCTGGGCACTTTTTTGCTGTCCGGCGGCATATTCGTTGAATTTATTAATTACCGTTTCGGCCTGTTTTTTATTCAGTCCGCTTTCATGCATCCAGCCCAGAGCTGTGTTCAAAAACGTGCCGTCTACACCATCGGGGGCTTTAAGACCGTAATCTTCAATTTTTTCCGGGCGGCCGAGTTTAGAGTAAAGGTCCTGCCATCCTTTTTCGTCGCCATCGTCAGGCAGTTTTTCGATAAAAGCCGCTGCCCCCTGCTTCTGCGGTTGTTGGCCTGCTTGCTGACCTGCAGGTTCGCCGGGGTTGAGAAGGCTAGCCGGAGGATGTTGCCCTTGTTGCTGCTCCGCAGGTTCGCTGGCGGCCGGCGCACCACCCTCTCCACCCTCACCCGCTACATCCATCAGACGGCGCAGCATCAAACGTTCAAACAGATTCATTATTGTCGTCCTCGTTAAGTTCGTTCATCTCTTCGGCGATCATTGCGGCAATATCAGATTGCGACAGGCCGAGATAGTGGTTTATGTGCAGAAAAACTTCCCGGCGCCCTTCCGAAACAAATACGGCGTATGGGTCGGTTTGCTGGGTCGTTGGTGAAATAGCAACACTCGAAGAATTGACGTGGCAGAGTTTCGCCAGCAGCCGGATGACAATTTTTTGTTCCGGCGTCATATTCCCTGGCATGCCGAAGACGGACTGGAACGCCCGCGCACGGTTCAGTGTGAGCCACAGGCTTTTTAGGCGGTTCATCATCCCCCCTGAAGTGCCGGCGACGGCGCTGGAGTTTGTGCTATCTGGTTGGCCTGGGCGAAATCTTTAGCCGCGGTGGCTGCCACCGGCGCTGCAGCAAGTAACTGCTGTAGTTGCAGCTGCTGCTGATCTGCGGCATCCTGCGCAGCCATTTCGTCTTCGGTTTTAACCACCTGCAGAGGTGCGCCACTGGCTTTAGCAATAAAGCGCAATGCAGCGTCTCCATTCAGCGTGCGGGCGATGTTCTGGTCAAACTGCCCGATAGTGCCGGCAGCGTTTACAACGTTCATAATCCCGCTTGCCTCTTCACTCATCTGCAGACGTACCAGCGGGCTGGTGTATTCGATATCGTATTCGCTACCAGCTTCTTTCAGCTGTTCCGGTGGATCCGGCAGCAGCCCATTCTGATAAGCAATATCAATTTCCCGCAGGATCAACGTCCCAAGAAACTCAGCCTGAATACGCCCGGCGGTAGGAGCCAGCAGTTGGCCCTTCTCCTGCGCGCGCAGCATAGCTTCTGTAGCGGTCATTTGCGGGTTATCAACGAGGATCTGGAACAGCGTGATAAAAAAACCGTCGTTGATAGTCTGGCGTTTTTGTTCTGCCAGTGTCATCGCAACGCTGAAATCGGTCGCGGTATTCAAAGGTACAGCCAGCGGTTTACCATCCCGGTTCATTCCGCCGAAGTTCAACGCACCAGGCATCATTTTGAACGGTTGCAGTATGCCGTCTTCCGGAAGCAGCATCGGCGGACGAACGGCCATCTGTGCCCCCTCGATGATGGCGCGGTTTATTTCGTTCAGCAGCTTGATATCCGGCAGCACAACCATCGCAGGCGAGCGGCCGTATATCTCACCCGGCGCGGTGTAATAACGGCTTATTGCATAAGGCTGCGACCAGTACCCGCCCTCTTGCACAATCTTGCTTCCCTCCAGGCAAATATGCACAGACCGGAAGGGCATGCCCTCTTTGTCCTGTCGTGACATGTCACGTTTATCATTTGGCTCGACGCGATGTAGGAAGTTGAATTGCTTTGACGGGTCGCTCTTCGCGGTTGTTCTTACCTGTTCAGGGAGGCTTTCTTCACCAAATTGCTGAATAGCCTGGCGGCCAGTCATGCAATATTTTCGGTGGACGATATCGATCATCCCCTGAAAATTTTCAGTGAAATAGATTTCGCGTAAATGGTATGTGCAATAACGCGGGCCTTTTCCTACCACGTTATCAACAAACGTGCAGCCGGTCCCGAATGCACCAGAAGAAATATAATGCTCATGAGATTGCGAAGCGAAATTGGCCCACGGCGCATAGCGGAGCCGAAAGAGAATATCGCGCACTTCCTGGAAATAACGCTGCACCTCTTCATCATCAGCGAATTTTTCATTGCTGAGAGTGTGCCACTTCTGCGTTCTCGGGGTGATAACTGACTCAATGGCTGCACCAAACTTTTGCAGGGCCAGCGCGCCGGTAGCGTCGATCGCTTTCTCAGTGCGCTTACCGCCCTTCTGTCGCGTTCCTTTAAACTCTGCGCTACGTGGGAGAATGCGCTCGGCTATTTCCTGCCAGTGCTGCTCGAATACAGAGCGCTCGGTTTCCATGCTCTTTTGCTCGCGCAGGATCCGGCCGATACGCTCTGATTCGCTTTCCTGTGTTTTTGTGTTGGACATCAGTTATCCCCGTACAGATCCCAATCGGAATCAGCGTAAAACTGCTGACTGTGTCCGGGTGGGTTATAAGGATCGTAATTGGACTGGGCAAATTGCTGTGTTGTTTGGCGGTTTCCGCTACGCAATGACTTGCTGCCCACGGCGCCATAGCGGAACGAATCGGAACCGTGAGACGTCCAGTTATGCAGCGGAGTAGTCTTATACATTTTGCGAGTGTCGTCCCACTCTTTTTGATACTGCCCCAGAGCCTCCAGGCCTTTTTCGCATTTGGTCTTATCGAACCAGCAGGATCGCAGCATCATGCGTACCTCGCTGATACCATCATCAACCGATGTGGCCGGCAGGACCTTGCAGCGGATCCCCAACTTGCCCAGCGTCTCTTCGCGTGATGCGCCGGTGCTTAGCTCTCGGGCGCGAACATCGTGTGGGAAGAAGTGACGCTCGGCGTAGGTGTAAGGTTTCTCGCGCAATATTTTTACGTAATGCTCCAGGCCAACGCCGGAGGATTCGTAATAATCGATGACACGTACTTCTTTGCCGATAAACTGGAAAAACCAGATAGCCGTTGCGTCTCCAATGCCCAGGTCCCATGACGTGTAAACTTCATACTGGGGATCCCACGGCACATTTCCTATTTGCCCGGCCTTCTCCAGTCCAACAAGGATCGATGAGTAATAGGCGCCTGGTATCGCAGCGTTCCAGTCGCACATGTATTCCTGATTGAACAGCGCCAGCCCCTCTTCTTCCCCGCGCTCAGCCTGCATCTCTCGCAACTCCTGGGCGAGTGTTTCCGGTGGTATATGCAGCGTAATGTCAGCGCTTAAATGGTCACAAAACCAGTTTTCGGGATCTTTTAAACCACCCTGATACATTTTATAAAAATGGTTTTTCCCGCGTGGCGTGGAGACAAAGAACGCCCAGCCGCCGTTATCTGCCAGTATCGGCCGCAAAAATGCCCACGCAGAGGGGTTACTTAGCGCCCATTCTGAGAAAACGATCCCGACGTGGCCGGAGCCGATAAGAGCGCCATAGTTATCGCTGCCGACTGCCTGCCAGGTGGAGCCGTTGATGAACTCGATCATCATCTCGTTATCAAGCGTTTTTCTTCTCAGCTCATGAGGAAAAGCCTCATCGATGCGCAGTCGGCCAGTGCGAGGGTTAACAGCCTTCCAGATAGCCTTTCTTACCTGGTTCGCCTGCGGCAGACAATGGGCATAGTTGCCGATACGCTCGAATGCCTTGCATGCGGTCATATGCAGGCTGAAATCGTCTTTCCCATAACGGCGAGGCCAGCACAAAGCAGCTCTTTTTTTCCCTTCCTGAATTGCAGCCCATGCCCGGCGCTGGTGAGGGCGTGGTGTCCAGTTATTTGCGGGTAGGGTTATTTCTGCCATTTATTCACACTCTATTCACTATGGACGATAAAAAGGCGGTATTCTTTCCATTTCACCGATTTACCAGGCAATAAAAACGCCTGGTTATTCTTTTTCGCGGAAATGTTTCACCTTCACAGTCACTTCCAGGTCACCTTCAACAGATTTTTTCTCTACCAGCCCAAGTTCGCGGGCAATGATATTTGCGTTAAGCAGATCAGCGGCAGCGCCAGAAAATTTCTGCTCGTAAATCAGCCTTTCGACTCGCGTAGTGATTACCGAAAAACCTTTCTTCGTCCTGTACTGATCCCAGGTGCTATCTGCAATATCCAGAAATATGCAGAGCCCTGAAATGGTCATTGCGCGCATTTTCGGGAGGCGAGCTTTAGTGATCGTTCCCTGAAAGCTGAATGCCTTTGTTTCCCACAGTGGGTGTTTTTCCACCCAGTCGAAATATTCACAACAGGCCTCCCACAAGATATCGGGGTCAGTGAATTTTGGGTTTCTCCCGTGCTTGCTGCGTGCCTGCCAGAATTTATTGCCTTTTGGCGCTGCCATATCTCATCACTCCGTGTTGCGGCGGGTATATTTCCGTTTTTGGGGGATTTCTTCGGGATCGTTTTTTGGATCTTCGATTTTTTCCGCCTGCGGTTTTTCTTCCGGATAAAGCGACAGGAATGCATCCACAACAGAAATGACGATATCCTTAGCCGCCTGCTTTCCGTCAGCGCCGCCGGGCCAGCTGAAATTGTTAGCCAGAACAGCGCCAGCGCTTTTGACGATTTCCACCTGAATATCGGTGTCTAACTCATGCAGTTTTTTCAACGTCAGTTTCCTCAGAGGTAAGGCTCATAGCGGCCATCATGATTTTCAGCTCAGGGGCGTCGCCGTTTTTTACTGCGCGTAAAATCACACGGTCAGCATTGCCGTTCGCGTATGCAGCTGCGCCGTACATTGCTGTATTGAGGTGCGCTTTAAGGAAGCGGGCTTTCATAAGCGCCAGGAGTTTTTCAGCTTCTTCGTCATTAAGGGTGATCATTGGTCTCTCCACTTTGGTACTTTCGGTCAAGGCCATCAGAGGAGATGGCCTTTGCAGAAATTACTCAACGATGTTCCAGTCTTCAGCCAGAATATCGGTCTGGCTCGCCAGCCATCCGGTGACCGTAGAACCATCTGCTGAACACATGTTGATATTTGGCAGGCGGGTGACAACATCGCCTTCGTAGGCATCGAAGAATGAAATGCTGACGCCCTGAATGTGTGAAACAGGCGGCTCACCTGCAAATGCACCGCGATTAAGCCACAAGTGCATTCCTTTTCCGTTCCACCCAGCCCGAGCGACGCACTTACCAAGCTTCAGTGCTTCAATAGCGAGACCAAAACTCAGGCCAGAAACTGGGCGATATGCATTATCGAAAACGTCTTTCGGCGACCATGAGATATAGCCGTCAAAGCGATCAGTGTTGGGCTTACCACCATCAAGGTATTCGACCAGATAGCCTTCATCAGCACCGTTCTCGTCGGCAGGAAGTTGCCAGCCGCGAAAATCGTTATAAGCCAGGCGGGTCATAGGGAACGCATTAATTAATTTGACGCCAATATGTTTAGTCATTGGTCTTTCCTCATTAGTGGGGTGTGAGTGCTTTTACTACTTATTTCCACTGCAGTGCGTAGCCGCCATCAGAAAAGGCTTTACGCAGCTTCCCGATCACTTCATCGCTTTCGTTGTGGAATCCAGAATAGGAGAGGAAGTGTTCGAAGTTTTCCTCTTCGGTATGACCGCCAGAGTCATGCAGGCGCTGTTTCAGGGCGTACCCCATAAGCGGCCATAACTCGTTTTCTGCGTTTTCGATGGCAATCTGCTCACCAATTTCAGCGTCATCATTTTCTGAAGAGGCTGAGCATGAGGGTCTGCCGGTAACAGAAAAACCGTTTTTCGTGGTCAGAACCGCCCAGCGGAGTACCTGACCTGAAACCGAAACGTGTTTAACGATCTCTGTTTTTTCGATATTTGCTTTAAAGTCACCGAGCGTTATGCGCGGTGCCGTTAAGCCTTTTGCCTGAATTTTCTGCTCGATATCTTTGTCGCTCATGGCGTTTCCTCTTTCGTTGGTTGTCGTGCACTCCGCAGCAGCAGAGTGATCATGTAGTTTTTGCTGTGGCGCCGGCAGGAGTCGAAAAAGCTTTCACGTTTGCTCATAGGGATTTTTTTTCCGGAAAACTTCTCAGCCAGCTCTTCCGTTGGGAAATAAATGCGACGTGAATTTCGTCCTGTTTCGTTGTGGGCGCGGAATATGAGATTGTCTTTAAGCAGACTGTCCAAAATAAAAAATACAGTGCTGCGTGACATACCGAGCGAATACATCACTTCGGCAGACGTTACCCCTTCCGAACAGGTGCGAATTAGCTCAAGCACCGCAATTTTTTTTCTGGTTAAACCCGACATAGGCGCAATACCTTCACTTCAGTCGTCACCTGATCGAGCAACTCCAGTTCGGTACCGTATTTGCCCTCCCATGTCTTTTGTCCGGCGTGAATTGCCACGCCAAAACCACCAATGCGGTGGTGCGCAGGGCAAAGAGGCAAGGTTCTTTTGTGATTTGCGCGCTGGCCAGCGCCCTGACCGGTTCGGATGTGGTGAATTTCTGCCGGAGTGGAACCGAAACCGAGATTGCGACAGACAATGCAACCCAATTCGGCTACGTCTGACAGCCAGTCTTTATCGTCTTTAGTCATGGTGGTGACCTCAGGCCGCATAACTGAAAAGTTGAGAGGCTGCGTTTTCTGCTGCCTGTTGCGTCGGGAAGGTGCGGAAAAGAATGAAATTCCAGAGGACGTCGAGGACTGATTTATAAAGCTGGGAAAATTCGAGATCGTCCATTTTTGCGAACGATATTGATTTTGGTTCTTTGCGGGTGGTGCCGTCCGGCATCTGGTACTCGGTATAAAAACCGGCTTCGATAGTTACCCAGGAACGGAACGCTTCAAACGATTTTACAGCACTGATATTTCCGGCGCGTTTTTCCGCTTCATCGCGGAGATACTGATCCGCCAGTTCCTGCAATGTGTCCGCATGCCCGGCATAGTGGGCCACCAGTTGCACATAACCACGAACCAGTTTTTTATCTGCTGGCGAAATTGCACCGCCGGAAGGTTGCCAGTAATCAAATCCCAGATTCAGGAGGGCGAAAAATTTGCGGTGAAATGCCGGATTTCTTGCCTGCTTAAAATCAGAGTAAAGGACTGCCCCCATGCGAATTTTCTTCACAAACTCGCGGGCGTCTGGAGATGCAGGGATTAATACATCGCCTGCTGATTTGATAAATGAATACTGCGCCATTGGGTTCCCCTTTAGCGCAGCAATTGCTCAGAAATACAGAGTGTTGGGTGTTCAGGCCAACACCATGATTATAACACAGTGCCATCTGGTTTTATAATCGTGTAGCCAGATAGTTTTGCTATTTCAAACAACGCGTTAAGAGATGCCACGTGTTCGTCATTGTGGACCATTCTTGTCTTGCTGACTTTACCGTTTTCGCATGTAACTAACACAGTACCGTCGTCGGGGAGCAGGTCGCCTGCCTTATTTTTATCAACCACAACCCCCACCCCTTCAACAGATAACTGTATATAATTACAGTATATATACTCCCATCTGCATTAAATCGCAAACCTTTAAGGGCATGAAATAGCAAATATCATTGCCTAAGCAACAAACTATCTCTTTGTTAAGTAAGTGAAATAATTAACTACAGACATAGTCAACCGTTGAACTTCTGCGCCACGTCATACTGTTAATTTCGTTTCGTGCCATCCGTACATGACCCAGCACGCCGCCTCGCCTGAGTGCGGACAGGACGCCACCGGCAACTGATCGCCACACTTACCGCAGCAGCGCTTGCTGATGGCGTTAATCTTTCCGCGCACCCTGGCATCATCCTGACGGATCAGCAGCGCGATGTACTCAGCCATTTCGTATGCGTCCCGACCTGGGCGCCGGGCGGCGCAGTTCCGCGCCAGCATTTCCTGCTCCTGCTCATCAAGCACCAGTTCAAGCTTGCGCCCACCGGCAGCAGATTGCCGGGCGCGCTGCGCGGCTTTGCGTTCTGCGGGGGATTTAGGCATTATGCGGCCTTCCTCGTCTGACATATTTCCGGCAGATTAGCCCTCACCAATGCCTCAGCAAACGGCGGTGGGACGGCGTTGCCGCAGCGCGAAACCTGCTTATCCTTGGCGTATTTCACTCCGCGGTAGTCCTGGTCGATGATGTACCATTCAGGGAAGCCCTGCGCCCGGTATAACTCATGCGGCTGCAGCATGCGCATACCAATATCAACGATGCGGTACGTTACGCCGTCGATATCCACCAGCCCGGTGCAATCCTCCCCGCAGTATTCCCGCAGGAACGCCAGCGCCTGCTGAGCGCGCTCTTCGTCGTAGTCCTCGACCGCTAGTGTCGTTTTAACCTCCCCCACGTGCTGGCCGCCGGCTGTAATGGTCGGCATCGGTTCGTCAGCGCGCTGGCCGTCACGGCAGGTTCCACGCAACTTAACCAAGTGAGAAGCGACCACTGCATGATGGTCTACTGTAGTCACTGAGTGAGCAGGCTCATCAAGCCCCACCCCCGGCCCGGTGTAATTGCCTCCGTAGTGTTTCGCCAGGAACGCGCTCACCGTCGCGAATTTGTTTCCGCCTGCGGTAACGGTACCCAGCGGATTATTCAGGTTCAGTACGCGCGGCTCCTGTCCGGGGCGTTCCCCATATCCCATCTGGATCAGCGTCGGCGTTACCAGTTGCGATTTACCACCACCGCCAGCGGTAATCGTTGCGCTGGGTACGTCGGCGCGATGGCCGATGCTGGCACCGAACTGCCGGGCGATTACCGGCGCAACCAGACAGGCTCGCGATTGCTTCAGGATAGTGTGAGCGGGCTTATCCATAGGGCGCGGTTTTGCCTGGTACTCGCTGCCGCCATTGCCAGCCAGGAACGGTGCCAAAGCAGTTTCGACAATACCAAGCGCATGGCCATTCCCTCCCGGGCGTTTTGACGTGCCAGCTGTCACCGTTGGCACCGGCGCGGTGACAGGCTGCCCGGTGGCACCAGTGCGAAATTTTGTCAGGTGTGGCACCGCCACCCCAAAGCCGTGAGTTTTGGTAATCGTCTGCAGCGGATCCGCCAGCGACTGCCCCCGGAAACAGTCATATTTTCCTTTGGTCGTGGTGTGGTTGCACTTCACGATGAACGGCGAAGCGCTGTCGATAACGAACCGCTTTATGCCGCGGGCAATACGTTTGAGGGTATTCTCCGCGAGTGGCTTTTTACGGTCGAATATGCTCGGCGCGGAAATAGACCAGTCTATGCATTCCGCAGCTGTGCGCCACGGCGCCAGTTTGCCAGCCAGCACCGCTGGTGATTTCGGATCCCCGTGGGTGGCTTCCGGCCACACTATCGGCTGCCCGTCTCGGCGCATAACCATGAAGAAGCGTTTTCGTATTGTTGGTGCGCCGTAGTCGCAGGCGCGTAGTTCGCGATACTCAACGGTGTACCCCAGCCCTTTTACCAGCCGCGCGGCATCCTCGCTATCAAGCGAAATATTCAGAAACTCGCAGCACTCCACCAGCGCCGGATGGTCTGCAGGAATTCCGGTAGTCAGCATGCCGACAAATGCCTGGAATGTTTCCCCGACGCGTTCCGGGTCTGGCCGCATCTCAGCCGCCAGCAGCGGCCCCCACGTTTTAAACTCTTCAACGTTCTCCAGCATCATCACACGTGGATCTACATCCAGCCCCCAGCGTAGTGTTACCCACGCCAGCCCACGAATTGCCTTTTCAACTGGTTTAGCCCCTTTAGCTTTCGAAAAGTGGCGGCAGTCTGGCGAAAGCCAGACCAGCCCGACGCGGCGGCCGGCAGTCGCAACCTTAGGGCGAACCTCATACACAGATTCGCAATAGTGCAACGTATCCGGGTGGTTCGTGGTGTGCATAGCTACCGCGTTGGGATCGTGGTTTATCGCAATATCCACGCTGCGGCCTGTTGCCATCTCAATCCCGGTGGAAGCTCCGCCGCCACCGGCAAAGTTATCTACGATGATTTCTCTCACGCGTATTTCTCCATGGCACTGGCCAGCGAACGAGCCGCGGCGATGATTGTCGGTACCGGCATTTTTTCCAGCCACATGCGGTTGATATGGTGCTGCAGTCGGCGCTGGTGATGCACAGGGAGATCCCCGGCGTTTTCTACCTGAGAAAAAACCATTGCGACCTCAGTGGGCCAGACGGTTGCAGGAACATCCAGGAGCAGCAGGCTTTCCAACTCAACGATTCGGCGATAAGCATGATCGAGTAACGCATCCTTCATGCTTAAAATGCCATTATCAAGTTCAGAGGTATCAGCCATCTACTCAGCCTCCCGCTTATGGCAATAGTGCCACCCTTCTGGATGGGTTGTTGTGGTTCCGCATCGAGGGCAGGTGAACGGCTCTGCGGTGACTTCGAATGTGAAGGTGGGGGACTCTAACTCAGAAATCCGCTGCTGCACTGAATCCGCCACCAACTGTCGCAGATGGTCCTGCAGGTCTACGCCAGCCGGGCAGTTGGAAATCTCCCGGCACTTCTCGAACGTCAGCGCCAGAGCCGCGCTCTCCGCTTCCCTGTCCACGTACGCCTTCGCCAGCTCCAGATACTTCCGCTCTTTGATTGACAGCTCGTCTGCACTCTCCAGAGAGGCTATGAGCTCGTTTACCGTTTCAATGTTCATGCCATCACCCATTTGTTAACCACGTAGATACCCAGTGCCGACAACATTGCCACCGCGATCAGAAAGACCAGAAAGTTAAGCCCCAGCGCATACACCCGCAGAGTTCGCCCGCTGTAGTGCATAAAATCAATTTCAGAAAATTTCTTCATGTCCGTTTCTCCCGCCAAAAATTTAATCTCTCTTTGAAAAACTCCCGGTAGCTTTCCGGCGTTGCTGCAATCGACTCAACGATGTACTGCCGAGTAACTTGCTTCTCGAACAGCTGGCGTATTAGTGCCGAGGCGCGCATGTCGTAGTGCTCTTTGAGCTGATACTCCTGCGGCCATTTGGCGCGATTGAGCGGTAAGCCGGGCGGCAGATAATCTGATTGCCCGGCCATGCCCTAAGCTCCCGTTTTTTCTGAGTTGGCGTAATAGCGGGGATCGACGCTGGTCAGCGTGAAATACGGCACTGGCATGTCGTCATGTCGAATAATCCCGACGTGATTCGATGCGAGCATTGTCGAAATACGCTTTTGCAGATCGCGTAATGTGATCCCGGCGCCTGGGTGATGTTTTTTGATGGCTGAAAGAATGCCCTGATATGACAGCTTCTTACCTTTCATCAGCGCAACGAGCTGCTGGGCGGAAACTTCCTGGGTGGATTTTTTCAGGGGTTTGATGCTGTCCAGCTTCAGGCTACAGTGTCCAGCTGAACCGCGGCGGATCCCCGTGGTTTTGTCGTAGGTTTCGCGATGGCTGACAACCCAGGCGACATCAGTTTCGTGCAATCGCACAGTCTTTTCACCAGCAGGAAAAATCACGGAGCCAGAATGTGTTTTGGCGTGGCGCCCTGCCGATTTTGTGGCTTCTGATTTAGCCTTTTCTGGCTTCGCCAGTTTCGGTGTAATGCCAGGGACGGGAACCGGGCGTGGGGCGGCGACAAATACAGAACGGCTACGGGCGCGCGCACCGGCGTTCATGCGCCAGAGAATAACGGGGAGCCAGTTGCAGCCATCATCCGGTTTTACTGGTTTTGGGTAATTTAAATTCGTGGTCATTGGTCTTTCCTCGGTTAAATCGCGCTGGTCAGGCGCAGTTAAAATGCATCGGTGTTGTACTTCTCTGAATATTTACGCGGTTGTTTTCGTGGTTTTGCTTCCTCCAGTTGAATGCGTGTTTTCTCTTTGCCGACATGCTGATCGACGTGAAGGAAATGGCCGTTTTTAAACTCCTGGTAGATAACGGCGCCGGCGGCACTGAAGCGGCTTTTCCCCAGGATAATTTCGGCAATACCCGCTGCCGGGCTTTCCGGGTTGTAGACTTCATCGCGGTACAGAAACATGATGCTGTCGGCGTCCTGCTCGATTGAGCCTGAATCGCGGAGATCTGACATAACCGGACGACGCTGGCCCGCCGGACGGGAATCCACCGCGCGCGAAAGCTGGCTGAGTGCAAAGGTCGGCGTATGCAGCCGCATAGCCATGGTTTTAAGATTTCGGGATATATGCGCGATCGCCAGATCGTTACGTTCGGCTTTCGGTTTTTTAATCAGTCCGAGGTAATCGACAACAATCATCGCCAGATGCGGATATCGGCGCTTATGTGTCTCTGCAACGGCGCGGATTTGCTCAATCGTCAGATCGGTAGCGTCAACGATCCAGATATCGCGCCCGTTCATGGTCTCCATGGCCGCTGTAAAGCGCGCCCAGTCCTCGTCCTGCATGTCGAGGGGGTTACGCAGGCGTGATACTGACATGTTGCCAGAGCCAGCCAGAGAGCGTTCTACGATTTGCGCAGCAGCCATTTCCATACTGAATATCAGCGCCCCGCCGCCGGCAGCGGTCACGCCATCGACAAGTTTCAACGCAAATTCGGTTTTACCCATCCCCGGGCGGCCAGCGACAACAATCAAATCCTGCAGGTTAATACCGCCGGTGGCATCGTCCAGATCGTCGATCCCCGTCTTCAGGTTACGGGAGCCGGCTTCGCCGTCCATGCGCTTTTGTACCGTCTCCATATAAGTCGGAAGCAAATCGCTGATGTGAACCGGCTGCACGTCACCAGTATCACCAGTCATGTCCAGCAGCTGCGCCACCGCACTTTCGACAACCTGATCGCGCTGTTCCTGGTTGTTAGCCTGGCGGATACCGTCAGCACCCTGTTGCAGCAATTCAGCCATACGGCGGCTGCGCCATGCCTTCACCATTTTCCCGGCGTAACCCTTCAGGTTCGATACCGTGGCAGGCATGCGCGTAATTTCTGATAAATCCGCCAGGCTACTACCGCCCAGCGCCTCACTGACAAACAGCATGTCGATCAGACCATTCGCCAGAGCCTGTTTTTTAATTTCGGAAAATGCACGACGGTGGAACCCGATACTGAATGATTCTTCAGGCGTCGAAGCGATTACGTCGAATGCGTCCGGAGTGGCGCCACCGTTCAGCAGGCCGGCCAGCACACACGCTTCCAGTTCCTGAGGACTCATAATGCGCCCTCGCGAGTTTTGCGCAGCGTTTCTGGTTTCATCAGGTAGTCAAAGCTGGCGCGCCAGCCGCCATCGGTACCGAAATAAAAATCAGGAGCATCAGCGCGGAATTTTTCGAAGTAACCCAGGAATGCCCCGGTAGTTTTATTTTTCATGTGGGCAGCCAGGCGGGTGATCATCCGGCGCCGGTCGGCATCCAGTTCTGCGACAGGCAGAGCGTCGGCGAAAATCTCGTTGTAGCCGTTCATGACAGCATCAGGATCAATATCCGCCTCGGTAACTGCCCAGGCTTCAGCGTCAGCGAGATACCCATCAAAGCGGTTAACCCGGCAGATGTTCGCTGGCTTCGGCAGGCTATCGCCACGGCGGCGCCATGTGGCCAGCACCCAGCGGATAACCAACTGCAGTTCTGCCAGCGTGTACCCGTCACGGGTGGTGGTCGCTGTCAGCATCATCACAAATGGTTTTAGGTCACGACAGCGGGTACCAGTTTTCTCGTTGTAAAATTCCAGCGCTTTTTTAGCATCAGAATTAATTTTTTCCTCGCCCTCCCCCATCTGGGGGTTAGGGGGATCTATAGGTTCTTTGACTGGTTCAAAAGAGTGACTGATTCTGGTGCCGCCACACGGCATAGGGGCTATGCTTTCTGGCGGCATACCTGTGCTTTTTGACGGTATAGGGGCTATGCTTTCTGGCGGCATAGGGTTATCAAGTTTCATACAGTACAAATTCGACGCGTTACCCTTCCCGTTTTTTACGCCCGGGCGGTTTTCTTTCACTAGCAGGCCCATAGAAATTAACGCATCGATATGGTCACGCACCGCGCTTTTGCTGCACTCGCAGTGATCCGCAATATGTTTGTAAGACGGCCAGCATTCGCCGGAGTCATTGGCGTTATCAGCCAGTTTGATCAGCACCAGTTTTCGAATCGGATTTCCGGTCTTGATTGCCATTGCTTTGGCCATAAGCGTCATACTCATAGTCATATCCCCAGCGAGTCAGCCAGCTGACGGCAGGCGATTTCGTATTCTTTCTGGGTGAGTCCCGCTTCCTGCAGGTCTGCCTTGCGCAGTTCATAGCGTTCCCAGATTGTCAGCGCAGTAGCGCGACGCTCTTCGAAAATCGATTCGATATCTTCCATCGGGACTTGTACCCCGTTCCGGCGAAACCCGTTCCGCCAGGTGATGCGGTCTTGTGTTCTCATTGGTCTTTCCTCGGTACAGGTTAAACGCTGGTCAGGCGCTGTGTTTCTCGCATCGCTTGCAATGCCTTCGCGACTTGCTGAGGGCCGTCTCTGGCCTCGAGCAATAACGCGATAATGGCCGCCGCAAATTCGCGTATGGCGACGCAAATTAAATACTGGGTTGACATGTCAAGGCGCGCGTAGCGTTCTGCTGGCAGTGCCGATTCCATCGCTTTCGCCAGCGTCTGGGTTTTAGTTCTGGCCGCTTTCGTCTCGCCACGCAGCCAGCGAAAGATCTGTTGCCGATTGTTGTTGATAGCCCGCCAGTCGGCGTTTCCCGCTGCGTCTTCAATCTGGTGCAGCTTCAGCGCGCCGGTATTGCCACCGAGACGAAACCACATTCGGCTGATCTCGATGGCTACTAATTCCTGCCCGCTTTCTGCTGCCCAGTTGAAGATCTCTCGTTTCAGTTCCTCGAGGTTTTCCACTACGCGTCTCCTGTCGCTGAAAATTGATTAAGCGTAATCAGATTTTGATCACGCTAGTTGTTAGCTTTGCTTTGAACGGACGGAGTCGTACAGAGTGGGGTCATATTTCAATTCCCCTTTTGTAATACGATCCAGTCTGGCTGCTCTACGCTCTGGGATGATGTCTCCCCAAGCACTGGCAGATGGCAACCGCACTCCAGCGGCTGTCGCCAACTTGGTTAAACTGCCAAAGTATTTAATTGCGTCAGATTTATACATTTAAGCCTCCTCTTTTGTAAGTCATAACTAACAAATTAGGAGTTAATGCAAACTAAGTCAAGAGAATTTAGTATTAGCTAACTATGACGATAGAATCCCCAGGAACGCGGATCCGCAACCGCAGAAAAGAAATGAATTTTACGCAGCGCTCTTTAGCACAGGCGCTGCAGATTTCCCACGTCTCCGTTTCTCAATGGGAAAGAGATGATAGTGAACCCACGGGAAAAAATCTTTTCAGGCTTAGCAAAGTGTTGCGGTGCTCTCCTACCTGGATTCTTTTCGGGGATGATGATCAAATCCCCGCCTCAGCAGAAGATCTGCCACTTGAACTAACGTCCCATCAGCAGGAGCTTTTAGAATTATTTGATCAGCTACCAGCATCAGAGAAAGAACGCCATTTGAATGAATTGCGTGAAAAGGTAGATGGTTTCAACAAATTATTCGAAGAGCTTCTGACCACCCGAAAAACACTCAAAAAATAATTTAAGTTATAACTCAATCAGTTATCGTTTATTCTAAGTTTTTTGTTAGTTATGACTTATTTTAATCTTGACTATAATGTTAGTCATGGCTAATTTATCTCACATCAACGACGCACTAACCACGCGGCAGTTGTTCAGAAACAGTTCTGACAGTCCGGAAAGACGGGCACGAATTCTTCGGGTCGCCGACAGTACGATGACATGCGGGAAAGACCGCAACGAATGCAAATTGCTGTGTGTAGTCTTGGCCCGGGCGCCCCGGGCATTTTTTTAAGGCATGCACCCAGTAACGAGGAAAGACCAACGGGCCTGACCAGCCCTGACAGCCGGGAAAGACCGGCAATCTTCAGGCGTAAAAAAGCCCACCGAAGTGGGCTAATTTACCCGGGGCAGTGACCAAACTGCCCGGAGTGCTACAGGGGACCAATCCTATAGCGAGGAAAGACCAACGACAGAGTCGCCGATCGGCTCTGAGTATATATCATCAAGGAGTCGCTATGGAAGCGCTTACCATTCCCGTAACTATCTACGTTCTCGCAACAACCAACCCATATCTGCCGACGTCTTATCACTCATTCACCTGTGACATGTCACAGCAATACCCTGATCTGTACGTGCTTGTTTCTACCAAAACGGTTGAGGTTGCGATTCCTGCTTTGGAGCCTGTCGACATTATCGGGATGCAGGTTAATGCCCTTCGCGCGAAGAAGGAGCAAATCTCTGCTGACGCCAACAAACAGTTAAGCGTTATTGAAGACCAGATCCAGCAGCTGCTGTGCATCGACCACTCTCCGATTGAAGAAAGCGACGTACCGTTTTAATTAACTGGCGCGTGACCTGCGCCTGCAACCAAGAGGAAAGACCATGGATATTAGAAAATTGCTTGAAAGAATTAGCGAAATTAAAGACCGCTTAGATCGCGCAAACAGAATTATCAATATTTGCAGTAACGAATGCCGCTCCTCCGGGATTTTAGCGGAAGGTGGAAAAGGCGAGAGCTATCTCAAGGTCGATTCATCAGAAATTAAAGAACTGGCAGAAAGCCAAAAGGTTCATCTCGAAAGCGAACTAGAGCAGTTGGAAGAAGCAAAAAAACGGCAGAACGCGTGATCGCTGGACTGCTCCCTGAAATTAAACAAGACGCCTAACCAGCGAATTAGTTACGAACGAGGAAAGACCAATGACCATCTATCACGGCCTGTTTGAGCCGAAAAAATCAGCCATCAAAGACAGCGGCGCCGTGCCGCTGGCCATCGCTATTGATGCACCAAACAAGAAGGTTGCCGAAAGTATTATGGTCGGCAAGCTATGGGAGTTTTACCCGGCAAACGGCGATAACTATTTCAAACCCAAAATATGGGAAGACTCTGTAGGTCAGCCACGCCCCGCTATCGGTCAGTTCGATGAGCAGTTCGCCCAGGAAAACACCTTCGACGGTGAAAAATGGGTGGTTAACAGCCAGGGCACCGGAACGTCGGACTTACCTGCTGGCGATGACATTATTGATCTGATGACAGTATCCCCCAGGGAGCGTTTTGCTGCTGTATTACTCTTCAGTAATGCAGAGATGAACGGCCATCTTTATTCGCAGGTTGTAGATTATCTTGATGACCTGGATAACCACGACGAACCCATGGAAGAGGATGATCGTTTTAATTTCAATGTGCTTTGTGCCCTGCACAACAATGAGCCGGTTAAACACATGCACGTTGAAGGGCTGAATAACCTGATTCAGGGCATATTTTCACACTTTGAAAACCAGACTCCGGGCAAAGCGGCTATTTCTCAGTTTGTAAAACGCTGGCTTGAAAATCCGGGTAAGCGCGATGAAATTCTCGCGACCGGTAATAAATCATCTTCACTCGGCGCTAACAATTCAGGCGATGATGCCGGCAGCTTTACCGTTGCACCTCAGCGCGGCTACAAACATACCTACGCGACGCTGGATCAGGAGATTGCCGTCGCCCTGCTCCCTGTTTCACCTACCGCGCCTGTATTGTCTGGCAACCTCCGTGATGCAGAAAAGATTATTGCCGATGATCGAGAGGATTTTAAACGGTGGTCGGCACAACTGCGCACCACTCCGGAGATACTCAAATACGATCGCGCCAGTATCTTCGGTGTTGTACAGAATGCACCAGCGAATGATACCCACCATTTTCCCGAGAGCCTGCGCCGCCATATTGTTTCATGGCTGGAGGCAAACGGCCGCTTTGAAGAAAGCGAGAACAGCAAAACAAAAGCTCCTGACGTCCAGGTTAAAAAGGTCGCAGACGGCATGTTTTCTGTCGAGGGTCTGGCGCAGGAACCCGCCTCAAATGAAGGCGAAAAAGCGGAAGTAGCGCCGCCAGTTGTAACCGACACCCAGGCGAAGCAGGCGCGTGAGACGCTTAACGATATGGGTTATGGCGTTTATGCGTCCGACAAAGACAACGCCAGCGACCCCGAGGAAAAACTGAGCGTCAAAGCGCAAAGAATTGCTGATGATGTGGAGAAACTGGTTGAGCAAATAGACCAGAAAGAAACCATGCCGAGCGCTGAAGAAGTCGTGCGTTCAGTCGGTAGTCCTGGAACCGAACAGGACAACCTGGCGCTGTGGAAACGCGTCTTCAAAACCGATGAGCGCTTTACCAAAGCATTCACGCAAAACGGCGGTGGCACCTCAATCAACGGCACGTATCTTACGATGCTGGCTACCCGTGAGTTCGGCCTGAAAGGAAGCGGCTGGGGCGTCGATATACTGGAAGAACGCTTTGACGATGGAGCGCCAATTACACGGACGGTAAAAGGAACTGACGGTAACAATACATGGGAACTGATCTCAGATGGTAATGGCGGTTTCCTCACTGAAAAACATCACGTAATTAAAATTCGGCTTTGGTATCTGGTAAACGGTGTTCGCGGAGAAGAATACGCCTACGGCTGCACCCCCTACATTTACGGCAGCAAATACGGCCCGATCTGCGACGGCGAAGCCGCTAAAAAATCCCTCACCGATGCAACTAAAAAAGCATTATCCGGCCTCGGCTTTAGCGGCGATATCTTTATGGGTCTCTATGACAACCCAGAGTATCGCCAGAAAAACAAAGCGGAGTTCGACCTCAAGAACGCCAGTGAAACCGCCGAAGATGCCGCGCGGTTGCGGCAGGAGTTCGACGACAAACTTTCCCGCGTTGCTAACACGCTGTCCACCGGCGTATCGGCCAATGAAGTTAACAAGGTGTTTGCCCCAATCGCCCGCGAGCTGGAGATCCACCGCAAGGATGCAGAATCAAAAGGCGACACTCAGCGCTCACGCCACCTGAGTACCCGCCTGCGCCGCCTGACTGATATCAAAAATGCACGTATCGCCGAACTGAATAAATCCGAGGAGAAAGCATAATGACTTCCACTACTGCTATTGCTATCGCTGCCGACTACCAGAACCTGCTGCAGCTGCTGGAAACCTCCGATGACCTGACTCCGGAAATGATCGCCGATACGCTGGAGGGTCTTGAAGGCGCGCTGGCCGATAAACTGGATGCTGTCATGGTCATCGCGCGCAATAACATGGGCAACGCCAGTACCTGCGACGACGAAATGAAACGCCTGGCCGAGCGTAAGAAATCCTTTGAGAATAAGGATAAAGCACTGCGCAAGTATATTCTGTCCTGCCTGCTGGCAGCCGGGCTGGATAAGATGAAAACGGCTAAAAACACGTTCACTGCCAGGAAAGGAAGCGTCAGCGTTGTGATCGATAATACCGATCTGCTGCCTGATGAACTGGTGACCACGCAGGTTGTCATCGCGCCAGATAAAAAGGCCATCAAGGAGGCTATCGAGTCAGCGGAAGCGGCTGCCGCACAAATCACCGCCGAAGGTGGAGAGGTGCCGGCAGAGCTGTTAAATCCGGTACCGGGCGCCCACCTGGAGATCGGCGAACGTTCATTGCAGGTGCGCTGATATGCTGAAACTCTCCCTGAAGCAAGGCGATGCGGTGCATGTCGTTTTACCAGACGGCACCAATGCCATCATCGAGGCGTTCGCGCGCAGCGAACTAGGCATGCACTTCCCCCAGAACGTGAAGATCACCCGGGAGAAAGGTGCATTTCTCAACAAAAAAAACCTGATTAAGCCTAATCAGAAATAACCCGCAACTGTCGTTAGCATTGTGGTCCACCTTATCAACGGAGACCACAATGCTGCGATGGCAACCAGGTGCAGTTTTACTTTCAGATTTCGATATCAAAATTGGCAGGCTATCAGCCAGCGTTAGAAAACGGACCCTGACCCAGTCGGATATTCAACGCGCTTGCGAACAGGCAGATAACGCTATAGCCCGCATGCTGAGGAAAGACCATGAGACACGATCACGACATCATCACCCGCGAGGAAATGATCGAACTGACGGGGACCCCACTTAAATCAAAGCAATGTGAAGCGCTGCGCCGGGCTGGGATCTTCTTCATTGAACGAGCAGACGGCCACCCAAAAACAACGTGGGGCCATTTTTTGAACCCGATTAAATACCGCAACCAGCAGGGAGATCCGTTGCGAGAGGATGAAGAACCAGACTTCGGAGCTGTCTTTAATGGCCGGAAAGCGTAAAAACCCTGCCGATAACTGGATGCCGCCCCGCGTTTATCGTGGTAAAGCGGCATATGAATTCAGGAATAAGGATAACAAAGCTATACGGCTTTGCGCGCTGACTGAGCCGCAATCATCTGTTTGGCTGGCCTATGAAAAAGCGGTGGGTGAAGAAAAAGAGAGGAGAACCTTTCAGGCTCTTGCCGATCAGTTTATGCGCTCCCCTGATTTTATGGATTTGGCGGCTGAAACCAGAAAAGACTACACGAAATATTCGAGTAAAGTTTTACCGGTATTCGGGAAGGTGGATCCGGACAAGATTAAACCAGAGCACATTCGCCGGTACATGGATCAGCGTGGGCTTTCCAGTCGCACCCAGGCCAACCGGGAAAAGAGTTTTCTTTCCCGGGTTTTCCGCTGGGGGTATGAGCGCGGTTACGTTCAGCGCAATCCCTGCCAGGGGGTTAAGCAATTTAAAGAGGTTTCCCGCGAGCGTTATATCACAGACGAGGAGTACAAGGCGGTTTATGACGCAGCCCCGGACGTTGTGCGCGCCACTATGGAAATCGCTTATTTGTGTTTGGCCAGACAAAGCGATGTGCTGTCTTTAACAGAAGATCAGCTGCGCGATACCGGGATCTTTATCCGCCAGGGTAAAACAGGCGTTAAGCAAATCAAGGCATGGTCGCCACGTCTGCGCGCTGCGGTCGCCCTCGCCCGCTCCCTGCCGTTAAAGCCTGGCATCCGTAGCCTGTTTGTCATTCACCAGACCAGTGGCAGCAAATACACCCGAGACGGTTTTAACTCCCGCTGGCGCGACGCGAAAATTGCAGCGCAGGAAAAGAACCCACACCTGCAGATAGACTTCACTTTCCACGACCTGAAGGCGAAAGGCGTCTCTGATCTGGAAGGAAGCCTCGAGGAGAAACAGGCTATTTCAGGACATAAGAACTCAAGACAAACGGCGATTTACGACAGGAAAACTAAAATTGTGCCAGTTGTCGGCGGTCAGAAAAAATGAATGGCTATGCGTTCGCGGAAAAAACATCTTCGGACGCATCTTCGGAAACGGAAATTTCAGAAATGAAAAAACCACCCGTAGGTGGTTTCACGACACTGCTTATCATTGATTTTATTCAATAATCCCAATGGTACCCGGAACGAGACTTGAACTCGTACAGCCTATGGCCGAGGGATTTTAAATCCCTTGTGTCTACCGATTCCACCATCCGGGCTCGGGATGTAAATTGGAGGCGCGTTCCGGAGTCGAACCGGACTAGACGGATTTGCAATCCGCTACATAACCGCTTTGCTAACGCGCCTTAATACTTAAACACCCGCATCTGCCGATGTTTTTAATCTGGAGCGGGAAACGAGACTCGAACTCGCGACCCCGACCTTGGCAAGGTCGTGCTCTACCAACTGAGCTATTCCCGCATTATCAAGCAAATTTGCTAATCACTTGATTTTGTTATCGTCTGGCAAGCTGTGCTGCCGTTCGATGCGTTGCATTCTACTTACCTGGCGAAATGAGTCAACGATATTTTTTAAATCCTTGTGTCGTTTGCTGAAATTTGCGGCGAAACGATCACTGATCAAGCAAATCTCCGCGCGCGGCGTTCAGATACTGCAGCATAGACCACAGCGTCAGCACCGCTGCCACGAGGAACAGGGCGATGCCGGCCCACTCTACCCAGGCGTTTGGTCGCCACAGCATCCACACCAGTGCCGTCATCTGCGCGGTTGTTTTCACTTTGCCGATCCAGGAGACCGCCACGCTGCTGCGTTTACCCAGTTCGGCCATCCACTCACGCAGCGCAGAAATAATAATTTCACGGGCAATCATGGTCGCGGCCGGCAGGGTTACCCACCAGGTGTGATAGTGCTCAACCACCAGCACCATCGCAATCGCCACCATCACTTTATCGGCCACCGGGTCAAGAAAAGCGCCAAAACGGGTGCTCTGATTCCAGCGGCGGGCCAGATAACCATCAAACCAGTCGGTAACGGCAGCGACAAAAAAGATCAGGGCGCAGGCAAAAGGAGCCCAGACGAAAGGCAGATAAAACGCCAGCACAAAGAACGGTATCAGGATGACGCGAAACAGAGTAAGCAATGTAGGGATATTAAATTGCATAGTGACAGGTAACTATCTGTTAGAAGTAAAAATTAGCCCTATGTTGCTACAGAGCCCCTAATGTTTCAACGAGTAGAAGATCTTTTCTGCCAGACCGTGAGATATACCCGGTACTTTGGCTATCTCCTCGACGCTGGCTTGCTGTAACCCTTGCAATCCGCCCATATACTTCAGCAGCATCTGGCGGCGTTTCGGCCCTACCCCTTCGATAGTCTCCAGTGAACTGGTGCTTTTCACTTTTGCCCGCTTTTTACGATGCCCGGCAATGGCATGATCGTGGGATTCATCGCGAATATGCTGAATAACGTGCAGCGCAGGCGAATCAGGCGGCAGGTTAAACCCCTCACCTTCTGGTTCGAAGAATAACGTTTCCAGCCCGGCTTTACGATCGCTGCCTTTCGCCACCCCCAATAAGAGAGGATGCTGTTTGTCCCAGGGCACATCCAGCCCGGCAAAGACGCTTTTCGCCTGCCCAAGCTGCCCTTTACCGCCGTCGATCAGGATAACGTCAGGAATCTTGTTCTCTTCTATTGCCTTACCGTAGCGGCGACGCAGAACCTGGTTCATCGCCGCATAATCATCGCCCGGCGTAATGCCGGTAATATTGTAGCGTCGATACTCGGCGCGCAGTGGCCCGTTACTGTCGAACACTACGCAGGAAGCCACCGTCTGTTCACCCATAGTATGGCTGATATCAAAGCATTCCATACGTTTAACGGCAGGCAGTTTAAGTACGGTAGCCAGGGCCTGCAGACGTTGATGGATCGTCGACTGTTGGGAAAGCTTCGTGGTCAGGGCCGTGGCCGCATTGGTACGCGCCAGCTTGAGATAGCGGGCGCGGTCGCCGCGTGGTTTCGTCTGAACATTCACCCGACGCCCCGCCAGTTCGGAGAGGGAATCCGCCAGCAAGGTTTTATCGCCAAGATTAAAATCGAGCAGAATCTCTCCCGGCAGAGTACGCATCTGGCTGCCCTGCAGATAGAACTGACCGACGAACGTCTCCACCACTTCGCCGAGCTCAGTACCGCCTGGCACTTTCGGAAAATAGCTGCGACTACCGAGGACCTTGCCCTGACGAATAAACAGAACGTGGACGCAGGCCATACCCGCATCAAAGGCGACGCCGATAACGTCGAGGTCATCCCCGGTATTCGAGACGAACTGTTTCTCGGTCACCCGGCGTACGGCCTGAATCTGATCGCGAATGCGCGCCGCTTCCTCAAACTCCAGCGCCTGGCTGGCCTTCTCCATCCGGGCAATGAGCTGCGTCAGCACCTGATCATCTTTACCCGCGAGGAAAAGACGCACATATTCAACCTGCTGCGCGTACTCCTCTTCGCTCACCAGGCCTGACACACAGGGCCCAAGGCAGCGGCCAATCTGATACTGCAGGCACGGACGCGACCGGTTACGGTACACGCTGTTCTCGCACTGACGCACAGGGAAAATTTTTTGTAGCAGTGCAAGCGTCTCGCGAACCGCATAACCATTCGGGAAAGGACCGAAATACTCGCCCCTGGCGTGTTTCGCACCGCGGTGCATTGCCAGGCGTGGATGGGTATCGCCGCTCAGGAAAATGAAGGGGTAGGATTTGTCGTCGCGCAGCAGCACGTTATAGCGTGGCTGATACAGCTTGATGTAGTTGTGCTCCAGCAGCAACGCTTCTGTTTCCGTATGGGTTACGGTCACGTCGATTTGCGCAATCAGTGCCACCAGCGCTTCGGTTTTACGCGAAGCCAGGTTGCTCCGAAAATAGCTGCTCAGCCTTTTTTTCAGATCTTTTGCTTTGCCGACATAGATGACGGTGCCGCCAGCATCATACATGCGATAGACGCCCGGCTGGCTGGTTACCGTTTTCAGGAAAGCTTTTGCGTCAAAAACATCACTCACTGACTTGCTAACGACTCCGCATTGCACAAACCATGACGAATGGCCAGGTGGGTCAACTCGACGTCACCGTGGATGTTTAATTTACTGAACATCCGGTAGCGATAGCTGTTCACGGTTTTGGGACTCAGATTTAACTGCTCTGAGATCTCATTCACCTTCTGACCCCTGGTGATCATCAGCATAATCTGCAATTCGCGTTCAGACAAACTGGCAAAAGGCGATTCTGTCTTTTCCGGCTCAATCTGGCTAAGCGCCATTTGCTGGGCGATATCGGAAGCAATATAACGTTGGCCGGATGCCACGCAGCGAATGGCATTCACCACTTCCTGCGGCGCAGCACCTTTACTCAGATAGCCTGCGGCACCCGCCTGCATGACTTTTGCCGGCAGCGGATTTTCGGTATGCACGGTGAGCATAATCACTTTGGTATCGACAATGGAACGCGCAATCTTGCGCGTGGCTTCCAGGCCACCAATTCCAGGCATGTTCATGTCCATCAGAACAACATCAACGGAATTGGCGCGACACCATTTCACAGCATCCTCGCCGCAGCAGGACTCACCGACAACTTTAATCCCTTTTATATCTTCCAGAATGCGTCGTATCCCTGCGCGCACTAGCTCGTGGTCATCAACAAGAAGGACGTTGATCAAAGGAATAATCTCCAGAATTAGGGATAACGCTACGGATAGCTTATCTCATACATATTACCGGGTTTTCTCGTCACTTTAAAAGCCAAAAAAATGCCCTACGGAAAGTTTCTTCTCTGGATATGTCAATTTGTCTGCACAGTAAGTGGAAACTTATAGATAACAGTAAGTTGTATTACGCTTCATTTTTAACATTTGCCCTACAAAAACACCGGCATGGCGCCGCGATAGCGCATTGCTAAATAGGAAACAAAATATGTAACAATAATTAACGATGAAAACACACCAGCGCAAAATTAACCTGCGACGCGCGTGCAGAGTACGTATTATTCAGGCAATTAATGCACCTACACCTCTGATGAGAGAACACAAATTACGCGCTCCTTTTTTTCCCGTCGCTTGTGGTATACTGCGCCGCCTTAACATTTAGTATTGCGCAAAAGCGCCGATAGCAAACGAGGATATCGATGAGCACTCCAGATTTTTCCACTGCAGAAAATAATCAAGAACTGGCGCAGGAAGTGACCTGCCTGAAAACGCTGCTGACGCTGATGCTCCAGGCAATGGGCCAGGCGGATGCGGGTCGGGTGATTATTAAAATGGAAAAACAGATCACGCAGATGGAAGATGAGGCTCAGGCTGCCGTATTCTCCAGCACCGTTAAGCAAATTAAACAAGCTTACCGCCAGTAACAGTCAACCGGCTGTGAGTTCAGCACAGCCGGTCCCCACGTCTGACACGCAGAACACCCTACCTGCTCAAATTAAACCGGTCGCCACCGCGTAACAGGCGATTTGCGTTTTATTTGGCGCATTGAATTTTCGTTGCATATTTTTTTGATGGAAATTAACGGTATTTTCTGAGATAGAGAGAATAATCGCCACTTCAGCCGATGTTTTTCCCTCCGCCGTCCATTTCAATATTTCCAGTTCACGGCGACTAAACTTCATTTCCGGCGGCATGACCATCGCATCTTCCAGCCGCAGTAACGTCAGCAGGCTCAGCTCGGTCAGCGTTCTTAAGCGCATCTCCTGCTCGTCTTCATGAAACGGCCCTGCGCTACGGCTGCGGCCGGAAACGGACAGAAATCCCTGAGCATGATTAGGCAAGGTCAGACACTGGGTAACCCCCTTGTTCAGCCCATGATCTCGTGCACCATCCCACAATTCCGGCGTATCACGAAAGAGTCTGTCATCCCACGGCAGATGGCCACGGAGAAAGTTTTCGGGACGCAATACCGGATCGATAGCAAAATAATTCTCAGCCTGGTAGTGTGTCATCCACGCCTGCGGGTAGGTCGATTGCAGCGTAATCCTGGGCCGGGTAAAAGGCACGGGGTGGCGTACGCAAAGCGCAAAATAGTCATATTCCAGCCCTTCCGTTTGTTGTTGCAGGAGATTATAAACTTCCCCTCCCGTGGTGATTGACTGAAATTGTTGCAGCATTTCCCGCCGCCAGCTGAAAAAATCAATGTCCCTCATAACCGACCAAATAACTCCTGAGTAATAATCATTATTAGAAATACAGAAAACTAACACATAAATCTTATTTATATGTATAAAATATCGTATGCATCGCACTTATTAGACCATGACTGGCGCTCCTCACCCGTTACAGGAGAAAAGTATGTCGGATCCTTTATCGCTAAACACGATATATTCCCGGCTATGGCAGGCCTTTAGTTCCCACCCGGCCCCGGAAGTCGAATTTACCCAGGCGGGGGCGCTGCATTCCTGCTTTGCCGTCACCGATTTTGCCTCAGCGTCTATCGCCGTCGCCGGCGCTCAGCTGGCACAACTCTCAGGTAATCCCTCGCCGCTCCGGGTCGACCGGCGCCTCGCTTCTTACTGGTTTAATCATAGCCTGTATCCTGTAAACCGGCCGCCCCAGTCGCTGTGGGATCCCCTGGCCGGCGACTACCCGACTCAGGAAGGCTGGATCCGTTTGCATACCAACGCAGCCCACCACCGCCGGGCTATGGCACGTGTTTTAGGTGAACACGACTCCCGGGCTTCTCTGGCATCAGCGGTTCGCCTGTGGCAGGCTGAAGCGCTTGAAGAAGCGGTCGTCGAAGCAGGCGGTTGTGCGGCGGCAATGCGCAGCGCCCGACAATGGCAGGCGCACCCGCAGGGCGTGGCGGTCAGTCAGGAACCGCTGCTCATCGAAACACCTTTACCGCCAGGATCCCCCGTCGACTGGCGTTTGGCTCGCAGCAGACCGCTGCTCGGCATTCGGGTACTCGATCTGACGCGGATTATTGCCGGACCGGTGGCCACCCGTCTGCTCGCCGGCCTCGGAGCGCAGGTGCTGCGGATCGATCCGCCAGACTGGTGTGAGCCGACGCTCGCCGAGGAAATCACGCTCGGCAAGCGCTGCGCACGACTGAATATTAAAACAGCGATCGATAAGCAACGTTTAATAGATTTGCTCTGTCAGGCTGATGTTATCGTACACGGCTACCGTGCCGATGCGCTGGACACCCTGGGATTAGATAGTGAGACGCGGGCTCGACTCAGACCAGGGCTGGTCGATGTGTCGCTGAATGCCTGGGGATGGAGCGGTCCATGGCGCAACCGCCGCGGTTTTGACAGTCTGGTGCAGATGGCCTGCGGGATTGCCGCAGCCGGTCAACGGTGGCGGCAGGCGGATAAACCGGTGCCTCTGCCGGTTCAGGCCCTGGATCATGCTACCGGTTACTTAATGGCTGCCGCGGTACTCAAAGGTCTTTATCGCCGCGCGACCTGCGGCGAGGGTTATCGCGCGCGCCTGTCGCTGGCTCGGGTGGCGGCATGCTTAATGCAGTATCCCACGCCAGACAGCCCCCTCTCTTTTCGTGAACCGCAACGGGGCGATTTCCAGCCGGCGCTGGAGTGGTCAGCTTTCGGCCTGGGCGAACGTCTGCGCTTTCCGTTACAGCTGGCGGGAACACCGGTGGTCTGGTCGCGGCCGTCCTCGCCGCTGGGGACGGCCGCCGCGAGCTGGTAAAAATTACTGCATCAGAAATTTTTCAAGGAACTGGCGGGTGCGCGGCTGCTGCGGGTTGGAAAACAGCGCTTTCGCTTCGCCCTGTTCGACGATACGCCCCTGGTCCATAAAAATCGCGCGGTCCGCGACATCGCGGGCAAAGCTCATTTCATGAGTCACGATGACCATCGTGCGCTTCTCCTGCGCCAGCTGGCGAATGGTGTTCAGCACCTCGCCAACCAGCTCAGGATCGAGAGCCGACGTCGGCTCATCAAACAAAATCACATCCGGGCGCATCGCCAGCGCACGCGCGATGGCCACACGCTGCTGCTGACCGCCGGACAGACGACGAGGATAGCTGTTTTCTTTACCGCTCAGCCCCACTTTCGCCAGCAGCTCCCGGGCGCGAACAATGGATTCGTTTTTATCCTCACCCTTGACGATAACCGGCCCTTCAATGATGTTTTCCAGTACCGTACGATGCGGGAACAGGTTGAAACTCTGGAACACGAACCCCACATGCTGGCGCAGGCGGCGAATCAACCCTTTTTGCTGGCTGAAACTGCGCGTGGTATCAATGGTCACATCGCCCACCCGGATGGTCCCGCTTTCCGGCTGTTCCAGCAGATTAATACTGCGCAGCAGCGTCGTTTTACCGGACCCGCTGGGGCCGATGATCGCCACCACTTCCCCCTCCTGGACATTGAGGTCGATACCGTGCAGTACCGTCTGACCGTGAAATTTTTTCACCAGGTTTTTGACTTCAATGGCACTCATTTTGGATCACGCTCCTGGCGATTCAGCTGGTTTTCAAAATAGTTCTGCAATGAGGACAGCACCGTCGCCATCACCCAGTAAATCAGCGATGCGGCCAGATACATGGTGAATACCTCCAGGGTGCGCGAGGTGATCAGCTGCGCCTGACGGAACAGTTCCGGAACCTGAATGGTGGCCGCCAGCGAGGTATCTTTTACCAGGCTGATAAAACTGTTGGAGAGCGGCGGCAGCGCCACGCGCGCAGCCTGCGGCAAAATCGCCCGGCGCAGAGTTTGCCACGGCGTCATACCGATACTGGCCGCCGCTTCCCACTGCCCTTTGTCAATCGAGGCAATCGCCGCACGCAGCGTTTCCGCCGCGTAGGCCGCGGTGTTAAGCGACAGACCAATCATCGCCGCCGGGATCGGGTCAAGCTCAATACCAAACTGCGGCAGACCGTAATAGATCATAAACAGCTGGGCAATCAGCGGGGTACCGCGGAAGATGGAGATATACATTCTCGCCAGCCATTTCACCGGCCACAGAGGCGACATCCGCATCAAAGCGAGGATAAAGCCCAGCACCAGGCCAAAGAACATACCGCCGATGCTCAGCTGTAACGTAAACACCGCGCCTTTCAGCAGATAAGGCGCGGAATCGATAACCAGTTGGATACTCTCTTGCATTCTGTATGTTCTGCTTTAGATATGGGGATGATAGGCAAACAGCGCCGGCGCTCCACCCGTGTGGATAAATAAAATCGGCCCTTCATCCTTAAAGCGCTTCTGATTAATGCCGTCAATCAACCCGGCCATCGCTTTGCCGGTATAAACCGGATCCAACAGAATGCCTTCCAGCTGCGCCAGCAGCTTCACGGCTTCCATTCCTTCGTCGTTCGGCGTGCCATATCCCGGCGCAAAATAGTCATCCCACAGCTTAATCTCCGCATTGGCCTGGAGCTCCAGGCTGTTCGCCACCGCCTGCTGAAGCGCGACGACTTTCGGCAACTGATCCGCCACCTTGCGTGATACGGTAACGCCAATCAGCTCAGCGCCAGGCATCAGCTGTTCCAGTCCTACGGCCAGCCCGGCATGGGTACCCGCGCTCCCGGAGGCGACCACCACGGAAGAGAGTTCGACGGCGCCTTCGCACTGCTGGGCGATTTCGAGGGCACTTTCGACATAGCCCAGCGCGCCAAGCGCATTGGAGCCCCCCACCGGAATAACGTAGGGCCGATAGCCCTGCGCTTCAATGCGGGTTGCCAGCTCTTCCAGCTGAACATCGGGTTGGGTCAGCGCATCGCACATCTCAACCTGGGTATTAAACAGATCCAGCAGCAGGCGGTTACCGTTGGTCAAATAGTTCTCGGCGCGAGTGCCGATAGGGTTTTCCAGCAGCGCCACACAGTGCAGACCCAGTTTCGCGGCCACCGCCGCCGTTTGACGAACGTGGTTCGACTGAATCGCGCCGGCGGTGATTAACGTATCCGCGCCTTCACGCAGCGCATCTGCCGCCAGGAACTCCAGCTTACGCAGCTTATTGCCGCCCATCGCCAGCGGGGTCACGTCGTCACGTTTAATAAAAATCTCGCGGCCCAGATGATCGGACAAGCGCGGTAGATATTCCAGCGGCGTCGGCGCGCCAATCAATTCCAGGCGCGGGAAGCGCGTTAAATTTTGCAGTGACATGGTACCTCCTGACTGAGTTATCTTTATTATGCACACACTGGCGTACGAAATAAAAAAAGGCGCTATCAATAGCGCCTTTTTTCACCGCCAGCCGTTACATCGTCACGTCGGCGCCAAACCATTTTTCCGACAGCGCTTTCAGGCTGCCATCTTTCTGCATATCTGCAATAGCGCCATCAACCGCTTTCAACAGGTCTTCGTTGCCTTTACGCAGCGCCACGCCAGACTCCTGGCGGGAGAACGCTTCGCCGGTCACCGCCAGGGTATTGCCGGTTTTCTTCACCAGATCCAGCGCCGCCAGGCGATCGACCAGAATCGCGTCAATACGACCCACGCGCAGATCCTGGTATTTAGTCGGGTCATCATCATAGGTACGAATATCTACGCCCTGGACGTTCTGGCGCAGCCACTCTTCGTAGTTGGTGCCCAGACCGACGCCGACTTTTTTGCCTTTCAGGTCAGCCGCGGTTTTGATAATGCCTTCGTTGCCTTTTTTCACCAGCGCCTGAATACCCGACACCGTATAGGGGGTAGAGAAGTCATATTTTTGCTTGCGCTGATCGGAAATGGTGACCTGGTTAATCACCACGTCAATACGTTTGGAGTCGAGGGAAGCCAGCATGCCGTCCCATTTGGTCGGTTTCAGATCGGCCTTCACGCCCAGATGTTTCGCCAGCTCATTAGCAAAATCAACCTCGAAACCGGTCAGCTTACCGTCGTCGCCCTGATAGCTGAACGGCGGATAGGTCCCTTCCAGGCCTACGCGCAGCGTCCCGCGCTCTTTAATCTGCCCCAGCAGATTTTCCGCAGCAAACGATTTTGCGCTGACGCCGGCCATTAAAACTACAGCCATCGCGCCCATCAGCGCCTGACGACCCAGAAGTGCTAATTTCATAGATGCCCCTGATAAGTGATATTTTCCAGTAGTGTAAGGCGTTTAGTTTCGCTCACCAACACCTATACGCTACATCTTATTCCGAAACATTATATACGCAGCGATTTAAGACATAGCGAAAAGAGAACCAAAATTCATCGGATTTGCTGGAGATATCTCATACTGCAAAGGTCAGCTTGATGACGTCTGGAGCATGGAAGATGAAAAACCCCACGTTACTACAGTGCTTTCACTGGTATTACCCCGCCGGCGGCGAGTTGTGGCGCGAGGTCGAAGCCCTGGCCCCGAACCTGAATGAAATTGGCATTAACATGATTTGGCTACCGCCGGCTTACAAAGGCGCGTCCGGCGGTTACTCCGTCGGCTACGACAGCTACGATCTGTTTGATCTCGGTGAGTTCGACCAAAAAGGCTCGATTGCCACGAAATATGGCGATAAAGCCCAGCTCCTTGCCGCCATTGCGGCCCTTCACCAGCACGATATCGCGGTGCTGCTTGACGTGGTGGTCAACCACAAGATGGGCGCAGATGAGAAAGAGCAAATTCGCGTGCAGCGCGTCGATGAGCAGGACCGGACGCAAATCGCTGAAGAGATTATCGAATGCGAGGCCTGGACACGCTACACCTTCCCCGTCCGGGGCGGGCAGTATTCTCAGTTTATCTGGGACTACAAATGTTTCAGCGGCATCGATCACATCGAGAATCCCGACGAGGACGGCGTTTTTAAAATTGTTAACGATTATACCGGCGAAGGCTGGAGCGATCAGGTCGATGATGAAATGGGTAATTTCGATTACCTGATGGGCGAGAATATTGATTTCCGCAATCATGCGGTCGCCGAAGAGCTGAAGTACTGGGCCCGCTGGGTTATGGAGCAAACCGGCTGCGACGGTTTCCGTCTCGATGCGGTTAAACATATTCCCGCGTGGTTTTATAAAGCGTGGATCGACCATGTCCAGGAAGTGGCGACAAAACCGCTGTTTATCGTGGCTGAGTACTGGTCGCATGAAGTTGATAAGCTCCAGCAATATATCGAGCGCGTCGACGGTAAAACGATGCTGTTTGACGCCCCTTTGCAGATGAAGTTTCACGAGGCGTCACGCCAGGGGCGCGACTACGATATGAGCCAGATTTTTAGCGGCACGCTGGTTGAAAGCGACCCGTTTCATGCCGTTACGCTGGTGACCAACCATGACACCCAGCCCTTGCAGGCGCTGGAGGCCCCCGTCGAACCGTGGTTCAAACCGCTGGCCTATGCGCTCATTCTGCTGCGCGAAAACGGCGTTCCCTCGGTTTTTTATGCCGACCTCTTCGGTGCCAGCTATGAAGATACCGGTGGTGATGGCCAGACCTATGCCATTGAGATGCCGGTGATTGAACAGTTGCATGAACTTATTGACGCCCGCCAGCGTTTTGCTCACGGCGTCCAGACGCTGTGGTTCGATCATCCCAACTGTATTGCGTTCAGCCGCAGCGGCACCGATGAAGATCCGGGATGCGTCGTTGTATTGTCTAACGGCGATGAGGGAGAGAAGCTGCTGACGCTGGGTGCCAACTATGGCAATAAGCGCTGGAAGGATTTTCTGGGCAATCGTCAAGAGGTGGTGGAAACCGACGACGAAGGCTGCGCCACCTTTACCTGCAACGGCGGAAGCGTCAGCGTTTGGGTCATTGAGGAGGTGCTGTAGTCGTTGGAAGCACGCGGGCTGAACGTCGTCTCAGCCCGCAGCGGCATTAGTTCACGCTTTTCCCTGCCACGGCTTTTTTCCACGCCTGCTCGCACTCGGCGGTCAGGCGGTCAACGCGAGTCAGGGTCATGCGATCGTATTGCAGCGTGTTACCTGAACGCTCAACAGGATACACATCAAGTCTGGAGGTGACGTTATAGACCTGCTCATCACGCAGCATTAATTTACCCGGCGTGGCGATGACGCGCTGCCACTGGCGACAATCGAGGGTATCGCCATTTTTCGTCACAATCAGGCTGGCAATCGCGTCCGGGCTCATCATTTCGCTCTGCGGGCCTTTTGACTGCCAGTATCCCTCTAACCCGGCGGGCGCTGGCGCTTTGACGACGGTATCGTAATTATCAACCTGGACACATCCCGCCAGCATCAACAGCGCACCGGCAATCACTAACTTTTTCATCATCCATCCCACAAACCGATAAAAAAGTATTGTGGCATTAAAGCGTTAAGCCCGCCACCCCTCCCGCTGACCCGCGTCAAACTGGCCAACATGACCCTACGCAAAACGCCACCGTCGCCCTCGGGAAAAAATGCCGCCGCATTATTAATTAATAACGATAATGAAGCAGTGATGACAAAGTGCTGGCTATTTACGCAATCAACATAAGGAAAATCCTAAAAATATTTATTATTTGGGGCCTACGCTCTCCGGGAAAGCGGCAATTTTGCTTTTAATTCCCTCACATAACCCGGACCGCACATTACTTTGGGAGTATTCCTGGCAAATTATGGGCAATATTACGGAATAGTTTAGACTCTCTGATGGTTCCTGTGCTGAACCGGGTTTTTATTACCCACTTAAATGGATTTCATCGCACTTGTCGGCGAGGGATAAATTATCGTTACGTGTTGATTGAGGATGGGTCATGTCAACGATTATCATGGATTTGTGTAGCTATACCCGGCTGGGATTGTCCGGGTATCTGACAAGCCGGGGAATAAAAAAGCGCGACATTAGTGAAGTACATTCTGCGGAATGCCTGAAAGAAGCCTGTGAATTCATGCGTCCGGCAGTGGTATTTATCAATGAAGATTGCTTTATTCATCATCCGGACAGCAATCAGCTTATCCGGCATATCATTAACCAGCACCCTGGGACGTTATTTGTTATCTTCATGTCGTTAGCTAACATTCATTTTGATCACTATCTGCTGGTGCGCAAGAATTTACTTATTAGTTCCAAATCGCTGACACCAAAAGACCTTGATGAAATTCTGGGTAATCGTCTTAAATACGATAATTACAGCAGCGCCCGCATCAATATACCGACACTTTCGCTAAGTCGTACCGAATCGAATATGTTGCAGATGTGGATGGCGGGCTATGGTACGGCGCAGATTTCAAGCCAAATGAACATCAAGGCGAAGACGGTTTCGTCGCATAAAGGAAATATTAAAAAGAAAATTCAGACTCACAATAAACAGGTGATTTACCATATCGTGCGCCTGGCGGAAAACATTACCAGCGGAATACACGTTAACCTGCGCTGAACCATGCGCAGGCAAAACTGGCGGTGCTCTCCGCCAGTTCAGATGCCTCACGAACTAATCTTCTCTCTCAACAAAGATCCCGTCCGGATGCCCTGCTTCGTTAAAAAACCAGATCCCCAGCGGGTAGTCTTCCAGCGAAACCAGATACATTGTCCCTTCACTAAACGACTCTATTGCCAGAACTACACCCGATCGACGTGGGCCACCGTCGGTCTTCACCGTGACACGATCGTTCACCTGCATAACTTATCTCCTCTATTTTTGAGCCAGTGTAGAACAAAACTGCCCGCTGTGCAGCGCCCTGCCCGGTGAGTGGCGTTTTTATAGACCATCCGCCATTGCGGCTGCCCCTGATGCTGCGCCGACCATCCTCTGATTTTATGCCTATACTTAAACAGGCACGATCTGAGCCAAGCGAGGTAGCCATGATGAAAACCGCCAAAGGTAGTGGATATGAGGGAAGTCGCGGGGTGAATGTCGATGTAGATGCCCTGCTGGCGGCGATTAATGAAATCAGCGAGAGCGAGATACGGCGTTCGCGGGACGATCCGCATCACGTCAGCGTTGATGGCCGCGACTATCACACCTGGTGCGAACTAGCGGAAGCGTTTGAACTCGATATTCATGACTTTAGCGTCACGGAGATCAACCGCTAGGTACAGGTGAAAAAAATCCCGACTCGCAGGAGTCGGGATGAAACTTGCTAATGCAAGAAGCACTTGAAAATTCGTTACACCGGGATATCCGTTGCGGGAAAACATTATCCTCAATTATTTTGCATGACAAGAGCTATTCATGAAGAAAATAATTGAGAAATGGGATGAACTTTCTGTCACTCACCCAGGATGCTGATGGCGCAAGGGTTTATTGCGTTCTTTTTCCCCCGATCGCTCACTGACCTCGGGTGTTTTTTTAAGATAAATCTCATTTCTCAAAAGCGACGCACTACAGCAAATCGGCAAAGCAGACCTGGTTGCGTCCATTTTGTTTGGCGAGGTAGAGCCGGTGATCGGCCGTTGACTGCAGGTTTTCAAAATTAAACCCGGCAGAATCATCGCTGCTGCTCACCCCCAGTGAAGCACTGATCCGCAAACTGGTGTCGTTACAGAGGAGAATTTCACGGCTATAAATGCGGATGCGGATACGTTCGGCGATGGCTGTCGCCATCTGTAAGGTGGTGTCAGGCATCACAACACAAAACTCTTCACCGCCGACACGTCCAGCCAGATCGCCTTCACGGATGTTGCTGGCAATGGTACTGGCAACCAGCGACAGCACGCGGTCACCCGCCTGGTGTCCATGCTGGTCATTCACCTTCTTAAAGTAATCGAGATCGAGCTGGATCACCGAGATCGGCCGACCTGTCCGCTCGCACATTCTGGTGGTGGCAATCGCCCTTTCAAATAAGGCGCCGCGATTCAACAGGCGGGTTAACGCGTCATGCCAGGCCTGCCACTCCAGCGACTTTTGCAGAACACTCATGTTGCGCACCATCCGCAAAATCACCTGCCAGGAGATGAGCAGCATCAGCGTAAAGAGTAGCCACATCAGCGTCAGCGCGATAGTAATGGTCCCGAAAGCACCGCGCACGCCTTCCTGGAGCGTATGGATTCTCAGCAGCATGCCATCAAAGTTGTTTAATTTCTGCCAGCTGATATAGCGCGTTAATAAGCGAATCCCCCCCTGGTTTTCATGCAAAAACGCGTAGCTAAGCATTGCCCGTTCACGGGCAGACAACAGGCTCAATACATTCCCCGACGCTGAGGAAGCTATCAGGTTCAACCGACTGTCATACAGCTGGTATTCCCCCTCCTGGCCTCCCTGAATGGCGCTGACCAGAAACGCTTTCATCTCTCGCACCGAAAAATCCATCGACAGCACGCCGAGCCAGTCATGTCGGAAATCAAGGGGAATAGAGGCCGTCACCACCGAATCATCGTTTTGCGCGCGCTCATCGAAAACGGTCTGCCAGATAACCCCGCGATCGGGATTGTTCCGCTGCGATTGCCGGATAAACCACGAGGCGGCGATCGCATGGGTATAGAGCGTCTGGGCCTGTACCGCGCTCTTTGGCAATTCGGTGCTGGTAAAAAAACCGCTGCGCGAAATGTACAGCATGCGTTCGTTAAAGCCACGATTATCGTTGACCAGACGCAGGAGATACCCCAGCTCCAGAACCGCCATCAGCTCATTACCGGTCAGGGCATCGTTACGCGAGAGCGCGCTCTGACTGTCGACAAAGTCATCGGAGACGCCATACACCGGGAGAGTACGCCGGTTATGTAACGCCACGGACCAGATAGGTTCATGGCGTTTGCTCATGTATTCCTGCTCTGCATGACGCAAAATCTCAAAATCCAGCGGCGTTTCAAGCGCCGACTGCATCCCGTTGCGGAAAAACACCATTCTGTCGATGTTGAACAGCAGCAGACTGTCCATTTCATGGGCGACGTTTTCAAGATTGTTGCGCTGGTTGGTAACGTAGGCCCCTTCCAACACCATCACTTCGCGCCAGATCAGGAGCGTAGAAACAAAAAGTACTGCGACAAAACAATAATTAACCACATGTCCCGGGCTAGAAACACGGCGAAGTTTTCTTACCCACTGTGGTTTATCCATTGTTCTCTCGCAGTACCATCAAAGCAACAAACGTCATCAACGCTCCCTGTTGGTTAAATAAGCAGTATAACGACAAAGCGCCCGGCTTTTGCCGGGCGCTACAGGAGTCAGGCACTCTTCTGTCGCTGCCCTTCCCCACGAACTAACTCATCTTCACGGAACGCCTCGCGTTTAACGACATAACCGTCATACCAACGACATTCAACCATTCCGCTGGCGAAGCCCGTCACAACCATGCGCGGCCCTCCGCTCTTTCGCCTCACTTCATCACTGACCAACAATACCATTTTTTAGTCCGTCATCTGGGAGAAACTGTTTCACCATAGACGAAGCTGAGCGATTTTGCATAATCAGCGGCAGATTTTACTCCGCCGTAGCGCGAAACCCGGTGATAACCTTCACGCCAGCCAGCACCACCGCGCCGACGATAAAGCCTAGCACCAGGTTGACGCCGGTCGGCAGCAGTGAGGCGATGAGAGCGGACTGCTCCCCTGCCCAATGTTCAACCGCATGATGAAGGGGCGCGATGCCGTGTACGATAATGCCGCCGCCGACCAGAAACATCGCCAGTGTCCCGACGATGGAGAGAAGCTTCATCAGGCGCGGCGCAACCGCCAGTAACCCGTTACCGACCCAGCGCGCCAGCGCGCTGCTCTTCTTCACCAGCCAGTAGCCCATATCATCCAGCTTCACGATAATCCCGACCAGGCCGTACACGCCAACGGTCACCAGGATCGCAATCCCGGAGAGAATCAGAATCTGATTGAGCAGCGGCGCATCGGCCACGATACCCAGCGTAATGGCCACGATTTCAGCGGACAGAATAAAGTCTGTGCGTATCGCCCCTTTCACTTTATCACGTTCAAATGCCAGCGGATCTTGCTGCGCCAGCGCCTCCAGACGCTGCTGACGGGCCTGCGGATCTTCCTTGTGTTTGCGCGCCTGCAGGCTGTGCAGCACTTTCTCAACGCCTTCATAGCACAGGAATGCGCCGCCCAGCATCAGCAATGGCGTAATCGCCCAGGGAATAAACGCGCTGATCAGTAAGGCCAACGGCACTAAAATCACTTTATTGACGAACGATCCCTTTGCAACGCCCCAGACAACGGGGAGCTCACGATTGGCCCTAACGCCCGTGACCTGCTGGGCATTAAGAGAGAGATCGTCTCCCAGCACGCCGGCCGTTTTTTTCGCTGCCAGTTTCCCCATCATGGAAATATCGTCCAGCAAGGTGGCGATATCATCCAACAGCGTTAAAAGACTACTTCCTGCCAAAATTGTATTCCTTCATTTATTGAGGGTTAATCCCCAGGCGCTCCGGCTGCAACCTGAACGCTTAGCGGCCATGTCCGCATAAGTATGAGGTAAAAGTGCTTTTTCGCCCAGAGGTGCACAGAGTCAATATAAATTTAACAATTATCGATCAATTAAAGCACTCGCCAGCGCAGTAGTTTTCACGTTTACTATATGTCTCCTTTCTATCTCTGTACCGTCGTGAGGACGTATGTCTACCCGCCAGCTTCTGCCCCTTATCGGAGCCCTGTTTGCGCTTTATATCATCTGGGGATCGACCTATTTTGCCATTGCCATTGGTGTTGCCAGCTGGCCCCCGTTGATGATGGCCGGTATCCGCTTTCTCTCCGCCGGCGGGCTACTGCTCGCTTATCTGCTGGCAACCGGTCACTCGCTTCCGCCGCTCCGACCTCTGCTCAATGCGGCACTGATCGGCATCCTGCTGCTGGCCGTCGGAAACGGTTTTGTCACCCTGGCCGAGCACCAGCATGTGCCTTCTGGCATTGCAGCGGTCATGGTGGCGACTGTGCCGCTCTTCACGCTCTGCTTTAGCCGTTTTTTTGGTATCACCACCCGCAAGATTGAGTGGCTGGGGATTGCCATCGGTCTGGCGGGCATCATTCTGCTTAACAGCGGCGGGAATCTGAGCGGTAATCCGTGGGGGGCGCTGTTGATTCTTATCGGCTCCATGAGCTGGGCATTTGGTTCCGTTTACGGTTCCCGGATTGAGCTTCCGACAGGCATGATGGCCGGTGCGATTGAAATGCTCGCCGCGGGAGTCGTCCTGGCGGTCGCCTCCTGGGCGACCGGCGAAACCCTGAGCCAAATGCCGTCGTGGTCAAGTATTTTTGCCGTTGCCTATCTGGCGATTTTTGGCTCTCTTATCGCCATTAACGCCTACATGTATTTAATTCGTAACGTCACCCCCGCCGTCGCCACCAGCTACGCTTACGTGAATCCCGTGGTGGCGGTCCTGCTGGGGACCGGATTTGCCGGAGAGAGCCTCTCGTCCATCGAATGGCTGGCGCTGGGGGTAATTATTTTTGCCGTTGTGCTGGTCACGCTGGGGAAATACCTGTTCCCCGCCCGAGCTGAAGTTACGCCTTGTGAGGTGGAGAAGTAAGCTGTAGCTCACCAATGCCCAGCGTGTCGATCTGCGCGCGGTCACCACCGCCGCAGATCCACTCTTCCAGGCGCTCACTCAACGCCTCATCGCTCAGCTTTAATCGCCCGCGCAGCGCACATTCCCAGACGATCAGCACCCGCCACCCTCGCTCCTGCAACCGCAGGATATCGCGGCTATCGCGCGCGACGTTCTTGCCGATTTTATCCAACCAGAATTCCGTGCGCGTCGCGGGCACTTTAAACAGATAGCAACGATGGTGATGCCAGAAACAGCCGTGGGTAAAAATCACGCAGCGGTACTCTGCCACGACAAAATCGGGACGCCCCGGCAAAGTCGCATCCTGAACAGTAAACGTAAATCCGCCCTGAGCGAGCAGCGCGGCGAGCCGTTTTTCGATTGCCGTATCGCGCTGGCCAATCGCCCGCATGTTTTTACTGCGCGTGTTTTTATCGTGGACGTCCACCGTCTTGATCCTCGGATTCACGCTGCGCCACGGCCTGCTCGATTCGCGGCGCAAGTAATTTCGCGACGGCCGCAAACACCGGCACCACGACTGAATTACCGAACTGGCGATAGGCCTGGGTATCGGAAACCGGAATGCGGAAGCGATAGCCCTGCGGACTTTCAAACCCCATCAACCGTGCGCATTCGCGCGGCGTCAGCCGACGCGGACGACGAAGCTGATTTTGCGTATCGTCGAAGTGTTGTTCGCCCAGCGGGCGATCCCAGCCGCGATCGACCAGAATCTCGGCACCGTCTTTGTAATAGCGCGCGGATAGCGTGCGCGCCACGCTCTGAGGATTACGTGGATCAACCAGGCCGTAACCAAACCCGTTGCCCAGCGCCTGATGCTTGCGCGCATAGTGATACAGATACTTCCACAGCACTGGCGTCAGAATAAATTTAGCATCCACCGTCGGTTCCAGCAGATCGCCAAAGGTCGGGCGCGCGGTCGGGTAAAATTTTGAGATATCGCGCAGGGTAAAACCGTCGTGCAGCTGGAGATCGCGACGGAAGCCCACCAGCACAATACGTTCGCGGTGCTGGGGTAAGAAATGACGTCCATCGATCACTTTCGGATCGTCGGCGCCGCTGTGGTCGGCATCGGAGACTTCATAACCCAGCTCATCCAGCGTCTGCATGATAATGCGGAATGTCCGTCCTTTATCATGGCTTTTCAGGTTTTTAACGTTCTCCAGTACAAAGATGGCAGGCCTGCGGGCAGCGATAATTCTGACCACATCAAAGAACAGCGTTCCCTGGGTTTCACACGCGAAACCGTGGGCCCGGCCCAGCGCATTTTTCTTCGATACTCCGGCCAGCGAAAAAGGCTGGCAGGGAAAGCCCGCGAGCAGAACATCGTGCGGAGGAATCGTATCGCGAATATGCTGCGCGGCTTGTTCATCGCTCACATCCGGGCGATGGCTGAGGGTAATATCACGAATATCTTCGTTAAAGCGGTGCTGATTCGGGTCACAATACCAGTTGGCTTTGTAGGTGCGCACCGCATGCTTATTCCATTCACTGGTGAAAACACACTGTCCGCGGATCGCCTCAAAGCCGCTGCGGATCCCGCCGATTCCGGCAAACAGATCGACGAACCGGAAAGCATAATGGGGATGGTGGGCCGGCGGTGGCGGCAGCAGCGTTGCCAGACGGGCATACTCTTTGGCCGTTATACGGTTAGCCGCCCGCTCAACCGTCGCCACGCGTTTTAATATAGCCGGGCTCCAGTGACGATCGCCAACGGCCAGCAGAAATGCCACCAGCGTTTTCACATCGTATATTGCCATCAGCTGGCGCAGCAGCGCCTGAGCCTCTTCCCCGGCATGTTCCGGTGGCAACAACAGGCTCTTTTCCTTCGATAAATTTTGCGGCATACCCTCAACCAGCCCGAACAATTTTGCAGAGATTACCATAAATCATGCGGGCAGTTTCAGGCCAGTGGCTCAAAGCGCCTTAAAACCGCCTCATCGACCGACTGCGGGTCGCCGCGAAGCTCAGCGCTAAGCTTGGCCATAAATTGCACGAGGAAGCGCGCATTGTGTAGCGCCATCTCTTTGCCTTTGTCCGTTTGCATCGTCTCGGGTAAACGCAACAGCTTGCACTGGAAATGGTCCAGCGCATATTTTTTGTCATCCAGCTTACGCCGGTCAGCAAAGGGATCGTCAGCATCAAACAAGATGTTGTTCAGTGCCCCGGACACCGCGAAGACGCGGGCCAGTCCAATTGCGCCGAGTGCCTCCAGCCGATCGGCATCCTGGACAATTTTCGCCTCTGCGCTTTGCGGGGAAATACCGGCACTGAAACTGTGCGCTTCAATCGCATGATAAACGGCAGGATAGCGGTCGCACGGAAAGTCCGGGAATGACGACTGGAGAATAGCCAGCGTTTTTTCTGCCGCCATCACCGAGGAGCGGCTGCGCTCGGGATGGTTTTTCGGCAGGCTAACAATGTCATGAAAATAACAGGCGGTCAGAATGACCAGACGATCGACTTGACTCTCTTCAGCCAGCCGCTGTGCGGTTCCCCACACGCGCCGGAAGTGCGAAATGTCGTGGGCCGAGTCGCCCTCGGTGAGATGTCCCGCAAGCCAGGCTTCAAAGCGTTGCTGCCAGTCAAGTTGTTGCATACACGTTCCTCTGAGAGAAGGTCAGCGTTGAGCATAGCAACTTTAATCGTGTTGTTCATGCATCCCGGAGTCAGGGCGGGTGTACCAGGCTATCGCCCCGAGGATGGCGCCGACAACGCTCAGCACAAGAAAACCGAGCAGAGCACCAAGCCACTTACCTGACGTCGATCCCAGATCGCCGTCAATTGTCGCGCCGGGGACACTTTCAATTTTACCAACGACCCACCAGTAGCGCGCCATTGCCCACAGAAAGTAACCACAAAAGGCATAAAAGACCCACAGGGCAAGTTTCCCGCCCGGGCTTCGTTTCGCTTTCTGCTCCATTAACTCCTCTCCTTTAACTGACAACGAAACCGCAGCACATGGCCAAAAAAAGTGATGCGCGTCACATTATACTGTGAAAAAGATAACGAAACAGCACCTTCCTCCCGTGAACAACCGCGTTTAACCATCGCGAGATAGCGATGCTTTCGCGCCAGCATCTCAGGATTTATTGTTCATCGTCGTAAAGCCGCGACGGATAATAATAACAAGATACCTGAGGGATATTTTTCCATCGTCAAAACCTGCATCAATCCGAACGCATATTTCAGCCTGGCGCATTATCGATGAGTTAAATAACCCACCCAAATCATTCAAACAACAGCCATAATTCATAGAAATAAAATTAGTGACATAAATATATCAACAAAAACACTTAACATATTGTTATTGAAAACAATAAACAACAAAAATACATCATTCCAAAATGATAACTTTTTAATATAAAAATTCAAATAGAAACATTTTGTAATATTGGATATAACTTATTTACATTTTTATTTTAAATAAAAGTGAACCTTACCGATAGTATGAAATTGTTTTCTGCAATACTCATCTCCATTCATATTAATGATGATTAAAAGGGAATATATAATGAAAAGAAAAACACTGGCACTTCTGGTTCCGCCATTACTATTGGCCGGAGCAGTTAATGCGGCAGAAATCTACAATAAGAACGGAAACAAGCTCGATTTCTACGGCAAAATGGTAGGTGAACATATTTTCACCGACACCGATCGCAACAACAGTGACAACAACTCCAGGGATACCACTTACGCCCGTTTCGGCGTCAAAGGTGAAACCCAGATTAACAGTGACCTGACTGGCTATGGCCGGTTTGAGTACAACATCAAAGCGGATAAACCAGAAGGCGAACAGGGTAGCGCTACGCGTCTGGCGTTTGCCGGTTTAAAATTCGCCAACTACGGCTCATTTGATTATGGTCGTAACTATGGCCTGGTTTATGACGCGGCGGGTTACACCGATATGCTGGTCGAATGGGGTGGCGATGGCCTGGTGGCGACCGACAACTTTATGACGGGTCGTACCAACGGGATCGCCACCTACCGTAACAGCGACTTTTTCGGCCTGGTTGACGGCCTGAATATCGGGCTGCAATACCAGGGTAAAAATAATAACCGCGATCGTTTAAAAGCTAACGGTGACGGCTATAGCACATCGGTCGATTACAGTATCGATGGATTTGGTTTTGCCGCCGCCTACAGTAATTCAGACCGTACCGACGAGCAGACGGCAGACCGTAAAGGTGAAAACGCAGAAGTCTGGAGTTTAGCCGCGAAGTATGACGCCAATAGCATTTACACGGCGGTGATGTATGCCGAATCGCATAACATGACGCCAATGGCCAACGGCGTTTTCGCCAACAAAACGCAAAATATCGAGGCCGTCGTTCAGTACCAGTTTGATTTCGGTCTGCGCCCTTCTCTCGGCTATGTCTATGCTCAAGGCAAAGATCTCGGCACAAACGGCGGAAAGGATGCTGAAATTATGAATTATATCGAACTGGGTACCTGGTACTACTTCAACAAAAATTTCAATGTCTATAGTGCTTACAAATTTAACCTGATCGATCACAAAGACAGCATCATCACGGGTGCCGCCGAAGACGATCAGTTTGCTCTCGGTATTACCTATCAGTTCTGATACGATTTACGCTTTAAAGCCCGCCGTGTGCGGGCTTTGTTTTTCAGATTCGACTTCTGCTCTGCCCGCCGCGTCTTCCATTAACGTCAGTAAACGCCCTTCTCTTCTCGATAGTGATGAAGACAGAAATCTTCCGCTCGCAGGAAGCATTCCGATATCATCGAGGTGAGCTCTTCCCGTCAACGAGAAATCAGAGGATGATGATTGATGGACATTCGACGCTCGGTTATACCAACACAATAGAAGTGTGTGACGCGGGTCGTTGAAAGGAATTGTCGTAAGTGTTTGAATAGTGGCGGAGAGAGGGGGATTTGAACCCCCGGTAGAGTTGCCCCTACTCCGGTTTTCGAGACCGGTCCGTTCAGCCGCTCCGGCATCTCTCCGCTGAGGTTGCTATAATGCCAGGTTCTTTGGCACTTTAATAGTTCCTGTCTCTTTAATGATGTTCAAGTGACGACTTTGCGAGCAATATGATGTTTAAATGGCCCTGGAAAGTAGATGAAGAGTCCGGCAACGCAGAAATGCCCTGGGAACACGCGCTTGCCATTCCTGTTTTAGCCAATCTTTCTGCACAAGAACAGCAGGAACTGGTGCAGATGGCGGCACGCTTTCTGCAACAAAAACGTCTGGTTGCCCTGCAAGGGCTTGAACTCACTCCGCTGCAAAACGCCCGCATTGCAATGTTGTTCTGTTTGCCGGTTCTTGAGCTTGGCATTGAGTGGCTGGATGGCTTCCACGAGGTGCTAATCTACCCTGCCCCATTTGTGGTTGACGATGAATGGGAAGACGATATTGGTCTGGTCCACAGTCAACGGGTCGTCCAATCCGGCCAGAGCTGGCAACAAGGGCCCATTATCCTGAACTGGCTGGATATTCAGGACTCTTTCGATGCATCTGGTTTCAACCTTATCGTGCACGAAGTTGCACATAAGCTGGATACCCGCAATGGCGATCGCGCCAGCGGCGTGCCGCTGATTCCGTTGCGCGAAGTCGCTGGCTGGGAGCACGACCTCCACGCGGCGATGAATAACATTCAGGATGAGATCGATCTGGTTGGGGAGAGCGCCGCCAGCATTGACGCCTATGCGGCGACCGACCCGGCCGAATGTTTTGCCGTGTTATCTGAATATTTCTTTAGCGCACCAGAGCTGTTTGCTCCGCGCTTTCCGGCGCTTTGGCAGCGTTTTTGCCATTTCTATCGTCAGGATCCCTTACAAAGATTACGTGAGAATGGCCAGCTGGATACAGACGACGGGCATCTTGTGCACTAAAACAACGAGTTGATTTAAATTTAGCCATTTGAATCAGTGAGTTAATTTTAGTGTTGACACAAAAATGCCAGGCCAGTAGTATGCGCCTCGTTCACACGATTCCTCTGTAGTTCAGTCGGTAGAACGGCGGACTGTTAATCCGTATGTCACTGGTTCGAGTCCAGTCAGAGGAGCCATATTTAAGAAGCCCGCTTAAGAAAACTTAAGCGGGCTTTTTGCTTTTCATTCTTCTTCTGAAGAAAAATCAGCTGCTAATTTTGCCATACTGAGGCTCTGGATGACGGAATACTTCTTTATGCCCGGGGCTGAGAGACATGGCGGGCGGCAGCTTCATTCGCCCGAAATACCGCATCGCTAAGCACCTCTCCATGCATCAGGCTGGTGCATAAAACCCCCATAAAACAATCACCAGCGCCATGAGTACTCACCAGCGTTATCCGCCTGGCGGCTAAAGTCGAGCCCGCAATGCCCGCTTCACAAAACGCGACACCATGTTCGCCGGCTGTGACAACAACCTGAGAGAAACGTTTAGCCAATAATTCCGCAGCTTCCAGGGCTGAGGAAAGGTCGTTCACCGTCACTCCACACATATCACGTGCCTCTATAGCATTAACCACCAGCAACGTGATGCAGCTTTCCAGCTGCGGGCTCAGTTCTCTGGCCGGCGCCGCATTGATACAGACAGGAATCCCCCGCTTGCTGGCTTCGATGGCCGCATACAGATTTATCGTTTCCGGAACTTCGTTCTGGAGAACCAGCATTCCGGCATCTTGCCAGATGTCACCCTGTTGAAAGAGTTTTGCAGGAATATGCTGATTCGCATTTGAGACGACAACCGCACCATAATCACCATCGACATCAGAAATCGCCACGCTCATCCCGGAAGGGATCTCATCTATTGTGGCGACCGATCCGATATTGACTCCGGCATCACAAAGCGTCTGCAGAAGAAACGCCCCTTGCGCATCAGCCCCTACCGCACCAATAAAAATGACGTCCCCTCCCGCACGAGCAGCGGATATGGCTTGATTGCCCCCTTTACCGCCAAATTTGTAAGTGCAGCCCGAGCCCATTACCGTTTCACCTTTTTCCGGACGATGGTGCGCATCCAGCATAATGTCGTAATGAAGGCTCCCCGCTACAACAATTTTACTCATGGTTAATATTCCCGCAGGTCCTGAACCGCATGCTGGGTTTTCATCAAATTCTTCTCCGCCTGCTTCAGATCTTTCTTGGCAATGGCCACAAACAATGCATCCAGAATATTGAGCTGAGCAATGCGTGACGCGGCGTTTTCCCCTAACAAATGCGATCCCTGAGAAGTTGAATTGAGTACCACATGCGCGTTACGCGCAATAGGCGATTCGGCATAATTCGTAATCGCAATCACTTTGGCACCATTGCGTGCCGCCAGTTTTACCGGATCGTTAACGGCACGCGTTGCGCCAGAGTGACTGATTGCAAGTACAGCATCGTCGTCAGATAGCACCGCAGCGGACATCAACATAATATGGGCGTCATCATATACCGTCGACTTAATACCAATTTTTAAAAGCTTGTGGGATAAGTCACGTGCTACCGTGGCGGAACCACCGACAGCATATAAGTCAATATGTCGAGCCTTGAATATAATATCCGCAGCGCGGTCGAACTCTGCAATATCCAGAATAGACATCGTCTCTTCAATAGCCTGAATTGATGTTCTGAATACTTTTGACAACAGTTGTTCCGATGAATCATCAGGCTCAATTTCCGCGTGTAAACTTGCCACCTCAGATTGGTTATAATAAATCAAACCAGTTCTGAAATTTCTAAAACCTGAAAAGTTAAGCTTCTTGGCTATTTTGACAATCATCGCCTCTGAAACATTATTCTCGTGGGCAATTTCTTTTAGAGAAGTTTGCTCAGTAATATCAGTTCGGGCGATGATAGCCTCAACCACACGTCGCTCTAAAGGTGTCAGCTGGGGTAGTCGCATACGTATTTGAGCACCAATGGCTCGTGGATCCTGCTTCATTACTTGCCTCTGGTCGCTCTGTCAATCAACATCGCTATGATAATAATAAGACCAGTCGCAAGCAATTGGTAAAAAGCCTGGATATTAAGTAACGTCAGGCCATTGCGTAGCGCACCAAGAATGATGGCGCCGATAATTGTACCTACTACGCTACCTTTCCCTCCCATCAGAGACGCGCCGCCAATAGCCGCCGCGGCAATGGCATCCAGTTCCCACAGATTGCCAATCGTTGGTTCCGCAGCACCTAACCGACCAATCAAGATCAGTGAGGCCAGAGAGGCCAGGGTTCCTGAGATAACAAATACCGTGACTTTGGTTCTTTTCACCGGCACGCCGGCAACGCGAGCCGCTTCTTCATTGCCGCCGACAGCCAGAATATATTCTCCTAACGGCGTTTTATTCATGACGGTCCACAGTACCAAAGCAATAACGGCAACAATAACGATAGGCGTTGGAATGCCAAAAATTTCACTGTTAATCAGGCTACGGAATTCCGTCGGGATACCAAATACCGGATTGCCGCCGGTATAAATCAGTGCGATAGCACGGAACAGCGACAGCCCCCCGAGGGTAACAATGAAGGGTTGCAATCCGGCATAGGCCACCAGCGAACCGCTAAAGACACCGCAGATAGCCCCAATTCCCAGCGTTGCCAGAATGGCCAACGGCACGGGGACTCCGGCAACCATCATGGTTGCCCCTAAAACCGCTGATAATGCTGCAGCCGGCCCCACCGAAAGATCGATACCTCCGGAGATAATGACCAGGGTCATCCCGAGCGCAATTAATGCGTTAATGGATGATTGCTGTAAAATATTCAACAAATTAGGAATAGTGAAAAACACCGGTGATAAAAAAGAAAACGTAATAATGATAATAAGCAAACCAATTAAGGTTCCGGCATCGCGAAGGTTAAATTTAAACGGCAGTGCACGAAGCTTTTCTGGCCGGGAATTACTTTGTGAAATCATGATTATGGCCTTTCAAATTAATAAAGGTAAGAAATTCAAATGGTCTCTTCGACATCTTTAATGGCATAGCGTGCAATATTATCTTCCGTGATGGCGTCACCTTTCAGTTCCTTAGTAATCTTCCCTTCACGCATAACCAGTACTCGGTCAGAAATACGAATAATCTCTGTCATCTCTGAAGAGACAACAACAATTGCCTTGCCTGAACGGGCCAGTTTTTCTATCAGATTATAAATTTCTGATTTCGCCCCAATATCAATCCCTCGGGTTGGTTCGTCAAACAGAAAAACCTGAGCATCTGCGGCAACCCAGCGTCCAATAATAACTTTCTGCTGATTACCGCCACTTAATGTGCCAATCGTTTTATCAATGTTCAGTGGTCGTAGCTTCAAATCGCTCATGACTTCATGCGCAACCCGGTTAAGCTTAACTTTGCCGATCATCCCGGCAATGGTGAAGTTACGCATCGAAGGCAGTGCCATATTCATCTTCACCGCACGCTCTTTGATAATCCCCTCTTTCTTACGGTCCTCCGGGACCAGGCCAATGCCTGCCCGAATCGCGGCACTTACGTTGTGATTACGCACCGCCTGGCCATTAACAAACACGTTACCGCTGCTGCGTTTATCAATACCGGCAATCAGTTTCATCAGTTCCGTACGCCCGGCGCCGACCAGACCCGCAATACCGAGCACCTCACCCGCACGGACGGTGAAACTGGCATCGCGCACAGCGCCACCACGCGAGAGATTCTCAACGCGAAGAACTTCACGGTCGGTCACATATGAGTTGTGCTCAAGTTTCTCAATCTTGCGTCCGACCATTTTTGAGACAATGCTTTCTTCATCCTCATCACAAATGTTCACCACCCCAACCTGCCTGCCATCACGCATAATAGTGGCCCGGTCGCAGACTCTGAAAATTTCGTTCATCTTATGAGAAACATAGATAAGCGATACCCCCATAGACTTCAGATCCGAAATCAGTTCGGCCAGCCGGTCAAACTCTCTCGGCGTCAGACTGGATGTCGGCTCGTCCATGGCGATGATTTTTGCATCGTCCAGCATGGCGCGAGCAATCTCCACGATCTGCTGCTGTGAGACTTTCAGGTTCTTGATCGGCTCATTGGGATCAATTGTCGGATCCAGCTGTTTGAGAATCAGCTTCGCTCTTTCCAACTGAGCGTGTTTATCCACCCATAAACCTTTTGCCCTGGTGAGCGGCCGGCCAAGAAACATATTCTGCGCAACGGAGAGTTCCGGAACATGCTGTAATTCCTGATGAATCATGGCAATACCGGCATGACGGGCGCTGAGCGGATTCTTCATCTGAACGGTCTGTCCGTTCACGCTAATCTCGCCGCTATCGGCCTCTCGTACACCTGAAAGAATATTTAACAGCGTGGATTTTCCGGCGCCGTTTTCACCAATCAGGGCATGAACCTCGCCAGGTTTGACCGAAAAGTCCACGTCCTGTAATGCCGCCGCGTTACCGTATGTCTTACTTATCCCACGCATCGTTAAGCGATACTGTTCCATACACCCTCCGCCTGACTTACTGTTGAGCCAGCAGCTGACGCAGCTTGTCGTTATCTTTGGTCGAGAAGGCATCTGCGTTATCTTTGGTGATCAAGGCCTGAGGTGTAGAGACCACGCGGGAAATTTTCTGCCCGTCAATCAGGCGCAGCATAACTTCCATTGCGACTTCCCCGGTCAGTACCGGGAAGCTGTCCACCGTACCCGTCAGTTCGCCGCGTTTAATCGAGGCATAGGCATCTGAGATACCATCGGTACCAAATACAGCCACCTGCCCGGCTTTATTCAGCGAACGAACCGCTTCCACCACACCCAGCGCCATGGTGTCGTTATTTGCGTAAAAACCAATCAGATCGGGATGCTGCTGCAAGATTGTTGAGGCCGCATTAAACGCCTGTTCGCGACTCCAGTTCGCCGGTACGCTGGCAACAATATTGAACTTGCCGTTGGCCTGTAGCGTCTCGTTGAAACCACGGGTTCGCTGGCCAGCGGCATAAACGCCAGGCTGCCCCTCGATCACTGCAACTTTACCGCCCTGCGGATGGTGTTCGATGAACCATTTCGCCACCCGCACACCGTTATCTTTCTGCACGTTCCCGACGTAATACGGTGCATTTGGCATCACCGCATCGTTAACATTGACCACGGGAATTTTTTTGCTGGTGGCACTTTCCAGAGCGGGTTCAAGGTTGATATCGGTCTGAGGTGATACCAGCAGCCCGTTAAAGCCCTGGGAGATAAGCGTTTCCGCTATTGATAACTGACCCAGTTGATCGTCTTCATTGGCGGCAGCCTGATAAGCTACGGTGAAGCCATATTTTTTACCGACGTTCTGGTAACCTTCGCCGAGTGAACGCCAGTATTCATTGGTCAGCGTTTTCGATACGCCGCCAATTTTAAGTTTGCTGTCGACTTTCGGCATTGGACCATATTTGCTGCTGAGCTGCGTCCAGTCTGTGCGATCCGGTTCAGTATCCGATTTCAGCGGGGCTAAATCAGCGGCGTAAGCCATCGAGCACAGTAAAGAAGAGGCGAGTACAGAGAGTATGAGCTTTTTCATTTTTCAGCCTTTTATTTTTGCGTCAGGGTATTTTTCTAATGTTTGCTTATTTTTTGCGCTATCTGGCTAGCATAATGTCATTAACTATCCGCTGAGAGGCAACGGCATCCTGGCGGCTAATGGCCGCTGCCAGTTCATCATTGCCGTCCAGTTGTTGGCACAGTTTGAGTAATCGGGTAACGGTCGCAATATTGATTTCAGCTTCACGAACCGGATCCAGGCCACTGGCATCCGGGAATGTGTCAAAGTAATAGGCCCCCTGATACCCATCACGCTGCATCTGCCAGAGGAATTCCAGCGTGGCGCGCGGGTTAACCGAGCCCACCATCAAACCATCATCACGTTTCCCCCAGCCGTCATTGAGATCAAGCCCCAGCAGGCGTGAACGGCGGGCTACCATCGCCGCAGCATAAGCCGGAATTTCATTGGCAAACAGCACGTGAGCAAAATCAAGCGTGATCCCCAGATTCGGACAGCCGGCTTCTTCTACTGCCAGTAAACATGTCGTGGCATTGGGGAAAATACTGTAAGCACGCGGCTCATTCGGTTTGTATTCGATACTGATATCCACGTCCGGCGCATATTCGGCAATTTCACGGACTGCGCTCACCGCATCGTTCCAGATTTTTTTGTAATCCGCCTGGAAGCAGTAATCATAACCATCCTGCCCCATCCACAGCGTCATCAGACGTGATCCAAATTCGCGCCCGGCATCAATCCCGCGTTTTGTCAGCTCAATGGCCTCACGACGGATCTGTGGGTTGGGGTTAGTAAAAGCCCCAATCTTAAATTGCGGTGCATCCCAGCGCATTTGCATACCGTTGACCGCCAGTCCCGCATCCTCAATGGCCTGGCGCAGCGTTTGAATATCAGTCGTGATGTGCTGCGGGTAGTTCAGATCAAGATGGGTTAACCCTTTTACCTCACCGGCACGGGCAATCATCTGCAGCACAGAGGGTTTCCCCTGAAGATCCGGCCAGTAGAGGTTCGCTCCTGAGGCAAAAGAGTTTAAACGCGTGGCAAATTTCAATTCCGACATGGGGGTGGATCCTTCAAACGAGTTTGTGATGTACTTTCCTTCTTCACAATTATTTGTGAAGTTATGCTTTAGACTACACTCCGCCACATAGTTATCAAGCGTGACAATTCGAATAATGAATAAAATGAGAGATGAATCACGAAATAAAGGAGAGTATGTGTCGATGAAATGGGCTTGAGGTGAAGAGCGAAATACAGGCAGTAAGGGTTTACTTCATCAGATGGGTCAGGGAAAAAGACTGTATGTTATTGTTTATCATCACATTTAAAGGAGGACAGCGAAACCGGCAGCCCCTGCGGAAGCGTTGCTCTGCACAAGGCAGTACGACCGTTTCCGCTGTGTCAGCGTAAGCACACCCGTTTTATTTTGAGGTTTCCGGGAAGAGATCACTATCGACTCAAAGGGCAATTCAAAAGCACAAGCGTACAGGGATAGTGATACGGGGACGGTAGGTCTTACATGTCTGTCGCCTCTCTTTGACCACGGCATATTTTCACGATAAAAATTAACTCCATTTGTAATGGGGAAAAATCTTATTCGCGGCCACTATTCCCGCTCATCATAAAATCAATTCAATCCATTAATTGATTTTAAAAATCAAATAATTACAAAAACAACCTGGCAAAACTCAAGTGCAATAAAGAGAAATATAATATGTGCGTTTTGTCATAAAATTCAGTTTGTCACACAAAAACAGATTGATAATTCGCGTCACAAAAAATAATGTATTCATGCTTATTAAGGGGTTTATAGCGTTTATTATTGGCTTATTTTTTTAATTTCACGCGGTCTGCCTTTCCCGCGTTTTAAATGTCAAGAGGAAATTCACATGCATATCTTTACTGGAAAACGTAATACCCCAGCGCTGGCAATTGACGCGCCAGGCTGGATTATTTTTCCGCAGGCTAACGCCGAAAGTTTCTCTGCTGATTCCAGCATTAACGTGCAGTACCAGGGCCGATAATCATTAAGGAAAATGACATGAAATCATTAAAAACAGGCCTGCTGGCAACCGCAGTTGCTGGAATAATGGGCAGCGGAACAGCCTTTGCCAATCAGCAAACTGTCGATCAAATCAGTCAACTCAAGATTAACTATACCGTCGTGGATAACCACGCGGCGCTGCATGGCGTTGATTGCGCCAGCCTGGGCGCGGACTGGGCATCCTGTAACAAGGCCACCATCAGGTTAACGAATGATGGCGATGCAATTACGGGTAAAGACTGGGCGATTTATTTCTCCAGTATTCGCCGGATTCTGAGCGTGGATAATGCCCGGTTTAAGGTTACGCATATCATCGGCGACCTGCACAAACTGGAACCTACTGATAAATTTAGCGCATTCCCGGCAGGACAAGCTGTGGACATCCCGATTATTAATGAATACTGGCAGCTGTTTATGAGTGATGTGATCCCGCGTTGGTACGTCACTTCCACGGATGCGCAGCCCAAAGTCATTGCCAGTACCGATACAGAAGATCTCAATCAGATTGTCACACCAATTCGCGGTGATTTATGGAAAAGCACGGCCGCCGACAACAATGTCCTGATGACGGCCGAAGTACGCTTTGAGAAAAACAGCGATGTGAAATTGCTCAACGCCTCATCCCTGCGCGGCCAAATTGTGCCAACGCCGCGGGTGGTTAACGTGCATGATCGGGATGTTGATCTGAGCCACGGAGTTAAGCTGGATCTCTCTGCCCTGCCGAAGCCGTCGGCAGAGGCGATTACCGAGCGCTTCTCCCTGCTGGGCTTGAAAACCGATCGAGGTTACCCGGTGCGTACCGAAATTTCTGCGCCATCTTTCCAGGGTAAGGAAGCGGTACCGGGAGCTTATACCCTTAAGATTGACGAAAAGGGGGCACTGGTAACCGGTTACGATCGGGCTGGGGTCTTCTACGGCCTCCAGTCAATTCTTTCACTGGTTCCTGCAGAGGGGCCGATGAAGATCGCCACTCTTGAAGCCAGAGATGCGCCGCGTTTCCAGTATCGTGGTTTGTTTATCGATGTTGCGCGTAATTTTCACAGTAAAGCGGCTATCTTGCGGGCACTGGAACAGATGGCGGCGCTGAAGCTGAATAAATTCCATCTTCATCTCAGCGACGATGAAGGCTGGCGTATTGAGATCCCTGGGCTACCTGAACTGACGGAAGTCGGAGGAAAGCGCTGCCATGATTTGACGGAAAAAACCTGCCTGCTGCCGCAACTGGGGTCAGGCCCGGATAGCACTACGAACGGCAGTGGTTGGTTTAGCCGTGCTGATTATATTGAGATACTCAAGTATGCCAAAGCGCGGCAGATTGATGTCATCCCGGAAATTGATATGCCCGCGCATGCCCGAGCGGCAACCATATCGATGGAAGCACGCTACGATCGTCTGATGAAAGAAGGTAAAGAGAAAGCAGCGAATGAATTCCGTCTACTCGATCCTGACGATACTTCGGTGACTACCGGGGTTCAGTTCTACGATCGCACCGGTTATCTGAACCCATGCTTACCGTCGTCTCGTCATTTTGTCGATAAGGTGATGGGCGAAATCCAGAAAATGCATGAAGAGGCGGGACTACCGCTAACGACCTGGCATTTTGGTGGTGATGAAGCGAAAAATATTTATCTGGGCGCCGGATATACCGATAAAAACAATCCGCAGGAAGGTAAAGGTCAGATTGAACAGCGCAATCAGGATAAACCGTGGGCGAAGTCAGCGGTCTGCCAGGCCATGCTGAAAGAGGGAAAAGTGGCCGATATTGAGCATCTGCCGAGCTGGTTCGCCGTGGAAGTCAGTCAACTGGTCAACCAGCATGGTATTGCGAAAATGCAGGCCTGGCAGGATGGATTAAAGCATGCTAAGGATGCGACCGATTTTGCCACCCAAAAAACGGCGGTAAATTTCTGGGACACCTTGTTCTGGGGCGGTGCGGAGTCGGTTAATGACTGGGCAAACAAAGGCTACGAAGTGGTCATTTCCAACCCGGATTATGTTTATCTGGATCACCCATACGAGGTTAATCCTCAGGAGCCAGGCTTCTACTGGGCAACGCGCTTTAGCGATGAGCGTAAGATCTTTGGATTCACACCAAATAACCTGCCGCAAAATGCAGAAACTTCACTCGATCGGGACGGTAACCCGTTTGAAGGCAAGGCAGATAAAGAGTGGCCGGGCGCGTATGGCCTGTCGGCTCAAATATGGAGCGAAATCGTCCGTACCGACGAAGAGATGGAATATCGCCTCTTCCCGCGGCTGTTCTCCGTTGCCGAACGCGCATGGCATCAAGCGGCGTGGGAGCAGGATTACCTGAAGGGGAAAAGCTATAAGGCGGGCGTAACGCACCATGTTGATGCGAAAGCACAGAATAAGGACTGGATTCGTTTCGCCAATATCCTGGGCAGCCGGGAACTGGCGAAGATGGAAAAAGCCAGTATAGCGTTCCGTTTGCCGGTACCGGGGGCGAAAATCACCAACGGCAAACTGGAAGCAAACACCAGTTTCCCGGGGATGATCATTGAGTACTCCACCAATGGTGGCAGCAGCTGGCAACGTTATGATGACAATGCGCAACCACAGGTGCAGGGCGCAGTGAACGTACGTACTGTCAGCGCCGATGGTAAACGTTTTAGCCGCATCGATACCGTCAGGTAACGGGTTAACCGGTGAGGATACTCACCGGTTTCTTATGCCCTGCTGGTAATCGTGTGGCGTTGTTCAATGCCAATGTTCATCATTTTCGCCCCATTGTCGTAAAACAGGTGAACACAGAAGGGAATAATGTCCAATAGCAGGACGGGATACACCGGTTTCGTGCGGCAATATGCAACGCACTATTCTTCCAGAAAAACTAGCCTCTGCGTACTGTCAATGCCGCAAAAACCTGTTTCCAGTGCTGGTTCATAAATTTCATAAAGCGCCAACAGCCGCTCAAGAGACAATAAACGAATGATGCCTGCCCATTAGGCGATATATTTTGTCACTAATGAAATACCCCCCAGTGAAGTACATTTAATACATGATCAGCTAACGTCTATCTTTTACCCGGCATAACGATTTCACATTTCGTACCAAATAAAAAAACAACATCGCCTTTATCTAATCACTCCATTATTAAGAATCTCACGCATAGTTAACCTTTGTCGTAACGTCGACCACCAACGAAAAACCGCGAAGGCGGGGCAATATGTCTTTATCATTTGTGAAGCCGCGGCAGAACGCCTCAGGATAAGATTTTTTCACATTTTCAAATGCGCACTTCATGTTTCATCAGATTAAATCACTACACAATTCCAGCCCTCAACACCAAGATACTCCGGCAAACTAAAAAGCGCTTTGCGTTTATTTTAGTTGCATTGATGTTGAAATTTAACTCCGCGGTTATTTTATGCGCCAACCCTTAGCATGCGTATAAAACGAAGCGTAATTTCAACATTAACTTTAAAGGAAGAAATTACACTCACCAGCCTAATACATGTAGGCTGATTATTTTTCTAAAGGATATTTTGCAATGAAAAAAAGTTTGGTGTTGATCCCTGTTACTGCGATGTCTCTTCTGATTAGTGCACAGGCGTTAGCTGCTGATAATACCGTCACTTTCCTTGGGGAAGTCACCTCTGAAACCTGTACCGTGGCGATTAACGGCAACAAAGTTAGCCCGGTAGTTCTGCTGCCGAGCGTTAATAAATCCGAACTGCTTACTGCGGGTAGCGTTGCGAAACCAACCACCTTCGACATCAGCGTAAGCGGCTGTACTGGCAATCCTACACAACCAACGACTATTTCCAGCAAATTTGCAGGTAACAGCATCACCGTAGGCGGCAACCTGGGCAACGTGGCAACGGGTACTACTGCGGCAACAAATGCTGAAATCCAGATTCTGGATACCGCTGCAGCGCCAATCAACTTTACGACTCCCTTTACTGCATCTGGCGATCTGACTCTGGCGACAGCAGCAGATTCTGCCTCTGCGACCTACACCGCGCAGTATATCAGTGAAGCCGGCGTTGCCACCCCAGGCGCGGTACAGGCCTCGATGCAGTACGCGGTTAGCTACAACTAATCAGGCGTTAAAACAGGGATTCAATATCTCTTAATCGATATTTAGATAAATTAAGACCAGGGATGGTCTTAATTTATTCTTTCCGGGTTGTCAGAAAATAATTTCCAACAGGTGACTGATATGTCCCGCTTACAATGGCGTAGCATTTTCTTATTTATATTATCCCTCTATTTTTGTCAGTCAGCATTGGCCAGTGTGGTCATGACCGGCTCGCGGGTAATTTATCCCTCTGACGCAAAGTCCGTTGATCTAAAACTAAGAAATGATGATGATTTTCCTTATGTGATTCAGGCCTGGTTCGACAGTGGCGATCCCTCCTCTACGCCTGAAACAGGAACGGCCCCTTTTATTGTTACGCCGCCAACGTTTCGCATTGCGGCAAAAGAAGGGCAAATTTTACGCGTTTTCTTTACGCAAGATAAACCGTTGCCGCAGGACCGGGAATCTATATTTTATTTCAACTTCCTTCAGGTACCTCCGGCAAACATTGGCGGCGATAAAGGTAGCAAAATCGTTGTGATGTTGAAAAACAGAATGAAAGTGTTTTATCGACCCACGGGTTTAAAAACTAACCCAAAAATGATTTTCGACTATCTGACGGTCAGTAACACGTCAGCAAATAGCATCCGGGTTACTAATACCTCTCCCTATTACATCTCATTAAGCAAGGTGAGCGTTAACGGTGTTAATGCAAAGCATAAACCACCAATGATTGCGCCTTTTACCGCTGTAGACATTGCGCTTAATGCCGGAAAGGTGACTGACAGGAGCGCTAAGGGAATAGAGATCGGTCTGGTTAATGATTATGGAGCAACGGTAAGCCATGTATATCCAATTCAAAAATAAGGAAGTTTATTTTCGTCTTGCATTAATAACCTGCATGATTAAAGCCTCTCTGTTTTCGCATTCGGCCTTTGCAGAAGAGTATCGTTTTGACAACAATTTACTCGCTGGATCAGGGTTTGCTAAAGGTATCAGCCTGGAAAAATTCAACGATACTGAGGTTATCATTGCGCCGGGGCAGCAGAATTTAGACCTGGTACTCAATGGTACTAAAATAAAAAGCCAGGTTCCGGTTAAATTCCAGAAAATCAATCCGACGGACAAAAGTGCGCAGCTGTGTCTTGATGCTGAGCTAATTAAACTGTTACAGCTAAAAATCCAGCCCTCCTCCCTCCCCCAGGTCCCGTGTTTATCTTTAGCGGATATTACCCGGCAGGGAAGCTGGCGGATTAAACCGTCAACGCTGTCGGTGGAGTTTTCCATCCCACAAATTATGCTCAACCGCCCGCCTCGCGACTATATCCCGGTTGCCGAATGGGATGCGGGGGCGCCGCTGTTATTTTTACGCCATAACACCAGCTACACCCGCAATATTCTGCGTGACATTCACTACAGCTATCTGTGGAGCATGATCAACGCCGGCGCAAATATGGGGATGTGGCAATTACGTCACCAGGCCAATCTGCGCTACATGCAGAGCAGCACTGCAGGCAATGCCTATAAATGGAACTCGGTGAGAACCTGGGTACAGCGCCCGCTGCCCGCCATCTCCAGCGAGCTGATGGTCGGCGATACCTATACCGACAGCGCCATGTTTGGCTCAATCTCTTTTAACGGCGTCAAGCTGTATACCGATCAAAGCATGTGGCCACAGGGAAAACTGGGCTACGCGCCCGAAATCCGTGGCGTGGCCAATACCAATGCCCGGGTTTTGATCCGCCAGGCAGGCCATCTTATTTACGAAACGCAGGTTCCTCCGGGCCCCTTTCTGATCGACGACCTCTACAATACCCGTAGTCAGGGTGATATTGAGGTGCAGATCATTGAAACCGACGGAAAATCGTCCTTCTTCGTTGTGCCTTATGCTGCCGTGCCGGGCTCCATGCGTCCGGGCAATATGAGCTATCAGTTGGCCGCAGGTAAAGTCAGGAATTATTACTCCGTACAGAATGCTTTCGCCGAAGGCGTCTTGCAGTACGGGGTGAATAACCGTTTTACCGCCAACACCGGCGCGCGGTTCGCCAACAATTATCAGGCATTGCTCGCCGGTGGCGTTTTCGCCTCTGAACTCGGCGCGTTATCGCTCAATACAACCTGGTCACATGCGCAGGTGGAAAACAATCAGTCCAAAAGCGGCTGGCGCGCCGAGGCGGCATACAGCAAAACCTTCCCGAGCAACACCAATATTGTGCTGGCAGCCTACCGCTATTCCACCGCCGGATACCGCGATCTCCAGGATGTTCTCGGCGTGCGGCGCCAGCAACAGAACGGAGCTAATTATTACTCCGACACGCTTAAGCAACGTAACCGCTTCACCGCGACGTTAAGCCAGAACATGGACGAGTACGGTACTCTCTCGCTCAGCGGCAGCAGCACCGACTATTACAACAACCGTTCGCGTATCACTGAGCTACAGCTGTCCTACAACAACATATGGAAAAAGCTCAGCTACAACATCAACGTCGGCAGGCAGCGTTCCAGCTGGAGTAACACGAATTATATCTATAGCGTCAATGACGCTGAATATGATTCCAGTCGTTATCAGAAATATACCGAGAACGTCGTTTCCATCGGGTTTTCCATTCCGCTCGACTGGCGTGACTCTCGCTCAAGCGTGTCGTTCGACATGACGAAGAATAAAAATACCCGCACGGCGATGACCACTCTTTCCGGTTCCGCAGGCGAAGAAAATGATTTCACCTATTCCCTGTACGCCAATCACGACAAGTACACCGCACTGGAACAGGGCCGAAGCCATACCATGCGCTGGGGCGCGAATGTGCAGGAGCGTACCCGCTCAGGAACAATGCGAGCCTCTTACGCTCACAGCGGCAAAGATCACCAGCTGGGTCTGGGAACCGCAGGGACTCTGGCCCTGCACAGCGGCGGCGTCACCTACGGCCCGTACGCCAGTGATACCTTTGCTCTGGTTGAAGCCAAAGGTGCCAGCGGCGCGCGCATTAACAATGCGCAGGGAGCCAGAATTGATGTCTTCGGCTATGGGATTGCGCCTTCTCTGGCGCCATACCGCTACAACACCATCAGCATTGACGGTAATTCCCTGGACCAGGATGTCGAGCTGGAAGGTGGAAACGTACGCGTGGTCCCGGTTCGGGGCGCGGTGCCGAAAGTGGCTTTCAACACCCTTGGCGGTACCCCTGCCCTGATCGCGGTCATGATGCCCGATGGCTCTCCGGTACCGATGGGTGCGGAGGTTCAGGACCGGGATGGGAAAAACATTGGGATGGCCGGCCAGAATGGACAGGTCTATGCGCGCTTGCCCGATGCCTCCGGCACTTTATTCATTCGCTGGGACAGCAAGCAAACGTGCCGCGTCAATTACCAGATGCCCGCACGGAATAAAGCATCAGGCAATAACTTCATCCATTTAAATGGCATCTGCGTACAGTGAGATAACACATGAAATTTCCAGTTATTCAGTTAAAACACGGCCTGATTGCCGCACTCATGATAGTCAGCGCCCCCTGGGCTCAGGCGGAGTGTCGCAGAGTGACCTCAATCGGTACGGGAATCAACGATATTCCTCAGGAAGTTGCCGATATGGGCTACACCGCCACCCCGCTGGTCACGAATGGTAATAACGCCCCTATTTCTTTCGGGGTACTCAGTATCGGCACGGGGTCGGTATCATTAAACCCACCCGGTACGTTACTGGGCACTGCAAACGTGGACGTGATTAGCTCCGGGCTGCATGCCCCCTATGCGGCGAATCAAATTTTATACAAATGCCCTTTGTCCGATGCGGATTCGCTCTATGAAATGTACGCCACGGCTAACTCAAACTTTTATGGTGGGATTGAGGTCAATGATATTGACAGCGGGTATATTACACCGGCAAAAAATGTCGCTTTTCGTATTACGAACCAGAAAGCAGGGGCGTATTACACAAAATTTTGGCAGGAGCGTAAATTAACCCCCGCGGATTATATTACCGTCGGTTCCACTATCTATGTTCCAGCTTCCGCGTTCAGCAATATCACCTTTGAGCTACTTAAAACCAACGATTCCGGCAATATCTCATATGCTGACCCACGTAACGCATTTAACACCCTGACCCAGGCGCAAGCCACCGTGCGCTTTAAACCGGTTTTCGGTATGACCAGCCCCATCGCGGGGGCGCAGGCAACCAGCCCCTCAGCTTCTGCTACAAACATAGTGGCGGTGTGGGGGATGAGAGGAGGGAGTACCACCATCATCCACGGCGAGACCTGCGTGGTCAGTGATTTTGATCAGGTTGTTACTCTTCCCCCGATCGGGGCGGCTGAACTCAACGCCAGCATGACCAGCACCAGCAATTTTAATGTCGCGATTGAATGCGATGCCGGCGCGGTATCCGGGACGGTGACAAACACCACCACACCACCCGTGGCCATGGGGTTTCTGGTCACCCAGCCCACGGCGCTTGCCCAGGCTGCTACGCTGGGGCTGAAAAACGCTTCCGGCGGCATCAGTCATTTGCTGGACAATAGCTACGGAACAAGCGGCGTGGCTTCAGGCGTCGGCATCCGCATTTACCCAGAGGGATCGAGTACGCCGCTTACTCTGCTGTCCACCAATACCACCACCGGAACAGGCAATGCCGCGGGCTGGTATGGCTTTAGCGATTATCTGGACAACGTTGGGGCAACGGGTACAGGTGGCAGTCGATATAGCGGATTATTCACCGCTTCTCTTGAGCGGCTTCCAGGGTTACAAGCAACGGCAGGGTCGGTCCATGCGCAAGCACAGATTTTTGTCAGTCTTCAGTAAGACCTGCCTGATGATGACACTCTTGCTAAGTGCCCGCTATGCAGGCGCGGTGGTCAACAGCACGCAGAGCCGGCTGGTGTTTAATGAAAACAGTATCGCCGAGACGTTGGTGCTGGTGAATTCAGAAAGAGCGCCAGCGCTGGTTCAGGTCTGGAGCGATGATAACGATCCGCTGGCTCAGCCGGATAACCTCCATACGCCTCTGGTTGTGGTGCCGCCGCTGTTTAAGCTGGAACCGGGAGAATCCCGCAATCTGCGCGTCATGCTCTCCTCGCGTCAGGAAATTGCGGCCGGGCGCGAGCGCGTCTACTGGCTGAATATCTATCAGATCCCGCCGAACACGCAATCTGACGGCGAAAAGGGTAAAAAAATCATTTTGCCTCTACGTATCCGCTTAAAAGTTTTTGTCCGCCCAGCCGGTCTGAAAGCACCGGATGAGAACATCGGAGAGTCGCTGATATTTACGCTTAAAAAAGGCAGTAGCACAAACCGGTCGCTGCTGATTACTAACCCTACGCCCTACAACATGACGTTAGGAGAGCTACGTCTGGGAGGAAAACAGCTGACCACCATGATGATTGCGCCCGGAGCTTCCACCGCAGTGCCGCTTTCGCCAGCGAGCGCTTCCGGGCTGTTGAGCTGGTCAGTCATCGATGATTACGGCAAACAAATCGCCTATACGCGCCAATTATGAAGTCAGGCCTCTCTCCCCCACCCACTATCGATGGCTGGGGGAGAAGCGCAGATGCGATGTAACACGGTTTATTAAATTCGACATAATTATAGTCTCCCATGCAAAACATGACGCTTAACATTACCTACTTTCATAAATATTTCATGACCTATGACCTCATCACCACCTGTTTACAGCGTGAACTGCAAACACATTATTTAAGGCTACATCATTTACCCAATCTGAACGCACTGTTAAGCGCGGTTGAAAATAATAAAATAGATATTCTGCTGATTAATTCATCCTGCCTTTTCGATGGTTTTTTCCACGAAACGGAAATCAGAAAAATGCTTTCCGTTATTTGCCCTCATCAGCGAACGGTGACCGTACTCTTCGCCCAAAATATGAAGCCAGTGTTGCTGAGGAAAATGGTGAGTTCAGGCATGAATATTCTGATCAGCCCCCATGATACTGCTCATGAACTGCTGAGCGCATTGACGAAGGCGATCGCCTCACCTCATGCAGAACCTTATATATCACAGACGATTAAAGAACTTCTGCAACATTCATCGGATGAACTGACCACCAAGGAGTGGGAGGTTCTCAACCTGATCAATCAGGGTTATTCGCTGTCACAAATAGCCTCGAAGAAATGTCGTGCCATGAGCACCGTCTCGACGCAGAAGCGTAAGGCGATGGATAAACTGCATCTCGCAAACGAAAGTGAATTACAGCGTTTTTTACATCAGAACACCTTTTTTAATCACTAAGTCCTGTGGAACACCATGTTTAACAAAATACTTATTTCGCTTATCGTCGGATTATTGTTGTCCGGCAGTGCTTGTGCGCTGTCGCTTCAGCAAGCCCTGCTGGCAGCCAGCGCTTATAACGCCGAATTTAATGCGGCGCGCAGAGCGCATGAAGCTGATGCACAAAAAAAATATCAGGGATTTGCCGGATTACTGCCGGTTGTCACCCTCAACGCCGCCTGGAATAAGACCGATCAGCCGGACGCCGCCTATTCCGCTGGCGTCACCCGGCATAATTACAGTTTTAATCTGACGCAGCCTGTTTTTGACGTCGCCAGATATGCTAACTGGCGGAAAACCGTGGTCATCAGCGATCTGGCCGATGTGAATTACCTGATCGCGCAGCAAAAAATGATCGCTGAAGTGGTAACGGCTTATTACAGCGTGGTGTATCAGCGCAGCGTCCTCGAAACCCAGCGCAAAATCCTTGCCGCCTTTGATGCGCGGCTGAAACAGGTACAAAAATCGTTGAAGTTAGGCGATGGAACGCGGCTGGATGAAGCGGAGGCGCAGGCTAATTATGACAAAGCGGTCGCTGATGAACTGGCATCCGAAAACACCCTTAATGATGCCAGAGTGGCTTTTCTCCAGCTGACCGGTCTGGACGCTCGGGACATCGCCGATCGGAGCCTGGACTGCGTTCGCTATGTTGACGACATGAATCCAGAACAATTAAAGCGCACGGCGGCGGCGAGCAATCTTGATGTTCTCGCCGCCCTACAAGCCATTAAAGGCAGCGAAGCCGATCTGGTCACGGCCACTGCCGGCCATCTGCCGGTTGTTACCTTACAGGCCGGTTATGGCAAAAACTGGAGCCGGGCGGAAGACAGTAACGTACTTGATGACCTGTTCGGCACCACCGCCAAAACAGATAACACCACCGTTGGCATCAATATCTCCATTCCCCTGTTCGCCGGCGGAAGCCACATTTCGCAGAGTCTGGAAGCGGCCCATCGCTTTGAACAAAGCAAAGATCTGCTGATTGATGCGCGTCGCAAAGCGGAACAGCAGACCTTACAGGCAATGTCGGGGGTACGAAACGCCCGCTCGCTGATTAAAGCTTACCAGCGAGCGATCGGCTCGGCAGGTAAACGGTTGAACGCAACCCGCTATGGGCGGGAGCTCGGCCAGCGGACGCTGATCGACGAATTTAACGCAGAAAATGAATATTACCAGGCTATTCAGGATCTTGCTCAGACTCAGAACGCGCTGATCCAGTCGATCGTCAACTTAAAATCAGCCACTGGATCGCTGGATTACGCCGCGATGCGCAGTCTTGATTGCAGTGCCACCTAACCGGAGCTTTCGACAATGAATCACGACTTATTTCGTCAGGAATCGCTGGACGCGAACAAAACCAAAGTGTTAGGTCCGGTAGCACTTTACTGCCCTCCTTTCCGCTGGCTGATCGTGGCGATGGTATGCGCCCTGACTATCGTGCTGGCCGGCTTTTGTAGCCTGGGAAGCTACACAAAGCGGGAAACGGCGAAAGGGGTTCTGACGCCGGAAAGCGGCATCATGACCATTACCGCCCTGACGGCGGGCACCGTTACCGCCCTCCCCGTCCGTGAAGGCGCTGGGGTAAAAAAAGGCGAACGTATCGCCACGGTGTCTTCCGAAATCTCTACCGCACGCTATGGCCAGACGCGCGAGGCAATAGCCAGACAGCTCGAGATCCAGTCCCAGGGATTGACTCAACAGTTAACCAATCTGGAACAACGTAACGCTGAGGCGCTGAAATCCTTACAAGAAAGAAGCAGCCTGCTGGCACAACAAACGACGGAGCTGGATACCATTTACCGCCAGCGTCAGCAGCAAATTGCGCTGAGCCAAAAGCAGGTCGATAAAATGGCGGCGATGCGCGCCGAAGGCTACGCCTCTAATACCCAGGTCGAGCAGCAGGAGAGCGATCTGCTGGATGCCAAAGTACGATTACAGGACGTCGCCCGTCAACGTATCGAAATCAGGCAACAGCACGCGCAAACACGCCAACAGCTACGTGAGCAGCCTCTTACCTACTTTCAGCAAAAGAATGACCTGCAGCAAAAACTGTCGGATATCACGCAATCGATGATGGAAAATGAATCACGCCGTTCGGTGGATCTGCGCGCGCCGGAAGAGGGTACGGTGAGCGCCGTGCTGGTGAAGCCGGGGCAGATTGTCAGCGCCGGGCAAACTATCGCCATGCTTCTTCCGGACAACGCCCATCTACAGGCAAGGATCCTGCTCAGCAGCCGGGCCATCGGTTTTATCCACACCGGTCAGCGGGTGGTGCTGCGCTATGAATCCTTTCCCTGGCAAAAATTTGGCCAGCACTCTGGCGCGGTCAGCGAAATCTCGACATCCCCCCTGTCACCTCAGGAAATCGCCGGTATCACCGGCAATACCCAGATTCAGGAGCCGCTTTATCAGGTCAAGGTCACGCTCGATAGCCAGTCGGTACAAGCTTACGGCAAACAGATAGGCCTGCGTCCCGGCAGCGGGCTCGACGCAGACTTTATCGTCGATAAGCGCCGTATCTATGAATGGGTTCTCGAGCCGCTGAATGCGCTTGGCAAAATGACCTCTTTATAATTTCAAATGTTAACTCAGGTTGATCATGGATCTCTTTCACAAACTTAATTTGTCGTTTCGCCATAAACTCCCCGTCCTGCGACAAACCCAGGCCGCAGAATGCGGGCTGACCTGCGTCGGTATGATTGCCGGCTATTACGGCTATCAGATAGACATGGTGTCCCTGCGTCATCGTTTTCCCTCATCACAAAAAGGCAGTACGCTGGCCGACGTCATGTCCTTTACGCAAAAGTTAGATATGGGCTGCCGGGCGGTACGTCTTGAGCTGGATGAGCTCAATAAGCTGAAGCTACCCTGCATCCTGCACTGGGATATGAACCATTTCGTGGTGCTGAAAAGCATTAATAAAAATACCCTCACTATTCACGACCCGGCGCGCGGCGCGCGTAAGGTGGCGATGGATGAGGTATCGCGATCCTTCACCGGCGTAGCGCTGGAACTCTATCCTGCCGCCACATTTGAACGGAAGGATGAGAAAAAATCGATCTCGATGCTGAGTCTGATCCGTAACGTCTCTGGCATCGGTTCAGCATTTATCCAGGTGGCGCTGCTCTCGCTGGCACTCGAGTTCTTCGGCATCATTACGCCCTTTTATATGCAGTGGGTCATTGACCAGGTGCTGGTCTCGGCCGATCGGGATTTACTGACGCTGCTTGGCGTGGCGTTCATTTTTATTACGCTGTTCCAGAATCTGATTGGCGCACTGCGCAGTTGGGTAACGACCTGGTTCTCCAGCATGCTGAGCGTACAGTGGTCCAGCAACCTGTGTGCTCACCTGCTGGGTTTGCCGCTAAGCTATTTTGAAGATCGCCACGTGGGTGACATCCTGTCACGCTTTGGCTCCATCGCGAATATCCAAAGCACGCTGACCGGCCGGTTTATCTCCTCTATCTTCGACGGCATCATGGCCCTGGTCACTCTGGGGGTGATATTTGCCTACAATACCTCCCTGACGTTTATCGTTATTGGCCTGTTTCTGCTCTATGCGCTGATCCGCTGGATCTCATTCGAACCTTTCCGCCAGGCAAGTGAAGACCAGCTGCTGGCTTCGGCGCAGGCACAGTCGCAGCTGCTGGAATCCATTCGCGGGGTTCAGGCGATCAAGCTCAACAATAAACAGGATTTGCGTGTTTCAACCTTTACCAATGAAACCGTACAATCCACCAACAAAGGGATTACTACCCAGAAACTCTCTATCGGTTTCAGTACGTTACAGGGCACTATTTCAGGTGTGGGCAAAATCGTACTGATTTGGCTGGCCGCCGCGCAGGTGCTGGATGGCAACTTTACCAGCGGGATGCTGGTCGCCTTTATCAGCTTTTCTGACCAGTTTATTTCGCGATCCGCCGGGCTGATTAACGCACTGATTGATTTCAAAATGCTGCGTTTGCATGGGGAACGTCTCGCGGACATTGTGCTGAGCGAAAAAGAACCGGACCTGGCAAGCAGCGCCTCGCTGCCCGATCGGGAGGGGCCGGTGCATCTGGCCATCCATCAGCTCTCGTTTCGCTATTCCGCCACCGATGGCGAAATTTTTACGGGCTTCAACCTGGAGATCGAAGCCGGCGAATCGATCGCAATTATTGGCCCTTCCGGACAGGGTAAAACGACTCTGGCAAAACTGCTGTTAGGGTTACTTAAGCCAGAGAATGGCAGCATCTGTATCAACGGTATCGACCACAGAAAACTCGGGATGACCCTCTACCGCGATCTGATCGGCAGCGTGATGCAAACAGACCAGCTCTTTGCCGGTTCAATCATCGATAATATCAGCTTCTTTGATGCCAGCCTCGACCGGCTGCGGGTTGAACGCGTGGCCAGAATCGCGCAGATTCACGATGACATAATGGCGATGCCGATGGGTTACAACAGTATGGTCGGCGACATGGGTTCTTCCCTCTCCGGCGGGCAGATACAACGCGTTATTCTCGCGCGAGCGCTGTATCGAAACCCGCGGCTATTGATCCTTGATGAAGCGACGAGTCACCTGGATATTGCCCGGGAAAGCGCCATCAATGACGCCATCAGGCATATGAATGTCACTCGTATCATCATTGCTCACCGTCCGGAAACCATTTTAAGCGCAGACCGTATTATTGAGCTCCATAGCCGCGGCGTCATTGAAGTGGCAAAGCATGATTTTATCCATGCCATCAAAAACTCACAGTCAGTCCTGCGGGTTTGATTTGTGATTAAAACTGGCACCCCTTCCCCCTTATCCCCATAGCCTTACATACAGGAGAGAATATGGCTAACCGTTTAGTATGCCTTGAAGGCACCGTAGATTTTGAAGAAGAGATTAGAAACCAGGCTGTGAATATCATCTCATTCCACCAGGGGCAGCAAATCACGATTAATCGCGACCGCATGCTGCCCGGCAGGTCTTTCGCTGAGCAAATATCATTGCAACTGGATAATGCTCAAAAAATATTTAAACAATTTAATTTTATTAAAATGGAAGAATGGAAAGACGACGATGTATTTGGTGAGACAATAGAAATTATATTTACTTTCGTATCAGCAAGCGGGCAACGCGTCTGGCAGGTTACTCTGGCATCCTGCATTGCCGGTCAGGATATTATCAATTTTACCAGCGTATACCCTGACAAAGGGAGCATGGAAAGAGAGATTGTCCGGCTTCATCGTTGCGTGAAGCGCTTCATTTTAAACACCTAGTGCTATCGCCTGCTGTTTTTACATGAAAACCAGCACCTTGAAATTACAAAAACCAGTAATGAACCAGGTAAAATAGAAGTAATTCTATTTATTTAAACATATACCATAGGCATAATTCACACATCAGAAATGACCGGCGGAAATTAATGCCAGGATATTTCTGTAATTACACTTTATTTTTAACTAAAGGAAGAAACACATGCGCGAATTAAACGTAATGGAAATTGATGCCGTCTCCGGCGCGGGTCTTTTTAGCTCTCTGACCAGCGCGATTCTCGGCGCAACGGCGGCCGGGCTTGCTGGCGCGATCATTGGGGGGATGCACGGTGGTGACGGCGGCGGTGTCCTGGGCTTTGGCGCCATCGGCCAGCTGGTGGGGATGATTGGCGGCGGCCTGATCGGCGTCGTTGGCGGGGCCGTCGGTGGCGCGGTGATCGGCTGGGATGATCCGGGTTCAGTGACTTCTAGTGTGCTCCAGTTTGTCAATAACGTCAGCAGTGGAGATTTCATGCGGGCCGCATGATTGCCTGACTAACCACAAGGTGCAGATCATTCTGCACCTTTTTCTTTTCCGCAACGTATTAATCAGCGGCATTACAGATATAGGTAGGTAGCGCTGAGATCATAAAAAGATAGTTGCCATTTTTTTGTTGGTTTATTCGAATATGAAGACTCTTGTCCGGGTACACGAAAAAATCAGGTTGGTACTGACTCAACCAGCCATCGTCCACATTATCATCCGGAAACTTAATATTTTTCTCTGATGTCATATAATAGATATCCTGATGCCGGCGCATGCTAAACGATATTTTACGGTTAAAAATATTCTGCGGATCAGATCGCGCACGGCCATTAATACTCACCACGCCAGCCTGACCGCTAAACATAAAACGGAGTGAAACATCGATATTTTCATTTGCATAATGCTGAGAAAAGCTGGCAACACAGGAAAAATCATCAGGCCCTTTTTTACTCCATAATGAATAAATGAACACCGCGGCAGTCGCTGCCGTTAATACCGGCAGCAGTACCTTTAATTTACGGCTAATTCTCACTTACTGGTCCTCAAAAAAATAATCAGAAACACAACTATTGGGTTCGTTCATCTGCTTATCACAGCGAATAACGGAGGTTCTCGGCAACAGCGGAAAACGAGTAACGTATACCCAGGGATAATTTGTGCAGTTCTCCAGGAACTGGCTGGCTCGTCTGAGAGCGGAGGAACGCTCTTTATCAGAGATAATGGCGCCCGAGAGATGGATGTGACAACCCTCAATGGTTTTCAGGAAGTCGTAGTGAGAAAAGTACTGGTTTTGCCCCTCAACATAACGACTCGTCGCGATAAATCCTACGCTAAGAATAATGGTCAGTAGCGCCCCGGTCATCACGCCTGGCAATGAGTGACGGCATCCTGTCTTGCGCCTTGTTTCCGGGTGTTCCGGTGGTTGTATTTCTTCGTTCTCGGTTATCGCCGATTCGCCATCAACCTGAATTGATAACGGAGGTTGCGTTTTAAGTGTCCGTTCCTGCAGCGTTTCATCAAAATTGATACCGTTAGAAGGCATAGGGCTGGTTTCAACCTGCTGTTCGGAGGTCAGTTTTTTAATATATACGCCACTGGCCAGCGTTAACCCCACGCGCGAAATCGTCACCACCAGCTCTTCATCAAGGCCCATCTTTTTAAGGCCTTTACGCAGGATAGAAATGTTTTGATAAAATGTATTAGTGGATACCTGCATACCGCATTTTGTCCAGACAATATCCAGGAATTCTTGCTGGGTAACGATACTGCCAATCCGTTCAATAAGAAGCAATAAACACCGACTGGCTGGTGAATTTAAGGTAATAACATTGTCATGATTATTAAGGTCGCGCAACGTACTGGTTGCCGGATGAAACTCAACGGTTCCATTTATAATATAATGGTTATGCATACGTTTACGTCAAGGCTCCTGGTAAAATGCAGGCACTGGCAATAATCCACTACGTACAATAACCCCACCAGAGATTGTTTTATTGTTTGGGTAGCGGGTTATGAGACTTCCTGATACAACATGACTAATAACGAACAGATGGAAGCGAGACAACTATAATTAATATAATCTACTACGGATTTAACATATCTTATTCATCAAGAAAACCAGCAATAAAATATGCATATTAGACTTCCTGCCATCATTAACAAATTAAAGCACGCATTTAATTCTTAATAAACATTAAGACAGTCCCAGTATAATCACAGCTCCGAGGAGCAGACCAACTGTTTTTAACCAATAGATATCCATCATTTGATAGGCAAAACAAATCATCCAAAATATAGTCAGCACTGTTATATTTTATCCAGCAATCGATATAATTCTTATATTGTGATTTATTGAGATAATTTCATAAACAGAATTCATTGATGCGCTTGATTTTAATCATTATTTTTTCACTCATTGATTTAAATCAATTATTGCTTATCTAAAAAATTAAATAAATCAATCAGGATTCTTTATCTTTCCTTAAAAAATCATCCACAAATCTCACGCCAGGGCTCGCCCCCACGCTTAAAAATATTCAGCGTATAATGTGCCAGTTGTGATGATTCATAGAGGCAAAATAAGAATATTCCCTGATTTTAAAGGACCTGTTGATGAACGAAGATTTTTTATTTTTACTTAAATGAGGGGGCCTGCAGATTTTCATTTAGCTAACTCATCAGCCAGTGAGTGATGAAGGCCCCCAGTCAGAGGAACCTGATTTAAAAAGCCCGCTTCAGGAAACTTAAGCGGACTTTTTGCTTTGCTGCTTTTGAATTCACCCGCAATGGGTTATTTCCACGCCAACGATCGCGCGCCGCTAGCTCCCGATATGGCTTTGGGTGCCAGCCTCGCTGATATTAACCGGCATACCGGAGCGTCGTTCGAGAGCCTGCTCCGCCCGAATCACATTGACACCCACCCCCTTCACAAACGCCTGAATGCCTGCGGTCAGGGGTAACGGTACTTTTCTGTCCGATTCGTATTCTGCGCGGTTACGCGACAGCGGCTCATGAACTTCAACCCAGCGACTACCGTCCGGCTCTTCGGTAAACTTCACCGGCTGATCGATAATCTGCACGCGGGTGCCAACCGGGACGTTGTCGAACAGATATTTAATATCGTCATTACGCAGGCGAATACACCCCTGACTGACGCGCAGCCCGATACCAAAATTAGCATTGGTGCCATGAATAGCGTACAACCTGCCGATATAAATCGCGTACAGTCCCATCGGGTTATCCGGCCCGGCCGGAACGAACGCCGGCAGACTTTCGCCTCTGCGGGCATATTCACGCCGCGTGTTGGCCGTTGGCGTCCAGGTCGGCGCTTCCTGCTTACGTTCTACGGTCGTGACCCAGTTACGCGGCGTTTCACGCCCCGCCTGGCCGATACCAATTGGCAAAACCTCAACGGTGTTGCCTTCCGGCGGATAGTAATAGAGGCGCATTTCCGCTACGTTGACCACGATGCCTTCACGAACCGTAGCAGGCAAAATCAGCTGCTGCGGGATCACCAGCGTCGTACCCGACCTCGGTAGAAAAACATCAACGCCGGGGTTCGCTTCCAGCATATTGCTCAGCCCCTGCCCGTATTGCGCTGCAAAGGCTTCCAGCGGTTGAGTATTATTGTGCGGTACGGTAATCAGCTGCGGGCTTCCCACCAGGCGGCTTCCTTCCGGCGGCAACGGATAACTTACGGCCAGCGCACTCTGGCTTGAGAGAATAAATAAAAAAGAGCAAAACCATTTCACACGCCGCACCATTTATTTCCCTTCCTCAGTCGCGACAATCGTGAATGAATTATAGCGTTTTTCTCACCTCTTCGTGGCAGCGGACCGCTGTTCCTTTATCCGCCACCGCGAAAATCTTTCAAATCTGATAATCAATGGCCGCTTCTTCCGGCTCCATTGCCTGGCGTTTAATTTCATCCAGCGACAGCCCGGCGTTGCACAGCTCGATAAACCGCCAGACATAATTGCGCTGCAGTTGCCCGCGTTTAAGCCCTAACCAGACGGTATTCGCATCGAAAAGGTGCCGGGTTTCCAGGCGGGTAAAGGTGTCTGACTCCCGGGCATCGCCCGATTGTTCCGCCACCAGCCCGACGCCGAGTCCCAGCTCAACATAGGTTTTAATGACGTCGGAGTCCTGTGCGCTAAGGACAATATCCGGCATTAGCCCTTTACGGTTAAAGGCTTCATCAATACGCGAGCGCCCGGTGATGCCCTGCCGATAGGTAATTAACGGCCAGCGAGAAATAGCTTCGAGAGTTAAAGGGGTCGTTTGCACCAGCGGGTGATCTTTCGGTACCAGCAGGCTGTGATGCCAGCGGAACCAGGGAAAAGCCACCAGCGTCGGATCGTTACTCAGACGTTCACTGGCGATACCGATATCTGCGCCACCGTTATGCAACAGCGCTTCAATCTCCTGAGGGGTGCCCTGAATCAGTTCCAGCCGCACATCGGAAAAGAGCTCCCGGAAAGCTTTAATCACCGGCGGCAGGCTATAGCGCGCCTGGGTATGAGTCGTCGCAATGGTGAGCACACCGGATGCATCGTTGGTAAACAGGTCGGCAAGACGGCGGACATTACTGGCTTCATTGAGAATGCGTTCCGCAATGGATAAGAGCGCTTTACCCGGCTCCGTCATCCCCAGCAGACGTTTACCGCGTCGGATGAAGATCTCGATCCCCAGCTCTTCTTCCAGCTCACGGATATGACGGCTCACGCCCGATTGCGATGTATACAGCATATTTGCGACTTCCGTCAGGTTGTAATCCTGACGGGCAGCCTCACGAATAATTTTTAGTTGCTGGAAATTCACCCTTTCCTCCGGGCTATCAGACATAACATATGCTCTATTGTTAAAGTCTGTCGTCCTTACTAACAAATAATAAAAACCAGCAACTTATTCCTTTCAGGAATATAGATTAACTTACCAGCAACAATTCACGATTTTCCAGCGAAGGACGACTCACCAGCGAAAGCAAAATCTCTTTCACCGCCTGTGCCTGCGGTGACAGACTGCCCTTCGCCGACATATTCAGCGATAACGACAGACTCATCGAGGGCGTACTGATCCGCGCCATCCAGCCGTTTGCCGCTCCGCACAGCGATCGCGCGGCGGACTCTGGCAGCACGGTAACGCCCATTCCACTGGCAATCGCCGCGGTTAGCGTCGTAATGGATTCAATTTCACCGATAATTTTCGCCGACAGACGACGCAGGGTGAACGCTTCCGTCACCCGCGCACGTACCGCGCTGTAATCGCGCGGCAGGAACAGATTCATCTCCGCCACCGCGGTCAGATCGACGCTCTGTCCCGGGCAATCGCGGGTCCCCACCAGATAAAGATCTTCTTTCAACAAAGGCTGGCTGATAATGCCAGCTACCGGCGAACGCTCGTAGAGCACGGCCATATCCAGCTGGCCGCTGAGCAGTTTATCGTTAAGTATTGTCCCGCTACTTTCCTGCAGATAGACCATCACTTCGGGCAGCTCATTGCGCACCGTTTGCAGCAGCGGCATGGTAATGGCAGAAGCCGCGGTCCCCGGCGCAAGGCCAATCGAGACCTGGCCGCTGAGCGTATGACCCACGTTATTCACCGCCAGCTGCGCCTGCTCGCACTGACGCAGGATGGTGCGCGCATGGGTATAGAGAATCTTCCCGGCTTCGGTCGGGGTAACGCCGCGCTTTGTCCGAATCAGCAGCTGCTGGTCCAGTTCGCCTTCCAGGGTCGCCACCTGCTGGCTCAGCGCCGGTTGTGCGATGTGCAAGACTTCAGCAGCCTGGGTCAGACTGCCGATATCGACGATTTTTACAAAATACTTCAGTCGTCTTAAGTTCATTTTGCCTCCTGTAAGGAAAGCCAGTACCAACGCTGGCTATTGAGTTACAGAGGTTTTGCAATTTGCTTGCCAGTTTTTTTGCATCGGTGCAAAGGCCGCTACAGGCGGCGTGATAAGCGATTCTGATAGCAACAGAGTATTTATTTGCCCGGTAAGCGGATTACGCTATGCCCCATTAGGGGTATATTTGCACCACAACGGTGCACATCGATGGAAAACAGCGCAAACGCATCCCTGTTGCTGAAATTGTCAGCAATCGAACAGATTCGGGTGATTCTGCCTTTGACAAGGCCATGCGCCGCCGTTAATATGCGCCCCGTTCACACGATTCCTCTGTAGTTCAGTCGGTAGAACGGCGGACTGTTAATCCGTATGTCACTGGTTCGAGTCCAGTCAGAGGAGCCATATTTAAGAAGCCCGCTTAAGGAAACTTAAGCGGGCTTTTTGCTTTTCTGTATTTATCCCTCACATACTATTTTGTCAGCCAATCCTCAGTGTCTGAAAATGTTCGCCAATAGCTGCTCAGAAGAGTGGCAGAACGGTCTACCGTATTAAGGGTAACCATCCTGACATAGCAGGCGCTGCTTGCGGAAAGGGAAGCTGGGGCATTCAACAACGACATGATGCTGGCGAGGTTACTGCGCCGCAAAGCACACCGATAAGAGAAAACGGCTTTTTCCTTGCGAAGGATTAGCAATGATCCTGCCAGCAGAAGGCGGGCAGTAACGGACTGTCGATACCCCAGAAGCGAATCCTGAGTATTCTGCCCACCGCTGCCACAAGTGGCTATTCTTACGCGCCGATCGCTGGCAGCCCCAGATTTTCGCGGAGGGTACTGAACTCATACTCCTCGCGGAACAGGCCGCGACGCCTCAACTCGGGGATCACCATCTCAACAAACAGGGAAAGTTGTTCCGGCATCACGGCCGGCATAATATTGAAGCCATCCGCACCGCCCTGTTCCAGCCAGCGCTGGAAATCATCGGCGATATCCTCCGCGGTGCCCACCAGCACGCGGTGGCCGCGTGAACCGGCCGCAATCGCCGCCAGCTCGCGTAGCGTCAGGTTTTCGCGATACGCCAGATCGGTCAGAAGCTTCACCCGACTCTGATTCCCTTCCCCCGCAGGGATTTCCGGCACCGGGCCATCGAGCGGGTACTGACTAAGATCCATATTGAAACGGGTGGAAAGCTGCCGAATACCGTTATCGATATCCACCAGCGTGTTTAACTTGCGCCACGTTGCGCGCGCTTCTTCCCGCGTGCGGCCGACAACAGGCATCACGCCCGGCAGGATAAGTACATGATCCGGATTGCGCCCCGCCTCCCGCACCTGTTGTTTCTGCGCACGGTAAAATGCCTGCGCCTCTTCGAGCGTAGCGGCAGCCGTAAAGACCACTTCGGCCGTTCGCGCCGCCAGTTTCTGCCCGTCAGCGGAGGATCCCGCTGCGATAATCACCGGCCGTCCTTGCGGAGAACGCGTAATATTCAGCGGCCCCTGTACCTGAAAATATTTCCCCCGGTGGTTCACGGCCTGAATTTTCTCGTCGACAAAATAGCGCCCGCTCGCCTTATCCGGTTGCACCGCCCCTTCCTGCCAGCCTTCCCATAATTTGCAGGTCACTTCGAGGAATTCATGGGCCACCGCGTAGCGCTCGGCGTGCAGCGGCATATTTTCGCGACTGAAATTGCGCGCCACATCGCCAGAAAAAGAGGTCACGACGTTCCACGCGGCGCGACCGCGGCTGATATGATCGAGGGATGAAAAGCTGCGCGCCAGATTAAACGGATCGCTGAAAGTAGTGGAGGCCGTCGCCGCAAGACCGATATGCCGGGTCTGCACCGCCAACGCAGCCAGCAGCGTCAGCGGTTCAAGGCGCGCCATCGTTGATGGCAGGCGGTAGACGCTGGTTGCCAGCGCATCACCGATAAAGAACATATCAAACTTACCCTCTTCGGCCTTTTTAGCAATCCACGTCAGCCATTCAATATCGGTCGGCGATCCCAGCGTTTCGGTCAACCGCCAGCCGCTGACATGGTGACCAAGCGGCTGTACGAACAGACCAAGGCGCAGCTGTCGGGAAGTGGTGTGGCTCATTATTTTTCCTTCTCAAAAAGTGGCTGTTTCGAGCGTCAATAGCGCATGCTCAACATTTTCGGCAGCAACGGAGAACGGCAGACGCAGCGCCTCGCTTGCCGGGAATTTCACCTCTCGGGCAGCACCCGCGTCGCGTTTTGTCTGCGCACGCTGTCCAGATGCGTCATAACTGCCGCATCGGTACATGCCGTCGTCAGAAAATTCGTCTGCCAGCGGACCCGGCATCGCGCAGGCTGTTCTCAAGCTGCGGGTTTACCGCTTTCCACGCCTGCTGACTGGTGAGGATGGCAACATGGGTCGTATGCTTGTGGAGAAGTGCTCCCACGCGGGCTCGCAGCCTGGGCTGATGGTGATAGGTTTGCGGTGATGTCATCGCGAACACGTTGCTGGCCTGTTTTTGGATAAAAAGATATATCAAAATTTCCCCGACACGCCTTCCGCAATAACCGAAGGCGTATCTCTTGATATATATTCTCCCAATCCTACGAGAATGAAAAAAAGAAACAAAGCGCTGATTCCAAATCCTTATTCACTAATTCGCAATAAGATAGATGAAATTTATCTATCTCGTTAAAAAACCTTGCATTATGCGCAGGATCAAAGAAATGATACTGCGCTATAGGGCTAATTTAACAATATCAAACCTTCTGAAAATAAAAGATTCAGATGGCACAGATGATTACTGAAAATAAATTACCCTTTTAAATAATGAGATTATTATGTCTGCACATCCAATAGATTTTCTTTTACTTGGTAATAATTTTGGCACTGCGGAAATGCGGGAAATCTGGTCAGAGAAAAACCGCCTGACCCAGCAAATACACGTTGAGGTGGCGCTGGCCTTAGCCGAAGGCGAGCTTGGCGTTATCCCTCAGCAGGCAGCACTCGCTATTGGCGAACTGGCTGACGCTGACAAACTCAACATGGAAGAGATCGCCGCCGCTGGCGCGCAGATGAAACATTCGTTGATGCCAGTATTAACCGCGCTCCAGCAACAGTGCGGTACCGCCGGTGAATACATCCATTATGGCGTCACGACGCAGGATATCGTCGATACCGCCACAGTCTTACAGCTAAAACAAACCCTGGACGTTGTAGCGCGCGATAGCATCGCGGTGGCTAACGCGCTGAAAAAACTGGCCCGCGATCACCAGTACACGTTGATGGCCGGGCGCACGCATGGGATGCAGGCGCTGCCCACGACGTTTGGCTTTAAGGTTGCGGTGTGGCTGGATGAATTTATCCGCCATCTCGATCGTCTGGCGGCCATCAGACCCCGGCTACTCACCGGCAACCTCAGCGGCGCGATCGGCACTTACGCCGCGCTCGGCGAGATCGGCCCGGAAGTTGAGCGCCGTGCATTGGCGCGCCTCGACCTCAACTCACCGACTATAAGCTGGCAGTCAGCCCGTGACCGCTTTTCAGAATATGCTTCGCTGGCGGCGCTAATCAGCGGCAGCTTAGGCAAAATCGGCAACGAGCTGTATAACCTGATGCGTACCGAAATTAACGAGATCGAAGAGCCGTTCAGCGCCGGTAAAATCGGTTCAACAACCATGCCACACAAGCGCAATCCGGCGGCGATTGAGGGGTTAGCCAGCCTGACCGCCCCGCTGCTGCACAGCGTCGCTTTGATACAGCAGTCCATGCACGTTGAGCACGAACGCGATGCGATGAGCTGGCGCAGCGAGTGGATTGCGTTACCGGAAATCTCCATTTATCTCTCTGCGCAGTTGCAAAACGCCCTCGCCATTTTATCCGGCCTGACGGTCAACAAAGTCCGAATGGCGGCCAATTTGCAGATACAGGACGGCCTGCTGTTATCTGAAAAAGTGCTGTTTGAAGTCGGTAAAAAGCTCGGCAAACAGAGCGCCCATCGTCTGATCTACGACTGCGCCATGCAGGCCTTTGAACAACAGTTATCTTTTCAAACCGTCCTGCTCGCCCATCCCGCCCTGGCAACCAGCATCAGCGCAGAGGAGCTGTGCAGCTGGCTGGATCCGGCAAACTATCTTGGCTGCGCACCGCAGAAGGTTGATGAAGTCATCCGCTTAGCTGAGCAGTCCGGGCATCTCTCGCCACCGGAGACACACGTGTTATGACCCACCATTTTCGCCGGCTGACGCTGGATGACAGGCACGACTACCTGGCGCTGATGCTCGCCGCCTATGCGCCGATTAAAGCACTGGGGATTCATTTTGATGCCGCCACCGCCGACCTGGCGCGGGTCACCCGGCATCTTACCGACCACGCCGTCTTTGCCCTGTTTGACGACCAACGGATGGTCGCCTCGGTCACCCTGCGTTTCCCCTGGGGCGTGCAGCCTGGGCCGTTCAACCTGCCGCATATCGGCTGGTTCGGTACCCATCCGGAGTTCAGAGGCAAGAATCTTGGCGGGAAACTGCTGAGCTGGCTGGAACAAACTGTCCTGCTGGGGGAGCTAAAAGCGCCCGCCTGTTCGCTCGGCACCGCGGTCAGCCATCCGTGGCTGCGCGATTTTTACGGCCGGCTGGGGTTCATCCCGATGTATACAACCGACCTCGGCAAAGGCCACATCACGCTGTATATGAAAAAAGTGCTCGATGAAACACAGCACGCCCGCTGGCTTGAACAGCAGCCGCCAACAGGAGTTTGACATGCCCGATCTTACTATCCCCCAGGAACATCAGCCTCTGGCAACCTTCCTGCAGGATTTTCGCCACCATCTGCATCGCCATCCGGAGCTCTCCAATCAGGAGTTTCAGACCACGGAGGACATCAAAGCCGCGCTGGAACAGCGGCAGATTCGCATCCTCGACCTGCCGCTGAAAACCGGTCTGGTCGCCGAAATCGGCGGCCACCGACCCGGCGCCGTGGTCGCGCTGCGCGCCGACATCGATGCCCTGCCGATTGAAGAAAAATCCGCAGTGGATTACGCCTCGCTCACCCCTGGGGTGATGCACGCCTGCGGCCATGATTTCCATACCTCGGCGGCGTTAGGCGCGGCAATTTTACTTAAAGCGCAGGAAGCGACGCTTACCGGCACCGTACGTATCTTGTTTCAGGCCGCGGAAGAGACCGGCCACGGTGCGCCGGCGCTGATCGCCACCGGTGCGCTGGACGATGCCGCCGTGATTTTCGGCATCCATAACGATCCGTCGCTTCCCGTCGGCACGATCGGCAGTAAGGACGGCGCCCTGACCGCCGGCGTGGATCGTTTCGCCATCACCCTCTCCGGTACCGGCAGCCACGCCGCCCGGCCGCATGAAGGTAACGATCCGATTATCATCGTCGGACAGGTTATCAGCGCGTTGCAGACGCTGATCGCCCGTAATGTGCCCTCTGACCATAACGCCGTGGTCTCCATCACCCAGGTGCACAGTGGCAGTACCTGGAACGTGATCCCCGACAGCGCCTGGCTGGAAGGAACGGTACGCACCTTTAACCAGACCACCCGCGAACTGATCGAACGCCGTTTCCGCCAGCTGCTGCGGGGTATCGCGGATGCCTTCGATGCGCAAATCGAGCTCGACTGGCAGCCCGGTCCACCTTCGGTGGTCAATACCGCCAGATGGGTGGATTTCGCCCTCGCCCAGGGCGAGGCATCCGGATTCGAGACACGGCGCGTCGAAGCCAGCCCGATTGGCGAGGACTTCGCCTTTTACCAGCAGAAACTCCCCGGCGCATTCATCATGGTTGGCTCCGGCGGTCCTTTCGCCCTGCATCATCCCGAATTCCGCGTCGACGATCGCGCGCTGTTCCCGACCGCTAACTATCTTACCCGGCTTGGCGTTCAGGCGCTGGAAGCACTCCGCCAGCAGGACACAGGAAAATAGACTATGAGCTTAACTCGGGCGCTGGCTGCCCTGATTGTCGATACATTGCCTTCTGCCGACGCGCGCGAAAAGGCCCGGGCGGGATTACTGGATTTTCTCGCCGTTACGCTACCGGTAACGCGCGGAGATATTGATGATTCCGGACTGAAAAGTTTGCGCCAGGTTTACCGGGCGAATGATGCGCAGAGTCGCGCGCTGCGGCTCGGCTATGCCGGACACGCGCTGGATTACGATGATTTTCATGCCGATTTTCGCGGCCATCCCTCTACCGTTATTCTGCCAGCGCTGCTGGCGCTGGCGGCTGAGCGCGCGGATATCGACGGCGACCGGTTTCTCGATGCTTATGTCATCGGGGTGGAAGCCGCCGGGCGCCTCGGGCTCGCTGCCGGGCCCCGGCATTACACCCTCGGCTTTCATAGCACCGCGACGCTCGGCACCATCGCCGCAGCGGCGGCCTGCGCGCGATTTGTCGGGGCTGGTGCACGGGATACCGCCGTCATTCTGGGGATTGCCGCCACCCAGGCCTCGGGGCTACGGGCGCAGTTTGGCAGCGAGGCCAAACCGCTCCACGCCGGACTGGCGGCGCAGGCCGCGGTCAGTGCCACATTGCTGGCGCTATCGGGATTTCACGGCCAGGCAGATAAGGTACTGGACGCATTTCTCACCGCCTGCTGCGCCGGCGCGCAGCAAACGGAAAAACTGACTGCCGGCTGGGGGGCCCCGTGGCGCATTGTTCACCCGGGGCTGGAATTCAAACCCTGGCCGACCTGCGGCGGAACGCACGGCGCCGCCGATGCCGCGCGCGCTATTCGCCAGGCGTGGTTGCAGCGGGGAAAAAACATCGCGGGGCTGCAACAAGAGCTGGAAAGGGTCGAAGTCTCTTTCCCACCCGGCGGTGATATTGCGGCCTCAGTGCGCCAACCGACCAACGGCATCGAAGCCCGCTTCAGTCTGGAATATGTGATTGCCGCCAGCCTGCTGCGGGAGACACTGCTGCTGGCCGATTTTTCGCAAGGCGCGCTGGATGAGGAAATTGCTGCGCTGGCGCAGACCGTCGCCCGCCGTCCCGACCTCACCGCCCCGCCAGACGAGCTGAATCCCGCGAATCGTTTTCATCAGGTGACGATATTTCTGCGCACCGGTGAGACGCTACAAAAACGCTTTACCCGTCAGCAAAGCCTGGCGATTCCTTTCGATTTAGCGGGTAAAGTAGACACTTGCCTGTCGCACGCGACGGATACTCAGCGAGAAGAAGTGGTGGCGCTGAGCCGGCTGGAAAGCCGTGACAGTCTGCCACGGCTGACTGATTTACTTTTTACAGAACGGTAGACAGGAACTCCCGGACACGGACGTTTTCGGCATTATCCAGCACCGTTTTACTCGGCCCTGAAGCGACGATTTTACCGCCCTCCATAAAGACGATGTTGTCGGCGACTTCACGGGCAAAACCTATTTCGTGGGTGACGATGACCATTGTTATCCCGGAATGGGCCAGCTTTTTAATCACCTGCAGAACTTCCCCCACCAGCTCCGGGTCCAGCGCGGAGGTGGGTTCATCAAACAGCATCACTTCTGGATCCATCGCCAGCGCCCTGGCAATCGCCACGCGCTGCTGCTGCCCGCCGGAGAGCTGCTGTGGCCAGTCATCCTCGCGGTTGGCCAGCCCGACCTGCCGCAGCAGCGTGCGGGCCTTGCTCAGGACCTGTTGACGTTGTTGTCCCTTCACCCGCAGCGGCGCATCGATAATGTTCTGCAGTACGGTGCGGTGCGGAAACAGATTAAATTGCTGGAATACCATGCCGGTGCGACTACGCTGTTCAGCAATTTTCCGGCTGCTCAGCTCATACAGCGCATTGCCTTTTTGCTGGTAGCCCACCAGTTCACCACCGATGCGGATTGTGCCACCGTCCAGTTTTTCCAGATGGTTGATGCAGCGCAGCAAAGTAGATTTGCCCGAACCAGAAGGCCCGAGGATCACGGTCACTGAACCGGCCGGAATATCGAGATTAATGTCATCAAGAACGGTATTTCCCGCAAAACGTTTGGTCACTTTACGAAATTGAATCGCCTCACCCATGGCTGGCTTCTCCTGGATTAAGCCTGACGGCGACGGTGTGCGGTCGGGATTTGCGTTTTGCCTTACGGTGGCTGCTACGGCTGAAATAGCGTTCGACGTAATACTGCAGCACCGAAAGCAGCGAGGTTAGCAACAGATACCACAGCGTGGCGACCAGCAGCAGCGGAATCACCTCATAGGTCCGCTGATAGATAATCTGCGCAGAAAACAGCACATCCTGCAGGGAAATCACCGACACCACCGCCGTGGTTTTCAACTGACCAATCACCTCATTGCCGGCCGGTGGCAGGATCGCGCGCATCGCCTGCGGCAGCACGGTGTGGCGGAAGATCTGCGCCGGACGGTAGCCGAGCGCCCGCGCAGCCTCAACCTGGCCTGCGCCGACGCTCTGGATACCGGCGCGGATAATTTCCGCCGCATACGCCGACTGGTGCATCACCAGCGCAATCACCGCCGCGCTAAACGGGCTGATGAGCGAATTGGCCGACGCGCTCCAGATTTCCCCTACCCACGGCAGCGAGAGCGAGATGGTGGGATACAGCGCAGCGATGTTGTACCAGAGGAACAGCTGAACCAGCATCGGTACGCCGCGGAAAAACCAGGTGTATCCCCAACTGACGGCCACCAGAACCGGATTGGAGGAGAGACGCATGAGCGCCAGCACGGTGCCGCCGGCAAAACCGCAGATCACCGAGATGGCCGTAAGCTGCAGGGTCATCAGTACGCCCTGCAGTATTGACGGTCCGGTAAAGTTTTCGGCGATGATCGCCCATTCAAAGCGCGGGTTGTGCAGCATAGAGTTCGCGATAGCAAACAGCGCCAGCATCACGATCAGGGCACTGATCCAGCGCCCGATATATCTTTTACTGACGATCCGCAGCTCTTCGGGCTGCTGACCGCGGTGGGTATCGCTGCTCATCCGAAAATCTCTTCGTTACGTTTTGACTCTTTGACGGCACCGAAACCAATTGACCATTTGTCGAGGATCTTCTGATACGTTCCATCGTTGATCAGCGAATTGATCGAAGCCTGAATAGCCTCTTCCAGCGGCGACTGTTTCTGCAGCGCGACGGAAACCGGCGCATCATCAACGTGAATGGTTCCACTCAACGCCAGCGTTTTTATCCGGTTGACCTGCCAGGTTAGCCCCTCATACGGACCAAAGAACATCGGCACCCGGCCGCTGACCACCGCCTGGACTCCCGAAGGCCGATCCGGGAAGACCGCGATTTTAATCGGTTTTTTGTCGACATCCGTACAGGCTTTGCTGGCCGCTTCAAGCCGGGCGATTTGCGTGGTGCCGGCGCCGGCGCCGATCTCCGCGCCGCAGACTGCATCAAAGGAGGTAAACGGTGCGATACTGGCATCTTTCCGCGAGATGACGCCAAGGCGCGAAGCGTCGTAATAGCTGACAAAATCAACCTGCTCAAGGCGCTTTCTGGTGGCGTTGATGTTAGACAGCGCTACGTCATAGCGGCCAGATTTGAGGCCGGGGATAATATTGTCGAAACCGCCGGTATCCTGCCAGTGAACAACCACGCCAAGTCGGGCGGCGACGGCATTCATCAGATCGATCTCGCGGCCGGCCAGCGTTTTATTGTCTTCCTGAAAAAAGGTGGTCGGCGGCGTATTGGGATTCGTCCCCGCCACGATATACCCACGTTGAATAATGTCATCCGGCAGTTTGCTTTTCAGGGTTTCATCCACACTCACCTGAAAAGTCGAATAAGAGGGTACATTTTGCTCAGCAGCCCAAACGGTAGATAAATTTCCGGCAATCAGCGCCGGGAGTAATAATTGGAATAACTTCATGGCGAGACCTATTCGTGGTTGCAAAATCCTGGCGAAAAACCGCTTAAATATCGCGGCTAAAGAGACAAGGCCCGTACCGTTTTCATTTCATACTTAAAGTAAAGTTACGTCTGACCTGCCTTAGAACCAATTCTGCAAGGACAGCCCTCTGACTGGCAAATGACAATATCAGCTAAGTTTTTTAAAAAGTTAGCTAAGGGAGATGTGCTTTAATCAAGCGCAACGGAGCGGCTTCAGATGACAATTTTGTCCTCAAGATCCTTCATCTTTTTGATTCCTGAGCCCTCAGCGATCCTCTCTTCGCCGAACGACAGCATGGCAATGTTCCGGTGTTTGGTGAATCGGACTTTACGCTGGGCGATCTTCGCAGGGGACGTCAACAACAGCTCGGAAGATCAAAGGATTCGCTTTGCAGGAATACTGACACTTTGCTTATCGCACGCTGTAACCGGAGAGATCTGAGCCCACTCAATCTCAGCCCTCCTCCGTGACTCGTCGCGCTCCGAACGACAATATGCCGGGAACGAGTCGCCTGGCGGCCCCTCGCGCTTTTTATCCCGAGCAGGGACTATCCGCGGACCCGCGCTCGACAGACCTGTCCATTTTTCATCCCTTCCACGGATAAGCCGCAGCGTTCATCGAATAATGCCCGGGGCAAACATAAGTTTTATTTTAATAATAATCCCCGAAATATGATTTTCTTATTTACACCACAATAATAGCCCGGTGCGGAGTGAGCACTACCATTAAGGCGTATCATTTCCGTCTGACGAGGATTATGATGATGGCTATTATCATTTCGCTATTCGGTGCTTGAGAGTTAAATGGATCTTATCGGCATTATTATGTCGGCGGGAAAATCCTCCGTTGATGTCGCGCTTTATACGCTATTACCCATTATGGTCGTCATGCTGATGATCATGAAATATCTGGAAGTCCGCGGGGTACTGGACGTTATCGTCCGCTGGGTCGCGCCGCTGCTCAAACCTTTTGGCCTTGGCGGGATGAGCGCATTCGCGTTGATTCAGATTAACTTCGTCAGTTTCGCCGCACCGTTGGCGACGCTGGCCATTATGGATAAGCGTGGCGTCTCAGATCGCCAGATGGCCGCAACGCTCGCCATGGTCTTTGCCATGGGTCAGGGCAACGTCTTTTACCCTCTCACCCCTTTCGGACTGCACTGGATGGCCTCGATTTGCATTTCGATTATCGGCGGTCTGTGCGCGGGGGCGGTCACCTGGCACGTCATCGGACGCCGTCTGTCAGTGATAGAGAATGCCCGGGCGGAGGTGTTACCCAACGCCGAACAAAACAGCCAGGGCGTGATTGCGGTCATTAACAATGCGGGATCGGATGCCATTCGTCTTGCGCTCGGCGCGGTGCCGATGCTGATCCTGTCATTAACCATCGTCGGGGTGATGCAGGCGGCCGGCATCATCGACATGCTCCAGCATCTGCTGATGCCGCTGCTACAGTGGCTGCATATTCCAGTCAATTTTGTCCTTCCTGCGCTGGTCAAATGTATCGCAGGTGGTACGGCCTATTTTGGCGTGGTCTCTGAACTGGTGCAGCAAGGCAAAGTCACCATCAGCCAACTCAACGCCTCCGCCGGACTCTTCATCCAGACCTTCGATCTGCCCGGCATTGGTATATTCCTTGGCGTGAGCTCGCGCTTTGTTCGGCTGTTCCGCTTTGCCGCCCCTGGCGCTATCATCGGTATTCTTATTCGGACCATTATGCACGTGACGATATTCTGAATCTTTTCAGATTAAACGCATCCTAAACCATTAGGCTATTCTTATTGTAAGAAAAAAGGTAACGGGCAATTATCGCCTGAAATAACGCTGAACAGGGAATGTCTTATGGAGTGGTGGGTAAAAAAAGTACAATCATCTAAGCAAACGCAAGATTATTGCGCAGTATTACAAAGCGCACATTTAATGGTTATTGCCGAAATCACCACCCGGCAATGCGCTTTACAGTGCGGAGATAAACTCACGCCGCTGGCAAATGCCCTGTATTGCCTCAATGACAATCCTGCGCTGACATTAAAAGTGATAAAAGCCACGCACTTCAGCAGCGAACGCTGGGAGGAAATCGCCAAATCTGATTAATAAATCAGCGACCGGCCCTTCAGCAACAATATTTAATTCAATCACTTTCACCGCCGAGCGACTGAAATTCCCCTTCGCTCTTTTCCGTCTGTGACATACTATCAAGCATGTCAGCAGACCTGAAAAAAGGAGCAAAGATGAACCACAAGGCCGCCAGTCTGACCCCGGAACAAGCACTGAATCAGCTTGAACTGCAGTATGAGCGTTCGGTCAATGCATTACGTAAAGCCATCGGCGAATATATCAACCACAGCATTCTCCCGGATGACGACGCGCGTGCTAACGGCTTGTTTGTCTATCCGCAGCTGTCCGTTTCATGGGACGGCGCTGACCATAAAGCGCTAAAAACCCGGGCCTGGGGCCGCTTCACCCATGCCGGTTGCTACACCACCACCATTACCAATCCTAAGCTGTTTCGCGCCTACCTGCTGGAGCAGCTCACGTCGTTGTATCAGGATTACGGTGCGCATATCAGCGTCGGGTTATCGCAGCATGAAATTCCTTATCCGTATGTCATCGACGGCTCTGCCTTAACGCTCGATCGCTCGATGAGCGCGGGGCTGACCCGCCATTTCCCGACCACCGAACTATCGCAAATTGGCGATGAAACCGCCGACGGGCTGTTCCATCCCACCGAACACCACCCGCTTTCCCATTTTGACGCCCGCCGCGTCGATTTCTCACTCGCGCGCCTGCGGCACTATACCGGGACACCGGTCGATCATTTTCAGCCGTACGTTCTGTTTACCAACTATACCCGTTACGTTGATGAGTTCGTGAGCTGGGGGTGTAGCCAGATTCTCGATCCTGACAGCCCCTATATCGCGCTCTCTTGCGCCGGTGGGATCTGGATAACAGCCGATACGGAGGCGCCAGAGCAGGCCATTTCCGATCTGGCGTGGAAAAAGCATCAGATGCCCGCCTGGCATCTGATCACCAAAGATGGCCAGGGTATTACGCTAATTAATATTGGCGTCGGCCCGGCGAACGCCAAGAACATCTGCGATCATCTGGCGGTGCTGCGCCCTGACGTCTGGCTGATGATTGGCCACTGCGGCGGTCTGCGTGAAAGCCAGACCATCGGCGACTACGTGCTGGCCCACGCCTACCTGCGTGATGACCACGTTCTGGATGCGGTGCTGCCGCCGGATATCCCGATTCCCAGCATTGCCGAAGTACAGCGCGCGCTGTACGACGCCACCAAGCAAATCAGCGGCATGCCTGGCGAAGAGGTTAAACAGCGGCTGCGTACCGGCACGGTGGTCACCACGGATGACCGCAACTGGGAGCTGCGCTATTCCGCCTCAGCGCTACGCTTCAACCTCAGCCGCGCCGTGGCCATCGACATGGAGAGCGCCACTATTGCCGCCCAGGGCTACCGCTTCCGCGTCCCGTACGGCACGCTGCTCTGCGTCTCCGATAAACCGCTGCACGGCGAAATTAAGCTGCCGGGCCAGGCCAACCGCTTTTATGAAGGGGCGATCTCCGAGCATCTGCAGATAGGCATTAAAGCTATTGATCTGCTGCGTGCGGAGGGTGACCACATGCATTCGCGCAAACTGCGTACCTTCAACGAGCCGCCGTTCCGCTAACCTTCTCCCCTCTTTTCCCGACGCGACGACGGACAAAGAGAAAGCGACAAACCGGTCTCACGACCGACCACCATCGGCCCGCCCACAGGCGGGCTTTCCCCTCAGCACCGGACTTCAGCCACGGTATAACTCATTGCCTTCCGTTATAACGCCTGCGCGCCAAAGCGCGATAACATCGTTTCTTTGTATTGGGAGTGGATATGCGACCACTTACGCTGGCATCACAGGGACTCTTCTCCTCGGTAAAATATGTTCTGACCGATATGGATGAAACGCTCACCTTTAACGGACGGCTTTCCGCCGCCACCTATGGGGCATTAGAGCGGCTGCAATCTGCCGGTATTCGGGTTATCCCCGTCACCGGCGCCCCGGCAGGATGGTGCGATCAGATGGTCAGAATGTGGCCTGTCGATGGCGTCATCGGTGAGAATGGCGGCTTTTTCTTTCAGCGTGCCGCCGATGGCCACGGGATAAACCGCCATTTTTGGCATGCGGACAAGCAGGCCGACATGCAGAAAACACTCACCGCGATTGCGCGGAAAATCGCCGGACAATACCAATGGGCAACCCTTGCGGCAGACCAGCCTTTCCGCCTCTCCAGCCTGGCCTTTAACCTGCCCGCGCATAGCGCGCACATTGACACGCTGCGTGAGTCGTTGCACGAGGCCGGGTTAAAGACCACGGTGAATAACTTATGGGTGCTGGCCTGGTCCGGGGAATACGATAAGTTAATCATGAGCCGTCACGTCCTCAGGACCTTTTACCATCTGGATGAACGGGCCGGACAGGAGAGCGTCTTTTATAGCGGAGACTCTGAAAATGACGCCCCGATGTTTGCCGGATTCAGGCATACCCTTGGTATGAGTACCCTGCGACATCACCTGGCGGCCATCCCGACGCTGCCTGCGTGGATAAGCGTGGGTCCCGGGGGAGACGGTTTCATCGAAGGGGTGGATAAAATACTGGAGCACAAAAAAGCACAGGCGTCGTGACTTAATGCAGAGGTGTCATCCGCCAGCAGGCAAGAAGAACGCTTAGCTTCCCGCTGGGCGGAAATCGTTTTACTCCGGCTGGTCAACTTTGGGGGGAGGTGTCGACACTCTCTTCTAGCCGCCCAGGCTCCAGCAGTTGCCCTGTCAGCCGCTGCATATTCTCCTCACATGAGATCCCATCGGGCCGCTCGGCGATGCTGGCGATCAGATTCAGCAGTTCTGCCTTACTTTGCGCAAGCTGCTTTTGCATCAGATCAATCTCCGCTATACGCCCCTGTAGCGACTGTATCAGCGCCTCGTGATCCCACCTTTTCTGCCGTTGCGGTAAAAAGCGGCGAATTTGCTCCAGAGAAAACCCCGCACGCTGCGCACGATCGATAATCTTCAGCAGATCGGCCACATCGGCAGAATAATTTCGGTAGCCATTTCCCTGGCGCGGAGGTGGCGTAATCAGCCCTTCGCTTTCGTAAAAGCGAATCCGCGAGGGGGTTATCCCCGTCACTTTTGCCAGCTCACCGATTCTCATACCTTCCCCCTCTTGACCTTAAAGTTAACTTTAAACTTATACTCGTTAAATGGTCAACAGAGGCATGCTGCCGAATCTGTATGTGGACCGGGTTCAGGATCAGATAATGCCTTTGATGGCTGACTGAACCGGCACGACATACCGTACAGCATGCCAATTGAAATGAGGAACTGATATGCAAACCATTCTGGGAGCCAGCGGCCAGATTGCCCAGGAACTTGCCCGTGAGTTGAAACGCTCATATACCGATGACCTGCGACTGGTCAGCCGCAGTCCCCGAAAGGTAAACGCCAGCGATGTTACCGTCGCGGCAAATCTACTTGATGCGGAACAAACGCGAGAAGCGGTCAAGGGCAGCAGTATTGTCTATTTTGCCGCGGGGCTACCGACGAACTCGGCCCTTTGGGAGCAACAGTTCCCAACAATGCTGAAGAATGCGCTCGATGCAACTCGCGCGGCGGGCGCCAGGTTTGTCTATTTTGACAATACCTATATGTACCCGCAGAACGGCGATCCGCAGACGGAAGAAACGCGCTTCGCCCCCCGAGGGCGGAAAGGAAAAGTGCGTGCGCAGATGACAAGCAGGGTGCTGGAGGAGATGGAACGCGGAGCCATTCCGGTCGTTATCGGGCGCGCACCAGAGTTTTATGGGCCGGGAAAGACGCAGAGTTTTACCAACGCCCTGATCATCGACAGACTGAAAACAGGCGAACGGCCACGTGTACCGGTACGTGACGATAAGCTGCGTACGCTCATCTGGACACCTGACGCCAGCCGCGCCCTCGCGCTCCTCGGCAACACGCCGGACGCTTTCGGTCAAAGCTGGCACCTGCCGTGCGACGACGATCGCCTCACTTATCGCCAGTTTGTCACCCTGGCGGGTGAGATTTTCGGCAGAGAGGCGGAGTATTCCGTTCTCAAAAAGCAGATCCTGATCGCCGCGGGACTTTTCGTGCAGAGGGTCCGCGAGCTGCGGGAACTGCTGCCGCGCTATGAGTATGACAATCTGTTCGAGTCGGCAAAATTTAAGCATCGCTTCCCGGATTTCACCGTCACAACGTACCGCGAGGGTCTGGAACAGATCTGCCGGGAATGGCGCAGCCAACGGACGAAAGCCCGATAGCTGCCTGAACCCGGGTTACAGCCTCTGGGGCCTGCCGTCGCGTGGGTATGGGCGACGCGGGATTCTGGTTGGCTATCTGGGACAGCGTCAGAAAAGCAAAAAGCCCGCTTAAGTTTCCTTAAGCGGGCTTCTTAAATATGGCTCCTCTGACTGGACTCGAACCAGTGACATACGGATTAACAGTCCGCCGTTCTACCGACTGAACTACAGAGGAATCGTGTGAACGGGGCGAATATTAACGGCGGCGCCTGGCCTTGTCAAAGGCTGTTTTCACAATTTAAATCGTTTGCCGATTTATTCTCCACTTTGGGCAAAAAGTACCGTTTCGCCCGAAAAAAGGTTATGTTTCGTCGACTTGAATCTTGCTGCGCGGATATTTCCATAGCCAGCGCCCGCTGACCATTCGACAATAGAACAGCACGCCACGCACCGCCCAGTCGAGCACCATTCCCAGCCAGACGCCAATCACCCCCATTCCCAGCACAATGCCCAGGGTGTAACCCGCCACCACACGGCAGCCCCACATTCCCAGCATCGATACCCACATGGTGTAGCGCACATCGCGCGCGCCTTTAAAGGCACAGGGCAGGATCCACGACGTGGCCCAGATAGGCATAAAGAAGGCGTTAAGCCACAGTAGCTCTTTGACCACCACTTTGACATCTTCTTCGCTGGTATAGAAAGAGGCGATAAGATTGGCAAACGGCGCCGTCCCCCACGCAATCACCGTCAGAACGATGGTGGATAACCAAAAGACGTGCCACGCCTGGCGCTCTGCCTGCCCGATTTGCCCTTTCCCCAGCCGTTTACCGGTAATAATCGTCGACGCGGAACCCAGCGCGTTCCCCGGCAGGTTAATCAACGCGGCGACGGAAAAAGCAATAAAGTTGCCGGCGATAACGTTGGTCCCCATCCCGGCAACAAACATCTGCGTCAGCAGTTTACCGCCGTTGAACAGCACCGACTCGATGCTCGCCGGGATGCCAATGCCCATCACTTCCCAGATAATCGCCAGGTTGAACGGCTGGAAGTAGCTCTTCAGCGAGATACGCAGCGCCGGGTTAAAACCAATTGCCAGCACCCAGACTATCGCCACGGCACCAATATAGCGGGCGATGGTGAGCCCGAGACCGGCACCGACAAACCCGAGCCCCGGCCAGGAAAAAATGCCGTAGATCAGGATACTGCTGATAATAATGTTGAGGATGTTCATCCCGCCATTGATCAACAGAGGGATTTTGGTGTTCCCCGCCCCGCGCAATGCGCCGCTGCCAATCAGCGCAATGGCCGCCGCCGGGTAGCTCAATACCGTCAGCTCCAGATAGGTCAGCGCCATGGCCTTCACTTGCGCCGAGGCATCGCCGGCAACAAAATTAATGATCTCGCTGCCAAATGCATGGATCGCGACCGCCAGCAGAACAGAGAACAGCGTCATAATCGCCAGCGATTGTCTTGCCGCCGCCCTCGCCCGCCGCCGGTCGCGTTTGCCGAGGCTAAAGGCGACCACCACGGTCGTACCGAGATCAATGGCGGCGAAGAACGACATAATCACCATATTAAAACTGTCGGCCAGCCCCACTCCGGCCATTGCCTCTTTTCCCAGCCAGCTGACGAGGAACGTACTCAGTACGCCCATCAGCAAAACGCAGGTGTTTTCGAGGAAAATCGGCACCGCAAGCGGGCTGATTTCACGCCAGTAAAGTACACGATAACTTTTACGCTTTTTGAACCAGGAAGTGCGTCCGAGGACCTGGCTTACTGCGGAGGTGACGTTCAAAGGAGACCTTAGTGAGAAAAGTTGAAACTACATTTCAAATAATGATAGAGAATGATGGTTCCTGCAAAACATTTTTCCTTATTAATTGTCGGTAATAGCAACAAATTGTTGATGGAAGCGGCAGTTGAACCTTTGCGGGCAAATTGATGTTTGACAAAATTTTTTTCGCCGCTAAGATACGACTCCACAACGATTCCTCTGTAGTTCAGTCGGTAGAACGGCGGACTGTTAATCCGTATGTCACTGGTTCGAGTCCAGTCAGAGGAGCCATATTTAAAAAGCCCGCTTAAGGAAACTTAAGCGGGCTTTTTGCTTTCGTACATCCTTACGAATCCTGATACGGCATGAATTCAACAGGTCAGGTGAAAGCGCTTCCCGGGGCGTTGAGACTTTACCCGCCATATCGGCAAACATGGGGAGTCAAATCCGGCGCCCTCCCTGAGATATCAGGCACCGAGGCTTCGCCTTACCGGGTTGAGACGAAACCAGATGACCTCTCTTCAGCAGTCAAAGCCGCACCCGTGCAACGCAATACGGCTTTTTTATTGGCTCCGTCAGGGCAGAAAGGGATGACGGATGCAGATACCAGGCATCCATATCAGTGCCATGAAAAATATTCACCGACTTCCTGACATCAGCACACGGCCAGGGGGCAGTACAACCATCAGGCCAGCAGTTCCTCCGCAGCTTCTGTTGCAGCAGGTGCGCAACGCGCTGGCCGCTCAACGTTCTAGTGGACCAGCAAATCATTAAGGAAACGCCTCGCGCGCGGATGCTGCGGCGCGGTGAAGAATTTATCCGGCTCGGCCTTTTCCAGTATTTGTCCCTGATCCATAAACCAGATCGTATCGGCGACGTCACGGGCAAAATTCATTTCATGGGTCACGCACATCATAGTCATCCCTTCCTGCGCCAGCCCGCGCATCACGCTCAGCACCTCGCCGACCATCTCCGGATCGAGTGCGGAAGTCGGTTCATCAAACAACATGACCGGCGGCTTCATCGCCAGCGCCCGGGCAATCGCCACCCGCTGCTGCTGGCCACCGGAAAGCTGCGCCGGGTAAACGTCAGCCTTGTGCGACAGCCCCACCCGCTCCAGCAGCTCCCCGGCATGACGCCGGGCTTCGGCGCGCTTCTCGCCGAGCACTTTCACCGGCGACATCATAATATTCTCCAGCACCGAAACGTGCGGAAACAGGTTAAAACTCTGGAAGACGAAGCCGATTCGCGTTCGCAGCTGGTTCAGCCGGGTGCTTGAGCCATGAATATCGACGCCGTCAAACAGGATCTGTCCCTGTTCGATGGGCTCAAGACGGTTGACTGTCCGGATTAGCGTCGATTTCCCCGATCCGGAAGGACCGCACACCACCACCACTTCACCGCTTTTGATTTCGGCGCTGACGTCGGTCAGGGCCTGATATTCCCCGTACCATTTATTCACCTGATTGAACAGAATCATCGGTCGCATGGTTGCTCCTTATTGAGTTTGTGATGACGACGGGTCGAGAACCAGCGGCGTGACCGGCTTTCCCGTGGCGGACTGCGCGCCTTGCCTCCTGCTGGCGATACGCAGCTCCAGGCGATTGGCCAGCCACGTCAGGCTAAAGTTAATGATGTAATAGCTCAGCGCCACGATGGCAAAGACCTGGAACGGTTTCGTCAGCAGCTGGTTACTGACCTGGTTAGCCGCATAGGTCAGCTCCGGCACGTTAATCACGTAGCCGAGGGTGCTATCCTTGATAATTGACACCAGCTGGCTGACCAGACTCGGCAGCGTGTTGTACAGCGCCTGCGGCAGAATCACCAGGCGCAGCGCCCGGATGTGCCCCATTCCCAGCGCACGGGAGGCTTCATATTGCCCCGAGGGCAGCGCCTGGATCCCGCCGCGTACGATTTCAGCGATATAGGTGCTCTCGTAGATAATCAGCGTACACAGCATGGTGCTGAAGCCGCTGATGTTGTGGCCAATCAGCAGCGGCACGCAGAAATAGGTCCAGAACACCACCATCATCAGCGGGATACCGCGCAGCAGATAGATCCAGCAGGTTACCGGCCAGCTCAGCCAGCGCCACGGCGAGAGGCGAGCGAGGCATAGCAGCACGCCGACCGGGAAAGCGAACAGGACCGCCAGCAGCGACACCAGCAAGGTACACAGCACGCCGCCCAGTGGACCATCGGGATACTGTCCCATCAGCAACAGCAGGCCGTTATCGTGCAGAATCGTGAAAAAATCAAACATACAGATTACCTCGCATACGCGCGCTGAAAGCGGCGGGCCAGCAGCGCCCCCATCCCCATCAGCAGCAGAGAGAAGGCCAGGTAGCCTACCGTCGCCACCGTATAAGCTTCGAAGGTGCGGAAGGTCTGGTTTTCAATATCGCGCGTCACGTAAGTCAGTTCGGCGACGCCAATGACCATGGCAAGGCTGGTATTCTTAAACAGCAGCACGGTGTGGTTAATCACCGACGGCAGCGCGTTACGGATCCCTTGCGGCAGAATCACCAGCCGCATGGCGCGCAAATACCCCATTCCCAGCGCCCTCGCCGCCTCATTCTGCCCTGCGGGGATGGCGCGCAGGCCGCTGCGGATGTCTTCAGAGAAGTAGGCCGCCTGGCACAGTCCCAGCGCGACCAACGAGAACAAAAACTCCGCATTCATCTCGTTAACCCACATCTGCAGCGACTCGGGCAGCAGCGTCGGAATCGCGAAGTACCACATCATCAGCTGAATAAGCGTCGGTACGTTGCGGTGGTAGGAGACATACGCCGCCACCAACAGCTGCGCGAAGCGCTTGTTGCTCAGGCGGATCATCACCAGCACCAGCGCAATAAACATGGCCAGCAGCCATGCACCCAACGCCAGTTCCAGAGTGACGACGGTGCCATCAATAATCATCTGGCCGTAGTGGCCAGTCATCACGTTACTGAAGTCGAGTGCCATATACCCTCCTCGTTTGCCGTCATTCAGGACTCACGGTCGCCGGGACGCATCGTGGATAGCCCACCGGGTACCTGCAGCGTCGGGGTGATCTCAATATTGCCGATGTTGACCGCCACCGGCGCGGCGAGCGCGAAAGCCACGCAGTCGGCGATGTCTTTTGCTTCCGGCAGCTCGAAACCCTCGATAAAGCGACGACGCGCCTCTTCGTGATCGCCGGAAACATTGCCGAAAATCTCCGTCGCCACCCGCCCCGGGCAAATTTCGGTAATTCGCACCCGCTTGCCGTAGCAATCGACGCGCAGCTGGCGCGACAGCGCGTGTACTCCCGCTTTGGTGGCGTGATAGATAGAGTTGCCATTGAAGTTATAAATCGCGGCGATGGAGGTGATATTAATGACGTGGCCGCAGTCGCGCGCCACCATTCCCGGGACCAGCAGCCGGCACAGGTGCAGTACGGCGCGCAGGTTGACATCCACCTGGGTGTTGATCCAGTCGGCCTCGGCATCGAGAATCGATCCCGGATGAGAGACGCCGGCGTTGTTCACCAGAATATCGACCTGCAGATCGCGGCACAGCTCGGTCAGCGCCGACAGATCGCCGACGTCGACGGCGTGGGGAATGCAGCCGGTTCTGTCCGCCAGCGCGGCCAGCTGTTCATGGCGACGCGCGACCGCGTGGACCACAATCCCTTCCTGACAAAGGCGTTCGACAATCGCTTCACCCATTCCGGCGGAAGCGCCGGTCACCAGGGCCACTTTATAATCTGAAAATGGCATATGTGCCTCTCCTGTTGCGGCAGAGCGATCTGCCTTTGACGTTGTTTTTCTGACTGTATGCAGTTATGTCCAATGGGGATAAGACATAAATAGTGTGGCCCGATAAGGGGTCCTTATAACTTCGCGGAAGCGGCATCCGCAGGCAGCAGCAGCGCGATCTCGCTGCCGTACTCCAGCCGGTTCCCCGAAGTCGCGACAAGGCTTTTGAGCGTCCCGGCCACCGGGCTGCGCACCGGCAAATAGAGCGCCCCGACCTGCACCAGCGCGAGGATATCGTCCGGCTCAACGCGCTGCCCCTCGCTGACGAACGCCTCCCCGTGGCTGGGGTGGCTCAGCAGCAGGCGTCCCGGCATCGGGGAACACACCGGCAGCAGAGGGGGTTCGGCCGCCGCCGGCAGAGGCGGCGGTTCAGCCATCGTTTTGCCGCCGGGATAGCGCAGGCGAACCGACCAGTCCGCGCCGCGCCACTCAAGCTCCCGTAGTCCGGCGTTATGCATCTTCTGCGCCAGCTGGCGCACGTCCTCAAAAGCTATCAGTTCTTTTTCCATCATGATTCCATCGCGCTAAGGTCAGATCACGGCAGCGCCGCGCGCCAGAGCAGTGACTCTAGCGCGGGTATCGGGCGGGTTGATAAGAGGGTTTCGCTTTGAGGCAATAAGGGGGACTTATTATCCCACCAGGGTTAGCGGCCGGTTGTCCTCGGTCCGCTGCGCCATCAGGGAGAGCAAAATCCCCTTCACCGCCTCCGCGGGCTGCGAAAGCGGCAGATGGTCGGACATACAGAACGAGAGCGAGGTGAGCACATTGGGTTCGACAATTCTCGCCATCCAGGCATTGGCGGGCTGGAGCATGGTGCGCGCCGCGGATTCCGGCATGATGGTGCCGCCGAGCTCCGCCGCCAGCGCGGCGTTAAGCGTGGTCTGCGATTCAATCTCGCACTTCACCCGGTAGCTCAGTCCGGCCTGGGTAAAGGCGTCGTCCGCGGCTTTACGCATAATGTTATAAATGCGCGGCAGGAACAGATCGTAGCGGGCGACCTCCGCCAGGGCGATTTCACGCCGGGGCGCCCCCAGCGCGTGCGGGCAGACGAAAAAGAGTTCCTCTTTCATCAGCGGCAGAAAACGCAAACCGTGAATATCGCGGTCGCCATAAATCACCGCCATATCCATTCGCCCGCTCATGATTAATTCGCTGAGGGTGGTGCCAAAGTTTTCATTGAAATAGAGCACGATCCCTGGATGCTGGCGCTGCACTTCGGTGAGCAGCGGGATCGCCAGCAGCTGGGCCGCGGTGCCAGGCGCCAGGCCGACGGAAACCTGGCCGCTCAGGGCCTGTCCCGCGCCGTCGATGGCGCTCTGCGCCTGCGCGCACTGGCGTAGAATCGCCTGGGCGTGGGTATAGAGAATTTTCCCGGCATCGGTCGGCGTAACCCCGCGTTTGGTGCGAATCAAGAGCTGCTGATCGACCTCACCTTCCAGCGTCGCCAGCTGCTGGCTGAGCGCCGGCTGGGCGATATGCAGAATGTCAGCGGCCTGCGTCAGGCTCCCGACGTCGACGATTTTGATGAAATATTTCAGGCGGCGAAGATTCATAATAGCGGTCCCAATCAATACGCATCTCTGATGACAAGCAAGATCGGTGCCACAACCTAAAAGCCCCGCAGGCCGCCAATCGCGCCACCCGTTCGGGCAATCCGCTCTTCAACGCGCCGCGTTTGCACCGTAGGGGTGCACCGGCGCATAGGCGCGGCCCCGTTCGTCGGCCGGTCGGCACGGGCCTTTCCCGTCAGTCATCGCATTGCGTTATGTCCCCACAACAAAGCGCTATTAGCTCGCCGCCTTTGCCCCCCTCTATGCTGGTTGACGTGTATTGCCCCCCGCTCGCCGCTCGCGGCGGATCGTTCTGCGCCGCGTGCGGGTTTGCTGACCTTATAACCAGGAACCGCAGCCTCATGCCTGATATCGCCGATCGTCTCAAAAATGTTACCGTCTCCGCCTCCGTCGCCATGACGCAAAAAGCGCGCGATCTCGCCGCGCAGGGAATCGACGTCGTCGGTCTCTCTACCGGCGAACCGGACTTCCCCACGCCGCCTCACGTGATCGATGCCGCCTATGCCGCGGCGTGCGCCGGGGATACCCGCTACCCGCCGACGGACGGCACGCCCGCGCTGCGCGCCGCCATTCAGCGCAAGTTCCTGCGCGATAATGAACTGCGCTACGACATCAGCCAGATCCTGACCGCCGGCGGCGCCCGACAGATTATCTTCAACGCCATGATGGCGACCATTAACCCCGGTGATGAAGTGATCATCCCCATGCCGTCGTGGATCAGCTACGCCGACATCGTTAAATTCGCCGGCGGAACGCCGGTTGCGGTGCCCTGTCATGAAGAGTACGGCTTTAAACCGCTGCCGCAGGACGTCGAAGCGGCGATCACGCCGAAGACCAAATGGCTGCTGCTGAACTATCCCAGCAATCCGACCGGCTCCGTCGCCACGCATGCCGAGCTCCTGGCGCTAGGCGAAATGCTGCTGCGTCATCCGCAGCTCTGGATCATGACCGACGACATTTATGAGCATCTCCTGTATGACGGCGTGAAATTCTGGACGCTGGCGCAGGTAGAGCCCCGGCTTTACGATCGCGTATTGACGGTGAACGGCGTCTCGAAAGCCTATTCAATGACCGGCTGGCGGCTGGGTTTTTGCGGCGGCCCACTGACGCTGATTAAGGCGATGAGCAACGTCAATACGCAAAACAGCGGCGGCGTGGCAACCCTGGCGCAGGCGGGATCCGTCGCTGCGCTTGATGGCCCGCAGGATCTGTTGGCGGAACGCGCGGAAATCTATCGCCAGCGCCGCGATTACGTGCTTGAGCGCCTTGCCGGTATTCCCGGCCTGCGCTGCCATAAGCCGCAGGGGGCCTTCTATCTGTTCGTCAACATCGCGGAATTTATCGGTAAAACCAGCGCCGGCGGGCGTTTTATCGCCAGCGACGCCGATTTTGTAATGGCGCTTATCGAAGAGCAACACGTGGTGACGGTACAGGGGGCGGCCTACGGCATGAGCCCCTATTTCCGCCTTTCTTACGCCACCAGTATGGAACGCCTGCAAACCGGCTGCGATCGTCTTGCGGCCTTCTGCGCGGGTTGCCGTTAAGCTGCAGCGCGCAGATTGTGCGCGCTGAGCGGAGTGAAATGCCTGCCTGGTGTCTGACCGGCAGGCATTTTTTTATCCCGCCGGCGGGCGACGGGTTCACTTCATGCCTGACGGGAAGGAAAATCGTTTTGGCTGGATGAGGGCTGGAGTTCCACGGTGAAGGGAGAGCAGACGGTGGCGAGGAGCGCGGCGTGCGCCCCTCGCCACCGGGGAAATGCTTTACTGCGCCAGCACCTCCGCCGCCGGCGCAACCGTCGCGCCGCAGGCTTCAATCTCGCTGCGAACCAGCGTCGCCAGCGCCAGCGAGCCCGGGGTATCGCTATGAACCAGGATCGAACGCGCGCGTACCGGCAGCGTATTGCCGCTAAAGGTGGTCACCGTGCCCTGCTGCAGAAACTGACGTACTCTGGCGCGCACCGCCGTCTCCTCTTTGATCAGCGAACCGGGAATGCCGCGCGGAACCAGCTGCCCGCGATCGTCGTAGGCCCGGTCAGCGAGAAACAGCGTCAGCGTCGGCAGCCCCGCGGCCTGCGCCGCCCGTTCAATGATAGTGTCCGGCTGGCAGAAAATAATCAGTTGCGAATCGATCCGGGCGACGGTCTGCATCACCTGCAACGCCAGGGCGTCGTCACGGTTAATCATATTGCCCATCGCCGCATGAAAGCTCAGGTGGGCGACGCGGGTGCCCTCGGCGCGGGCAATGGCCGAGAGCGCGCCAAGCTGATATACCACCTGCTGGCAGATCTCATCCGCGGAGAACGCCATCTCTTTGCGCCCGAAGCCCTGGCGATCCGGCAGGCCGGGATGGGCCCCGATACCCACGCCGCGCGCCTTCGCCAGGCGCACCATCCGGGTCATGATCGCCGGATCCCCCGCGTGAAAACCGCAGGCGATGTTAGCGGAAGAGACCCTATCCATTAGCGCCGAATCATCACATAACTGATAGACGCCAAAACCTTCTCCCATATCGGAGTTCACATCAATTTTCATGCTGAGTTCCTTATAAACCGACAACCCTGGTCAGCGGCGCTACGCTGACGCGCAAACGCTGCAGCCAGCGTTCAATCGCCTGCCGCACCGCGATGGCGGTACGCGTATCGCCCTGTACCAGTTGAATTGACTGACCCGCCTGCAGCTGGCCCAGACGCCAGAGGTCCTCTTCAATCACGCAGGCAATTTTGGGATAACCTCCCGCGGTGTTGGCATCGCTCAGCTGGATAATCGGTTCCCCGGCCGGCGGAACCTGTACGATGCCCGGGATCAGGCCGTAGGAGCGCATTTCAACCGTTTCGGCGGGCAAGATGGGCTCCCCCGCCAGGCGATAACCGGTCCGGTTGCTGTGCAGCGAAATTTTCCACGCCTGGCTCCAGAAGCGCGGCGCATCGGCGGCAAACAGCGGATATTCGCCGGCGGGGATGGCGCGGATCTGCGCATCGCCCTGCGCGTTGCGTGGGAAAAAGGCGCTCAGGGCCACTTCCGGCGGCTCAATGCCGATCCCCGAGGCCGGCAGCGGCGCGCCCTGCCACCGGCCGCACGCCAGCACGTCGCCGCGCTGCAGCGGCCGGCCCTCGAGTCCGCCGAAGCCGCCGCGCAGGGCGGTGCTGCGCGAGCCCAGCACCTGCGGGACATCAATGCCCCCGGCCACGCAGAGATAGCCGCGCGCGCCGCGACGGGGAAAGCGCAGTTCCAGCTGCTGGCCTTTACGTACCGCGCAGCCCCACCACGCCGGTAGCGCTGCGCCGTCAAGCCTTGCCCGGCAGTCGGCGCCGGTGAGCGCGATCCAGGTATCCGCCAGGAAACGCACGCGGAAGGGAAACATCTGCACTTCGATGGCCGCCGCGTTTTCCTCGTTCCCCAGCAGGGTGTTGCCGGCACGCAGCGCCAGCGGGTCCATCGCGCCGCTCACCGAGACGCCAAGGTGGCGCCACGCCGGGCGGCCTAAATCCTGGATCGTATTTAGCGATGCGCTTTGTTCAATCTCAATCACAGTTCGACCCTCTCAGGCAGAAAACGGATGATATCGCCTGGCGCCATCAGCGCAGGAATGGCGGCATGGGGATTGAATACCTCAATTTCCGCGTAGCCGATCGCGTTCCAGCCGTTCGGCCCGGTCAGCACCGAGACGCCTGCCTGCGGCCCGCCGATGGTGACCGTCCCCTTAAGCATATTCAGCGAAGGCACCTTTTTACGCGGCGTCGCCAGGCGCGGATCCAGACCGTGCAAATAGCCGAACCCCGGCGCGCTGCCCAGCGCGACCACGGTATAGATCCCCTGCGAATGACGACGAATGACTTCCCGGGCGGAAAACCCGGTATGGCGACATACCGCCTCCAGATCGGTGGCGTGTTCTCCGCCGTAGCACACCGGGATATCAATCTGTCGCCCTTCGACGTTGAGCGCCTGCGTCGCCAGCCAGCACTCGCGCAGACGGCGCTCCACCCCGGTCGGCTCCTCCGGCGTATCGCGTAGCAGCACCAGTAAATTGGTCACGCCGGGGATCAAGGACTCCACCTCCGGCCACTGCTGCAGGGTCTGCGCCAAAGACCAGATGCGCCGCTGCGCCGGCAGGTCGAAGGCGCCGGGCGCTTCGATAAGCCAGGCCCGGCTACCCATCATGGAGATCCGCGCCGGGGCGCCGGCGTGAAGCTCAATGCGGCGCTCGGGTAACAAGGTTTTCGATGTCGGCGTCATACTTATTCCAGCGGTTCAAACGTGAGGCTGGATAACGGTTGTACCCGTTCTTCGCGGACCATTTTGTATTCGGTGTTCGGTCCAATCCAGGTATTCCAGATCTTGTCGATCGTCCCGTTGTCATCCATCGCCTTCAGGCTTTCATTGACGCTGGTCAGCAGCTGCGGTTCGCCCTGCTTCATCCCCACGCCGATAGGTTCAAGCGCCATCGGCTCCTTAATCATCGCCAGATTGATGCCGTCCTTTTTCGCCTGGCCGATCATCTTGATACCGGTCATCGTGTTGGTGACGAAGCCCAGCGCTTTATTCTGCTCAAGGGCGAGGAAGGCCGACGCGGCGTCCTGGAAGGTGACCGGTTTGCCGCCCTTCAGCACGATGGATTGTTCAGAGGTGGTCCCCTTGGTGGCGCTGATGCGCTTGCCTTTAAAATCGGCGAGGGTTTTATCGGCGTTTGCCTCTTTCACCAGCAGCATCTCTTTCGCGACATAGTAAGGGTCGCTGAACTGAATCTGGCGGCCGCGCGTTTTGGTATAGGCAAGGTTGGCGATCAGCACATCGGCTCGCCCGGTAGCGATGACGGCGATACGCGCTTCCACGGAAGTGGGAACCAGCTGCGCCTTGACCCCCATCTGTTTCGCCAGCGCATGACAGAGTTCAACGTCCATCCCGACCAGCTGACGGGTTTTCGGATCCGGGGCCGAAAACGGCGGCACATCGGAATAGACCGCGCACTTCAGCTCGCCGCGTGCATGAATATCCGCCAGCATGTCGGCGCGCGCGGCGCCGGACGCCGCGACCAGCGTCAAAGCCAGCGCTAAACCCGCATTTCGCTTCAGTTTCATTATTGTTTCCCTCGGTCTGGATAAAAGAGTACCGACGTCTGCGAAAAGGTTCCCCGTTCGCCGGTATGGCTAACCACTTATCGCGACTATATCGACATTGCTTGCGCAACGGGTAAGAGGGAAACGCTGTCGGGAGATAGGCGATTTATATGACGGCGCCGGCGCCCAGAGATAAGCAAACATTATCCTGACAGAACGAAATTATCTTATCTGCCGGCCCTTCGCGCCCTCTACTGTAACGCCATGCGCGACATCCACCTCGCGTCCCTCCGCGACCGTTAACCAAAGGTAGTCACATGAATGCCCGACTTGGGATTTATCTAAAAATACTCTCCGCGCTGTGCGCGACATTAATGCTGGCCTGCGTCAAAGGATTACAGGGGGCGATTCCCACCGGCGAAGTGATTTTCTTCCGCTCCTTTATCGCCATGTTCCCCCTGCTCATCTGGTTAAAAATTCAGGGCAACGTGCTGGCCAGTATTAAGACCAAAAATATTTTCGGCCACCTGATTCGCGGCTTTTCCGGTACCGGCGGGATGTACTTCAACTATCTGGCGCTGGTGTCGATTTCCCTCGCCGACGCCACCGCCCTGAGCTACGCCGCCCCGCTCTTCACTGTCATCATGGCGGCCTTGCTGCTGAAAGAGCGGGTGCGTTTTTCCCGCTGGCTGGGGGTGATTGTCGGTTTTTCCGGTATCCTGTTTATGCTCTCCGCCAGCTTAACCGCCCGCGGCTCTCTGTTCGCCGGCGGCCAGCTGCAGTCCGGGATGGCTCTCGGCGTCGCGTTCGCCCTGCTGGCCGCGCTCTGCACCGCCACCTCCAACATTCAGATCCGTTTTCTCAACGGCATTGAAAAACCCGGCGCCATCGTCTTTTACTTCTCGTTGATGACCACCCTGATTGGCCTGGCAACCAGCCTGTTCGGCTGGACGCGGCCAACGCCGGGCCAGCTTCTGTTGCTGGTGGGCTGCGGTTTCTTCGGCGGCATGGCGCAGATTCTGGTCACGCTAAGCCTGCGTTTTACCGACGCCTCGCTGCTGGCGCCGTTTGACTACACCACCCTGGTCTGGTCGATGGTGATTGGCTACCTGTTCTTAAACAGCCTGCCCGGTTCGTCAACGCTGATCGGCGCCGGGATCGTGGCGCTGGCGGGGATCTTCACCCTGTGGTGCGACCAGCGGCAGCGGCGGGCGCATATCGCGCGCGCCTCTTCCTGAGTTTGCTGATACCCATGGCCCCGCGCGGGCAGCGCAGGGCTTGTCCGCTCTCCGCGCCTCAGGAGTACAGCCCGCGGTCTTGACTCGCCAGCAGGATCCGTTCGCAGGCCAGGGCCCAGGCGGCGGTACGCAGGGGAATAGCCAGGGCCTGCGCTTTCAGCCAGACGCTTTCGATGGCGTGGCGCATAATAGTATCCAGCCGCGCATCGATCTCCTCTTCGCTCCAGAAGAAGCTGGAGAAATCCTGCACCCATTCGAAATAGCTGACCGTCACCCCGCCGGCGTTGGCAATCACGTCGGGAACCAGCACGATCCCCCGCTCAGCCAGCACATCGTCGGCCTCCGGCAGCGTCGGGCCGTTGGCCCCCTCCAGAATGAGGCGACAGCGCAGACCGGCGGCGCGCTCCGCGCTAATCTGCCCCTCCAGCGCTGCCGGAATCAGTATCTCGTAGCCGAGACTCCAGAAAGCCTCGTCCGCCACGCTATCGGCGCCCGGGAAACCGGCTATTGTGCCGTGAGCCTGCTGCCACGCCTGCAGCGCCGGAATATCGAGGCCGTCGTGCTGATACAGCGTCGCGCGATGATCCTGTACGGCCACCACCCGCGCGCCGGCGGCATGAAACAGCCCGGCGCTGACGCTCCCCACGTTGCCAAACCCCTGCACGGCGACCCGGCTTTGCGCCACGCACAGCCCCAGCTTTTCCGCGATGTGGCAGCCGGTGATAAACACGCCGCGCCCGGTGGCCTGCACCCGCCCCAGCGAGCCGCCGAGGTGGACCGGTTTCCCCGTCACCACGCCGGTCGCGGCGATTCCGGCATGACGCGACCAGGTATCCATCATCCAGGCCATAACCTGGGCGTTGGTGCCGACGTCCGGCGCCGGAATATCCTGCCGGGGACCGATCACCCGGCTGATTTCACAAGTGTAGCGGCGGGTCAACCGCTCCAGCTCTCTGTCGGATAGCGCCGTCGGGTCGACGCGTACGCCGCCTTTCGCCCCGCCGAACGGCAGATTGAGCGCCGCGCATTTCACGGTCATCCACGCCGCCAGCGCCATCACCTCCTGCAGACTGACGTCGGGGTGATAGCGCACGCCTCCCTTGCCGGGTCCGCGGGAGAGATTATGCTGAACGCGATAGCCTTCAAAATGGCGAATCGTCCCGTCGTCCATTTCCAGCGGAACATCGACAATCAGCGCCCTTTCCGGGTGACGCAGGGTATCGGCCCAGCGATTGAGATCGCCGGGCAGCGGCAGGACGCGTTCCACCTGGGCGAGATAGATAGCCCAGGCGCAATGGCTCTCACCCGTCACATAAGAGAGTGCAGACACAACTTACCTCCGGTTTTCCAGTAGTGATATTGATAGCGATAAATGAAGAAAGCCGCCCGGAGGCTGCTTTGCGGCGAAGTTCAGCGACTGAGCTCCAGTTTCTTTTCCAGATAATGGATGTTGCTGCCGCCGGCGCGAAAATGGTCATCCGCCATGATCCGCCGCTGCAGCTCAACGTTGGTTTTGATGCCGTCGATCGCCAGCTCGTTCAGGGCATGTTCCATCCGCGCAATGGCCTCATTCCGGCTATCGCCGATGACGATCAGTTTGCCAATCATCGAGTCGTAGTACGGCGGGACGCAGTAGCCCGCGTAGATATGCGATTCCCAGCGTACGCCAAAGCCACCAGGCGCATGAAAACGGGTAATTTTTCCGGGGCTGGGCATGAAGGTGCGTGGGTCTTCGGCATTAATCCGGCATTCAATCGCGTGACCGCGTACGCGCACCTGCTGCTGGCTGATAGAGAGCGGCAGTCCGGCGGCAATCCTCAACTGCTCTTTAATCAGGTCAACGCCGGTGATCATTTCCGTCACCGGATGCTCCACCTGAATGCGGGTATTCATTTCGATAAAGTAAAACTGGCCCTGCTCATAGAGAAATTCGAAGGTACCGGCGCCGCGATAGCCGATGTCCAGACAGGCTTTGGCGCAGCGCTCGCCGATAGCCTGGCGGATCTCGGCGGTGATCCCCGGCGCCGGAGCCTCCTCCACCACCTTCTGGTGGCGCCGCTGCATTGAACAATCGCGTTCGGCAAGATAAATCGCCTGCCCTTGCCCATCGGCCAGCACCTGGATTTCAATATGGCGCGGATTCTCCAGATACTTCTCCATGTAGACCATATCGTTGTTGAACGCCGCTTTCGCTTCGGCGCGCGTCATATCGATGGCCTGCGCCAGCTCTTTCTCCTGCCGGACGACCCGCATCCCGCGCCCGCCGCCGCCGCCGGAGGCCTTGACGATGATCGGGTAACCGATCCCGGCCGCCAGCCGGCGATTCTTCTCCCGGTCATCGTCCAGCGGGCCGTCCGATCCCGGCACGCACGGCACCCCGGCTTGCTTCATCGCCTGAATGGCCGAAACCTTGTCCCCCATCAGACGAATGGTGTCCGCTTTCGGGCCGATAAACACGAACCCTGAGCGCTCCACCTGTTCGGCAAAGTCGGCATTTTCCGCCAGAAAACCGTAACCTGGATGGATGGCCGCCGCGCCCGTCACTTCAGCGGCCGAAATCACCGCCGGAATATTGAGATAGCTTTTGGCGGACGGCGGCGGGCCAATGCAGACGCTTTCATCGGCCAGCAGCACGTGTTTTAACTCACGGTCGGCGGTAGAGTGAACCGCCACCGAGCGAATGTTAAGCTCCCGGCAGGCGCGCAGAATACGCAGCGCGATTTCGCCGCGATTGGCAATCACAATTTTGTCCAGCATGACGTCCCCCTATTCAATCACCATCAGCGGCTGGTCGAACTCAACCGGCTGACCATCGGTGGCCAGAATCGCTTTGACGATCCCGCTGTTATCCGCCGCGATCTGATTCATCATCTTCATCGCTTCAACGATACACAGAGTATCGCCAGCGTTGACCTGCTGACCGACAACCACAAATGGCGGCGCACCGGCCCCCGGAGAGAGATAAAAGGTTCCCACCATCGGGGACAGCGTGACGTGTTCCGGCGCTGGGTCCGGCGCGATAACCGGCGCCTGCACAGCCGGAATCGGCATGGCCGGCTGCGGTTGAACGACGGCCGTAGGTTCGGCGGATGGCCCGACCGCCGTCGGGCTGGTGATGACGCGGCTGATGCGCACGGAGCTGGCGCCTTCGGCAATTTCCAGTTCGCCAATGCCAGAGGCTTCGACTAAGGCGATCAATTTTTCAATGCTGGCAATATCCATAAGTAACGGGTTCCGCAGAAATTGGAAGTGATATACCCGATCGCGCAATCAGTGGTGGTGCAGTTATAGCAGAGCCAGCGGGCGGTATTTCATAGGAACTTCAGGTGGCGGGATAAGAAAATAGTAAGGTATCGAACAGACTACACGAAGCAAAGGCTACAGATTCGTCACCCGATTATGGCTGCCCGGAAAGCATGTTTAGTCAATAAGCGGATGTCGTCGAAGATGTGCTGAAATAGAGATGAAGGGGTCATATTGCCTGACAGGCATCACTTAAAACACGACATGTTTCCCAGGCCAGAAGAGCCGGAGTCATACCTGGAAAAGCCCGGTATGCTTTTCTACTGTCAACAAAGCAGCTGCTCCTGCCATCGGCAGGGAAATCTCCCGTTGGTACAAACTACCTTCGGCGGCGCGGCTGAAATAGCGCTCCGCCGCCCGCTCCCCGACAACGCGCCAGAATGGATGCCTCGCGGAGTCAGCCGTGTATGTCGCACCTCTTTTCGCTGCGCTCACCGGCCGCAGCGAGATGCAGTAAAGCGCTCTGGAAGGAGGCATTAAACATCGGTCCGTGCGTGAGCCCAGGATAATGCCAGTAGGTCGCGGCCAGCCCGTTAGCGCTCAGGGCGGATACCGTCTTGCGCAACCTGCTCAGCACCTCGGTCGCGCCGGCGGCGGCGCTTCTTCCCGACGGATCGTCGCCCTCCATCAGATAGAGCTGCTTGTGACAGCCCCCCTGTTGATTAAGCGATGCCATTCTTTCCAGCAGGACGAAATTGTCTCTACCCAGCGAAGGGCTGGCCGCGTAATAAAAGTGGAAAAAAGAGGAGGTTAACCAGCTGTCCAGCACGAACAGCCCGCCGAAGGAGTGTCCCCAGATGCCCCGTTTATCGGGGTCGATGTTAATGTTTTTTTCGACCGTTGGCGCGATGCGCCCTTCCAGCAGCTGGCGGAACGTCGCGCTGCCGCCCCCCTCGCGCGCATAATGTCCGACGGCAACGGCCCCGCGCTGCTGCTGCGCCACGGGCGTATAGTCGTAGGCTCTGGCGTGGGTGTCGAAGGGCAGCGGCGTCTGGTAGCCAATCGCCACGATCACCGGCGGCGTTTTTTGGGTCAGTTGTTTCAGTAGATCTTCCGACAAACGGTCCATCAGCGCATTACCATCCAGCATATACAGCACCGGATAGCCCGATGGCGGCGGCGATCTGTCCGGTACGCCGGTCCAGACCCGGTAGTGTCTTTTGCCATCCGCAGAGTCAAACTGATGCACGCTGAAGTGATAAACCGCAGACCCGCGATCGGCAATATTCGGCCCCAGCGGCTTCATATCCGGTTTCGCCGCGCTTTTTCCGGCGTACAGCAGCGCCATACAGGAGAGCATGCAAAACGCCGCGATGCGCTGAACTCTGTTTCGGGACGGATGATCCTTCCCCTGTTGATACTCTCTCTTCACCTGTTTTTCCCGTATCACTCTGGCGGATAAGCCTTATTCACATAGCGCCATGATGATAATGGTTAGCAATATCATTTTCAATTAGACAAAAAATGACGGCACAGGCGCGCGTGGCACTCGACACGACGTATTGTATCGCCGGTCTTTTTTATTCATTATGCGGCCCATTATCTCCCCCGCCTTTGAACGTCGGGAGCGGCAACAGAGAGAAACATCGATGATCGATGAAAGTCGTAAAATTCAGTCCGTAGAACGGGCGATGAATCTCCTTGAGATCATCGCTGAGCTGGGTGGCGATGCCCGATTAGTCGATCTGGCCCGCCGGTCGGAACTGCATAAAAGCACGATATACGGGTTGCTGAACACTTTAGCAGCAATGGGGTATATCACCCGTAACGGCACCCGCTACTCGCTGGGTCTACGCTTAAGAACCATTGCTCAGACGCTGATTGATGCCGATCAGGATGTGAAATCCTTTTTCGCCCCCTTGCTACAATACGCGGCGGAGATCAGCGGCGAGGAGTGTTATCTGGCGGTGCCGTGCGGAACGCGCGAATACCTCTACCTGGACGCCATCGATGCTAACGGCCCTCTACCGGTATTCAGCGCGCGTGGTCGCAGAGAAGGCATGACCACCTCAGCCATCGGCAAGGTGCTCCTCGCGGATAAAGCGGAGATTATTCGCAGCCTGCGCCGGGCGGACGTGTTGTCCGCAGAGCTGGAAAAGGAGCTGCAGGCGATTATCCGTCAGGGCTATGCCGTTGATCTCGAAGAAGCCGAATGCGGATTGCACTGCCTGGCGCTACCGCTACGTCAACACGGGAAAATTGTCGCCGCGCTGGGTATTTCCGGCCCCTCTCAGCGCCTGAGCACAGAGCGAATCAGCCATCTCGTCACACAATTGATGCGGTGGAAAGTTTGACATTATCAAACAATAAGCGGATATCTCCCGCCCCTGTTTCTTCACTCCGGTAGTTCTGGAATCATCAAAACACCTGTTAAAACGAGGAGTTTTGAAAATGAAATTAGAGCAACTTTCCCGGGATGTTATTTTACGCGCCTCAACCCTGGCCCGTGAGCGAGGTTTTTCGGTTTCAATTTGCGTCGTCGACGATTCAGGCCTGCTGCGTCAGTTCCTGCGTATGGACGGGGCGGTTGCCGGAACCATTGACGTGTCGATCAAGAAAGCGCGAACCGCCGCCTTGTTCGGCGTCGACAGCATTGACCTTGGCGAACACGCCCAGCCCGGCGGGGCCATCTACAGTCTGGAACACACCAACGGCGGATTAATCAGCTTTGGCGGCGGTGTGGTATTACATGATACGAATGGCGACATCCTGGGCGCCGTCGGTGTCGCTGGCGCCACGGTTGAACAGGATCAGTCTATCGCCCAGGCCGCTGCAGGTGAACGATGAGTCAGAAAACGCCAATACATCCGGGGATTTGGGCCCTGGCGGTGACCTCTTTTGCCATTGGCGTAGCGGAGTTCATTGTTGTCGGGGTTCTTCCGGCCATCGCGCGAGATCTTCACGTCTCTTTGGCCGCGGCGGGTAAACTGGTCGGACTCTATGCGCTCGCGCTGGCGATTGGCACGCCGCTGGCGGTGCTGGGTCTGGCGCGGTTAGCGCGCAAAACGGTGCTGTTGAGTCTGATAACGCTGTTCCTGGCCGGTAATATCCTCTCCTCGCTGGCGGATAGCTACCCGCTGCTGCTGGCAGGCCGGGCCATCACTGCGGTGGCGCACGGCAGTTTCTTTGCCATCGGCGCGACCGTGGCCAGCCGCCTCGCGCCACCGGGGCAAGGCGGACGCGCGATTGCCCTGATGTTTTCCGGCCTGACGTTAGCCATGGTGATCGGCGTGCCGCTAGGCAGCCTGATCGGTAACAGCGTCGGGTGGCGGCTGCCGTTTTACGCTGTCGCCGGGCTGGCCGTGATGGCGTGGGTCGCCACGGCAATCTGGGTACCCCGGCTGGCCGTGCCTGAGGCGGGTAAAACCGTCACGCAACTCGCGGCGTTACTGCGGCCGGAAATTCTGGCCATGATGGCGATAACCATCACCGGCTTTGGCGCCAGCTTTGCCGCGTTCACGTTTATTACGCCGATCCTGACCGACATCAGCGGCTTTTCATCGCAAACCGCGAGTTTGCTGCTGATTATTTTTGGCATCGCCACGCTCATCGGGAATCAACTCGGCGGCAAATTGACGGTGACCCAGGGCTGGACACCCGCATTACGCCGGATGCTATTGCTGCTGGCAGTCACCCTCATGTTACTGGCCGTGGCGTTACCCTGGCGCCTGCCGATGATGGTCCTGTTATTCCTGTGGGGAGTGCTGGCGTTCGGAATGTCGCCGGCTTTTCAGGCCGGCATGCTGAGCACCGCTGAACGCTGGACGCCAAAAGCCGTCGATTTTGCTTCGGCCTTAAATATTGCGGCGTTTAATTTGGGGATAACCCTCGGTGAAACGCTGGGCAGCGCTATCGTGGCGAAGGGGCTGATGGCGATGACGCCCTTAGCCGGAGTACTCCTGGCGACGATAGCTCAGCTTCCGCTGTACTGGTTAAGCACCCGATTGACCCGGGATGTGCGCAGCGCCCATCAGGCGTAGGCCGCTGCTTTTTCCGCGTTCCCCTGCTGCCGGTAACGGCGTGACTGGTGGTTAATGAAATGTGATCCACGATCAAAAGTAACTAACAAGTTGGTTACTTTTGAATATCAGTGAACTATGGTACTGCGAACTCGTTACTCAGATAACAGGCGTATATCATGGCAAGAACAATCACGTTAAAACACTATCTCAGCTACGGCTCAGGGGATTTTTTTGGTATGGGAACGACGGCACTCACCGGTGCCTGGCTGCTGTTTTTTTATACCAACTTCTGTCACCTGAGCGCGGTTGAAGCCGCATCCATTTTCGCCATTGCGCGCGTCTTCGATGCCATCGCCAGCCCATTAATGGGCTATATTACCGACAACTTCGGCCACACTTTTCTGGGGAAAAAGTTTGGTCGCCGCAAATTCTTTATTTTGTCAGGTATCCCCGCCGTCTTTTCCTACTGTTTTATCTGGGTCAGCGATATGGGTTACCTCTATTACCTGTTGACCTATCTTGTCTTCGAACTGGTCTACAGCATGGTTCTGGTGCCGTATGAAACCCTGGTTCCGGAAATGACCGATGACTTCAAAAAGAAGACCCGCTTCTCAGGGGCGAGAATCTCTTTTGCCCAGCTGTCTTACATCATCACGGCCTACCTGCCGGCCCTGTTTTTTAGCTGGTATGGAAAAGATAACCCCCACGCCTTCTTTTATGCCGGACTGGTGATTGCCATCCTCTGCGCCATCGCCCTGACCCTGGTGTATTGCAATACGTGGGAACGAGAGCGCAGCGTTGACCAGCAGGCGCCGCCTGCCGCGTCCGGATCTTTACTCAGGCGTTTTTTCAGCGACGCGCTCTCCACCCTGAAAGTTAAGGCCTTCCGCACCCATCTTGGGATGTACCTCGGCGGGTTTATCGCCCAGGACGTATTTAATGCCGTTTTCACCTACTACGTCATATATGTCCTGTTCCAGACCGCCACCGTCTCCTCCGAATTACTCGGCATCATGTCCATCATGCAGCTGATCGCCGTGCTCTGCATGATCCCACTGTGTATTCACTGGGGGCCAGCCCCGGCCTATCGTCTGGCGGTGGTCTTTTTTGCGCTTGCCTGCCTGACCTACGGTTTTTTATGGCTCGGGGATTTTACCCATCTTGCCGTATTGATGCTGGTCTCGGCGGTGGCGGGCTTCGGTCGCGGCGGCATTAACTATATCCCGTGGAATACCTACACCTATATGGCCGACGTCGACGAGGCGATCACCGGTCTGCGGCGCGAAGGTATTTTCGCCGGCGTCATGACCATGACGCGTAAGGCATCGCAGGCAATAGCGGTGATGCTCGTCGGCGTTCTGCTGCAGCTGGCGCATTTTAATCCCGGGCAGCAGCAGCAGCCGGAGTCGGTGCATTACGTTATCCTGGCCGTACTCAGTCTCGGCACCACGCTGCTACTGATTGCCGGTTACCTGGCGTCACGTCGCTTTACGCTGAATATCAAAACGCATGCGGTACTGCGCGAGGAGTGCGACAGAATGCGCCTCGCCGGCGGGCCATTCGCCCCCGCAAACCCGCAAAACCAGCGTATTCTCGAGGAGATTACCGGTCTGCGTTATCAGGAACTGTGGGGGAATAACTCGATTTCACGTCTTAGCCGCCGGCCGGACGCTGACACGGTCACATGGTCCAAATAAACAATAACGGGGAAGGCGCTACTCGCCTTCCCCGTCAGATAGCGCGTTGTAACCCGGCTTACAAGGTTACAACGCGATAATTGGCACTTTTTAATTCGGCTATCTGCTGCATGTGGATATGGGAGAGGGTGAAATCGAGGATCGCGAAGTTCTCAGCAATTCTCTGCGGATCGGAGGACATGGTATTTGACTGCACGCCCGACTGTAAAATCCAGCGCAAAATAATTTGCGCCGGCGTACGGGCATAATATTCCGCCAGACGGTGAATAAGCCCGTATTTAAGCACTTCCCCCCGGGCTATTGAACAGTATGAGGAGAGCGGGATTTGCGTAGCGACCGCGGCCAGCAATAAGTCGCTTTGATCCAGCAGCGGATGGAACTCCACCTGATTGACAACCAGCGGCGTGGCAATAACTTCACGTGCCCTGACCATCTGCTGGGGAGAGAAATTACTTAAGCCTATACATTGCGTCAGCCCCTGCTGCTGCGCCTGTTCCAGCAAACGCAACGTGGCGCTGAAGTCCTGCTTTGGCGGACTATGCAGCAACAACACATCCACCTGTTCAACATTCAATGCCGCCAGGCTTTGCGCCACCGAAGCCATAAACCGGTCGGCGGGGTAATTCGCCGGCAGCACTTTGGTGGTAATACAAAGTTCGCTGCGAGCGACGGGATGATGACGCAGAACTTGCCCAATCTCCCGTTCATTTTCGTACATCTGCGCGGTATCAATCGCCCGATAGCCCACGTTCAGCGCCTGTTCGAGGGCCGTCATTAATCTCTCTGCGCGCAGTTTATAGGTGCCAAAACCGCGGATAAATTCAGGCCGATAAAGAATATTCATGTTTTTTCCCTCAACGGAGGACGCAGGTGACAACCCGATTGGCTCGCCGCCAGATGCCATAGCGAGGCAATATTGAACGCCGTCGACTCCAGCAGAGCAGCGGCTTCGCGCAGCGCGCGCTCGTAGGAGATAATGCCGGGAACCAGCGAAAACGCCGAATTGAGTCCGATCGCGTACAGCGCTTCATAACCACTGCCGAGCGACCCGGCCAGCGCAATACTTGGGCAACCGTGGGCATGCGCACGGCCGATCACGCCGGCAGGCCCCTTACCGCTGCTGGTCTGGGCGTCAAGCCGCCCTTCGCCGGTAATCACCAGATCGGCCTCGCGCACCTGCTCATCAAAATTCAGCGTGTTAAGCACAAGATCGATGCCGCTGGACATTTCAGCACCCAGTATCCCCTGCAGCGTGGCGCCCATGCCGCCGGCCGCACCGCCGCCCTTGAGGCTGGCGATATCCGTTCCGGAGCGGGCGCTGAGAACGCGGGCGACCCGGGCGAGGTTGTTTTCAATCCTCAGCGCCGTGTGCGCGGTCACCCCTTTTTGCGGACCAAAAACCGCAGTAGCGCCCTGCTAGCCGAGCAGCGTATTGTTCACATCGCAGGCCAGCTGAAGCGTTACCCCGGCTAATCGCGGATCGAGACCGGCGCACTCAATCTCAGTCAGTTCATCGAGTCCCGCAGCGCCCCACGAGACTTCGTCTCCGCTGGCGGTGGTACAGCGACAGCCCAGCGCCTGCAGCATGCCAATCCCGCCCTCATTGGTGGCGCTGCCCCCCAGACCAATAATAATTTTGTCGACGCCTCGGTCCAACGCCGCCTTAATGAGCTCTCCGACCCCATAGCTGGTCGCGATTAGCGGGTCCCGGTCTTGCGGTGCCACCCACTGCAAACCGCAGGCGGCGGCCACTTCAATGACCGCCGTTTTCCCATCCCCCAGCAGGCCAAAAAAACCGTTCACCGGCCTCCCCATCGGCCCGGTGACCGGTACGAAAATCAGCTGCCCGGCGGTGGCATTAATCAGCGCGTCAACCGTGCCTTCGCCGCCATCGGCGATCGGCAGTTTCACATATTGCGCATCAGGCAGCGCTCTGCGCAGACCCCGTTCGATAGCATCCGCCACCGCGCTGGCGGAGAGGCTCTCCTTGAAGGAGTCCGGGGCAATAATTATTTTCATCGCATTTACCTGCTTAAATCAGAAACGGGGAACCAGCATGCCGCCATCGGCGCTAATCACCTGACCGGTTAAATAGGGCATTCCCCCGCTGGCGAGGGTGGTCACGATGGTGCCTATCTGCGCGGGAGTCCCCAGCTCCGGCAACAGGGTTAAGCCTTCATCGACGCGCTGTTGATACATGGCCAGCGAAGGCTGGGTCATTTCGGTGACAATCAGCCCCGGCTGGATATCAAAAACCTGTACTCCGGCCTGCGCGAGACGCGCGGCAAACAATTTCGCCACCATCGCAGCCCCGGCTTTCGACACGCAATACTCTCCACGATTGATAGAGGCCGCGGAGGCGTTCGAAGAAGAGACCACGATCAGGCTGTAGTGCAGTTCTGGCAAGCAGGTGCGGGCGAGCAGGCGTCTGGCAAATGCCTGACAGAGGAAGAACGTAGCGCGGGCGTTAATTGCCTGGCAACGATCGTAGCTTTCCGGCGTCACGTCGAGGAGATCGCCGCGGCTGGTCACCGAGACACCGGCGTTATTCACGAACGTCGTCAACGGCCCGAGCGCATTTTCCGCCCGCGCCAGCATCCTGTCGTGCAGGCTGATATCCGCCACATCCCCGGGGATCGCGACCGCTTTCACCCCCCACCCTTCTAGTCGCGCGACCGATGCCTGTAGCGTGGCGGAATCCTGATAATCATTCAGCGCAATATCAAAACCGGCCTGCGCCAGCTTCGCAGCAATCTCAAAACCAATGCCGCGAGCCCCGCCGGTGATAAACGCAACCTGTCGTGTTTTAACCGTCATTTTTTCGTCCCATTGTTGGTTGAGCATACGCCGAAATCATAGCGACGCCCCTCGCCACTTGTAAATAAATAGTTACTTACAAATATCAAATATGCGATCCAGGTAGACACCGGAGTTGAGGGGCTGATCGCCAACAAAATCTTTGTGACTGATCTCCCAAACGCAAGCAAAACACCGCCCGCAGAGACAGAGCAACAAAATCAATATAAATCATATAGATAATATTCATTCTCTGGCAAAAGACCGGCTCACGGGCACTGACGCATTTGCCAATAACGCATTCATAAATAATCATTAAAAACAAATAATTAGATAATTTCCTGCCAGATAAAAACGCCAGGCAAACGGCCTACCTTCCCCTTCATTGCCAATTACTTTCGTGGATGATATATCCTCAACTTGTAAGTAATTAGTTATTTACATGTTACGTGTTTTATCACCAGAAACGATTCTCCATGTGAACCGAAAAGACAGGAAATATCGCTATGTCATTTATTAAAAAATTCGTTGAAAAAAGCGTGATTAGCCGACGTGAATTCCTGCTGAAAAGCGCCCTTGGCATCGGCGGCATGGCTGCGCTCCCGCTTATCAGCCCACTCTCGAAAGCCATGGCTGCCGAAGGGGGGAATTTCACTCTGGCCTGGGGCTACCGCGATCCTGATAACTCCTATTGGAACGCGATTGCCGCCGGCGGGCAATCTTATGCGAAGAGTCAAAACTCGCCGATGGTGAGTCTGATTAACGGCGGTAATAACGAGAAGGTGCTCTCTGATATCAAAGCCCTGCTCTCGAAAACCGAAGGGAAACTGGCGATCGGCTGCGATCCGAACGATGCCCCTAACGCCCGGGCGGTGGTGACCGCCTGTCAGCAACGCGGGGCGTTTATTACCACCATCTGGAACAAAACCGAGGATCTGCATCCGTGGGATTTTGGCGACAACTACGTCGCCCATATCAGCTGGTCTGATTTCGAACCGGCGCAACAGTGCGCGCAGCTGCTGTTTGACGCGATGGGCAAAAAAGGCGGGATTGTCGGGCTGGGCGGCATCGCCTCTAACGTCCCGGCGATTGAACGCAAAGCGGGGTTGATGCACAAGCTGAAGGAGAATCCGGATATCAAACTGCTGGACTGGCAGGATGCGGACTGGAGTACTTCAAAAGCCAACGACATGATGTCGACGATGCTCACCCGCTTCGGGGATGATATCAAAGGCATTTTCTCCTCCAACGACAGCATGACTCTCGGCATTATTGAGGCGCTGCGCGCTGAAGGCCTCGCAGGGCAGATTCCGATCGTCTCCTACGACGGTACCCCGGATGCCGTTAAGCTGTGCATCAGCGGTGAAATACTCTGCACCGTCAGCACTGATCCCTACTGGGCTGGCGGCATCGCGCTATCCCTGGCGCACCATGCGGCTATCGGCAGCTTCAAACCTTCCGCCGAACCGCATGAGCATCGCGAATTTTATGGCCCGACGATCATGATAACCAAAGACGATGCGCAGAAGTGGTATCAGGAAAATATCGTCAATACGCCGGTAGTCGACTGGAATAATTTCTGGCAGGCGTCGAAAGGCCCCATTCAGTATCGCAAATTATAGTATCCCCCCTTCAGCGGATATTTATTCTCAATGAAGACGTTATACATTCAATGAGTGAAGGTCGAACATGTCATCACATTCCAGCTATAAAGAGTTTTTGCGCAAATGGGCGCCGCTGATGGTGCTACTGCTCCTGTGCACCATCATCAGCGTGATTTATCCCGGCTTTTTATCGGTGCGTAATTTCTCGCGTTTACTGACCGCCAGCGCCGCGCCGTTAATGATCGCCATTGGCGTGACGTTTATCATCATTATGGGTTCGATCGACCTGTCAATTGAAGGCATTATGGCTTTCTGCGGCTCGATGCTGGCCATTATTATGGTGAAACTGGGCGGCTTTAGCGAACTCGGTTATTTAGCCATCCCCGCAGCGATTCTTATTTCGGCCGCCTGCGGGCTCATTAATGGTCTGATTCACGTCAAGCTTAAAATCCCCTCATTTCTGGTCAGTCTGGGGATTGGTTTCAGCTTAATTGGCGTCACCATGGTGATTACCGGCGGCGAACGTATCCCCCTGCCCGACCGGACATTCCGGCTCCTGCTGACCGAGCGCATTTTTGATTTCCCGCTGATGGTCTATCTCGCCGGGGCGGCCCTGCTGTTTGCCTGGTTTATTCAACGCTATACCGCGCTGGGACGTAATTTTTATGCGGTCGGCGGCGGCGAGCATCTGGCCTACGCTTCCGGTCTGTCGGTAAAGCGTATTCGCGTGCTCGGTTTTGCGCTGGCCGGGGTCTTTTACGGACTGGGCGCCGTCTTTGCGGTAGCCCGCCTGGGGTCGGTCGCCAGCAACCTGGGGGACGGTTATACCTTTATCGCCATCACCTCCGTGGTCGTCGGCGGCACCTCCTTAATGGGCGGCAACGGCGGCGTATGGCAAAGCCTGATCGGCGTGCTGATTATCAACGTGATTAACAATGGCATGGTGCTGGTCGGTTTCCCGACCTATATCCAACAGGGCGTTTTAGGTGCGTTAGTTATTATCTCGGTGGCCTTAGTCACTAATCGTAAACGTCTGCAAATAGTGAAGTGACGATTATGCTTGAATTTAAAAATGTTGGTAAATCGTTTCCGGGCGTTCTGGCTTTGCAAAATATCAATCTGCAAATTAATCCCGGAGAAATTGTTGGCTTAGTCGGTGAAAACGGTGCCGGAAAATCAACGCTGATGAAAATTATATACGGCGCCTATCAGCACGATAAAGGCGAAGTACTGATTAATGGTCAGCCGGTGGTATTTCGCTCACCGCGCGATGCCATGATGCAAGGCATCGGGATGGTGTTTCAGGAGCAGTCATTAATTTCCAATCTGAGCGTAATGGAGAATATTTTCCTCGGCTTTGAACAGCCGTTTAAAAAACTTGGAGTGATTAACTGGAAAAAGATGGCGGCGGCAGCCAGAAAACAGCTGGCGAAAGTCAAACTGGATATCGACCCGAAAACAATCACCTCCGAGCTGTCGTTTACCCAACGTCAGCTGGTGGAGCTGGCGAAGGTTTTAACTCTCGAGGAGAGAAGCAGCGGCCATTTAATTATCCTGCTCGATGAGCCGACCTCGGTGTTACCTGCCCAGGAGATCGAGCTGCTGTTTGCGCTGGTCAGAGAGCTGAAAAGCCGGGCCTCTTTCATTTTTGTTTCGCATCGTCTTGATGAGGTGATGACCCTTTCCGACCGCATCTACGTGATGAAGGACGGGCAGGTCATGGATATGCTCACCCGCGACCGGTTTGATGTGGTGAATATTCAGCGTCAGATGGTCGGTCGGGATATCGATGAACGCTATTACCGCGAGCATCGCAAACACGGCATCCATAAAGCGACCACCCTGGTCGAGTTAAAAAATATCTCATTGCCGGGCCATTATCAGAATGTCTCGCTGTCGCTGCACGCTGGCGAAGTGCTGGCGCTGGTTGGCACCGAAGGGGCGGGGACCGAAGAGATCATCCGGACCATCTTCGGTTTGCTGCAGCCCGAGCAGGGAGAAGTGATTCTCAACGGTAGACCGGTCCGCAAATTCAGCCCCACGCACAGCATCGCTGAAGGGGTAGGATATATCCCGCGCGAGCGCAAAATCGAGGGCATCGTCGAAGGGATGTCGGTGGTGGAAAACATCACTCTCGCTAACCTGCAGGACTATTCCCGCGCCGGACTGCTGCAGGTGCATCACGAGCGCCAGCTGGCCAATGAGTGGGTTAAAAAGCTGTCGATAAAAACCGCCAGCATTGATACACAGTGCGGCAAACTCTCCGGCGGCAATCAGCAAAAGGTGGTGCTGTCTAAATGGCGAACCGCCGAGGCGAAAATCATCCTCCTCGACCACCCTACCCGCGGCCTCGATATCGGCGCCAAAGAGGATGTCTACGACCTCGTGCGCGACTTCACCGATGAACAATGCGGCGTGATTTTGATCGCCGATTCTCTGGAGGAGGCCATCGGTCTCGCCCATACCATCGCTATTTTTAAGGACGGCCAGCTGAGATATCAGTTTACCGGCTGTGAAGAGAAGCGTCCGGAGCAATATGAATTATTGCAGCACTTCGTCTAGGTTATTAAGGCAAATCTCCATGAAAATCACCCGTTCTGATTTATTAGCAGTGCCGACAAAAAATAACACCGGCAGCCCGACCCGGCCGCCATTAACCGGGCGTGAAAAAATTACGCGTTATTTACCCATTCTGACTCTGGTGGTATTAGTCGCCCTGGTCAGCCTCTATAACCCGGATTTTCTTAAACCCGACAATATATTCCAGCTGCTGCAGGATGCGTCGACGCTGTTTATTATGGCGATTGGCATGACCTTTGTGATTTATATCGGCGGCATAGATTTATCCGCCCAGTCGATTGCCAGTATGTCGACGGTGGTGCTGGTCATTCTGTTGTCGCAAATTGGCGCGCTGGCGATTCCGCTCACCCTGCTCGTCGGCGCGCTGTTCGGCGCGATCTCCGGCTGGGTGCATACCCGCTTCAAAATATCGTCATTCATTACCACGCTCGCCGTCGGGGGCATTGCCTATGCCACCGGGCAGGTGATATCCGGACAACGCGCGTTTTATATCCCGGGCGATATTCGCAGCCAGACGGTTGGCTGGATGACCAGCACCGTCTTTACGCTGCCGATGGAAATCATTATCGCGGCGGTACTGCTGCTGCTGGCCCTGCTGATGGAAAGACGCACCGCGCTGGGACGCCACATGAAGGCGATTGGTGCCGGTGAATCCGCAGCGCTCGCCAGCGGCGTGAAGGTCATCAAGGTGAAGATTATCACCTTCGCCATTGCCGGGGCGTTCTCCGCCGCCGCCGGGGTGCTGCTGGCAACCCGTCTTTCCGGCGCATCGCCGACCATGGCCGACCAGTTCCTGCTACCGGCCATCGTTGCGGTGCTGCTGGGCGGCACCCCGCTGACCGGGGGCGTGGGCGGCGTATTGAGCACGCTTATCGGCACCCTCATCGTGGCCGTTATTCGTACCAGTATGACTTACCTGAACGTCGAAGCGCAGGCGCAGCAGATCTTCTTCGGCGTGCTGATGATTGTGGCGATCGCGATGACCATCGATCGCGCCAAAATTTCCACCGTTAAATAACCGGAGCGGGCTATGATCCCCAAATTAATGAAGGCCGCGGTGCTGACGGCGCCCAAAACGTTCGAAATTCGCCAGGTTCCGGTCCCCGCCTACGGCGACGACGAGGTACTGATTCGCGTCACCCGCTGTTCAATCTGCGGAACCGATATCCATATCTATAATGGCCATTACTCCCAGGATAAGCTGCCGTTAATTCCCGGCCACGAGTTCAGCGGAGAAATTGTTGCCGTTGGTCGCCAGGTCTCGACGCTGACGCCAGGCCAGCGGGTAGTCGCCGACATCAATATCGGCTGCGGCCACTGCTATTATTGTCGGCGGAACGAACTGCTGAACTGCCCGGAGATCCGCCAGCTCGGCATTCACACCCACGGCGCGTTTGCGCAGTACGTGGCGATTCCGGCCCGCCTGGTGATTCCGCTCGGCGATGAGATTGCGGATAGCGTTGCCTGTCTGACCGAACCGTTCTCCTGCGTGGTGCGCGCCAGTAAAAAAATAGGCCTCAGCGTGGCAGAGTCGGTGGTGGTGATTGGCGCGGGCCCGGTGGGTAACATGCATATTCAGATGGCGCGTTTGCTGGGCGCCGCGCCGATTATTGCCGTAGAGCTGAATCCGCAGCGGGCCGAACTCGCCAGACAGTGCGGAGCGGACAGCGTCATCACCGACCCCGAAGTCGCGCTGGAGCAGATCAAGGCGCTCACGGAGGGACGTGGCGCCGACGTGGTGATCGAAAGCGTCGGTCATCCGGAATTGTATAAACAGGCCCTGACGTTTATGCGCCCCGGTGGACGGCTGCTGGCCTTCGGTTTAACCGATGCGCAAACCGAGATAGCCATTAAACCGCTGGAGATCATTTTAAAAGAACAGAGAATTCAGGGCAGCGTGGCCGGAATGGGAGAAGATATGCACCAGGCGCTGCATCTGCTGAGCCATCAACGTTTTATTACCGCCCCTTTCCGCGAATCCGTCCACCCGCTGGAGGATATTCAGCAGGTTTTCTCCACCCTGCTCGCTCATCCGCAGCACCTGAAAATCCAGCTGCATATTGCCCACGAGTAAGATTTTCGCCACGCGGATAAGACGGCAGAATAAAAAAAGGTGCTCCTGATGAGCACCTTTTTACCTTCCCGCATCGCTCAGATGAGGCGATCGGCCGGCGTTGGCGCCGCTTCATCCAGCAGCCCCTGTTGTTGCAGCGTACGCCAGAAATCATCCGGGATCGGCGCGGCAATCCACTCCAGGCAGTTTTCCAGCTGCGCTACCGTGCGGGTGCCAGGAATAATCGTCGGCACCGCCGGGTGAGCCAGAACAAACTGTAGCGCGGCCGCTGGCAGACTGACGTGATAATCGCGGCAGACGTTTTCAATTTTGCTGACCTTTTGCAAAATCGCCTGGCTGGCCGGGCCATAGTTATATTTCGCGTTCTCAACCGCCCCGGTCGCCAGTATCCCGCTGTTGAATCCCCCGCCGATCACCACCGCCGCATTGCGCTCTTCGCACAGCGGCAGAAACGCTTTTAATGCCTCCTGTTCCAGCAACGTATAGCGCCCGGCCAGCAGGAAACAGTCAAAGTCGGCTTCCTGCAGCGCCGCATGGCACACCTGCCATTCATTGACGCCCATCCCTACCGCTTTAATCACGCCTTCATCGCGCAGCTGCGCCAGCGCGCGCCATGCGCCGTCCATCGCCTGGCGAAAGTAGTGCGGCTGCTGATCCCCGTGGGTATAAAAATCGCAGTCGTGAATAAACGCGATATCGATATGCTCCAGCGCCATGCGCTGCAGACTGTCCTCGATGGATCGCATAGTTGCCGAATAGGAGTAATCAAAGACCGCCTCAAACGGCAGCGGATTGACCCACACCCCGGAATCAATTTCACTGCGTTTTTTCGGCTTCAGCAGACGACCGACCTTAGTGGACAACACATACTCATCGCGGGGATACCAGCGCAAACCGTGGCCAACCCTCGCTTCGCTCAGGCCATGGCCATACAGCGGCGCGGTATCAAAATAGCGCAGACCGTTGTCCCACGCCTGGCGAATCATGTTCTCCGATTCTTGTTCACTGATGGGGCGGAAAATATTGCCAATTGGCGCGGCGCCGTAACCCATTGCCGTGACCTGAATAGCGGTACGGCCAAACGCATTTTTCTGTGATGGATCCATGTCTGTACTCCTGCAGGCTGATGGTTTAATTAACTAACAAGATAGTTATATCAAAACGAATGTTGTGAAAATGTTACCTGGATAACAAAGCGGCATTAATGACGTTGATCCGGCTTTTACTTTCTGCAATTGTAACTAACTAGTTAGTTTATTTTGTACTGAGTTCAACGAGGATAACGAGCATGCATGGCAAACTAAAAAGCGTCGAAGAAGCTGTTGCTTTGATCAAAGACAACTCCACCGTTGCCTTCACCGGCTCCGGCGGCGGCCTGCTGGAGTCTGACTACGTCATGGCGGCCATCGCGATGCGCTACCGCGAAACCGGACACCCGCGCAATCTCACCCTGATTCATGCTTTAGGGATCGGAAACGGCAAAGGATCCGGACTTGGCCGCCTCGCTATACCGGGGCTGGTGAAACGGATCATCGGCGGCCACTGGTCATGGTCTTCCGAGCTACAAAAAATGGCCCGCGACAATCAGATAGAGGCCTACTGTTTACCCACCGGCATCATCATGACGCTGTATCGCGAAAGCGGCGCCGGGCGCCCGGGGGTCATTTCCAGCGTCGGGCTAGGCACTTTTGTCGACCCGTTGATAAGCGGTGGCAAATGCAATGACATCACCTGCGAGGATATCGTTTCGCGTATTGAACTCGACGGTAAAACCTGGCTGCATTACAAACCGTTTAAAGTCGATGTTGCGGTGATTCACGGATCGCAGGCGGACGTCGTGGCGAATATCTCCACCAGCGAAGAGCCCGCGGACCTGGATACTTATGCCGTCGCCTTAGCGGCACACAACAACGGCGGGATGGTTATCGCCCAGGTGAAATCCACCGCGGATGAACACTTTGTCCCGGCCCGTAAGGTCACCGTTCCCGGTGTGATGATCGACCATATCGTTAAGTGCCCGACGCAGTGGCAGAGCTATCTTGCCGAATACGATCCGGCCATCTCCGGACAGGTCGCCCCGCCGGATGAACACCCGCTCGACGCGCCAGCAGAGGGCATTCGCCGCCTGATCTCGGGCCTGGCGGTACGGGAGCTGAAACCGAATATGCGGGTCAATTATGGATTCGGCATCCCCGGTGGGATCTCCGCCATGGCCGACAAATCGCTGGTCGACTCCTGCTGGCAAATGGTGGAACAAGGCATTCACAACGGCCAGCTTCTCGACGGCGCGCTGTTCGGCGCGGCTAAATATCCGCAGGCCATTGTCAGCTCGCTCGATCAGTTCGATCTGTTTAGCGGCGGCGGACTGGATATCACCTTCCTCGGCATGGGCGAGATGGATGCTGAAGGTAACGTCAACGTTTCGCAACTCGGCGACACTATCGTTGGACCGGGCGGCTTTATTGATATTACCTGCGGCGCCAAAAAGGTCGTTTTCTGCGGCACCTTCGAAGCAAAAGGCCTACAGGTGTGCCAGCAGGGCGAGCGTTTACAGATTGAGTCTCATGGGCAAATTCCCAAGCTGGTGCAAAAGGTTCGCCATATCACTTTCAGCGGGCCGGAAGCCATAAAACGCGGGCAGGAAGTGCTGTACGTCACGGAGCGCGCCATTTTCAGGCTAACGGAAGAAGGGGTGGAACTGGCGGCGATTGTCAGCGGGGTTAACCTCGAGCAGGATATTTTGCAGCGTATGCAATTCTGCCCGAAAGTCGATCGCCCCGCGCTGGTTTCTCTCTGAATACATCACGCAATGCGGATATCAGGGCTGCAGTATCCGCATTATCGTTTCGACGTTAAAATCAAGGCGCTGCTGAAGGGAATCAGCATCCATGAAATTGCGATCGAACAGAATGGCGCCGGTATATTTATTATTGAAGTAATAATAGTTGACCGCCGCAATGGTGATCACTAGCTGTTCCGCATCCACGCCCGCCCGGAAAACGCCCTGCTCCACACCGCGCTGCAGAATGCCTTCCATCAGGGTGACCATCGATTTCTGCGCCGACTTGATCGCCACCGATTTTTTCAGGTGTACGGCGCGATGCAGGTTTTCGCTGTTCACCAGCGTCAGAAACTCCGGGTTTTTCAGGTAGTAGTTCCAGGTAAACCTGACCAGCGCTTCAACCGCTTCTTTCGGTTCCAGACTTTCGAGATTTAATTTTTTTTCCGCGGCACGAATATCAAGGTAGGAATCTTCGACAACTTTCTGGAAAAGCTGCTCTTTGCTACCAAAATAGTGATAAATCATACGCTTATTTGATTTTGCCTTTTCAGCGACAACGTCAATGCGTGCGCCGCCGAGTCCCTTTTGCGCGAACTCGCGTTTCGCGGCTTTCAGGATCCGATTTTGTGTCGCAACAGGGTCACGGACCTGTACTGTTTTTTCCGTAGCTGATTTAGTCATTACATCGTTTTGGTTGCGGATCTGGCTGATGATTAACCCTTACTCATTGGCGGAAATCAAGAAAAATTTTTCGCTAATCTCCTTTCTGCTAGCCGCTTAACAATTTCATTACAAGGGCTGGCGTTTCCTTATTCAATCCAAAAACAGCATGCTAATATATGTAACCATATAGTTATATATAAACAACATTATACTTATAAAACATAAAGTTAAAATCAAACACAACCAACCCATCTTGTCGGCATCTAAAAATGCATCGGACAGGATGACAACGATCACTCGCTGGCTCTTACCGACCGGTAAGGAAGGCTATGAACGATGGGAAGAGGACGATGAGTAATACATTTCACCCTGTAGACGTTAACCACCCTTTGCTGCCTGAAAAAGCGCGTGAATTTCAGATGTTCATCAATGGCAAATGGACCACGGGCCACAGCAGCGAAAGTTTTGTCCGTAAAAGCCCGGCCCACGATATTGTCGTTAGCACCTATCCGGCGGGGACCGTTGAAGACGTTGATGAGGCGGTAAAGGCAGCCAGAGACGCCTTTGATTGCGGAAAATGGTCGCGCATTAGCGGCGCGGCGCGTGCGGCGGTATTGCTGAAAACCGCCCAGCTCATTCGCGAGAACCTGGCGGAACTGGCGCTGCTGGAAACGCTGGAAACCGGTAAGCCTGTCGCCCAGTCGCGCGGCGAGATCCAGGGCGCGGCCGATATCTGGGAATATGCCGCCGGCCTGGCGCGCAGCGTCAATGGCGACAGCTTTAATAATCTCGGCGACAACATGCTGGGCCTGGTGACGCGCGAACCCATCGGCGTCGTCGGCGTCATCACGCCGTGGAACTTCCCTTTCTTTATTGGCGCAGAACGCTACCCCTATATTCTGGCCGCCGGCTGTACGCTGGTGGCGAAAGCCGCCGAGATCACATCCGGTACGACTCTGCTGCTGGCCGGCATTCTTAAAGAGGCCGGGCTGCCCGACGGCGTATTTAACGTGGTCACCGGCAGCGGTTCGGTCGTCGGCCAACGGATCACCGAACATGCTGATATCGATATGGTCTCTTTCACCGGATCCACCGCCGTCGGCCAGATGGCGCTGCACGCGTCGGCAAAAAATATCAAACGCCTTGGTCTGGAGCTGGGAGGTAAGAATCCGCAGGTGGTTTTTGCCGATGCCGATATTGACGCCGCGTTGGACGGTACGCTGTTTGGCTTCCTGTTCAATACCGGGCAGTGCTGCGTCAGCGGCAGTCGTTTACTGGTTGAACGTTCTATCCATAAGGATTTCTGCCAGAAGCTGGTTGAACGCGCGCAGAAAGTACGCAGCGGCGATCCGCTGAATGAAAACACCCAGATTGGCGCGATTATTACTGAGAAGCACTACCAGACCGTGCTCGGCTATATCGAACAGGGAAAAAATGAGGGTGCCACCCTGCTCACCGGCGGCAACGCGGTTGCCGCCGGGAATGGGCTGTTTATCGAACCCACCATTTTCGATGATGTGACCCCGGAAATGACCATTTTCCGCGAAGAGATCTTCGGCCCGGTGCTCTGCGTCACCCCGTTCGACAGCTATGAAGAGGCGATCGGCATTGCCAATGACACCTGCTACGGGCTGGCGGCCAGCATCTGGACGTCGAATCTGGATAAAGCGGTCCAGGGCTTCCGCGATCTGAAAGCGGGCAGACTGTGGGTGAATACCACTATCGCCGGCGGCCCTGAGCTCCCTTCCGGCGGCTTTAAACAGTCCGGTATCGGGCGCGAAAGCGGCAGCTATGGTCTGGATGAATATACCGAGATTAAATCCGTACATATCCAGTTGGGCAAGCGCGCTAAATGGCTCGCTGAGTGATGTTGGGGCGAGGATCAGACATGTACGACTACATTATTATTGGCGGCGGTTCGGCGGGCAGCGTCCTTGCGTCGCGCTTAAGCGAAAACGCCGACTGCAAAGTGCTGCTGGTTGAGGCCGGCCCGAAGGACAGTAACCCCTATATCCATTTACCGGTTGGCTTTAGCAAACTCACCGCCGGGCCGCTGACCTGGGGTTATAAAACGGTACCACAGCCCCAGCTCGGCAATCGTGAGCTGCTGTTTGCCCAGGGGCGAGTGCTGGGAGGCGGGAGTTCGATCAACGCCGAAGTGTTCACCCGCGGCACGCCGGCGGACTATGACCGCTGGGCGGCGGAAAAGGGCTGCGACGGTTGGTCATTTGCCGATATTCAGCGCTATTTTATTAAATCCGAAGATAACGACACCTTTTCCGACGCCTGGCACGGCGTCGGCGGCCCGCTCGGGGTCTCCAGTCCAATCGGCGCCAATCTGATGAGCAAAACCTTCAGTAAAGCCTGCCAGCAGGCGGGACTGCCCTATAATCCCGACTTCAACGGCGCGACCCAGGCCGGCTGCGGTCTGTATCAGACCACCACGCGCAACGCCCGTCGCTGTTCTGCGGCGGTGGGCTATCTGAAAGACGCGCGCCAGCGGAGCAATCTCACGATTAAGACCGGCTGCCATATTTCCCGGCTGCTTATCGATAACCAGCGCGCCGTCGGCGTAGAGATCTATCAGGATGGCAAACCGCAACGACTACATGCCAGCCGTGAAGTCATCGTCAGCGCCGGAGCCATTGGTTCTCCGAAACTGCTGCAGCTTTCGGGCATTGGCGCCGCCGATGAGCTGAGTAAAAAAGGCATTCCGGTGGTCGCCGATCTCCCGGGCGTCGGGGAAAACCTGCAGGACCATCTGGGTATCGACCTGATCTTTGAGCTCGGCAACGCGCTGAGCTATGACAAGTACAAGAAGACGCACTGGATGCTGTGGGCCGGGCTGGAGTATCTGCTGTTCCGCAAAGGGCCAGTGTGTTCAAACATCGTCGAAGGCGGCGCGTTCTGGTATGCCGATAAACAGTCCGTCAATCCCGATACGCAAATTCACTTCCTGGCGGGCGCCGGGGTGGAAGCCGGTATCGAACCGGTGCCTTCCGGCTCCGGCGTGACGATTAACAGCTACTTCCTGCGTCCGCGCAGCCGCGGTCGGGTAACATTACGCTCGGCAAACGCCAGCGAGGCTCCGCTTATCGACCCGAACTATCTCAGCGATCCTTACGATCTAAAAATGAGTGTCGAAGGCTGCAAGCTGATGCGCGATATCATGCAACAAAGCGCCTTCTCGCCCTATATTCGCCGCGAGCATATGCCGGGACAGGAGGCGCAAAGCGATAAAGACCTGGAAAACTACATCCGCCAGTTTGCGCGCACCTGCTATCACCCGGTGGGCACCTGCAAAATGGGCGTCGACGAGATGTCGGTGGTCGATACCCAATTGCGCGTTCGCGGTATTGAAGGGCTGCGCGTGGTGGACTCGTCGGTGATGCCCGATCTGGTCAGCTCCAACACCAATGCCCCCACCATTATGATCGCCGAGAAAGCCAGCGATCTGATTATCGCGTCGCACTGATCACAAATTGTCGCCCATGTTCGTTTTCATGGGCAAAAACCGGTTGAATAAATAACTAAATAGTTATTTACTTAAAGCCAGAAAGACATGTCAACATCCCGAGAGGTAACGATGAAAGTTCTCGTCCCCGTAAAACGCGTTGTCGATCATAACGTTAAGATCCGCGTACGAAACGATGGCAGCCAGGTTGATCTGACCAACGCCAAAATGGCGCTCAACCCGTTCTGTGAAATTGCGGTTGAAGAAGCCATTCGCCTGAAAGAGCTCGGCATCGCCAGCGAGATTGTGGTGGTCACCATCGGTGAAGAAGCGGCCCAGGAGCAGCTGCGCAGCGCGCTGGCGATGGGAGCCGACCGCGGATTGCTCATCGCGACCCCTTCGTCCCTCGAACCGCTCAACCTGGCAAAGCTGCTGGCGAAAGTGGTCGAACGGGAGCAGCCGTCGTTAATCCTGATGGGGAAACAGTCCATCGATGGCGACAATAACCAGACCGGACAAATGCTAGCCGCGCTGTGCGGTTATCCGCAGGGAACGTTTGCCGCCGAGCTGCGTATTGAGCATGGTCAGGCGATGGTCACCCGTGAAATTGACGGCGGCCTGCAGACCGTGTCGCTGATGCTGCCGGCGGTGGTCACCACCGACCTGCGCCTTAACCAGCCGCGCTATACCTCCCTGCCCAACATGATGAAAGCCAAAAAGAAACCGCTCAGCATCCTGCCGGTGGAGGAATTTGGTCTTGAGCTACGCCCGCACACGACCTTGTTAAAAGTCGAAACTCCGCCAGTGCGCGAAGCCGGCGTGCGTGTCGGGAGTGTGGATGAACTGTTGAACAAGCTGAAAAACGAAGCGAAGGTGATTTGATATGGCTACTTTACTCCTTGTCGAACATGACAATAACCAGCTCAACGCGGTAACCAGAAACGCGGTCGGCGCCGCCCGGGAGCTGGGTGGCGAGGTGACCCTGCTGGTGGCGGGCGAAAACTGCCGCCCGGTGGCGGAACAGGCGGCGCGCATTGCCGGGGTGGCGAAAGTGCTGCTCGCCGACGATAGCGCCTTTAAACATCAGCTGGCCGAAAACGTCGCCGCACTGATGCTCTCGCTCTGCGGGGATTATAGCCATCTGCTCGCCGTCGCCAGCGCAAACGGGAAAAACATCCTGCCGCGCGTGGCGGCCCTCGCCGACGTCGCGCAAATCTCCGACGTGATTGCGGTGGTCGGCCCCAGGGTCTTCAAACGTCCCATTTATGCGGGCAGCGCAATCGCCACCGTCGAAAGTCTCGACCCGCAGGTGGTCATGACCCTGCGCGCCTCCAGCTTCCCGGCAGCGCAAGAAAGCGAATCCGCCGCGCCGATTGAGCCGGTAGCCGGCGTCGATCGCCAGCCGCTATCCCGCTTTATTCACGAAGAGCTGGCGCAATCCGATCGTCCGCAGCTTGCTACCGCCCGCGTGGTGGTTTCCGGCGGCCGTGCGCTGGGCAGCCGCGAAAACTTTGCCCTGATCGAACAGCTTGCCGACAAACTGCACGGCGCCGTCGGCGCATCGCGCGCGGCGGTCGATGCCGGCATGGTCGCCAACGATCTGCAGGTTGGACAGACCGGTAAAATTGTCGCGCCGGATCTGTATATCGCGGTGGGGATTTCCGGCGCAATTCAGCACCTGGCCGGGATGAGCAATGCCAAAGTCATCGTGGCGATCAACAGTGACGAAGAAGCGCCAATTTTCAAAATCGCCGACTACAGCCTGGTGGGCGATCTGTTTGAGATAGTACCGCAGCTGGTGGCGAAACTGTGATGAGCAAGGGGCAGGCAACTGAAGATGGAGGTTATGGTGGAACGTGAAACGATGGAATTTGACGTCCTCATTGTCGGTGGAGGGCCCGCCGGGCTATCGGCAGCCTGCCGGTTGATGCAAATGGCGCAGCAGGAGCAACGTCAGCTGAGCGTTTGCGTGATTGAAAAAGGGGCTGAAGTTGGCGCGCATATTCTTTCCGGAGCCCTGTTCGAACCCCGGGCGCTCAATGAACTCTTTCCCGACTGGCAGTCGCTCGGCGCACCGCTGAACACCCCCGTGACGCAAGATGAACTCTTGCTGCTGCGCGATGGCGAAAAAGCGTGGAAGATCCCGGCGGCTTTAATCCCTGCCCCAATGCATAACGCGGGCAATTACGTCATTAGCCTGGGGGATTTTTGCCGCTGGCTGGCCCGCCAGGCAGAAGCAATGGGGGTAGATATCTTCCCCGGTTTTGCCGCCGCCAGCATCCTGTATGACGATGCTGGCGCCGTCGCCGGTATCACCACCGGCGATATGGGGATCAATGCCCAGGGAGAAGAAAAACCCGGTTTTACCCCAGGTATGAACCTGCTGGCGAAATATACGCTGTTCGCCGAGGGCTGCCGCGGTCATCTGGGCAAACAGCTGATCGCGAATTATCAACTTGATGCCGGCCGGGATCCGCAGCACTACGCGCTGGGTATTAAAGAGCTGTGGGAGATCGCGCCGGAAAAAAGTCGTCCCGGAGAGGTCATCCACGCTTCCGGCTGGCCGCTTAGCGAAGGTGCGTCGGGGGGGAGTTTTCTGTACCACACCGGGAATAACCAGGTGGTCGTCGGGTTGATTGTCGATCTCAACTACCGTAACCCTTATTTAAGCCCGTTCGATGAGTTTCAGCGCATGAAACACCACCCGGCATTCCGTGCAACCTTAAGCGGCGGAAAACGTCTCTCCTACGGCGCGCGCGCCATAACCAAAGGGGGCATCAACGCGCTGCCCAAAATGCATTTCCCCGGCGGGCTGCTGATTGGCTGCGATGCGGGAACGCTCAATTTCGCTAAAATTAAGGGCAGCCACACGGCGATGAAAAGCGGGATGCTGGCCGCCGAATCGGTCTATCGGGCGCTGAGACAACCCCCCGATGACAAACGGGACCTTGCGGATTTTGCGCAGGCGTTTCATGAATCATGGCTCGGGGAAGAGCTACGCCAGTCACGTAACTTTGGCCCGCTGCTGCACCGCTTTGGTACGCTGGCAGGCGGGGCGCTTAACTATATCGATCAGAACTGGTTTAAAGGCAAGCTACCGTTCACGCTGCATGACCGCAAAGCGGATCACTTACAGCTGCAGACAGCGGAACAAAGCGCCGTCATTCACTATCCCAAACCGGATAACCAGCTGAGCTTTGATAAGCCCTCCTCCGTCTATCTGGCGAACACGGCGCACGATGAAGATCAGCCCTGCCATCTCAAGTTAAAAGACCCCGAGCTGTCGGTACGAGAAACGCTGCCGCGTTTTGCTGAACCGGCGCAGCGTTATTGCCCGGCGGGCGTTTATGAAATCATCACCCTTGCCGGAAAGCCAAAATTACAGATTAATGCGCAAAACTGCGTGCACTGTAAAACCTGCGACATCAAAGATCCTCTGCAGAATATCGTCTGGACGGTGCCCGAAGGGGGCTGCGGCCCCAACTACCCGAATATGTGATCTGTTTTCCGCCCCGGCAGCGCCGGGGTTTTCTGTGCCTGCGTTCTGCCCCCTTCCCACCATATATGCCGGCTACCGGCAAAAAAAAAGCACCCCGTCTGGGGTGCCTGTTCTGTCGGGCAATAGGGATTACGCCAGTAAATTGCGGCCGATAATCATGCGCTGAATCTGGTTAGTCCCTTCATAGATTTGAGTTATCTTGGCATCGCGGTACAGGCGTTCCACCTCCACGCCGCGAATATAGCCGCCGCCGCCAAAAATTTGCACCGCATTGCCGCTGTGCTGCACCGCGACATCGCCGGCAAAGCATTTCGCCATCGAGCAGGCAATCGAAGTATCTGGCGCATCGGTGTCAATTTTATAGGCCGCGCTATGCACCAGCAGGCGAGCAGCCTCGGTGTCTTTGGCGATATCCGCCAGCATAAACTGTACGCCCTGGAAATCAGCAATCGGTTTGCCGAACTGTTCGCGCTGTTTCGCATACGCGATCGCCGCTTCCAGCCCGGCGCGGGCAATGCCGACCGCCAGCGCGCCGATGCCCACCCGACCTTTATTCAGCACGCTCATCATAATGTGGAAGCCGCGGTTTTCCGGCCCCAGCAGCGCCTGTGCCGGCAGCCTGACCTGGTTGAAATGCAGTTCGCCCACCTGTGATGAGCGCTGACCCATTTTATGCTCTTTCGGGCCACGGGAGACACCGTCGCGGGAGCAATCGACAATAAAGATGCTCATACCGCGGTGACCGGCATCTTTATCCGTGCGCGCCAGCACAAAGGCCACATCGGCCACCGGCGCATTATGGATCCACAGCTTACTTCCGTTCAGCACCCAGCCATCCGCAGTACGGGTCGCGGTGGTTTTAATCCCTGAAACATCGGAACCGGCCCCGGCTTCGGTGATGCAGTAGGCCCCTTTCAGCGATGCATTCAGCAGGCCCGGCAGCCACTGGGCGCGTTGCGCATCATCACCGTATTTTGACAACAGCGTTCCCAGCAACTCGACCAGGCCGCACTGATCGGCAATCGAGGCGTAACCGCGCGACAGTTCTTCCATCACCACGGCATAGGCAACCGCATCCAGTCCGACGCCGCCGTACTCTTCCGGAACGGTGATACCGAACAGCCCCAGTTCCCCCATTTGTTGGTAGATCTCCGCGGCAAAACGCTCTTCTCTGTCCAGCTCTTCCGCCTGAGGCCGAATGACCTCGTCGGCAAACTTACGGGTCATCTCGCGGATCTGTTGATGGGTTTCAGTCAAATACATGGTCATCCTCCTGCCAGCTATTAGTCATGCCGTCTGTTTTCCACGACACACGAACACATTAATTAAATAACCAGATAGTTACTACAATGGATGAATATAGTTGTCAATCCTGTTAAATAATTGTTGTTAACTGGGCGACAAATATTGCAATGACAGGCAGCGGTCAGCTCACCATTGGCTGCCCGGCTTATCACTTTAGCCGTGAGTATCTTGACTTTTCTGTGGGCAAAAAGTACACCTATAAGTAACTAAACAGATACTTAAATAAGGAGTCAGTATGCTTAACATTCACCTGCCTACCCTACAAGGGACTATCACCGATTATCAGCTAGTGACCACAGAAGAACGCCCGACGGTTATCACCCCCGCGTTTAACCGTATCGCCTATGCCGCCGCCCACGTGGTGATCGACCCGCAGCATCAGGGGGCGGACTGGCTGAACAATCCGCGCATAGACTGGGATTCGACGCTGGCCTATCGCCACCATCTCTGGCGCCTGGGGTTTAATATTGCCGAAGCAATGGACACCGCGCAGCGCGGGATGGGAGTAAGCTGGGAGATCGCCAAAGAGCTGATTATCCGCTCGCTGCAAGAGGCGCAAACCGTACCCGGTGCCGACCTTGCCGCCGGCGTGGGAACCGATCAGCTGGAGGCGGCCCACGCCACCACGCTGGAACAGGTTATCGCGGCCTATGAAGAGCAGATGGAACTGGTCGAAAAACATAACGGCAAAATCATTTTGATGGCCAGCCGGGCCTTAGCCAAAGTGGCCAAAACGCCGCAGGATTATCTTGCCGTCTATAACCGTCTACTGGAACAGAGCAAGGATAAAATTATTCTCCACTGGCTGGGAGAGATGTTTGACCCGGCGCTAACCGGCTACTGGGGATCGACGGATTTTGCCGCCGCCGCGGATACCGTGCTTGAGATCATCGCCAACAACGTCGATAAAGTGGAAGGCATTAAGATTTCGCTGCTGAGTAAAGAAAAAGAGGTCGCCTTCCGTAAGCGTCTGCCTTCGCAGGTGAAAATGTACACCGGCGACGATTTCAACTATCCCGAACTGATTGCCGGAGAGGATGGCCATTACTCGCATGCGCTGTTAGGTATTTTCGACGCTATCGCCCCGGTTGCCGCCGCGGCGCTCAACGAACTGGCGCAGGGCAATAGCGGGGAATACTATCGTCTGATGAACCCCACTGTCGCCCTGTCGCGGGAAATCTTTAAAGCGCCGACGCAGTATTACAAAGCGGGCATTGTATTTCTGGCGTGGCTCAACGGCCACCAGAGCCATTTCTCGATGGCCGGCGGGATGCAGGCGGCACGCGAGATTAGCCACTATGCCGAGATTTTCCGCCTGGCGGACCAGGCCGGTCTGTTGCAAAATCCGCAGCTGGCTACCCGGCGAATGAAAAATCTGCTGACGGTTTATGGCCTCTGAGTATTATAAGACGAGGCGTTGATTTCCCAGAGTAACCGCTCTGGGAACCCCCTCCCCTAGCCAAATTCGCGGTGGCGTTGCTTGCAGATGGCCAGCACCTCATCCGGATCCCGCTGCCACCAGTTGTTACTGGAGAAGATCTCCACTTCGTGCAGACCGGTGTAGCCCAGCGCCTCGATAGCCTGGCGATGGCTACGGATGTCGATAACTCCGTCCCCCATCATGCCGCGATCCAGCAGCATATCCGTAGTGGGCACTAACCAGTCGCAAATATGAAAAGCCAACAGCCGCTCGACGCCGGCCCGTTCAATCTGCTGCTGAAACTGCGGATCCCACCAGGTGTGATAGAGATCCACGGCGATACCCAGCCCCTCGTCGCCCAATTCGTCGCAAAGATCGTTGGCCTGGGCCAGAGTATTTACGCAGGCGCGCTCGGCGGCGTACATCGGATGCAGGGGCTCGATCGCCAGCGGCATGCCGAGCGGGCGCGCATAGTCCAGCAGCTCGCTCAGGCCATCGCGCACCTGCTGCCTGGCGGCGAGTAAATCTTTCGATCCCGCAGGCAGCCCTCCGACCACCAGCACCAGGCAGGGTGCGCCAAGCTCCAGCGCTTCGTCCACCGCCCGTCGGTTATCCAGCGCTTTTTCCCTGCGTTCCTCCGGGGTGCTACCGGGAAACATCCCGCCGCGGCAATAGCCGCTCAGCAGCAGGTCATGATGGCGGATAAGACGCGCAGACTCTTTTAGCCCCAGCGCCTGCACCTGATCGCGCCATGGCGCAATGCCACGGATCTCATGCCGGGCGCACCCTTCAATGATCTGATCAAGTTTCCATTTCTGCCGCACCGTGGCGGTATTGAGGGATAGTTTACGGCTGTCGGGTTGACTCATCTGTGTGACCTCAGTGTTTTATGCCTGAAAAACGTTAAACCAGATAAATTGAGCATCAACTTTCTCAACAAAGCATTATATAAATTAATATGTTGGGTAAATACGACAACAATCACATAACCAACTAGTTAGTTATATAAACAAACAGAGACGCGCATAAAAACGAGGGAACAGCAGGCGACGGGACCGTACCGGGAACATAAGCCTGTCGTACGAAAATCTATCCGAAGGAGCGTCAGATACGGCTTTTCAGATGACAGAGGTAAGCGCGGAAATGACAAGATCACCCGCTAAGATGGCTGGCCGGTGAAGAAAGCAGACACCCAGGGTGTCTGCCGATGTTTCGCGTGTAAACTACCAGCCGCAGACGTTGGTCTCTTCATCCGATTCATAACCGCGCACGATATTAATCAGATCTTTGACGGCATCGGCAGCCACGCCCGGCGCCTGCAGCTCATTCAGGGAGGCAAACTCTTTATCCACCGATACGCCATTATTATTATTGGTCACCGACAGCGTGAACCCCTTTCCCTGCGTATTGTCAGAGGACAGCGGGGCAACAAGTTCTGCCAGCGCCTGCTCAGCCATGGCAGGAATATATAGTGCCATCGGCTTCAAATAGACTTTCTCTTGCCTGTCATTATTGTTGCCGTTAGCAACAGCCAGGGAATAACCTCTATTTTCGTTATTCATAGGTGCAGCCTTATCCCTCTATCAGAATTTGAGGATCGACATAAAAATCCACATTGAAGACGGTGTCTTCAGTCAATGCTTCAATTCGGTGCCATTTCTCCGGCGGAAATACGCCAAACTGTCCGGCTTCAATCGTCAGCGTTGCCACCGGCTGCGGGCTGGTCTCATCGGCATAGCCGTAATAGCGGATAGCCCCCTGCATCACAGCCAGACGGGGATAGACCCCCTGCCGTGTTCCGGCATCAAGATGCCGCTGCCAGATAGAGGCGGGCGCCGTCTCTTTCGTCCACAGGGGCGTGGTTCGCGTATGAACATAATGGGTGGGAATAATAATTCGCTGCATGATTCGGCCTCGCTTTCCGCACCCTTGCGTGCGGTGGGAACGGTGAAATATGTTGCATATGATATACCCCTTTTAATCACTGAGGGTATTATTTTTAAAGATGATAAGTTTCTACCCCTGTTAATACTCAATAAGGGTTAGTTTTTTTGAAATATAAGAATGGACGGACCTGTGAATCAGATCCGCGATAAGACAGGAGAGGCGATAATTTATTTTGCCGGTGTGTTCAGAGGGCCAGGTTTACCAATTAGATAACCCTGAACCAGATCGCAACCTAATTGTTGCAGCGAATGGAGTTGTTCTTCTGTTTCGACGCCTTCGGCGACAATACGCATATGTAAACTTTTCCCCATGCTGATGATCAGACGCACAATATCGAGATCGTCTTTTTGCAGAGGAATATTAATCACAAACGAGCGATCGATTTTTATCTTATCGAACGGGAAATAGCTCAGCCGCGACAATGACGAGTAGCCGGTACCAAAATCATCAATCGAAATCTGAATCCCGAGCTCACGCAGTTGGCTGAGGATCTCTAAGGAGCGGGTGTTTTCATTGAACACATCCGACTCGGTAATTTCCAGATCCAGACGATGCGGGTCGAGGCCGGTTTTTTTCAATACGCTGACAATCACATCGGTCAACGAACTGTTAATCAACTGAATAGGCGACACGTTTACCGAGACCTTAAGCGGCGATGACCAGCGCGCCGCCTCTTCGCAGGCGGTGCTGAGCACCCACTCGCCGAGGGCGTTTATCATGCCCGTTTTCTCGGCAATCGGAATGAAGGTGCTCGGCGGAACCACGCCGCGCACCGGATGGAACCAGCGCACCAGCGCTTCATAACCGTAAATTTCGCCGCTGACCGTGTCGGCTATCGGTTGGTAATAAACCCGGAATTCACCATTACCGAGCGCCTGCAGCAGGTCATCCTCAAACGATTTATTCTCCTGCAGACGTTGCAGCATGCCGGCACGGAAGACCTTGACGGTACCTGCGCCCTCTTTTTTCGCCTCATACAGCGCCAGATCGGCGCATTTATATAAATAATCGGTGCGCGTTTCGCGATCGGAAAGCACGATGCCGATGCAGGCATCAATGTTGATCATCGAGTCATAGATTTGATAGGGCTGGATGATTTTTTCCCGGATCACCATCGCCCGTTCCAGCGCCATCTCTTCGCTCAGGTCACAGGAGATCAGGGCGAATTCATCGCCTCCCAGACGATAGAGCGTTTCCGCGGTTTTACGGAAAAACGACAGGCGGCTGGCCAGTTCCTGCAGCAGTTTATCGCCGGAATCGTGGCCCAGCGTATCGTTTACATCTTTAAAATTATCGAGGTCGAAAAGCATCACCACGGCACAGCCATCGTAAGGCCTGACCTGATTGACAATTTCCTGCAGCTTTTGCCAGAAGGAGAGCCGGTTAGGCATCCCGGTCAGCGAGTCATGGTAGGCATCGTACTGCAGACGGCGGTTTTGCACCTGCAGTTTCTCTTTTGACAGCTGCAGATCGTCGGCCAGCAGCTTCATTCGCACGTGGGCACGCCGCAGATTGTTATTCTGTCGCAGCATCAACAGCCCCAACGTGATACAGGTTGTAATCAACAGGATGGAGATAATTGAATAGATGTAATACAGATTCTGAATTTTATCGTGCGTATGATTAACAACGTCAATCCCCTGCACCAGCGAGGTGGAGGCAAGCGAGGTCATCGGGCCGTCAATCTCTCTCATCTTGCCTAACACCGCCTTAATCTGAGCAGGTGTCATTTTATCCAGCCCGCTATCGAGCTGCTGCAAAATAGCGATCAAACTATCGACGGTGGCCTGACGCCCGGCATCTTTATGAATAAAATTCTTCAGTTCGCCCTGCTGCAACAGCTCTATCTGGCTCAACATAATATCGAGACGCAGACGTACCTGATCGCGGTCTGCGCTCTCCACGCCAAGTGCGAATGCGCCTAAACTCGACTCCAGCCGCATATACTCGGAAACTATCTGGGCGACTGACCAGGAGTCCGTATAGCGGGTTAATTTCTGTAACTCACTTTGCCGCTCATGCACCAGATACGTAATGTATCCGGTGATGATGAACAGCGACAAAATAATCCCGGTAAGTATTCGATTCAAGATCAAACCCTTACTCAATGATAATTTTTGAGACTTGCCACGCCGAACGGGAATAATAAACCTGGTTTTGCAGTTCAGGGCTGCTATCGTACGGATAAACAATAAATAAAGGGCCTTTATCGCGGATGTGCATATATTCGCCATTTAATTTTAGCGCGAGGATAACAGGGAACTGGCGAAAATCATCGAGCGGGACCATCGTCGTATAGTCGTTTAAGGCAATGACCTTGGCCGTCTTGCCCCTGGCACCGACTAAATCCATGAGTTTGCTAAGGGAAACGCCCTCAAAACGCACTTTTCCTGAGTACCAGGGCGTGGTGGTGACAATCGTCTCCATCCCCAGTTTTTCTAATGCCGCCAGGTCAAAAACCGCGGTATCGCCTGCATTTGTATTTCCAATCAAGCCGGAAATGGTTAAAACGGGCTTCCCCGTAGGGGCAGGCAGTTTTTCTGCAAAAGCATTAGGCAAAACCATAACACAAAATAAAACTGCGAAAAGTAGACGCATTTAGCTCACCATTCCGGAATTGGAGATAAGTTAATTGTAAACCATTAAGGTCAATTCTTAAAAGACGTCAGCAGCGGGTTGTGAGGTTCTCGATTAAAAATATTTTCTCTTTCCAGAACACTCTGAACCTTTGTTTACACCTGACGATAAAAAGCACATTTTTTGCCATTAAGGCAGCACTTTCGGTAAAAATCTTTTCTCTCATCCTGGAGCGCGGTAGTCTTTGTACTGACGCCGCTAAGACTGCGTCTCATTCCAATAATGATAAACACGGCAACAGACAGGACAGGTATGGACTCAACGCTTATTTCCTCCCGCCCCGGCAAGGAGACATGTTCACTCAATCGCGCCAGAAGAGCGGCCTGGGGCAGCTTTGCCGGCGCCGTGGTTGACTGGTACGATTTTTTACTCTACGGCATCACCGCCGCGCTGGTGTTTAACCGCGAATTTTTCCCGCAGATTAGCCCGGCAATGGGCACGCTGGCCGCCTTTGCCACTTTCGGCGTCGGCTTTCTGTTTCGTCCCCTCGGCGGCATTATCTTCGGTCATTTCGGCGATCGCCTTGGCCGCAAACGGATGCTGATGATGACCGTCTGGATGATGGGAATTGCGACCGCCTGCATTGGTCTGCTCCCTTCCTTCAACCAAATCGGCTGGTGGGCCCCCGTGCTGCTCGTCACCCTACGCGCTATTCAGGGCTTCGCCGTCGGCGGAGAATGGGGCGGTGCGGCGCTGCTGGCTGTAGAAAGTGCGCCCAAAAATAAAAAAGCCTTCTACAGCAGCGGGGTTCAGGTGGGCTACGGCGTTGGCCTGCTGCTTTCCACCGGCCTGGTCTCGCTGATCAGCGCGAACACCACCAACGAGCAGTTTCTCAGCTGGGGCTGGCGCCTGCCGTTCTTGTTCAGCGTGGTGCTGGTGTTAGTCGCGCTGTGGATCCGCAACGGCATGGCCGAATCTGCCGAGTTTGAACATCAGCAGCAGGAAGCGCAGCTAAAGACGGCCAAAAAGCGCCTGCCGGTCGTCGAGGCCCTGCTCCGTCACCCCGGCGCGTTTTTACTGATTATCGCCCTGCGTCTGTGCGAACTGCTGACCATGTATATTGTCACCGCCTTCGCCCTGAATTACTCAACGCAGAACCTCGGCCTGCCGCGTGAACTGTTCCTTAATATTGGTCTGCTGGTCGGCGGAATCAGCTGTCTGACAATCCCCTGCTTCGCCTGGCTTGCGGATCGCTTCGGCCGCCGGCGGATCTACATTACCGGTGCGCTCATCGGCACGTTCAGCGCGTTCCCGTTCTTTATGGCGCTGGAAAGCCAGTCGTACTTCTGGATCCTCTTTTTTGCCCTGATGCTGGCCAATATCGCCCATGATATGGTGGTTTGTGTTCAGCAACCGATGTTCACCGAGATGTTTGGCGCCAGCTATCGTTACAGCGGGGCCGGCGTCGGATATCAGGTCGCCAGCGTCATTGGCGGCGGCTTTACGCCATTTATTGCCGCGGCATTGGTCACCTTCTCCGGTGGCTCCTGGCACAGCGTGGCGGTTTACCTGACCGGCGGCTGTCTGCTCTCTGCCCTCACCGCCATGTTGATGAAAAAGAACCCTCACCCCTGATTGCACGGTGCGCGGCGGGAAACCGCCGTGAACATGGAGACCTTATGACTCAGGACAACCGCCCGGCCTGCTGGCCCGCACAGTTTCATCCCCAACCGCTACCGCTGCTCTATTGCCCTGATCCGACGCTGGCTGAGCAGCCGCTGTTTGAGCAAGCTCGCCGAGGCGAAGCGGCGGCGCAACTCTGGCAGGCTCCACAAGGACTGGTGGTGCCTGGCAGCTATCGTCAATTCAGTGAACTCAGTGCCGTCAGCGAGCTTTTTTCCCGCCGCGGCTGGCCGGTGTGGCTTCGCCGCTCCGGCGGTGGCCTGGTCCCACAGGGCCCCGGGATTATCAATCTCAGCCTCGCCTGGCCGGTCACGCAACCGCTGGGCGAAGCGGCAGAACCTATCTATCTGCAGCTCTGCGGGCTACTTCAGCGCACGCTGGCGACGTTTGGCGTCGGGAGTCATTATCAGGCGGTGACGGGGTCATTTTGCGACGGCCGCTACAACCTGGCCTGCGGCGAGGGCGATCATGCCCGCAAAATTGTCGGTACTGCCCAGTACTGGCGACCGCTGGCCGAGGATCGAGGACATGTGGTCCTTGCTCATGCGGTGATTTTAGTGGATACCGATCTGATCGGCGCACATCAGGCCGCGAACGATTTTGAAGCCCGCCTCAACAGTGGCCGGGTCTATCGTACTGATAAGACCGTGACGCTGGCGCAGCTGCTGCCCGGCGAAACAGACTTACTTCCCCGCTTTCACCAGGCGTTGACGGAACAGCTGGCGCTTTTCAGCTGAAGGTATGCTTCAAATAGTGGCTGAATGTCTCTACCGCACGTGACACGCGCGGTGCATAGGGCCGAATGACGTACAGCTGTGGCGCGAAAACCTCAACCGGCCGCCAGCCTGGAAGCAACTCCTGCACCAGCCCGCGGCCGATGGCCTCCCGGGCGCTGAAATCAGGCAGCAGCGCAATACCCAGCCCTGCCAGCACCGCATCACGTAGCGATTCGCTGTTGTTGGTGGCGAAGGGGCCATGAACCTTGACACTCACCCGTTCGGCCGGTTGCTCGCGGGACTCAAACGTCCACTGCGGGCTTTGCGCCCCGCGCGGATAGGTCAGACACTGATGATGGCGCAACGTCTCCGGGGAGTCCGGACGACCAAAACGGCGGATATACTCTGCCGAGGCGACGATCAGCGTCGCCGTACTGCACAGCGGCCAGGCCACGTGGGTCTCCGGCAATGCTTCGCGGCGGCAGTGACGAATCGCCACGTCAAATCCCTCGCTGGCCAGCGATACCAGCCGGTCGGTCACCTCCAGCTGCAGTTGAAGCTGCGGATGCTGGTGCAAAAATGGCGTAATCGCCGGGACCAGCTGTTGACGGGAAAAGGCGACCGGCGCCGTGACCCGTAGCGTTCCCCGCAGCGGTCCGCCTTCATCACAGGTACCGGCGAAAATATCGCGCAGCTGCCCGAAAGGTTCGTTCAGCTCCGCCACCAGCCGCAGGCCATCCTCGCTGAGCGTCACATTCCGCGTGGTGCGATGCACCAGCTTTTTGCCGGTGATCCGTTCCAGCTCGCTAATTTTCTGACTGATCGCCGACTTGCTGACCGCCAGTTTTTCCGCCGCGCGGGTATAGCTTTTTTGCTCTTCCAGCACCGTCAGCCAGTACAGATGGGTCCAGTAACTCTCCGGGCGAATCTCACTCATCTCGATTGTTCACCTGTATAAACAATGAATTCCACTATAGCGGTTTTTGCCCGGCAGAACATGGGTTAGCATCGCGGAAGTCAGCTTATCCACCCCGGAAGTAAGGAGTACCTGCCATGCCGTTACTGATATTTGATGTGATTGAAGGTCGTAGCGAACGCGAACTTACCACCCTGCTGGATGCCGCACATCGCGCGGTTATTCATGCGTTTAAGGTGCCGGAGCGCGATCGCTACCAGATTGTTCACGAAAACAAAGCTCACCATATGGTGATTGAGGATACCGGACTGGGATTCACGCGCAGCAACAAGCTGCTGGTCGTGCGGGTATACACCAGCCCGCGTAGCGAAGAACAAAAGCAGCTCTTCTACGCCACCCTGCTCGCTGAGCTGCAGGAACATTGCGGACTGAGCGCTGATGACCTGATGATTTCCGTGATCGGTAACCAGAAAGGCGACTGGAGTTTTGGCCGCGGCGTCGCCCAATATATGACCGGAGAGCTTTAACCTTCCCGGGCCCCGTGCCGTTATGCCTGCGGCGCGGCGGCCATCCGCATCCGTGCCTTTTGCTCGATATTTTCCAGCAGTTCCTGCACGTCATCCTCATCAATATCAAGGAACTGACCGTCGAGTAACGCGGCATGAATATCTTCACGAGTCACCGGTAGCCCCAGCGGCACCACTTTGGGCTTAACCTCTTCAGCCGCCAAAGAGTGGGGATAGCGGCGGCCGACCAGGTTGTTGAAGATGATTGCCAGTAGCGCCAGCATCGCTGAATTTAGCAGTACCGGCGTCAGCACGAAGTGGTATCCCGCGCTGTGAACCCCCGCTCCGCCGAGGATCGCCGTCAGCGCAACGGCGCCGCCGGGCGGATGCAGACAGCGCAGAAAATACATGGCGGCGATGGCCAGTCCGGCTGCCAGACCGCAGGCCAGGGCAAGCTGAGGCACCCACATCCCGACGGTAACACCGATCAACGCCGAAACCACGTTGCCCCCGACGATTGACCACGGCTGCGCCAGCGGACTGCTTGGCACGCCGAACAGCAGCACCGCAGAAGCTCCCATCGGCGCAATAAACCACAGATTCATCTCACCCAGCAGCCAGTGACTGAACATGCTGGTGACGGCCAGCCCCGTACCGGCACCTATCGAGCCGAGGAGGATATGTTTTCTGGCAACGGGCAGAGCATGCGGCTTTAATCGCCCAAGAAAAATGCGGACCCGCGAAAACAGTGCGGTCGGTAAAACGCTTAACATCGAATGACTCACTCACGTCATATAAATTACTTATATTTTATTTTCATTTTTTAACCATATTTTAACAACCATATCTTTCGCAGGGCTACTTCCCCCCCCACTGAATTTAGCGATACGCCGCCGTTATGCGATCCCGGAACACTACGTTAGAATCATTTCCCCACCGGGATTTAACCCACTCTATGGATTGAAGGTCACAATACAGTGAATAATAAGACAAATTTAGTGAAAGACGTGGCATGGGCCAGCCAGAATATGCCGCGCACGCTGCGTCAGGTCGCCGCCCTTCCCGATCTGAGCCATGTCCGACTGGCCTGCTGCATGCATCTGGATATGAAAATGATCCCGCTGGTGCAGGGGATACTGGAGAAAGGGGCGCAAGTCTTTCTGACCACCTGTAACCCCACCACCGTTCAGGACGACGTTGTCGCCTGGCTGGTAGAGCGCGGCGCACAAGCCTGCGCCTGGCGCGACATGAGCGATGCCGACTGGCAGCACTCCTGGGAAAAAGCGATCGCCTGGGGCCCGACCCATCTGTGTGAAATGGGCGCCGATATCACCACTCTGCTGCACCAGCGCGGCGAATTTGGCAACATCGTCGCCGGTCTGGAAGCAACCGGCTCCGGCGTCAGCCGCCTGGGCGATATTCGTCCCGGCTACCCTATCTTTAACTGGGACGATCTCCCGGTTAAAGAGGGACTGCATAACCGCCATATGGTGGGTCTTACGGCCTGGCATACCTTCTTCCAGACGACTCATCTGACGCTGCATGAGAAGAAAGTGCTGGTCATTGGCTACGGTCTGGTGGGACAAGGCGTTGCCGCGGCAGCAAAAGCCTTTGGCGGACAGGTGATGGTGGCAGAGATCGATCCCGCCCGTCGCCTGCAGGCGGCCTATGATGGCTGGCATGTTGTTGATTTACAGGATGCCATCGCCTCGGCAGATGTGGTCGCCACGGCAACCGGTGCGAAGAAAGTGGTCAATAGCACGGCGCTGGATAACGCCAAAGATGGCGTATTTATTCTCAATGTCGGCCACGTTGCGGAAGAGATTGACTGCGGCTACCTGCGTCAGTTCAGCCACGATGAGGTGATGCCGTATATTAATGCGTACCGGATGGGCGATAAAACCGTCTACCTGATGGCCAACGGCTCAATGCTGAATCTGACCGCGGGATTTGGTGACAGCCTCAACGCCTTTGACGTGACTCTGGCCGTCATGGCCAGCGGGATTCATCACATCGTAACGGACGGCATGAACGCGGAAGCGAATGTCTATCTGCTGCCGCAAAGCGTATGGCAAAACGCGCTGTAAATCCGCAAAGATTCAGGGCGACGGCCGTCGCCCTGAGACCGGCTTAGCGGCTTTCCGGCAGGACGATATTACTCTCCGCCAGCGTCCCCATTTCGTTAAATACCGTGCACGCCGCCTGCACAAGATGCATCGCCAGCGCGGCGCCGCTCCCCTCTCCCAGCCGCATATCCATATCCAGATAGGGCTTCAGCTGCAGATGTTCCAGCGCAATACGCGCCCCTTTTTCCGCCGACAGATGTGAAGGGATCAGATATGAATGCACGCCAGGAGCCAGACGACAGGCTGCCAGGGCGGAGGCATAGGAGAGGAAACCGTCCAGCACAACCGGCAGTCCGCAGGAGGCGGCGCCCAGCATCACGCCAGTCATCCCCACCAAATCAAATCCGCCGACTTTCGCCAGCACGTCCAGGCCATCGTCTGCCTGCGGCTGATTCACAGCAATTGCCCGACGGACGACATCGGCTTTGTGTCCCAGCTGCGATACCGGCAGGTTAGCGCCGATGCCCACCACATCCTGCGCATCGTTACCGGTAAGCACGCTGACGACCGCCGCCGCAGGCGTGGTGTTCGCCATCCCCAGTTCACCAACGCCGAACACGCGTACGCCCTGCGCCGCCAGTTCTCGCGTATAGCGAATGCTGGCCAGCAGCAGCGCCGTTGCCTGTTCCCGGCTCATTGCCGCCGTCCGGGCAATATTGCCGCTGCCGCGCGCCACTTTCATATCCACCAGACCAGGGATCGGATCCGCGTCGATACCGGCATCGACCACATGCACCTGCGCGCCCGCCTGGGCCGCCAGTACGCAGACGCCGGTATTTTTGCGGGTCATGTTTATCGCCTGAATCGCCGTGACGGCCTGCGGCGAGATCGCCACCCCTTCGTGCCAGACGCCGTGATCGGCGCACATCACCACAATGGCTTTTTCCGCCAGCTGCAGCTGTCCCCGCAGCCCCGGCATTCCGGCCAGCTGGACTGCCAGCGCCTCCAGTCGCCCCAGGCTGCCCGGTGGTTTTAATAAACCATCCAGATGTTGTTGCGCCTGAGCCATCGCCGCGCGGTCCGGCAGCGGAATGTCGGCGATCAAGGCCGAAAGATTGTCCATCATGTTCCTCGTAGCACTTTCAGGTGATTTGCCATAGCCCGTTGTGAACGCGGTCGCGCATGAAAACTGGCGTGACGCCGCGGTTCGCCGCCGGGAGAAGGAGATAAATCAGAGAGGGGATAATTCCCGACGGCGAGAGCCGCCGCCGGGCAGGTACGATGCGATTACTCTTCGACCTTCGCTTCGCCCATGACTTTCAGCTTTTTGGAAATGTCACGACGTTCTTTCGACAGTTCGGCATTTTTGATGATGTAGTCATCAACACGATCTTCGTAATCGCTTTTCATGCTGGCGATGATGCCCTGAATAGCTTCAACGCTCATGCCCGGTTTGATGTAGTCACTGAGGTTGTCCAGCAGCAGTACGCGCTTCTGGTTATCACGGATCTTTTTCTCAACGTCCTGAATTTCACGCTGCAATTTGTTCTTACGACGATACAGACGAACAAACTCCAGTACGTCCTGGAAAGAAGGCTTAGTTGTTTCCATTTTTACACCCCTAATATTTGAGATTCGGATTCGCTAAAGCGACTGCTATATAGGGCTAACATAACTGTTAGCAGCCGCGGATGACAATGTTTTTTCCTTTACGTTTATCATAACCCTAAATGCTGCTGAATCGAAGCAACCTGTGGGCAAATTGCGCGCATCTGGTTTTTATTTACGCAAAGCCCGGCAGATTAAATTCGACAACAGTTCAAGCTGGCGCGCCAGTTCTATCGTCAGCCAGACGTAGCCGTGGATCGGGGTTTCCGCCAGGCTATCTCCCTGGTGCTCTTTCATGAGTTCGCGCAGTTCGGCGACGATATCATTGAGTTTTTCCGTGTTGGCGCGAATCGGCTGTGGATTACCTTCATACAGCGCATGCGCAATCGTCAGCAGCGTTTGCTGGGTCATCTGCTGGGTCTCACGCAGCGTGTGGGCGTTCAGCATCACAAAATGACCGGGACGCGAGCTCCAGTATGCATTGATCTGCAGTTCCAGCATGCAGACCAGGTTACGACTCACGGTTTGAATGGCTTCAAAAATGGCTTTCTGGATATGGGTTTCTTTACTCGCCGGGGTAATCAGCCCGCGCATCTTCACCACATCGTTAAGCACTTTTTGCAGATGTTTTTCCAGCCGCGGTCTTTCCACCAGATTAGGGGAGAACCCGGCCTGATAAAGCCGGTTGAAGGCGGTGACGTAATTTGCCATCTGGATTCGCCAGTGCAAGAACGCCCGCTGCGGCCAGATGCCGGTGAACAGCATGGCCAGCAGAGAACCAAAGATAACATCGCCGCTTCGCCATAGCGCGGTGTGCATATCGCCAGGCGGCGCGCCCACCACCACCGCCAGCGTAATGCCGATGAGCAGCGCCTGGTACGGTTTTTTCCCTAACGCCAGCCAGCCGCAGAGGAACATCGCCACCGCGCACCACAGCACCATGACGGGTAAGGAGATAAGCTCAAGCTTTAACGCCACCAGCCCGAGTGCCGAGCCGAGGATAGTGCCGCCGATACGCTCGAAGGCGCGCGGCACCACGTTGCCCCAGAACGAAATCGGCCCCATCACCACCACCAGGGTGATCAGAGGCCACGTCCCTTCCGGTACATTCAACAAACGAACCAGTAAAAAAGTGAGGACAAAGGCCAAAGCAATTCGAATACCATGCACCACGCGATAGTGGCGATACAGACGGATTTCGAAAGGCTTAAGTGATTTATCAGCGCGCACAGACCTCTCCAGCAAGCAAACGGCGGCAGGAAGCAAAGGCCAATTGTAACTGCTTTTTCAATGTAAGCAGTACGCTAATGTAAAAAACCTTGTCCACTGCGGGGGTAAACGCTTATTTCACCACCCGTTCGACCGCGACATACATTTCGATGTCCCAGTAACCGTCCTGATTACCGTCGTTGAGATAGACCTCAAAACAGGGTTTTTCCGCCAGCTGATACTCTTTGCTCTGCATCAGGCTATTGAAGAACGCCAGCCACGGCGTCGAGAAGTCGTGATTCTCCACCCGCGCGCTGGCGACTGCATACTCTCCCCCGGCAATCTCAGTGAGAATGACCCCTTCGCTGTTGGGTGGAATGACGAAATCGTCTGCCACGGTGACCACCGTATCGCAGCGCAGCTTCTCCGCTGGAACCCGATCGGGATTGTCATAGTAAACGGCTACCCACTCCTGTGCCGGAATCTGACGGCCGCTGACCCATGCCATGAGCTGCTCAAACCCCTGTTTAACGGTCTGATCCCAGGGTCCCACCATATGAAAACCGGCAATGGTACGTTTGCCGACGGACTTCACGCTGTAGTTCATATTGCCTCCACCAGTGATAACAACTGTATAAATGTACATATACTGTAGCCAGGTGATGCACATCAGTATGTGCGCTGATTCACAGAGTGGCCAATGGAGGGGAGCGAAAAATGAGCCAAAAAAAACGCCCCGTGCGGGGCGTGGCGGTTAAAGCACGTGATGCAGATAATCGCTCATCCGCGAGAACACCCCGCCCTTGCCGACGCTTTCCAGCGTCACCAGCGGCCAGTGCGCGACCACTTTGTCGCCGTCATAGAGTGAGATTTCCCCGACCCGTTGATTTGCGGCAATGGGCGCCTCGAGATCTTTTTTGTCCAGCACGTACCTGGCTTTAATACGCGGCACTTCCGACTTCGGCAGCGCCAGCCAGAAATCCTGATCGGTGCCCAGCTGGATTTGTTCTTTATCACCGTACCAGATACGTTCGCTGCCGACCTTTTTGCCCTTTTGCAGCACCTGAACGGTGTCGAAATTTTGCTGACCCCAGTGCAGTAGTTTTGCCGCCTGCTGTTCGCGCCCTTTCGGGCTATCGGCGCCCATCACTACGGCAATCAGGCGCCGCTGGCCGTCCACCGCGGAGGCAATCAGGTTAAAGCCGGCGCCGGAGGTATGCCCGGTCTTTAATCCATCAACATTCATGGTCTTATCCCACAGCAGCCCGTTGCGGTTTTGCTGGGTAATCCCGTTCCACGTCAGACTTTTTTGGCTGTACATGTGATAAACGTCAGGCTCGCCGTGAATGATAGCCCGCGACAGCACCGCAAGATCGTACGCCGAGCTGTGTTGGCCCGGCGCATCCAGGCCATGCACGGTTTCAAAGTGGGTATCCTGCAGATGCAGTTTTTTTACGTACTCATTCATCATCGCCACGAACTGCGGCTGGCCGCCCGCGACATAATCAGCCAGCGCCACGCAGGCATCATTGCCGGAGTCGACGATGAGGCCGCGGCTTAAATCACGTACGCTGACCCGATCGCCGGCCTTAAGGAACATCAGCGACGAGCCGTCGAAGACAGGGTTGCCTTTCGCCCAGGCGTCGCGGCCGACGGTCACCATATCGTCAAAGGAGATGCGATGGCTGTCGATGGCGCGATCGACGACGTATCCGGTCATGAGTTTGGTCAGGCTGGCAGGGTTGCGCTGCTGGTGTTCATTACCCGCAGTCAGGATCTGCCCGGTCGTGTAATCCATCAGTACCCAGGAGCCCGCCTGAATGGACGGTGGCGGCACGGTGACGGGGAAATCATTGGCAGCAAATGCGCAAGAAACGCTCGAAGCGAGCAAAGTTACAGCAATAAAAAAACGGCCTTTCAACGGCATATCCTCTAAATTGACAGATTCGCCGTCCTTTTTACGGAAGTTCTCCTTTCAAATCAGGGTTTAATTGCAAGAAAATATGACACGGCGGAAGCGCCGCGCAGCCAACGCCCTTCTGATGCCCAGGTAAATCGTTTACCATAACGGGTGCCAGCCACCATGGAAAATGAACAGATTATGCAAGATAGCGCCAACCAGCCCGGATTTTTATTCCACGATTACGAAACCTTCGGCACCCACCCTGCGCTCGATCGACCGGCCCAGTTCGCCGCCATTCGTACCGATGCCGAACTGAATATCATCGGTGAGCCGGAGGTTTTCTACTGCAAACTGGCCGACGACTATCTGCCGCAGCCGCAGGCGGTAATGATAACCGGGATCACTCCGCAGGAAGCGAACGCCAAAGGCGACAATGAAGCCGCCTTTGCCCGCCGGATTCACGATCTGTTCACGGTGCCGAAAACCTGCATCGTCGGCTATAACAATGTGCGCTTCGATGATGAGGTCAGCCGTAATATTTTCTATCGTAACTTTTACGATCCCTACGCCTGGAGCTGGCAGCACGACAACTCGCGCTGGGATCTGCTGGATGTGATGCGCGCCTGCTATGCCCTGCGCCCGGAAGGGATCAACTGGCCGGAGAACGACGAGGGTCTGCCGAGTTTTCGCCTTGAGCATCTGACCGTCGCTAACGACATTGAACACAGCAACGCCCACGACGCGATGGCCGACGTTTATGCCACCATCGCCATGGCAAAACTGGTCAAAGCCCGGCAACCGCGTCTGTTTGACTATCTCTACAGTTATCGGAACAAGCGCAAGCTGGCGACGCTGATCGACGTTGCGCACATGAAGCCGCTGGTCCATGTCTCCGGCATGTTCGGCGCGGCGCGCGGCAACACCAGCCTGGTGGCACCGCTGGCCTGGCATCCGGATAACCGCAATGCGGTGATCATGGTCGATCTGGCTGGCGACATGACGCCGCTGCTGGAACTGGATGCCGATACCCTGCGCGAGCGGCTGTACACGCCAAAAGCCGATTTGGGCGAGCTGGCGGCGGTGCCGGTTAAGCTGGTTCATCTCAATAAATGCCCGGTACTGGCCCAGGATAATACGCTACGCCCGCAGGATGCCGACCGTCTGGGGATTAACCGCCAGCGCTGTCTGGATAACCTGCAGCTGTTGCGCAGTCATCCGCAGGTGCGGGAAAACGTGGTGGCTATTTTCGCTGAAGCGGAGCCGTTTGTTCCCTCCGACAACGTCGATACTCAGCTTTATAACGGCTTTTTCAGCGATGCCGACCGCGCGGCGATGAAAATTGTGCTGGAAACCGAGCCGCGTAACCTGCCGGCGCTGGATATTACTTTTGCCGACCAACGGATAGAGCGTCTGCTGTTTAACTACCGCGCCCGTAACTTCCCCGGCAGCCTTGACGAGGCCGAGCAGCAGCGCTGGTTAGAGCATCGTCGCGAGGTGTTTACGCCGGCGTTTTTGCAGGCCTATGCCGATGAGCTGCAGATGCTGTATCAACAGCATCAACAGGACAGTGAAAAGCTCGGGCAGTTGAAGGCGCTGTGGCAGTACGCGCAGGAGATTGTCTAAGTTGCGGGAGTGCCCGGAGGCGGCGCTTGCTGCGCCTTGTCCGGGCGATAAACCCCCATGCCGCACGGTCCCGTCGCCCGGATCAGGCGAGAGCCGCAACCCGGAAACGGTGATTTAGCCTTTGGCGCGGCTGGCGATAATCGTGTCTGCCACGTTGCGCGGGGCTTCCGCGTAGTGATGGAACTCCATACTGTATGTCGCTCGTCCCTGCGACATCGAGCGCAGCGTAGTGGAATAGCCAAACATTTCCGCCAGCGGAACGTCCGCGCGGATAATCTGGCTGCCGAATCGCTCTTCCATCCCCTGCACCATGCCACGACGAGAAGAGAGATCGCCCATAATATTCCCGGCGTACTCTTCCGGCGTTTCCACCTCCACATGCATCACCGGTTCGAGAATCACCGGATCGGCTCTGCGCGCCCCCTCCTTGAAGCCGAAAATCGCCGCCATGCGGAAGGCCATTTCCGATGAGTCGACATCATGATACGAACCAAATGTCAGGGTCGCTTTGACATCGACCACCGGATAACCCGCCAGCACGCCGGTGCCCATCGCTTCGCGCAAGCCTTTCTCCACCGAAGGAATGTACTCGCGCGGCACCACGCCGCCTTTCGTTGCGTCTTCAAACACAAAGCCGCTCCCCGGCGCCAGCGGTTCGAGGGTCAGCACAACATGACCATACTGCCCTTTCCCGCCGGACTGACGGACAAATTTCCCTTCCACCTCTTTCACCGTTTTACGCAGTGTCTCGCGGTAGGTCACCTGTGGACGGCCGATATTCGCCTCAACGCCGAACTCACGCTTCATCCGGTCGACGATAATTTCCAGATGCAGTTCGCCCATCCCGGAGATAATTGTCTGCCCGGACTCTTCATCAGTATGCAGGCGGAAAGAGGGATCCTCAGAGGCCAGGCGCTGGAGGGCAATCCCCATTTTTTCCTGATCCGCTTTGGTTTTCGGCTCAATCGCTAACGAAATCACCGGTTCCGGGAACTCCATCCGTTCCAGGGTAATGATCGCATTCGGATCGCACAGGGTGTCGCCGGTGGTGACATCTTTCAACCCGACGCAGGCGGCAATATCCCCGGCATGCAGCTCATCCACTTCGTGGCGATCGTTGGCATGCATCAGCACAATACGCCCGATGCGTTCTTTCTTACCTTTGACCGGGTTGTAAACCGCGTCGCCTTTTTTCAGGGTGCCGGAATAGACACGAATAAAGGTCAGCTGGCCGACATACGGGTCAGTCATCAGTTTAAACGCCAGCGCCGAGAACGGTTCGTCGTCGCCAGGATGGCGTTCCGCCGGCTGCCCTTTCTCATCAACGCCGTCAATCGCCGGCACATCCTGCGGCGAAGGCATCAGTTCGATAACCGCATCCAGCATCCGCTGTACGCCTTTATTTTTAAAGGCGCTGCCGCACAGCACCGGCTGAATTTCGCCGCCAACGGTACGTTTACGCAGCCCGGCCACAATATCGGCCTCGCTCAGTTCACCGCTCTCGAGATATTTATCCATCAGCTCATCGTTAGCTTCCGCCGCTGCGGAGACCATTTTCTCTCGCCACTGTCGGGCGGTTGCCAGCAGCTCGTCCGGTACCGGCGCATAGCTGAAGGTCATCCCCTGGGTCGCGTCATCCCATAAAATGGCGCGCATTTTGATGAGGTCCACCACGCCGGTGAAATGCTCCTCGGCGCCTACAGGGATCACGATCGGCACAGGATTTGCCTTCAGGCGGTCAATCATCATCTGCACGACGCGGAAGAAATCAGCGCCCGGACGGTCCATTTTATTGACGAAGGCCAGCCGCGGAACGTGATATTTATTCGCCTGTCGCCACACGGTTTCCGACTGCGGCTGCACGCCGCCGACGGAGTCATAGACCATCACCGCACCGTCCAGCACGCGCATCGAGCGCTCCACTTCGATGGTGAAATCCACGTGGCCCGGGGTGTCGATAATATTGATGCGATGCGGCTCGAAGCTACGGTCCATGCCGGGCCAGAAACAGCTCACCGCGGCGGAGGTAATGGTAATTCCGCGCTCTTGCTCCTGCGCCATCCAGTCAGTGGTTGCCGCGCCATCGTGTACTTCACCCAGTTTGTGGCTCATTCCGGTGTAAAACAGAATGCGCTCGGTGGTGGTGGTTTTACCGGCATCGATATGCGCGGAGATACCGATGTTGCGATAACGTTCGAGAGGGATGGGTCGGGGCATGATGCGTCCTTAGTCATTTTGACTGTCAGTAAGCGGCCAAATTGTGCCGCAGAGTGGTTAACTGCCGCCATCATAGTACAATTGTACGAGTATATTCGAACTATTTTTACTATCACTGTCATTGGTGAAGCGGCGGCTTGCACGCGTGGCGTTAGACCCTCAGTTTGGATATATTACCTGCCAGCCGCCGATACGGGCTGCGACTCCCGGGAGCCGCGCAACCGCCGACACAGGAATATTATGATCGCCAATCACCCCGAACGTGAACACATTCGCCTGGAAAATGTTCTTTTTGCCCTTGGTAACCCGATGCGCCTGGAGATCGTTCGCATCCTGGCCGACGGCAGCGAGCAGAGTTGTAACGCATTGCGTCATGAAGACATCGCCAAGTCGACGATGACCCACCACTGGCGCGTCCTGCGCGATAGCGGGGTCATCTGGCAGCGCCCTCAGGGACGGGAGAATATGATTTCCTTGCGCCGGGAGGATCTCGACGCGCGCTTTCCCGGGCTGCTGGATGCGCTTTTGAAGGTGATGTAGCAGGTGAAGTCAACCCTTCGGGATATGTGCCCGCACTTCTACCGGCTGGCGGCTGACGCCTTTCCCGGCCTACTGGCTCTGTACTAGCGACCCGGTCTGTCGCTTCTTTACGGCTACCGGACAGCTCTCCCCTGTAGCCCCGGTAAGCCGTCAGCCACCACGGGGAAATCCGCGAGCGACGGAAACAAAAAAGCCGGAGGTTTCCCTCCGGCTTTTTGAATCACTACGGGCGATGCTTACGCCACGTCTTCGTACTGCGGTACCGGGTTGCGGAAGCTTTTGGTCACGCAGGCCAGGTACACCAGACCAATACCGCCCCAGATCAGGCCCAGAATCATTGAGCTCTCTTCCAGGTTAATCCACAGCGCACCCACGGTCAGGGCGCCGCACACCGGCAGGAACAGGTAGTTAAAGTGGTCTTTCAGCGTCTTGTTACGCTTTTCACGGATCCAGAACTGGGAGATCACCGACAGGTTAACGAAGGTAAATGCCACCAGCGCCCCGAAGTTAATCAGCGCCGTCGCCGTCACCAGGTCGAATTTAATCGCCAGCAGAGCAATCGCGCCAACCAGCAGCACGTTCCACGCCGGAGTACGCCATTTCGGGTGGACGTAGCCGAAGAAACGGGTCGGGAACACGCCGTCGCGGCCCATGACGTACATCAGACGAGAAACGCCTGCATGCGCGGCCATACCGGAAGCCAGCACGGTCACGCTGGAGAAGATCAGCACGCCCCACTGGAAGGTTTTACCCGCGACGTACAGCATAATTTCAGGCTGTGATGCGTCCGGATCTTTAAAGCGCGAGATATCCGGGAAATAGAGCTGCAGGAAGTAAGAGGCACCGATGAAAATCAGGCCGCCAATCAGCGCAGTCAGGAAGATAGCCTTCGGAATCACGCGCTCAGCGTCTTTGGTCTCTTCAGACAGCGAAGAGATGCCATCAAAGCCGAGGAACGAGAAGCACAGAATGGTCGCACCGGTAATCATCGGCACCACGTGCGCCCCTTCAGACCAGAACGGACGAGTGCTGGTCAGTGTGCCTGCGCCTTCGCCGTGCATCACGCCGTAGATAATCAGGCCAACAATCACCGCCACGATCCCCATCTGCAGGATAACGATCAGGGTGTTGAAGTTCGCTACGGTCTTGATGCTGCGCAGGTTAGAGATGGTCATAAAGGCCACCAGCGCGACAACGAAGATCCACGAAGGAATTGAAGGCACCAGCGCTTCAAAGTAAATTTTGGCCAGCAGAATATTGATCATCGGCATGAACAGATAGTCCAGCAGCGATGACCAGCCCACCATAAAGCCCACGGCCGGGCTGATGGATTTCTGAGCGTAGGTGTAAGCGGAACCCGCTGACGGGAAACGACGAACCAGTTTACCGTAGCTCAGTGCCGTAAAGAGAATGGCGATCAGTGCGAAGGCGTAAGCCGTCGCGACGTGACCGTCGGTCAAACCAGAGACGATACCAAACGTATCGAACAGCGTCATCGGCTGCATATAGGCCAGGCCCATCATTACAACCGGAATCAACGTAAGCGTTTTACGTAATTCCACGCGAGAGGTTTTTGGAGTAGCGTTATGCGACATGGTGGTTATCCCCTTTTACGGCGAAGGCCAGCGCGTAAGCAAAAAATTGCCCCATTTTAGTGTATTCCTCAGCGACAACGACTGTCGGTTTTTAGTAAATATCTATCCGGTACGAAGCCCGGCCTCTTGGTATTGAATGATGTGTCTTTAAAGCAAAAAAATAACCGACACTTTAAAAAAGCGTCGGCTAGTTTCTATTTTTTCAGGCCGCGTATTTTGCAACACTTACTGGCCAAATGACAAGATGTTGGAGCGCCAAATCGTCGCCACAATTACTTAACAGATTAATATTTATACAATTTTAATATCATAGATCGTATGGATAGCATTATTTGCTAAAATCTCGCTGCGCCACCATGCGCAAGAGAGTCCGGCGGCGTCTTCATTCCAGCCCAGCCATGCCCGATGCGCGGGTAAATGAGCGGCCACCTCTTTCTCTATCAGCTCACCGCTTTCCAGCTGAGCCTGCACCAGATACCTTGGCACATACCCCCATCCCAGCCCCGCGCTAATCAACATCAGCTGGCCGGTAAAATCGTACGTCACCAGGCTTTCCTGATCGTCAACCGACGGCCACTCCCCGCCGCTCACGATAGCCCGATAGTGTTTCATCGCCCGCCAGCTTAGCGGCGCATCCATTTTTGCCAGCGGATGCTGCGGCGCGATAACGAAGATGTGCGCCAGCTCACCTAGCTGGCTAAAGCCATAGCCGACCCGCGCCGGCGGATCGCTTAATACCCCAATGACAATATCTGCCCGGCCTTCCACCAGCGCATTCCAGCCACTGGCCGGCGTATCGCGGACAAAACGCAGTCGGGCAGCGGTATGCTGCTGATAGAACCGGCTGACCAGAGGCGCCAGTAAAAAGAAGGGAAAAGTGTTATCCACCGCCAGCACCAGCGCATTTTCCCAGCCCTGATGCAGTTTAATCGCCTGTTTTTCCAGCTCGCGAACGGTATGCAGAACTTCGCGCCCCTTTTCCAGCAGCATCTGTCCGGTGGGGGTAAAGCGCGCCCGATGGCCGCTGCGGTCAAGCAGCTGAATATTGAGATCGCTTTCCAGCTTATGAATGGTATAGCTCAGCGCAGAAGGCGTTTTGTACAGCTTTGCCGACGCAGCGGCAAAGCTCCCCTCTTTTTCCAGCGCATCCAGAATGACGAGCACATCCAGCAGTGGTTTCATCGCCGCCCCCTCAGGTTCGCGATTCCCCGCTGGCGGATTACTCCATCGGCATCACCAGCGGATCGGGGTACTGATAGTCAAACCCCAGTTCATAGCAGATACGGTTACCATCAATAATTTTTCCGGCGCCGCCGTTTGGGCTATCGGCAAACACCGGGGCCGGTAAGCCAAGTTCACGGGCCATTTGCGGATAGAACACGCCGCGCGCCGGATGTTTGGGCGCACATATATTATAGATGTGTCCGCCCTTCGGAGCCTGCAGCAGCAGCTCGATTGCTGAAATGACATCCTGCAGGTGTACCAGGTTCACGCCGTGCTGACCGTCCGGCGCGGACTTCCCGGCAAAGAAACGCCCGGGATGACGAGAGGGCCCCACCAGTCCGGCCAGACGCAAAATATCCACCGAGGTACCCGGAAGGTTGTGCAGCCAGTCCTCCAGCTCCTTCAGCACCCTGCCGCTGGCGGTTTGCGGATCGCGCGGCGAATTTTCTTTTAACGTCCCGCTGGCATTGCCGTATACGGAAGTGGAACTGGTGAAGACGATCCGCGGGATATGGTAAGCCAGCGCCGTATCGACGAGCTCCTGTACCGCCTGCAGATAAAAATCCTCCCCAGGCCCGCTGCGGCGTGCCGGCAGCGTAATCACCAGCGCATCCACGTTCATCAATGCATCCAGATCTTCGGCATCGCAGACCAGCTGCGGCTCCAGGCGTAACGGATAGCTGTCGATACCGCACATCCTCGCCGCCTCCACGCCGTCCTGGGTGGTTTTGCTGCCGGTAACCTGCCATCCCCGCGCGCTCAATGACAAAGCGAGCGGCATGCCCAGCCATCCTAAACCGACAATTGCGACCTTTTTCATACCTGGCTCCTGACTCTTTCGCTGTGCTGACTTAAGGCTACGCCAGCCAGCGGCAACTGACAATTTCTTCAGTAAAGATGAAATGAATTAATGATGGTAAAAAGCCCTTGCTTTCTGCGCTTGAAGTGGTTTAGGTTAAAAGGCATCAAATGCATAGTCATTCAAAGAGAATTTTATGAACAGCGTTCAATTTAAACACCATCATCATCACCATCATCCTGACTAGTCTTTCAGGCGATGTGTGCTGGAAGACGTTTAGATCTTCCAGAGGTGCATGAGCGCGAATAGAGCCCCCGGAAGATTTACTTCCGGGGGCTTTTTTTTGAACCAAATTCGGACAGATTCAGACAGGAATTAAGAGGAAATAAGAATGTTAGACAACAGCCGTTTACGCATAGCTATTCAAAAATCAGGCCGCCTGAGCGAAGATTCACGCGAATTACTAAGCCGTTGTGGCATTAAAGTGAATTTGCACACCCAGCGTCTGATTGCGCTGGCGGAAAATATGCCGATCGACATTCTGCGTGTCCGCGATGACGATATCCCGGGGCTGATTATGGACGGCGTGGTGGATCTCGGCATCATTGGCGAGAACGTGCTGGAAGAAGAGTTGCTGAGCCGTCGCGCTCAGGGTGAGGACCCGCGCTATTTCACTCTGCGTCGCCTTGATTTTGGCGGCTGCCGCCTGTCGCTGGCCACTCCGGCGGATGAACGCTGGGAAGGCCCGTCGTCGCTGGACGGCAAACGTATTGCCACCTCCTATCCGCACCTGCTCAAGCGCTACCTCGATCAGAAAGGCATCTCCTTTAAATCCTGTCTGCTGAACGGTTCCGTTGAAGTCGCCCCGCGCGCTGGCCTGGCCGACGCGATTTGCGACCTGGTCTCCACCGGCGCCACCCTGGAAGCCAACGGTCTGCGCGAAGTGGAAGTGATGTTCCGCTCTAAAGCCTGTCTGATCCAGCGCGATGGCGAAATGGCCGATGCCAAACAGCAGCTCATCGACCGTCTGCTGACCCGTATTCAGGGGGTGATTCAGGCGCGCGAATCCAAATACATCATGATGCACGCCCCGACCGAACGTCTGGAGGAAGTGGTGGCCCTGCTGCCAGGCGCTGAACGCCCGACTATTCTGCCGCTGGCAGGTGACAAACAGCGTGTTGCCATGCATATGGTCAGCAGCGAAACCCTGTTCTGGGAAACCATGGAAAAACTGAAAGCGCTGGGTGCCAGCTCCATTCTGGTACTGCCCATCGAGAAAATGATGGAGTAATCCACGGGGAACAGGCCCGACGGGCCTGTCTCAGAGATTAGACAGGGGAAACGACCATGAGCTTCAATACCATCATCGACTGGAACAGCTGCAGCGCAGAACAACAGCAACAACTCTTAATGCGCCCGGCGATTTCTGCCTCCGACAGCATCACCCGTACGGTGGCGGACATTCTTGATAACGTCAAAACCAATGGCGACGCGGCGCTGCGCGAATACAGCGCAAAGTTTGATAAAACCGACGTCAAAACGCTGCAAGTCAGCGAAGAAGAAATTGCCGCTGCCGGCGCTCGCCTCAGCGATGAGCTGAAACAAGCCATGGCGGTCGCAGTCAGCAATATCGAGACCTTCCACAACGCGCAAAAACTGCCGGGCGTGGACGTGGAGACGCTGCCGGGCGTACGTTGCCAGCAGGTGACCCGTCCTATCGCCTCCGTCGGCCTCTATATTCCCGGCGGTTCTGCGCCGCTGTTCTCGACGGTACTGATGCTGGCGACGCCGGCGCGCATCGCGGGATGCCAACAGGTCGTTCTGTGCTCCCCGCCGCCGATTGCCGATGAGATTCTTTACGCGGCCCAGCTTTGCGGCGTGCGCACCATCTTCAACGTCGGCGGCGCTCAGGCGATTGCCGCGCTGGCTTTCAGCACCGAGTCGGTGGCCAAAGTCGATAAAATTTTTGGCCCGGGCAACGCCTTCGTCACCGAAGCCAAGCGCCAGGTCAGCCAGCGTCTGGACGGCGCGGCGATCGATATGCCGGCAGGACCGTCAGAAGTGCTGGTGATTGCCGACAGCGGCGCGACGCCGGACTTTGTCGCCTCCGACCTGCTGTCGCAGGCGGAACACGGCCCGGATTCTCAGGTGATCCTGCTGACTCCGGATGCGGCGATGGGACAACAGGTCGCCCGCGCCGTTGAGCGCCAGCTGGCGGAGCTGCCGCGCGCTGAGACCGCCCGGGAAGCGCTCTCGGCCAGCCGTATTATCGTGGCCCGCGATCTCGCCCAGTGCGTAGAAATCTCCAACCAGTACGGTCCGGAACACCTGATTATCCAGACCCGTAACGCCCGTGAACTGGTTGACAGCATTACCAGCGCCGGTTCGGTGTTCCTCGGCGACTGGTCGCCGGAATCCGCCGGTGATTATGCCTCCGGCACCAACCACGTGCTGCCGACCTATGGCTATACCGCCACCTGCTCAAGTCTGGGACTGGCGGACTTCCAGAAACGCATGACCGTGCAGGAGCTGTCGCGCGAAGGCTTTGCCGCCCTCGCCTCGACCATTGAGATCCTCGCCGCCGCAGAGCGCCTGACCGCCCACAAAAATGCCGTTACGCTGCGCGTTGCAGCCCTTAAGGAGCAAGCATGAGCATCGAAGATTTAGCCCGCGCTAACGTGCGCGATCTGACGCCTTATCAGTCTGCTCGTCGTCTGGGCGGCAAAGGCGATGTCTGGCTGAACGCCAATGAGTTCCCGACCGCCGTCGAATTTCAGCTGACCCAGCAGACGCTGAACCGCTACCCGGAATGTCAGCCGAAAGCGGTGATTGAGAATTATGCCCGCTATGCCGGCGTTAAGCCGGAGCAGGTTCTGGTCAGCCGCGGCGCCGATGAAGGTATCGAGCTGCTGATCCGCGCCTTCTGCGAACCGGGACAAGATGCGGTGCTCTATTGTCCGCCAACCTACGGCATGTACAGCGTCAGCGCTGAAACTATCGGCGTGGCCTGCCGGACGGTACCGAGCCTGAGCGACTGGCAGCTCGATCTGCCGGGCATCGCCGCGAATCTCGACGGCGTGAAGGTGGTGTTTGTCTGCAGCCCGAATAACCCGACCGGACAGATTATTAACCCCAACGATATGCGCACGCTGCTGGAGATGACCCGCGGGAAAGCGATTGTGGTGGCCGATGAAGCCTATATCGAGTTCTGTCCGCAGGCGACGCTGGCCGGCTGGCTGAGCGACTATCCGCACCTGGTGGTCCTGCGCACGCTGTCAAAAGCCTTTGCCCTCGCCGGACTGCGCTGTGGGTTTACCCTGGCGAATGCCGAGGTGATTAGTCTGTTAATGAAAGTCATCGCCCCCTACCCGCTGTCAACGCCGGTGGCCGACATTGCCGCCCAGGCGCTCAACGAGCAGGGTATCGCCGCGATGCGCGCGCGCGTGGCGCAGATTCTCGACGAGCGTGAGTATCTGATCGGCCAGCTGCGCGGTATCCCGTGCGTTGAACAGGTCTTTGACTCCGAGACTAACTATGTCCTCGTGCGCTTTAAAGCGTCCAGCGCAGTGTTTAAATCTTTGTGGGATCAGGGCATTATCTTACGAGACCAGAATAAACAACCCTCATTAAGCGGCTGTTTGCGTATCACTATCGGTACCCGTGCAGAGAGCCAGCGCGTGATTGACGCTTTGACTGCGGAGAATGTATGACCCAGAAGTTTCTCTTTATTGACCGTGACGGTACGCTGATTTCCGAGCCACCGGTTGATTTTCAGGTAGACCGCTTTGAAAAGCTGGCCTTTGAGCCGCAGGTGATCCCGGCCCTGCTGAAACTGCAGCAGGAAGGTTACAAGCTGGTGATGATCACCAATCAGGACGGTCTGGGGACCGACAGTCTGCCGCAGGCGGAGTTTGACGGCCCGCACAATCTGATGATGCAGGTGTTCTCTTCCCAGGGCGTCAGTTTCGACGAGGTGCTGATTTGTCCGCATCTGCCGGCCGACAACTGCGAATGCCGCAAGCCTAAAACCCAGCTGGTGCTGCCGTGGCTGGAAGAGGGCGTCATGGATAAAGCCCACAGCTACGTTATCGGCGATCGCGCCACCGACATCGAGCTGGCGGATAACATGGGCATTACAGGCCTGCGCTATGACCGCGAGACGCTGAACTGGCCGACTATCTGCGAACAGCTGACTCGCCGCGACCGCTATGCCCACGTTGAGCGCAACACCAAAGAGACCCAGGTGGATGTCAAAGTCTGGCTGGATCGCGAAGGCGGCAGCAAAATCCACACCGGCGTCGGCTTCTTCGATCATATGCTCGATCAAATCGCCACCCACGGCGGTTTCCGTCTGGAGATTAACGTCGGCGGCGACCTCTATATCGACGATCACCACACCGTGGAAGATACCGGTCTGGCGCTGGGCGAGGCATTAAGGCTGGCGCTGGGCGATAAGCGCGGGATCAACCGTTTTGGGTTTGTGCTGCCGATGGACGAATGTCTGGCCCGCTGCGCGCTGGATATTTCCGGTCGCCCGCACCTGGAATATAAAGCCGACTTCGCCTATCAGCGCGTCGGCGATCTGAGCACCGAGATGGTGGAGCACTTCTTCCGTTCGCTCTCCTACACCATGGCGGTCACGCTGCACCTGAAAACGAAGGGCAAGAATGACCATCATCGCGTCGAAAGCCTGTTTAAGGCCTTTGGCCGTACGCTGCGTCAGGCCATCCGCGTGCAGGGCGATACGCTCCCCTCGTCGAAAGGAGTCCTGTGATGAACGTGGTGATCCTCGACACCGGCTGTGCCAACCTCAATTCGGTAAAGTCGGCAATCGGCCGCCACGGCTACCAGCCGGCGGTCAGCCGCGATCCGGATGTGGTGCTGCGCGCCGATAAACTGTTTTTACCCGGCGTCGGTACCGCGCAGGCGGCCATGGATCAGATTCGCGAACGCGAGCTGATTGAGCTGGTGAAAGCCTGCACCCAGCCGGTGCTCGGCATCTGCCTCGGCATGCAGCTGCTGGGGCGGCGCAGCGAAGAGAGCAACGGCGTGGATTTGCTGGGCATTATCGAAGAAGACGTGCCGAAAATGACCGATCACGGGCTGCCGCTGCCGCATATGGGCTGGAACCGGGTCTACCCGAAAGCCGGGAACCGTCTGTTCCGCGGTATCGATGACGGCGCGTATTTTTATTTCGTTCACAGCTATGCCATGCCGGTGAATCCTTACACCATCGCCCAGTGTCATTACGGCGAGCCGTTCACCGCGGCGGTACAGAAAGATAACTTTTTTGGCGTCCAGTTTCACCCGGAACGCTCGGGCAGCGCCGGCGCGCAGCTGCTGAAAAACTTCCTGGAGATGTGATGATCATTCCTGCTTTAGATTTAATTGACGGCACGGTTGTCCGTCTCCATCAGGGCGATTACGGCCAGCAGCGCGACTACGGCAACGATCCGCTGCCGCGCCTGCAGTCCTACGCCGCGCAAGGGGCCGAAGTGCTGCACCTGGTCGACCTGACCGGCGCGAAAGACCCGGCGAAGCGCCAGATCCCGCTGCTGAAAACGCTGGTTGCCGGAGTGAACGTGCCGGTGCAGGTTGGCGGCGGCGTGCGGACGGAAGAAGATGTGGCAGCCCTGCTTGCCGCAGGCGTGGCGCGCGTGGTGGTGGGTTCAACGGCGGTGAAATCGCCGGAAGTGGTAAAAGGCTGGTTTACGCGTTTTGGCCCGCAGCATCTGGTGCTGGCGCTGGACGTGCGTATCGACGCGCAAGGCAACAAGCAGGTGGCAGTCAGCGGCTGGCAGGAAAACTCCGGCGTGACGCTGGAAGAGCTGGTGGAGAGCTATCAATCCGTCGGCCTGCAGCACGTCCTGTGCACCGATATCTCTCGCGATGGCACTCTGGCGGGGTCCAACGTCGCGCTGTATGAAGAAGTGTGCGCCCGCTATCCGCAGGTGGCCTTTCAGTCTTCTGGCGGTATCGGCGATCTTAATGATATTGCCGCGCTGCGTGGAACCGGTGTGCGCGGCGTGATTGTCGGTCGCGCGCTGCTGGAAGGTAAATTTAACGTAACGGAGGCTATTCAATGCTGGCAAAACGGATAATCCCCTGCCTCGACGTTCGCGACGGCCAGGTAGTGAAAGGCGTGCAGTTCCGTAATCACGAAATTATCGGCGATATCGTCCCGCTGGCGAAACGCTATGCCGACGAAGGCGCTGATGAGCTGGTGTTCTACGATATCACCGCCTCCAGCGACGGCCGCGTCGTCGATAAAAGCTGGGTGTCGCGGGTAGCGGAAGTGATCGATATTCCTTTCTGTGTCGCAGGCGGAATTAAATCCCTCGACGATGCGGCGCAGATTCTCTCCTTCGGCGCCGACAAGATTTCGATTAACTCCCCGGCGCTGGCCGATCCGACGCTGATTACCCGTCTGGCCGATCGTTTTGGCGTGCAGTGTATTGTGGTGGGCATCGACACCTGGTTTGATGCCGAGAGCGGTAAATATCACGTTAACCAGTACACCGGCGATGAGAGCCGCACGCGAGTGACTCAGTGGGAGACTCTCGACTGGGTGCAGGAAGTGCAGAAACGTGGCGCCGGCGAGATCGTGCTGAACATGATGAATCAGGATGGCGTGCGTAACGGCTACGATCTTGAACAGTTGCGTAAAGTCCGCGCCGTCTGCCACGTGCCGCTTATCGCTTCCGGCGGCGCCGGCACCATGGAGCACTTCCTTGAAGCCTTCCGCGACGCCAACGTCGACGGCGCGCTGGCGGCGTCGGTGTTCCACAAGCAGATTATTAATATTGGTGAACTAAAAACGTACCTGGCAGCACAGGGCGTGGAGATTAGGGTATGTTAACTGAACAGCTGGACTGGGAAAAAACCGACGGCATGATGCCGGCCATCGTACAGCACGCCATCTCCGGCGAAGTCCTGATGCTGGGCTACATGAATCAGGATGCGCTGGCGAAGACCGAAGAGAGCGGTAAAGTGACCTTTTATTCACGGACCAAACAGCGTCTGTGGACCAAAGGGGAAACCTCCGGCAACTTTCTCAACGTGGTGAGTATTACTCCGGATTGCGATAACGATACCCTGCTGGTGCTGGTTAACCCAATCGGCCCGACCTGCCATAAAGGCACTTCCAGCTGCTTCGGTGACGCCGGCCACCAGTGGCTGTTCCTGTATCAGCTGGAACAACTGCTGGCCGAGCGTAAGCATGCGGATCCGGAAAGCTCATATACCGCGAAGCTGTACGCCAGCGGTACCAAGCGTATTGCGCAAAAGGTCGGGGAAGAAGGCGTGGAAACCGCGCTGGCGGCAACGGTACACGACCAGTTTGAGCTGAAGAACGAAGCGTCGGATCTGATGTATCACCTGCTGGTACTGCTGCAGGATCAGGGGCTGGATTTGACGGCGGTGGTCGAGAACCTGCGTAGCAGGCATAAATAAATCGATGAAGGGAGGGTAGGCCCCTCCCCTTTTAGCCGTCGCAACGCTACTCCGGCTGCAGTGCACTAACCAGTTAAATACCGTTCAATAAAACCCAAACTATAATTAACTTATTTTGGCAATCTGACGCTTTAACGCCCGATAGAGAGGATAATCGATAAATCGCGTATAAATATAGGCAATGAATATTGATGCAAATGCCGCTATTGATATTGATACCCAGGCATTCTCAGAGTCAAAAATGAATCCGGATACGATAACCAGTTCATGCAATAAATACAAAGGGAAGCTAATATAACCGAGAAACAAGAATAAATTAGAGGTGAAAATTCTCTTTATCAATTGATTATCCGGAAGATGATCGATGAATAGCATCGGGATAAACGCAACAAATAAAAAATAGTCCAGTCGACTATGGTTCATTGCATATACGCCAACGATCGATACGATAGCCGCTGCGGTAATAAAGAAAGCCATGAACTTTTCTTTCATCAGACACTTAAAGTACTCTGTCTGTGATAAAGAAAAAAACAATGAACCAATCAGCATTGACAGCATTGCTGTTAGCATTGATGGCGGTATCCCTGATGGATGTTTATGCCACAGAAAAATAAATAATAAACCTGCAACTACCGCACGAGTCATATTTCCTAATCGCGTAAAGATTAGAGGAATTAAAAGTGACACCCAAAACTCAATACTGATACTCCATGATGGCTCATTGACTAACTTGAAGTCATGCCAGTAAAGACCATGAAGAAATAATATATTTTTTAATATCACGCTAATAGAAAAAACATCCGGACTGGAAACATAGCCGCCATGGTGTGCATTGTAGTAATAAATGGCTACCATCAGTATCGTTGACAGAAAATGAAGCGGCCATAATCTGGCAAAACGTGTAAGAACGTATTTGAAAAAGTTTCCTGAGGCGTGGGCATAGGTTAGAACAAAGCCACTCATGATGAAAAAATATACCACGCACAGATAGGCACCGCTAAATGGTCTGACTTGCGGCCAACCCATAAAGCTGCCAAACATATGGCTGAGCATGACCATACCCGCCAATATCCCACGAGTGCCATCAATGGCATCAAATCTGTTAACAGACAATCTACACCCCATATTCCAATGAGTAAAACTACATTCTTTTAGAAGAAAGAATTTATTAGTAATAAAAAGAATAGCTATCAATATTAAAAGGTGATCACTGCCCGATAGAAAAAATTCAAAAGGCAGGAAGTCACAAAAAAACACAAGTACACACATCGAGATATTACTGCCCCCAGTAAAACTCGACAAAAACCTATTACTCTCTAACTAATAAATTATTAATCTAACAGGAATAGAGACTCGCAAATCATATGACCAGGAGCTCTTTTATTTAACGAAAAATTTTTATTGAAAATAACAAGAACACTAACAAAGAAGTGAAACTTGCTTAACTTCTTTTTGAAATTATTTAAAAAAACGTCTTACCACTCGTAGTGGCTTAGTCAACTTCCAGGATAAAGAAGAGATTAAATTTTTGTGATGCTGATAAATTTCATTGAATTCTTGCTGTTTGATAGTTATTTCATGATGCATATTATTATTTTTGTCAGTTAACTGACGAATATTCTTTTCCTGTTCAGTAACCCGCTCTTCAATCTCATGCAATTGATTATGCAATATCGCATTTTCATCCTTTTGCTCAGCGAATGAGTCAGTCAGCGTCTCAACTTCTTGCTGTAATGCGGAGCTCTTTGCCTGGAAAAACTCAAGCTCCTTCAGAACACGATCTTTAAGGGAGAATAGGTACTCTTCAGCTGACAGCGTAGTGATTCTATGATGCGCGGCGGCGATAAATTCATCATAAAAATCATCATTCTTTGCATCTAACGCAACAATAAACTCTTTCACTTGCTGATAAAACGGATGAAATGCCGGACCAGATATCGTGTTTAAATGCCACTCAAGGAAAACGACAACATAGTTTTTGTAATCTCTGAGACGTTGATCCATCATCCCCTGCTGACAGATAAATGCTTTAAGAGCCACTAATGCTTCAACAGCACAGCGGTGCGATTCTGCTCTCGTGGCGGATAAGGATTCACTACGATTGATGGTATGAGAAATTAACGTTTCATTTAAGACCGAGATTCTGTTCGCCATCAGCATGAAGGCACAGACGAAGAAAAGATCGTTTGTTGTCCTGATTTCCTGAAAACGAAGCTGATGAGTAGCAATAAATTGACGCCTGAGAAGCTTGTCCCATGGCCACCAGACAAAGGCGCGGAAAAAGTCAGAGGGAATATCCTGGGAGGAAAAAACCATAAGATCAGGTAGCAGCTCCTGGCGAACTGACCACGGCATCGGAGCATAAACTTGTAAGGAGGGATCAAAAGACTGGCTGCGACAAATAACGACATCCGCTTGTGTATCGCTGGCCTGCGCGTACATGCGCTCCAACATCATGTTATCAGCGTAATCGTCGTCATCGAGAAAAATAACGTACTCACCGATAGCAGCATCCAACCCAACGTTTCTCGATCCTCCACCACCAAGATTTGTCGTGTTGTTAATAACTCTAATCCGTGAATCAGTTTCAGCCAGCGCAGAGACAATCTCTAAGGTATTATCGTCAGAACAATCATTGATAATAATGATTTCGATATCATTTAATGTTTGCGACAAAACGGTGCTTAATGTATCGGAAATATATCCAGCAGCATTGTGCACAGGGATAATAACAGAAACAGCAATACTCTTTTTTTCAGACATGTAATCACCTTGACGCTTAGCTTCTAAACGCAATTATATTTATTTATTGGTAGCGTTTAATTTGTAGGTTTCCAGTTCATTAAGGATAGGTAAGATGAAAGCGACTCAGCTTCATCAAAAATTACTCTTCAACAACATCGCGATATGTTTTTAATGTTTTATTAATGATCATCACGCTCGAGAATTTATCTTGAATACGCTTTCTGCCATTGATACCCATTGCGACTCGCGTTTCAGGATTATCTAACAGGAAACCGAGTTTCTCCGCTAATTCCTCGACAGATTTACTTTTTACAATTAACCCATTATCGTTGTTGATAATTAAGCTATCACAGCCACCAACATCATAAGCGATACAAGCACGCCCGACCGAGGAAGCTTCCAGCAAGATACGTGGTACGCCTTCGGCGTAGACCGACGGCAAAGCAACGATATTTGATTCTTCAATTAAATCAAATACATTAGAGCAATGACCGAGCCAGTTTATCACGCCTTCGCTTTGCCACTTCTGTATCGTCGCTAGCGGAATCGCGTCTTTATCATTCTCAACTAAGATACCGGCAACATTCAGCGTAAAGTGAATATTTTTATTACTCAGTATTTTTTTGGCTTCAATCAGATCACCAAGTCCTTTACTCCACAGCATACGGCTGGCAAAAAGGACGACCGGGACATCACGTTGCTGCTCCAGAGAATATTTGTAAATCTCTGGATTAATACCCGCACCATCAATAACAATAGTCTGTTTGTAATCGATACCAACCAGATCGGCGAGTTTGGCTCTGTCTTTATCATGTTCGAACATAAACAAGCTGCATTTGTTACTGGCGATATACTTATATGCCATAACAGTAAAACTACGCAGCAGCTTAAGACAGCCAGACTCTGCCGAAAATACTCGGCCTAAACCGACAAAACTCAGAATAACAGGACGATGGGTACTTTTAGCCAGAAATCCGCCGATCAAACACGGTTTGATGGTAATGCAGTGTAATAAATCAGGATTAATGCTTTGAATAATTTTCCGAGCCTTAAAAAAGGCCCGAAAGAAAATCAAAACGTTGAACGATTGAGCGACAAGAGGAATATTATGACAAATAAAACCTAGTGTCTTGAATTTTATCGCTATTTTATCATCGACAAAATGGCTAATAATGTGAATCTCATAACCGGCATCTCGGGCGGCAATTGCACGATCGGTCCAATGCAAATCAAAATACCAATCCGAATTTATGAAATAACACAGTTTTTTCATTGCTATGTCCACTTAGTGAAACTTACCGCTAATTCCTTTTACACCATGTACAATCCCACGGCATAAAAACTTTAGATACACCCATTTCCGGCGCTGTACAGGGAATATGGAGATATACTTGCATAGGCGCAAAAGGATTGATGAACTACTAAAAACTGCCACTTCCGTAAATATTCTCTTAGCCAAAATTAAGTTTCGACAAAGATAGTAAACCTTCCACTCTGGCGATATGACCTTTCCCTGGATACTCACATCATGAGTAAAAACAAGTTCCGGATTATAGATAATTTTCTCACCACTTAGAGTTAATTGATAACCAAAATAGAGGTCATCAAAATAAAGGAAAAGTTCATCATAAATATGATGAAGGTGCTCATTCAAGACTTCACGCTTAATGATCATGCCAACAAATGAAACTGTTTGCACCAGCATTTCCTTATTATCTGGTACATATCGTTGGGGATGTTTGATATATTGCAAAGTATCACTAAACGAGGTCGGGACTTTTGCAAATGGAACATTCATCGCGCATGTCCGGCCCTGCAAATCTTTAACTAAAGCCGTAAAAACACGACAACCTTCTTTATTTATCGTTGAGAACTTATCAAGAATATCACTTTGCGGATAAGCATCATCGTCATAAAAGAAGACCCAATCGCTATCAACAGAACTGCATATGTATTGACTACCGGCCTTAAACCCTCCGGCGCCACCGTTATTACAGGCCAGATTCAAGACAATTACACGGGGATCAGTGATTGTCTGAAGCCAATCAGAGGTCCCATCCGTGGACCCGTTGTTGACAATAACGATAGAGGTAAAGTGCAGCTTAACAGTTTCAGCAACCGTCTTTTTTAGCTTTTCAAGACGGTTAAAAGTGACTATTAATGCAGTATGTTTCATCGTACGTCGGCCACAAATACAGGCATCGCTTCGTCGTTGGACAATGAGGACAGATATTTATCGGCCGTTTTCAATGCTTCTGCAATCGTTACATCCATATCAAGGTAGCGATAAGTCCCCAGGCGTCCAACGAAAGTAATATTTTTCTCATTCTCCGCCAGTGATAAATATTTATCCAGCAGAGCCATCTCACCCATCTGGCGGATTGGATAGTAAGGAATATCATCTTCACCGCAAGCGCGACTATATTCCTTATAACATACGGAACCTTCATGGCTTTCCCACGGGGAAAAATATTTATGTTCCGTAATTCGCGTATACGGGACATCAACTGAGCAATAGTTCATGACCGCACAGCCCTGGTAATCACCTTGCCAGGTAAATCGCTCAAAGTCCAGAGTACGGTAGCCAAGACGCCCATGCTGGTATGAATAGAAGGCGTCTAACGGCCCGCTATAAAATACATGATCATAACTTTCGCGATTTTCAGCCGCAAACTCACGCTGTAATTGCAGAGTGATATTTTCATGATCGGCGATCGCTTCAATCATATGGGTATAGCCTAACTTCGGCATGCCCTGGAATTTATGATTGAAATAATTATCGTCATAATTGAAACGCACAGGCAAACGTTTGAGTATAGATGCCGGAAGCTCGGAAGGCTGCATCCCCCACTGTTTTATGGTGTAGCCTTTGAAGAACGCTTCGTATAATTCTTTACCAATGAAGCGCAAGGCCTGCTCTTCAAAAGTCGTCGGTTCCAGAATCGAGCTATCACCTTTTTCGCTAATGAGCGCGCGAGCTTCATCAGGAGAACAGGTTTTAGCAAAAAACTGGTTAATAGTATGCAAATTAATCGGCAGTGAAAAAACCTGACCATTAACAGTCGCTTTTACTCTATTCACATAGGGCATCATCTCAGCATACTGATTGACAAACTTCCAAACGGTTTCATTATCCGTATGGAAAATATGCGGACCATAGACATGAACCATGACATCAGTCTGAGGATCGCGAGTGTCATAAGAGTTTCCTCCAATGTGGTCCCGCTGATCGATGATTTTAACCTTGTGACCTTGTTCAGCAAGCTGGCGGGCAATGACCACACCTGAAAAACCAGCGCCGACGATGAGAATATTGTTACGCTTCATAATGTATCTCCAGTTGTATTAGCCAAGAATCGAACGGCGAACTTTATAATAATATTTGGTGAGCTTATTTCTTCTTGGCGAACCGACAGGAGCATATTTGTTAACATATGGCATTAAAGCTCTTTTAATCTTTGTCTGCAGTAACACGGTTTGCTGCAGTTCAGTATGTTGGTTAGGTACTACCGTGGCCACAGGTAACTGGCGATAGTAGATTTCTTTTTCCCATGGCGTATTTAAAACATTCTCAAGAAAATCATCATAGAAATCGACTTTCTCAGTATTCCATGGTTTGTTTTCACCCGCATAGTGAATCATTTTTGGATTTCTTCTGGCTTGTAAAAAGCGCATATAGGTTGAAAACTTAAGATTCGGGAAGAAATCATCGGTATTACCATTACCATGGTACACGTTCCATTCTAATGGTAAGAATTTGACTCGGCCAAAGAAGACTTTGTTCATGATATCCTGATCTAAGAACCAATACTTTTTGGCTTTCAATGCTGACATCAATTGAGAAAAGGTATTCTCTGTAACCATTTGTTCGACATTAAAAACAATAATCCCGGCCTGAAAATATTCGTCAGGATTAGTCATTCCTAATGTCTTTTTCAGGTATTGCTCTGCAGGCATAATGCCATCATCTGATTCTGACATGGTACCAAACTTCACAAACCCTTCCATGACGATGTCTTTAACAGCGGCAACCAGGTTAGTGCCGATCTCGACATCCAGAAGTGTCGCCAAATCAGCCTTCACCACGGTGTCAGAATCGATAAACACAACTTTTTTATACTCGCGGAAAAGTTGCGGGATGAACAAGCGCGCATAGGTCGACGCACTAAAATGTGCACGGGTATGAACATCACTCATCTCAGTGAATGAATTCACATCAAAAAAGCGCAATGATATGTTGTTATGACCAGCAACTAGCTTGATAAGGCGTTGTTTATTTAAATGACTGACCTTATTTTCCAGAACAACGATATCATAGTTTCTGTTCGCATCAGAATGGCGAACAATTGAATTGATTAATGCCCCGCCACTTAATGCATAGTTATTATCAAAACTAATAACAACCGGTACGCTTTCGTCAAAAACGGGCTTTAATTTACCATTAAATGTTTCAGCAGTAACAAACGTGCGCTGTAGTTCTTTTATTTTTAGCTGTTTATCTTGTTGACATTTGATGATATAGATATTGAATAAACGCTCAGCGATGTGCCCTATAACTCGTTTTTCTTGAGCGTTGTAGTTATTCATCGAAATCCGATCTTCAAGATTAGACAAAATAGCAAAAAGCCATTCAGAATAATCCAGGAACATGTCTTTGCGCATAACAAACATGTTCGTATAATAACCATCAGTTGCATTATTGAATTGTTGAATCGCAGCTTTATATTGTGGATACAGCTCTTCAACGACATCCAGGGCAGACTGATAGTCTTTAATGTGTAAAAACTCACCTTTTGCATAATGATCAAGGTTATTCTTACTTCCTGCCGATGTTACCGACCATTTTTTGGGTAACAGCAGATCATATCCATCGACGCAGGTGCTTATGGATTCATCACTTAATCCAAACTGGCTTTCGTATTCGGCATTGATGAGCGGGTAGTTGACCACCCCCCAGTTATCCTCAGGATGATTTTGTTGTTCTGCAAAGTTCAAGTGTCTGCGGTAATGCATGAACCCCACATAGTCAGCCAGAGATTCATTCTTCCACACCCAGTAGTGGGCCGTCAGCTCACAATAAAAGGGGTTTTTAAAGGAAATGTTGTCTCCGCTATCATCCCCTTCACAGCCAATATCATTATAAGTATTAGCCTTCCCGACATGCAGTGGTTTAATAATAGAGGCATTTAGAAAAGCACTGGGTTTGTGGTGACATGTATAAATTTTGATACTATTCATCTTATTACCAATTATTAAGCCATTGCTTGCTTGTAAAGTTCAATGATTCTCTCTGCTGAGCCAATTTCGCGGAGTTTATGGTTTTCGATCCAAACAACTCTGTCACAGATTTTTTCAACATCACTCATATTGTGGCTAACGAATAATATCGTTACACCCTTATTTTTGAAGTCTCGTATTGTTTGTATACATTTGGCCTGGAACGAAATGTCACCGACAGCAAGTACCTCATCGATAATAAGTATATCGGGTTCTACCTGGCTGATGACAGAGAATCCAAGCTTCGCAAGCATACCACTTGAGTACACGCGGATAGGTTCGTCAATGAAATCACCCAGCTCGGAGAACTCAATTATCCGATCCATCCGTTGCTGAACCTCTTTGCGGCGTAGCCCAAGCAGGGTCGCATTGAGATAAATATTTTCTCGCCCGGTTAATTCAGGGTGAAAACCGCCGCCTAGCTCAAGCATTGAGGCAACGCGCCCCTGGGTTGTAACGGTGCCTTTTGTTGGCTTAATGACGCCTGCCACCAGCCCAAGGGAGGTACTTTTCCCGGCCCCGTTACGGCCAATCAGCGCTACGGCCTCGCCTTTACCCACGGTGAAGGTAATGTCTTCGATCGCAAGATATTTACGCCCTTTTAACAGCTGAAAAGCTCTTTTAGGGTGAAATACGAGATCCTTAATTCCTGAGCCAATATGGTGGTAAAGAGGATACTCTTTCGTAACGTGACTAAAGTTTATTACTGGTTCCATTACAAAATCTCTGCAAATCGATATTTTAATTTATTAAAAATACTCAGGCCCACAATTGTCAGGACTAAACCTGTAATGTAAAGGATTGAAATATATTCATAATTTAAGACGCCATCCATGAACAGCTGCCGCCAGCTGAGGATCATGCTTGCCAGAGGATTATAGGTAATAATCCAGCTAAATTTTTCAGGAATCATATCTGACGCATATAATATCGGCGTGCAATAAAACATGAGCATGATACCAAGGCTGACAAATCGCTCTAAATCCCTGAAGAACAGATTGAGCGTAGAAAATATGATTGAAATACCAAATGTAAAAATCACCTGACCAAGCGCAATAATTGGTACGCCCCAGAGCCATGAGAGAGATGGACGCATACCATACACGAACAGGAATGCAATAATCACAGGAATTGTACACAAGAAATGTAACCCTTCCATCATGACATTACTCAATGGAATAACTGAGCGCGGAAAAACTGTTTTTTTGATTATTTGCGCATTGGCTATAAACGAAAACAAGGAATTTGTCGCCGAGCTGGCAAACCACTGCCACGGAAATAAACCGGTAATCAAGAAAAGGGTATAATTCGGGATCTGCACTCGCATAACGAGTTTAAAAATGAAATAATATATCATTGCAAAAAGCAGTGGATTCGCAATTGACCATAAGTAACCAAATACGCTGCTTTTATAACGTACCTTTAAATCTTTGTTTGTTATAACAACAAGAAGATCAAACAAATACCCTATATTATACTTCATTTTTATACTCATAAATTATTCTACAAAAAATTCCGTACGTAATATGTATCAAACAGAATTATCGATAAGATCTGCTGTGCTCGAGAGACGAACAGCTATTCCCATAAACAAAGACCAATTGTAACATTATTTTGCACAAGCAATATGTAAACAATCTTTCCTGCGCATTAGCACTCCGGAATCGGAGATGATCGCTAACCTCAGTAACCGCTGAATGAAAATGTGATTCTCGTGGAAGACACATAAACCATCCTTTAAGATTGTAAATAAAATGTTAAATCGAACAATGAGTTTATTCTAAAATTCAGACACGCTACCGCCATTGGCTATCGCAACCAAAATGCGGACTCCCCTCTCTAAAGTGTCTGTCTTACCCGGTCTTACCGTAACGAAGAGGATTCGCTCGTCGTTAGCTCCACAAGCATTACCGGCGCAGCATTCATGAAGCCACAAACAGCCTAGTCAGCGTTCGGCAAAAAAGCTAAAAACAAACGGATATCTGTACTCAGCGCCCCTCTCCGGACTCACATCCATCGCTACACCGCAACAAATGCACCGCTACTCTCCTCAGTTTATGGCATCCTATCCATCAGGACTTTCTCATTTCACCCTTGAAACCAACAAAAAGCGCCACTCTCAGCAGTGAGGCTTCAGCAGCCATGTAGCAAGGCGCTCCGCATCTCTACATGAGTCGGGCAGAGTATCAAATTCGCGAGCAGGCAGCGGTAGCACTATCAGGGTAACGTACTTCCTCAACCTCTTTTGCATAAAAGTGAGTTTGACTTTTCTTCAAAAGTGGCCACTCCGTACTTCGCAGAGTACGTTTGTTGCGCATTATCAATAATACATACGTAGGTTGTGAATTACGCGCGCATTATAGCTCTGGTCTGGAAGAATAAAAATGAAAAAGCATAACCAATCCATTCAGCCAAAAAACATACAGCTATCGCACATTATTCGAACACCGCGCCAGAACAACTTAACAACATGATAATAAAGAAAAAAAGTAGTTTTCATTACTATCATTACAATAGTAATACTGACTGATTATTCAGGAATTGTTCGGAAAATATATAAAAAGAAACAATATTGACCAGGCTCAGCCTTCCGCTGCTTTGCTTACGAGGCGAACAGAGTGCGGTAACTATCAAAGAACAGCAGGAACGATTATAACGCTAACTTATTTTTCATGTAATAATGATTATCATTTGCAAACTCACCCTAAATCTTCTGCACTCACTCAGACCCGGGAAGTGTGCAACCCTGTACTTCCCACGGTACCTGCTTATATCCTGCAACGGTAAAGCAGATGATCCCGAAGGCAAGCCAGTGTAAAATCGACAAATATATATAGCGGGGAACACCGATCCCGGAGGATGAATATGAAGTTTTTAGTCACTGGAGCCGCAGGATTTATCGGCTTTCATGCAAGTCAGCGCCTTCTGGAGGCGGGTCATGAGGTTGTTGGCATCGACAACATGAACGATTACTACGATGTCAATCTCAAGCAGTCTCGCCTGGATCTATTACAGTCCCCTCTGTTCAGTTTTTACAAAACCGATCTTGCCGATCGCGAAGGCATGGCCCAAATTTTTGCTACTGAGAAGTTTGATCGCGTGATCCATCTGGCAGCGCAGGCTGGCGTGCGTTATTCGCTGGAAAATCCGCATGCCTATGCCGATGCCAACCTGATTGGTTATCTGAACATTCTGGAAGGTTGCCGGCATACCAAGGTACAGCACCTGCTGTATGCCTCTTCCAGTTCAGTGTATGGGCTGAATCGCAAGATGCCGTTCTCCACGGATGATTCGGTCGATCACCCGGTGTCACTGTATGCGGCAACCAAAAAAGCCAATGAACTGATGGCGCATACCTACTCTCATCTCTATGGTATCCCTACCACCGGCTTACGTTTCTTCACCGTGTATGGTCCGTGGGGACGCCCGGATATGGCGCTGTTCAAATTTACCAAAGCCATGCTGGAAGGTAAGAGCATCGACGTCTACAACTACGGCAAGATGAAGCGTGATTTCACCTACATTGATGACATTGTAGAAGCGATTGTCCGCGTGCAGGATGTCATTCCGCAGGCAGATCCTGAATGGACCGTAGAAAACGGCTCACCGGCCACCAGCTCAGCCCCTTATCGAATCTATAATATCGGTAACAGCTCGCCGGTGGAGTTAATGGACTACATCACCGCTCTGGAAGAAGCGCTGGGGATGGAAGCGGAGAAAAATATGATGCCTATCCAGCCAGGCGATGTCCTGGAAACCAGCGCGGATACCAAGCCACTGTATGATCTGGTTGGCTTTAAACCACAGACATCCGTTAAGGATGGCGTGAAGAACTTTGTGGAGTGGTACAAGGCGTATTACAACGCCTGAGTGATTACCTGATTCTTTCTGAACCGCAATCGCAGGGTTGCGGTTTTTTTTGTTCCTGCGTTTTACAGAATCGTTGATGCGCATCCGCTTTGGTCGGAACTCCTGCTTGCTTAGTGGCCAATCCCTGAGTACAAAAACAAAAAAAGCCCGCATAGCAGGCTTCTTTTCCCTTCCGGCGCTTATCTCCGGCATCTACATCTCAGTGACGGTAGCTCTTCACAAGGTATGATTTAACATATCCGACCACCGTAAGCCGGGCAATGGATTTAGCGTAAAATTACAGAGTGCATCACACTACCGAGGTCGTCGTTATGGAAAATTTGTAAAAGCGGAGGCAAGGGAGAGATGAGACCAGCGGCAGCACCGCTGGAACTCTGCATCAGAAAAGACTAATCATTGCCAAAGAGATCGCGGGTATAAACCTTATCCGCAACATCAGCCAGCTCTTCCGCCATACGGTTAGAAATGATGACATCTGCTTCTTGCTTAAAGGCATCCAGATCGCGAACGACGCGGGAATTAAAGAATTCATCTTCTTGCATCACCGGTTCGTAAATAATAACCGGGATACCTTTGGCTTTAATACGCTTCATAATCCCTTGGATTGAAGAGGCGCGGAAGTTATCTGAACCGCTCTTCATGATCAGACGATAAACCCCAACCACTTTCGGTTTACGCGCAAGGATAGAGTCAGCAATAAAGTCTTTACGGGTACGGTTAGCATCCACAATAGCGCCAATGATATTGTTTGGCACCGATTCGTAGTTCGCCAGCAGCTGTTTAGTATCTTTCGGCAGGCAGTATCCACCGTAACCGAATGACGGGTTGTTATAGTGATTGCCGATCCGCGGGTCCAGGCACACGCCTTCAATAATCTGCTTGCTGTTGAGACCCTGGCTTTCTGCATAGCTATCCAGCTCATTAAAATAAGCGACACGCAGAGCAAGGTAGGTATTGGCAAACAGCTTGATCGCCTCCGCTTCGGTCGAGTCGGTAAACAGCGTCGGGATATCCTGCTTGATAGCCCCCTCTTTCAGCAGACTGGCAAAACGCTCTGCCCGCTCCGAACGTTCACCGATGACGATACGAGAAGGATGCAGATTGTCATACAGCGCACGACCTTCGCGCAGAAACTCCGGGGAGAAGATGACATTGTCGATGCCCAGACGCTCTTTGATATCACGGGTGAAACCGACCGGAATGGTCGATTTAATGATCATGACGGCGTTGGGGTTAATCTCAGTGACATCACGAATAACGGCTTCAACCGTTGAGGTATTGAAGTAGTTAGTTTTTGGATCGTAGTCAGTCGGTGTGGCGATAATGACATAGTCAGCATTGCGATATGCATCTTGTTTGTCAGTTGTCGCACGAAAATTCAGCGGTTTTTCGGCCAGATATTCCTGAATCTCTTTATCGACAATCGGCGACATCTTCTGGTTAAGCATATCGACTTTAGATTGTACGATATCCAGCGCAACCACTTCGTGGTTCTGCGCAATCAGGATGCCGTTCGATAAACCAACATAACCGGTACCGGAAATAGTAATTTTCATTCGTTCACACTTTAATCAGTTGACTGGACGGAGGCATAGTAGCCACCCTGTAATCAATACTTCTGGCGGTTGTACTCTTTGCGAAGATAAGTGTCAAGAAAGGCACAAAATAGGGCTCTTAAAAAGGCCCTGATCGGGCTTTTTCAGGAAGCACAAATAATCATCAATAGAATATTTATTTATATACTTCAGCGGTCGCCAGAGTATGGGCCTGCATATCTTTCTCTGACAAAGAAAGCGTGCAGCCGTCCAGTTCAGGCCAATTAATACCAATATCCGGGTCATTCCAGAGAATGCTACGCTCTGACTGTGGCGCGTAGTAGTTAGTCGCTTTATAGACAAACTGCACCGTCTCGCTCAGCGCCATAAATCCATGCGCAAACCCTTCCGGGATCCACAGCTGACGTTTGTTTTCCGCACTCAGCACCACCCCGACCCACTGGCCAAAGGTTGGCGATGAACGACGGATATCCACCGCCACATCGAACACTTCCCCTTCCGTACAACGCACCAGTTTGCCCTGCGAGTGCGGATCCAGCTGGTAGTGCAGACCGCGCAGCACGCCCTTCTGCGACTGCGAGTGGTTGTCCTGCACAAACTCAACATGACGGCCGACCGCCTCGTCAAACACCTTGCTGCTGAAGCTTTCGAAGAAAAAACCACGCGCATCACCGAACACACGGGGTTCGAAAATCAGTACGTCAGGAATGTCTGTTTTAATAATATTCACCTTGTATGCCCTTACTTGCCTGAAACTTCAACGACCACGCGCTCTACACCCTGACGCCAGTCCGGGAGCGTGACACCAAATACGCGCTGGAATTTCTCATTCGACAGGCGGGAATTCAGCGGACGTTTTGCCGGTGTTGGATAGGCCGTTGTCGGGATCCCGTTAACCTCATTGATAGCCAGCTGCACGCCGTTCGCTCTCGCCACATCAAACACAAAGCGGGCATAGTCATACCAGCTCGTTTCGCCGCTGGCGACCAGATGGTAGGTTCCGGCAACCGCTTTATTACGCAACTCTTCACGGATGGCGATGGCGGTGCAGTCCGCCAGCAGCTCAGCCCCGGTCGGCGCGCCGTGCTGGTCATTAATGATCGACAGCGTCTCTTTTTCACTCGCCAGACGCAGCATGGTTTTCGCAAAGTTCGCCCCACGGGTCGCGTAAACCCAGCTGGTGCGGAAAATCAGATGGCGGGGGTTTGCCTGCTCCAGCGCAATTTCTCCGGCGCGTTTGGTCTCACCATAGACGTTCAGCGGCCCGGTGGCCTCCTCTTCCTGACGATAGTGACTCCCCTCCCCGTCGAACACATAATCGGTGGAGTAATGCACCATCAGGGCGCCCAGCTTCGCCGACTCTTCCGCCAGCACCGCCACGCCCTTGTCGTTCAGCAGGTCAGACAGTTCACGCTCGCTTTCAGCTTTATCTACCGCGGTGTGGGCCGCCGCATTGACAATGACGTCCGGCTTTACCTGCCGAACAGTTTGCGCAATGCCTTCAAGATTCGTTAAATCACCGCATAATTCTTTATCGAAATAATCAACGGCGACCACCTCACCCAGCGTCGACAGCGAACGCTGCAGCTCCCAGCCAACCTGGCCATTTTTACCAATCAGTAAAATTTTCATTATTGAATACCCTGTATGAGATCGGCAGGCGATTAACGTTCGTTAAGCAGGCGTTTGAGATAAGCGCCATATTCGGTTTTCTTCAACCGTTCTGCCTGTGCCGCAACCCCTTCGGCGCTCAGCCAGTCATTGCGGTAGGCAATCTCTTCCAGACAGGCCACTTTCATGCCCTGGCGCTTCTCAATAGTGTGAATGAATTGCGAAGCCTCAATCAGGCTGTCATGAGTACCGGTATCGAGCCAGGCAAAACCACGGCCCAGCAGTTCAACCTGCAGGTCGCCACGATCCAGATACATCTGGTTCAGGGTGGTGATTTCCAGCTCGCCACGCTCAGACGGCTTCACCTCTTTCGCCATTTCCACAACATTGTTGTCGTAGAAATAGAGTCCGGTGACTGCCCAGTCTGATTTTGGTTTTAGCGGCTTTTCTTCAATCGACAAGGCGCGGAAGTCCTCATCAAATTCCACCACGCCAAAGCGCTCCGGATCGAGGACCTGATAGCCAAAGACAGTAGCACCCGACGTTTTGCTGGCTGCCGCTTCCAGTTTTTTACCAAAACTCTGACCGAAATAAATATTGTCGCCCAGCACTAACGCACAAGCATCATTACCGATAAATTTCTCACCGATAATAAAGGCCTGCGCCAGACCATCCGGAGACGGCTGAATAGCATAGCTGAAGTTAACCCCAAACTGCGAACCATCGCCCAGCAGACGCTGGAAGGCAGGCATATCTTCCGGCGTGGTGATGATCAGAATGTCGCGGATCCCTGCCAGCATCAGCACAGACACCGGATAATAAATCATCGGCTTATCGTAAATCGGCAGAAGCTGTTTAGAGACACCCTGGGTAATAGGGTACAAACGCGTACCGGAGCCACCGGCCAGAACAATACCTTTCATTTGTCAGTTTCCTTAATGAGTGAGTCAAGCCGGGACAATTAGTTATTCAGACCAAGACGTTCACCGGCATAGGAGCCGTCCAGCACACGCTGCCACCAGTTCTGATTGTTCAGATACCAGTGAACCGTTTTTTCAATTCCACTTTCAAAAGTTTCTTCCGGCACCCAGCCCAGGTCGCGCTGAATTTTTGCCGCATCGATCGCGTAGCGCAGATCATGGCCCGGGCGATCTTTCACAAAGGTGATGAGATCAGCAAACTGGCTGATGTTGCCCGGCTTCTGTTCCACCACTTTATCGAGAATGGAGCAGATAGTACGTACTACATCAATATTCTTACGCTCGTTATGGCCGCCAATGTTATAAGTTTCACCGCTCTCACCCTCGGTGGCGACTTTATAAAGTGCGCGAGCATGATCTTCCACATAGAGCCAGTCTCGAATCTGTTCGCCATTGCCATACACCGGCAGAGGCTTACCCGCGAGCGCATTGAGAATGGTCAGCGGGATCAGTTTTTCCGGGAAATGATACGGGCCATAGTTGTTTGAGCAGTTAGTCACCACTACCGGCAGACCGTAGGTACGGTTCCAGGCACGCACCAGATGGTCACTCCCGGCCTTAGAGGCAGAGTACGGGCTGCTTGGCGCATAAGGCGTTTCTTCCGTAAACAGGTCATCAGTGCCGTGCAGGTCACCATAAACTTCATCAGTAGAGATATGATGGAAGCGGAAGGCCTGCTTCGGGGCCGCATCCAGGGTTGACCAGTAGTGACGGGCTGCTTCCAGCAACGTGAAAGTGCCGATAAGGTTGGTCTGAATAAAGGCCGCTGGACCATCAATTGAGCGATCAACATGACTTTCTGCCGCCAGATGCATCACGATATCCGGACGGAAATCGCTGAACTGCTCCGAGACGGATTTAGCATCGGTGATATCAGTTTGGGTAAAGGAGTAACGTTCGCTATCGGCAACCTTCGCCAGAGATTCAAGATTCCCCGCATAAGTCAGGCAATCCATCACGCGTACTTCGTCCTGGGTATTTTCAATAATATGACGTACAACTGCAGAACCAATAAAACCCGCGCCGCCAGTGACAAGGATCTTCATATTTAATCTACCTTTAATGTTAAATACAGACTTCAAATTAATAGTTATAAAAGCTCAGTATATTAAATTTAATACTAGTCTCACTCAGACTTCTGCATCAAGAAATATATTCAGAATAGAGTATAGCCAAATTATAAAATTACTAACATTTAACGCTAAAATATAAGGGAACGCTTATGCTTATAGAATAATAATCGGAAAATCCTGGGGTATTCCCCCAGGATTAAAGCAGAATGGAATTACTCCATCCACTCAGTATGGAATACACCTTCTTTATCAGTGCGTTTATAGGTATGAGCACCGAAATAGTCGCGCTGAGCCTGGATCAGGTTAGCTGGCAGGACTGCAGAGCGATAGCTGTCGTAGTAGGCAATGGCAGCAGAGAATGTTGGAACCGGGATACCGTTCTGAACAGCATAAGCCACGACATCACGCAGCGCCTGCTGGTACTCATCAGCAATCTGTTTGAAGTACGGCGCCAGCAGCAGGTTAGCAATGTTTGCATTCTGCTCGTAAGCATCAGTGATCTTCTGCAGGAACTGCGCACGAATAATGCAACCGGCACGGAAGATTTTGGCAATCTCACCGTAGTTCAGATCCCAGTGGTATTCATCCGATGCAGCACGCAGTTGGGAGAAGCCTTGAGCATAAGAAACGATCTTGCCCAGATACAACGCGCGACGAACTTTCTCTACAAACTCTGCCTTGTCGCCAGCTGGTTGAGCTTCTGGCCCCGTCAGGACTTTAGAAGCCGCAACACGCTGATCTTTCAGCGAAGAGATGTAACGAGCGAAAACGGACTCGGTAATCAGGGACAGCGGTTCGCCCAGATCCAGTGAACTCTGGCTGGTCCATTTACCGGTACCTTTGTTGGCAGCTTCATCAAGGATCACATCAACCAGGTATTTACCTTCTTCATCTTTTTTAGTGAAGATGTCTTTGGTGATATCGATCAGGTAGCTGCTGAGCTCACCTGCGTTCCATTCGGTAAAGGTTGCCGCCAGTTCTTCATTAGAAAGCGCCAGACCACCTTTCAGTAACGCATAGGCTTCGGCAATCAGCTGCATGTCGCCATATTCGATACCGTTGTGGACCATTTTGACATAGTGACCCGCACCATCAGCACCGATATAGGCGACACATGGTTCACCATCTTCAGCACGAGCAGCAATCTGCTCGAGAATTGGCGCTACCAGCTCATAGGCTTCTTTCTGGCCACCAGGCATGATAGAAGGGCCTTTCAGTGCCCCCTCTTCCCCACCAGAAACACCGGTACCGATAAAGTTGAAACCTTCGGCAGACAGCTCACGGTTACGACGGATGGTGTCCTGGAAGAAGGTGTTGCCACCATCGATGATGATGTCGCCTTTATCCAGATACGGCTTAAGGGAATCGATAGCGCTGTCGGTACCTGCGCCCGCTTTCACCATTAACAGGATGCGGCGCGGAGTTTCGAGGGATTCAACAAACTCTTTAACGGTATAATGTGGGACCAGTTTCTTGCCTGGATTTTCGGCAATCACTTCTTCGGTCTTTTCACGGGAGCGGTTGAAAACAGAGACGGTATAACCACGGCTTTCGATGTTGAGCGCAAGGTTGCGCCCCATCACTGCCATACCGACAACCCCGATCTGTTGCTTGGACATTACATACTCCTCTCTGGTGTGGTCACTGCGACACGTTCGCAGTTTAAATGTGATGATTATGTTAGCTTAAAGTAGGGAAGGCGCATAGTATAAAAATTAAAATGCTGATTAATTACAAATAATATATCATCTCTTTCTATATTAGTACTGCACACCTAAAAAAATAAAATCACTCCCCACAAAAATATATAAAAACATACAAAGGCAAGTTTCAACTAATCAGTAGAGGAAATGAGTCAAGCAATCATTAACCACTTACAAATTTTGATTTAATGTATAAAAAAGGATACATTAATGTTCTAATGTGTAACTTAGCGACAACTCTTTTTTTGAAAAAATAGTTGAAAAGCGTAAGCGAGAGAATCTCGGTTATTAAAGTGGCAAAGGCAGCACCTACTATATCAAAGTGGGGGATAAATATTAAATTAAGTAATACTGAAGAAATCAATACAACAAGCATTTTTTTTGATAAAAAGGCATAGCCAGAATATCTAGCAATAAAACGAGCGGAAATAGTACCTAATGTTGAAGCTACTGTCGAGAAGCAGAGAATCATAAGTGGGTAAAAGGCTTTCTCGTACTCGTAGCCATAAAAATAACTCAAAAACCATCGACCCAATATATACACGGAAACAATAATAGGAATGCAAACTAAAATCATATATATCGTTAACTTGGCCGTTTTATTTTCAGCAACAAGATCATCTTTTTCAGAAAAAATACTTGGTAATGTAGATGTGATAAATGACATTGCGATGAAGGACCATGAGCCAGCCAAACTTATCGCAACAGAATAAACTCCAACATGTTCTTTGGTTGCAAATACTGCGAGTAAAAGAAGTGACAATCTTGTATATATAGCAATTGAGACATCAGAAATAACAAAACTACCTCCAGCATACAATAGATATCTTCTATATTTTCTCCTATGCCGATTTAAGAATGGAGTTACTTTAAAGTTTTCTCTGTATGAAAATGCTCTCATCACGTAAGGAATTAGGCTTGTTAATACCATTGGTATGGTAATATATATTGGATCCATCTCCATACGAACAATTAACCATCTTAGCGTCAGACTTACAATAAGACCAAACATGTTAACCATTGCGTTTGTTTTCGATTTTAAAGTCGCATCATAATATATTGAGTAGACATCAAGCGAAGAAAAAAAACATGCCAAAAAGGCAGCAAAAACAAACCAAAATGAATTATTAAAATCATAAAACAGAAAATAAAAAACAACAGGAAGGGAAAAAAACATATAAAAAATGATCCTTATAAAAACTGTTGCATTAATGAGGATCACACCCGAATTTTTTTTCTTACTAATTCGCTTAAAAATAATAACCGAACTACCTAATTGAGCAATTATTTGTGTGATTTGGAAAACAGACATAGAAAATGATATTTGTCCAAAAACACCAGGCCCAACATATTTTGCAACATAGGCTGTGACAAAAATAAGTCCGAATATTGAGATAACTTTTTCTGACATCATCCAGAAAGAGTTCTTAACTATTTTTTTATCCAATCAAATCACCTATTGCATTCACTATGCACGATTGTATTCACTAAGCACGAAATAAGAAATGTAGAGTATAGATTATAAACCGTGAACATAACCATTTAATTAAATAAATTTCAGTTGCTTGAAATGATTATTCAAACCTTCATATTTTTATTAAGCATGACATTTATAACATTCATAGCCTTATGGTACTCTTTCCTTCTAATTCTATTAACAAGTGCAATAAGAAGTGAAAGATATACTGGTACGTAGTAATAGGGGTAAAATTTCTTCGCAACTAATAATCGATTCCTAACCCAATAAAAATCAGAAACAATTCCTTTTGAGTTTTTTTTCGTTGAAGCACCTTCTTTGTGATAGACAATACTTTCAGTCGTGACGAATATTTTATACCCTGCATTCTTTGCTCTGAGACAAAAATCTATCTCTTCAAAGTAAAGAAAATAGTCTTCACAAAGCCCGCCGATATCATCCAAGACATTCTTACTAATTAACATAGAGGCTCCGATAATATAATCAATTTGATCAGAAACCAGATCATCATTGAATTGCATATCGGCTGGCTCATATGCCTTATAATGCTTAGCCATGCATAAAATGGGATAAAATACCCCTCCTAATCCTTGTATTGTATCCCTAGCGTCAAAATATACTAGTCTAGAGCCGCAGATACCAATATTTTCATTTCTAGAGAATGCGGATTTCATTATAGAGAGACTATTGCTATCAACAACAGTATCATTATTTAATAACCACACATAATCCATATCACCTTGTGATAAAGAGAATTTTATACCTACATTATTCCCTCCAGAGAAGCCAAGATTCTTACCAATATCAATAAAATATATATTAAGATTTTTATTTTTATCAAATTTCTTATCTAACTGCTTTTCACTCACTTTATGAAGGTTACATTTATTCCTTTGTTCATTTTCGAGTGAACAAAACCATTCTTGTATTTTTAAAGATGAGTTATCGGAAGAACCATTATCACAAACAACAATACTAAAATTATCACAATTAAGTTTTAATAGTGAATCCAAACAGGCCAAAGTATCATTAATTCCATTCCAGTTAACGAGAATTATATAAATCATTATTAAACCCCTGCTTTTTTAAAAACGGAACACCACTTTTGAGATATATTTTTTCGACTATATAAAAGAGCAGTATCAATTGCCAATTGCCTATCCGACAACATTAGACTAGGTTCCGATAAATACATATTAATCAAATTATTTGTCTTAACAACATACTCATCTTCTTTGATGATATTTTTCATCCATGATGAATTTTTTAAGATAGTGATAGGCCCATTGTGGTCAGTGCAAATAGGAATACACCCACAAGCCATTGCTTCAATAATCACCATGCCAAATAATTCTTCCCAACCCTCTGTTCTCTTTGAAGGCAAGAGAATAAAATCAGCCTCTTTGTAATAACTTGCTAATAATGTCCTATTACCTACATAACCGACAAACGATAGATTGGGAAGAAAAGAACATGCATCTTTAATTCTTAGTTCCTCATCACCCCTCCCAATAATATAAAAATTAATCTTTGGATTAGATTCAGCAATTTTAAGAAATTCTTCTACTCCTTTGCTTTTAACTAGTCGCCCCGCAAAAACAATATTAACCGGCTTGTCTTTTTGTGTACTATTATTATGAAATGAAAAAATGCTTTCGTCATATGAATGATACACTACGTCTATTTTGGATGGATCAACGCCCATATTAATTACTAACTGTTCTTTGACAGAATCAGTTACAACTGCGAAGGAATCTACAATCTTAGATAGGAAATAATGCCATTGTTTTTTAATGGTATTTTTTAAAAAATAATTGTTTTTAGGAAATTTATGTCCATCCCATATCATCCATGATGTATGATATGTTACTTTTGAATATTTAAGAATTCTATTAAAAAATAGAATTCGAAAATCAACAGGGGCAATTCCAATTATTATATACTTATCTCTTAATAAAGCAGGAAAGATATAACATGATATAAAAAAGAATAAATCTTTTATAGCTTTTTTGAACGCATTACTATCTTTCCTTATTAGCGATTTAATCATGATTTTAATACACGAAAATTCATGATATTCCACATGTGAATTTTTATATTTATTAGCTTCTATAGCACCTGCATAATGAGATGGCTCACCATATTCATGTATTACAATCATAATATTCCCTACATATACAATTGACTATAAAAAGTGCTCTATCAAAAAAAATAAATACAGCCGCGAACATAAATTAATGCATGCTTATATCAAAACATTTTTAAAGACAACAACTCGTGGAAAGGCTTGTATCGATTATCAAAAAATTTTAATAAAATAGAAAATCATCTCAAAGTAAAAAATACCAAAATGAAATATAAAATATTATATGTATAATAACCCACAACATTGCATCATAATTTCAATGATTTATTATCTTTAAAATCGGCCCATTTATTCGAGATGTACTGTTCAATGTTACTTTGAAAAACCTCAATTGAAAACCTCTTGGCATTATTACAACAATCTAGGGGACTAATCTTATCAGATATAGCTTCAAATTTATTAACGGCATTCATGATCTCCAATGTAGATTGTTTATTAAAAAATAATCCCGTTGGGTTATTTTTCCCAAATTCAATCACAGTTTCCAACGCTCCCCCCTTTCCAAAAGCTATTACAGGTGTTCCACATGCCTGAGCTTCTACAGGAGTAATACCAAAATCCTCTTCTGCCGCGAAAACAAAGGCTTTTGCTTTTTGCATATGTTCTTTCATTATAGTATCAGACTGGTAGCCAAGTATTTCTATATTGCTAGTCGCTTTTTCTTTAATCTTTTTCATTTCAGGCCCATCACCTATAACTACAAGTTTTTTGTCTGGCATCTGACTAAACGCGTCAACAATAAGATCCATTCGCTTGTAGGGAACCATACGCGAAGCTGTAAAATAGTAATTATCTTTATTACCATTCAGTTGAAAACGCTCAATATCTACGGGAGGATATATAACATCGGCATCTCGCCCATAAACTTTTTTAATTCGACGGGCTATAAATTGGGAATTAGCTATAAAATGGTCGACTCCATTTACTGTACGACAATCCCAAATTCTGATTTTATGTAGCAGCCATTTTGCTAAAAAACCTTTCATTCCTTTGTCAATGCCAGCCTCACGTAAATACTGATGCTGTAAATCCCAAGCATAGCGAATTGGTGAATGTACATAACTAATATGTAATTGATCAGGTCCAGTTAATACACCTTTAGCAACTGCATGGCTACTCGATAGAATAATATCATGTTTCGAAACGTCTAATTGCTCAACGGCTAATGGCATCAATGGTAGATAAGTTTTATACTTATTTTTAGCTTTGGGTAAGCTTTGAATAAATGTTGTAGTTGCTTTCTTACCTTTAAAAAGCTCTCGATGTTCATCAGACAAAAAATCAACAACAGAATATAAATCTGATGTAGGATATAAATTAATAAATTCAGCAATGACCTTTTCTGCACCAGCATAAGTAACTAGCCAGTCAGCAATAATACCAACACTCATCTCATTAGACATACATATACCTTTGGCACACTTAATAATAAAAAATAATCAATTGAAATTCCAATTGATTATTTTGAAATTCGATATGTGTAATTAATCTTATATAATTAGCTACGAAGTAGTGATAAAATTTCTGCAGTTTTCCTTTGCATTAGCAGCTTGTCTGAACGTGATTCAACATTTAGTCTAACAACTGGTTCGGTATTTGAACTACGCAGGTTAAAGCGCCATTCATCATATTCGATACTAATTCCATCTGTATAATCTACACATTTTGCATCACCTTCATATTTAGCAAGGACACGTTCGATAGCTTTCTTAGGTTCTGATAATAGGCTGTTAATTTCTCCTGACGCTGGATATGCCTCAACACGATCATTGACTAATTGTCCTAGAGTCTGATTTTTGACGCATAACAATTCAGCAACCAATAACCAAGGAATCATTCCACTATCACAGTATGAAAAATCCCGAAAGTAATGATGAGCACTCATTTCACCACCATAAATAGCGTCTTCTTTTCTCATCCTCTCTTTAATGAAAGCGTGACCAGTTTTAGACATTACAGGTACTCCACCTGCTTTGGTGATAATATCGATTGTATTCCAACTAAGTCTCGGATCATGAATTATTCTAGAGCCAGGGTGTTTCTCAAGAAAAGCAGCGGCCAGCAAACCAACAATGTAATAGCCTTCAATAAAATTTCCTTTTTCATCAAACATAAAACAACGATCAAAATCGCCGTCAAAGGCAATCCCTATATCTGCATTGTGTTTGACCACTGCATCAGTTGTATCTTGACGACATTCAGGTAATAATGGATTAGGAATTCCATTAGGAAAATTACCATCTGCCTGATGGTGTACTTTGATAAATTCGATGGGTACGTTGGCTAGGTTAAAACGGGATTCAATCGCATCGATGACATGACCCGCGGCACCATTTCCAGAATTAATAACCAACTTAATAGAACGATTGAAGTTTTTGAAATCAATATAACTTAATAGTTTATCTATATAAGCATCTAAAACAGAAATCCGCTCATAACTTCCACGATTACTTGATTCCACTGGCGAAAATTGATTTTCTTCAGCTAATTTTTGAATATCTCTCAGCCCTGTATCACCGCTGATTGGCATTGATTTTTCACGTACTAACTTCATCCCATTATAGTCCATAGGATTGTGACTAGCCGTAACTTCGATTCCCCCATCAATATTTAGATGAGATGTTGCGAAATAAATTTCTTCTGTCCCTGATAATCCAATATCTAATACATCGGTTCCAGCGTCCTGTAAACCTTTTGCCAGCGCTAATTTTAATGCTTCACTTGTAAGCCGAACATCCCCTCCAAGAACCATTTTTTTTGGTTTTAGATACTCACCATATGCACGTCCAATCCGATAAGCAATATCTTCATTAAGTTCAGAACCAAGTTTTCCACGAATATCGTAAGCTTTAAAACAAGCCAATGTACCAGTCATAATCAAAATCCTTAATTAGTAGATACCATAATGGTCTTCAAAACGAACAATATCATTCTCACCAAGATAAGAGCCAGACTGAATCTCTAATAACTCCAGTGGAATTCTCCCTGGATTTTCTAACATATGTGTAGACCCAATAGGAATAAATGTCGATTGGTTTTCGGTTAAAAGAAATGTTTCATCATTAAGCGTAACCTGTGCAGTTCCTGACAATATTACCCAATGCTCCACTCTGTGATGATGCATTTGCAAAGAAAATTTACCACCAGGCTTAACTGTAACACGATTAATGTTATATCGTGGTGTGCTAACGACCTTATCATTTCGTCCCCAAGGGCTATAGGATTCGCGATGCAAACGATATTCACGTCGTTTATTTTCTTTCAGATACTCGACTATTTTTTTAACATCTTGAACTTGGGATTTATCTATTACCAACACTGCATCTTTAGTGTTAACTATCACAAGGTTTTCAACGCCAATAGCGGCAACTAGTTTCTCATCAGTATTAATGTAACTATTTTTAGAGTTATGTACAAAAATATCACCGGTCAATACATTTCCATTATCATCTTTATTATTAACTTCCCATAATGCGGACCAAGAACCAACATCACTCCATCCAGCATCTAATGGTACGACTACTGCATCAGACGTTTTCTCCATTACTGCATAATCAATTGACTCTTCAGGACAAGCGATGAAGGCATCCTTATCGATACGAATAAATTCTTGTAAAAAGTCAGGACGGAGAGACACCATAGATTTTTTACATGCATCAAGTATATCTGGGCGAAAAGCTTCCAACTCTGTCAAAAACCGCTTTGCGCGGAATAAAAACATACCACTGTTCCAGTAGTATTCACCACTTTCAAGATACTGTAGTGCCGTCAACATATCAGGTTTTTCAACAAATCGCTTTACATGAAAGGCCTCATTACATTCTTCCCCTAATTCTTCACCACGTTGTATATATCCATAACCAGTTTCAGGCCCTGTTGCTACGATTCCAAATGTAACTAACTTGCCCTCTTCTGCAAATGGTATTGCATTCTTTATCGATTTATGGAATGCATTCGTATTTTCGATCACATGATCTGCAGCAAGCACTAAAAGTAGTGGGTCCTCACCATCGAGTGTTGCCTTAAGGGCTGCTAACGCGATGGCAGGAGCCGTATTACGTCCGACAGGCTCAAGAATAATATTCTTGGATAATTGGTTAATCTGGCGTAACTGCTCAGCAACAAGAAAACGATGTTGTTCATTGCAAATAATCAAGGGTTCATTTACATCCAATCCTTGCATTCGTAAAATTGTTTCCTGAAGCATAGATTTTTCTCCATGCAAACTTAAAAACTGTTTCGGATACAATTCCCGGGACATTGGCCATAAACGACTACCGGTTCCACCAGCCATAACTACGGGACTAATCATAATAACCTCACTTAAGGTATAACTAAAAATTATAGTTTGAAAAACTTTGATTTTATTGAGAATAGATAGAGTATTTTTATAAGAAGGAACAACCGAAAACTAGTTCTTTACTTACCAATTAAATCTATGTTAGAAAAAGCCGCTGCTTGATCTTTCTTTTTCCAATCATGAGTTAACAATCCAAAATTATGTTCTTTGTTTTTTATGTCTTTACCATCATCCATTAGGTCATACCACCATACACCTTTAATAAAATCTTTAGCCATCGCAAGATGGAAATATTCTTTTATATAATTTGAGATTTCCGCATCACTTAAACTTGAGTTTGGATATGAAGGAATACCAACTTCTGTTATATAAAAGTTAACTTTATGTTTACCGGTATCTTTTTTGACCATAAAGTTGTAAGCATTTGTCAACTTCATAATACTTTTTCCTGGTGACTCCGTATAGTATTTATTGAAATCGTATGGGTGCATTGAATACCCATCGATATAATCAAGTATTCCCTTATCCTGCAATTTAATACCCCAGTTTAAATCATTTGAATCTAATGGATTAAACCCACCAGCAATAAGTAGAGAGTCACTATTATATTCTTTGAGTATATTTCTGCATTCTTTTATCATTTTAATATACATTTCTGCAGACTCATCACTTTTACCTGATTCCTTTGGATACCCTTTATCCCATTCATTCCATACTTCAAATATTATTTTTTTACCTTTATAGTGTTGCACCACCCATCTAAAATAATTCAAATATCCGTTTAACTCACTTTGACTCATTATCCTTTTGTTATACACTGTGGAGTTTGAATACAATATATTATTATAATCAATAATTAATACAGGCGTTATTCCATTCGATATTGCTTTTTCTACTAGTTCATCTAAGTCTTTAGATGGTGTAACATATTCACCTTTTTTTATCTCGGATTTATTCCATGAGTAATCGCTTCTAAAAGAATTTGCTTGTACATTAGTAATAAATCCATAATAAGCATCACTGTTTCCAATGATAGGAGATAAATGAATACCTACTCCTTTATAAAAACCATAAGATGGAGTTATAAAAAAAATAGATGCAATCATAAAAATTAGTTTTCTCATACAGCTGTCCTCCACTACGAGATGAAATCTTCTTAGATTAATATCATTTTTTTCTGGGATTAAAATAGCCAGGATAGGTAATAGAATGGTTCTTCCCCTATCCAAGAATATGATTGCCATAACTCAAAACCAGGGTTTCCTCCACCAACTAAGCGTTGAGGAAAGAAAAAAGAACACATGATAAATACAAAGAACAAATACCTAAACATTACAGGATATCTTTTCATTATAGGGTATAAAACAAACACCATAAGAAAACCAGGAATAACAAGAAAGAATCGACCAGCATTAGGTAATAAAATCAATGTAAGATTACATAGGCAACCCCAAAAACAAAAATCATACATTGACTTATAAAAAGGATCGTTGAAACTAACGCGTTTTAAAAATGAGCGACAAAAAATGATAAATAACACAATTAAAAGATAAAACTTCCCTGCCCAAAATGCTTCAAACCCGCCTAAAAACTGAGCTCCTTCATAATATATGATTTTATTACCAATAAATGAGAGTTGGATTATAGAAAAAAAGCTTACAACAAGAGATGGATATAAAAAAACGCAGACTGAAAACAGTAGGAACATTAGTAATACGAAAATCTTTCCTTTGACACGTAATAAAGGAAATAATACAAAAAAGAAAAATATAATTAATGAACTACTATGTATTGAAGTTGCCAATATCAAGAACGCTAAACTTCCTATTTTATTTCCACGTCCCCAAGAAAAAATGGCCATTAGCAATATTGGCGTTGCCATTTCTTGCCTTAGTACTTGAGTTAACAATCCTAACTGAATAAAAGATAAAGATAAAGCGACAGCAATTCCTCTATCTTTACGTTCTATTGAAGGTAGCAGAAAAAAATACAACCATAGAAGATAGAAAAATAATGTGAGTATTGTTGTTAGAAATAATACAAATCGAGGATCATTTAATTGAAAAAAAGATAATAGTATATTTATATAAAACGGATAGGCTATCTCAATACCTAGTCCTGCAGAAAAAACGGAGTGATATAAAATTTGACTATTAACTATTGGCATGTATGTGCCAATTAAATCATCATTCAAAGCCATGCCAATAGTTCTAGATGCAGCTGTGAATAAAATCATTAATACAGCCACAAATACAATTGTATTCCGGAAAATAGAAGAATTTGACATTCTACTTACTAATAATATCATGCATGACCAAAATGCTATATGCGGACTATAAAAAACCCCAAATGAAAGGATAATAAAAAAAGTCAAAAAAAACAGCATATATATATTTCTGTGTAAAACACCTTCCCCAATTACATCTTTCATAAAGTCGGACTCAAAAAGTGAAATTTATACTTAATACAGTTCAATATCGTATCAAGAAATAAGAATTTATATTATATATGACATACTATAAGCATTTGCCTATACCTCTTTTCTTGATAAATCAGATAATACTTCTTTCACCTTATCAATTGTTTTATTCCAAGTATAACATCTTGCCTGTATAAGACCTTTGCTAATGAGTTCATTCTTATATGATTCGTCAAAAAAAACTTTTTCTATACCTTTTTGAATGGACAAAATACTTTCCGGGTTAATCAGACATGCTGCTCCCCCAGCAATTTCTGCTAATGATGAGGTTGAAGACGTAACGACGGGCGTACCACAAGACATAGCTTCCACAACAGGCAAACCAAATCCTTCATATAAAGAGGGAAATAATAACATTTCTGCTCCTGCATATACAGACGCCAATTCTTTATCTGTCAACCTTCCTAAAAAGGATACTCTATTTTCAGCGTTAAACTCAATAATAATATTTTGTAATACTGCAGATTTTTCTCCGACGAACAGTATTTTTATTTCTTTCGGGATTGATGATAAAAGAAATGCCTTCAACCCTGCATCTTCATTTTTATGAGCCTTCCGGTTTCCAACTACAAATACATATTTAAACCCAGGGTCAAACCTCTCTACATTAGTATTAAAATCATCAGAAACACCATTACCAACAACCACTACTTGATTTTCTCGAATATTAGCCCACTCAATAATTCTTTGCTTTGAAAAAGCAGAAACGGTTAATACTTTAGCACATTTTCTACATGCTCTTTTTAAAATAAAATTATAATATAACTTCTTGGTAAAAGATGAATTAGCCACTATATCAATATGATTTAGATCATGTACAGTTATGAGAGTTTTATTTAAACCAAAAAAAGGTGGGGTATATCCTGGAGTAAAGAAAAAGCCTTTGGTAAGCAGCACTTTAGCTGTCAATCTAAATATATCAAATTGACTAACTGGACTTCCCTTTAATTTTAATTCATTCATATCTATGGCATTTCTAATCTCACGGGCAAATCGCCCAATGCCATGTTCACCACACCATCTTTCATCGAAATTAATCTTGATCATAATAAACCCCCTCAGTATGCCCCATCTCTTTTCAAAACTACACCAATAGTTTTGAACAAAATCGCAATATCGTTCCACATTGACCAGTTTTTCACATACCAAGCATCTAAATAAACACGCGTTTCATAATCTACATCACTACGACCACTGACTTGCCATAATCCGGTCATACCTGGTTTGCTGAGCAAGTAATAATCAACTTCATCATTATATCGTGCTAATTCCGCAGTAATTATGGGCCTCGGACCTACCAAGCTCATTTCTCCACGCAAAACATTAAATAATTGAGGTAATTCATCAAGGCTTGTCCTACGTAGGAAATGACCAATCTTGGTAATGCGTGGGTCATTTTTTAGTTTAAAAGTTGCATCCCACTCCGCTCGGGCTTTCAAATCATTTGCCAGTACCTGTTCCAGCACTTCTTTTGAATTTACTACCATAGATCGAAATTTCAGGCATTTAAAAGACACCCCACCTTTGCCAATACGTTCATGACCATAAATAGCAGGGCCACCATCTTTTTTTACTTTGCGACAAATATAAATCAGTGCAGGTGAAAGAATGATAATAATAGCTAATGAACCTATAATATCAAAACAACGCTTAATTATTCGTGAAGACCATTTAGCCAGATTTTGTTGGACCCTAAATATCATAACCTCATGACTAAAAATAAAAGACATGTCCGTACTATCAAGTGGCATACCACGCAACGTTGGGATCACCGAGACATAGCGATAGCCTTTTATCATGAAATTCCTTAGCCACGTATTTCTTATTTCACCTTGGTATGACTCAACTGCAACGATAAACTGCGTTTGCTTGTCTCTCGTTGACAGCCAATCTGTATCATTAGAAATAATTGGGATGCCGTCGATTTTTTTATACTCCAGAACACCCTCAGAACTGTCAATAAAACCAACTATTTTTAACCCGAGATTATGTTCGCTGTTTATCGCTTTATAGGCTTCATGTGCATTAGGGCCACTACCAATAATCCAAGTATCTCTTTGCCAAAGCCCCCAAGAATCAAGAACATATTTTGTAAGCATCCGGAATACAGGTACAAGGATTAATACAAAAATCCAAGTAAGTATCCATAAAAAACGAGGAAATGACCAATTAGCAAAAGCAGTTACGGCTATTTCAATAATAGCAAAAATCACTAATGTACGAAGAATCTCCTTCAATTCGAACCAGAATGTTTTACGATAAAAATAATGGCGCAGCCTCATTGAATACCAAGCAACACAGCATAATGCAAGCAACCAATGTAGTGCAACCAAACCATCGATATTATTTGATAGTATAATTTCACCATTATCTTGAGTTGTTATTAATGTAAGTAGCCCCATAGCAAAATAAATAGAAGCTGTGAAACCAATAAAATCTGATAATGCCAGTAACGAACTGACTATAAAATTCCTGCCGAGAAGCGTCATAACTCCCTCGCAATATTTATAATACATTCTAAATAATTAAATTATGTTGATACGATGACGGAATTAAATAATCCGGGCCGTAATTGACCCGGCTATTTTATCATTTATTTATCTTTTTCATATGAATAACCATAATAGCTATATCCATACCCGTAGTAACTGCTTGCCTTCTTAACCACCCCATTCAATATACATCCTTTAACAGACACACCACTTTGCTCAAAGCGTTTAAAACTGACTTCTAGTTCTTTCACTGTATTCTGTTCAAAGCGAGCAACCAAAAGAGTTGTCCCTGCATAACGCCCAATGATCGCTGCATCAGTAACTGCAAGAATAGGTGGGGTATCTAATACTACAATATCATAATGCTGACTGGCCAAAACAATTAATTCATCGAATCGACGATGCATCAACAGCTCTGCTGGATTTGGAGGAGCCATCCCTCTAGAAATAAAATCAAATCCGATAGCAGGGACTTTTTTTATTGCTTTTTCAATATTAATCTTTCCAGACAATAAATCTGAAAGGCCATTATCATTAGATACATTAAATAGTTTATGGGTGTAACCTTTCCTCATATCCGTATCTATGAGTAAAACTTTCTTACCCGCTTGTGCAATGATAGTTGCCAAGTTAGTACTAACAAAGGTTTTCCCTGCATTTGGACTCGCACCTGAAATCATCAGGACATTGTTCCTTGCTTCCATCATTGCAAAATGCAAGCTCGTCCTTAGCCCTCTGATTGCCTCAATAGCAATATCAGCAGGGTTTTCAATCGCAAGGAACCCCTGTGCTTCATCATTTCCTTTCCGCTTCCTACCTGTCTTTTGCGTGATTTTCTGTGAGAATGTCTCGGCTACGGGGATGCTGGCATAAACGTTTATCCCAACTTCTTCAAGTTGCTCTGGACTTTCTATTCCACGCCTCAAAAAAATACGAAGTAATACTAATCCAACCGAGAACATTCCACCTAAGATCAGACCGATTAATACTACAATTACTTTTTTAGGTTTTACTGGTTTAGGTTGAGTTACTGCACTGTCAATAATGCGAACATTCCCTATTGCACTTGATTTTGAAATACTTAATTCTTGCTGTCTATTTAGCAATTGCATATAAACAGCACGACCAGACTCAACATCTCTGCTTAAACGCAATATTTCTTGCTGAGTTTCTGGCATTCCTGAAACTCGTTTGTTCAGTTTTGCTTTTTCATCCTGCAACGTTTTACGTTTTTCAAGCAATGCTTTATATGTTGGATGTTCCTTAGTATACAGCTGTGAAATTTCTGACTCTCGAAATGTTAATTCATTGAGCTGATTATCGACATTAACAATTTGATCAAGGACAGACTTCGCTTCTAATGATAAGTCAACAGAATCATTCTGTCTCCTATATGCATTAAGTTTATCCTCTGCAGTATCTAATTCACTCCTAACTTTAGGTAATTGCAAATTTAAAAACTCTAAACTTTTTTGATCTTGAGCAGCTTGTCGTGCAATATTTTGTGCTAAATAGTTCGCGCTAATACTATCAAGTATTTTCTTTATTAATAAAGGATCATCACCAGTAACTGTTAATGTTAATATCCCAGTATCTTTACCTTGATCGCTGACTGAAAGAGCCTTCTGTAAATCAGTTATTGCTTTTAATCGGGTTACTGAAGATATATCGAATATAGTGCCTGCTGGGGCATCAATAGAGTCAATTTTAATAGAAATACCATGACCATCGACTAGCTCACCTACAGTACCTTTGAGTTCAAAACCATCACCAGAAAGTATATAGTGTGATGGATCTACTACATTTATTTTAGCCTTAACCGTATCCTCATCTGACCCAATAGCTACATAAAATCTTGAAACGGAAATTGAACTTTGCTTTTGACCAATCAGTCTTGCCCATCCAGAACCAATAAGGGGAAAATATTCCTCTGTAACCATTGTTTGAAGATTTAGATCGTCTACTGTTTTTCCCAAAATCATCCGTGATTGGAGCAAAGCAATTTCAGGTGCTGATTGAGGTTGGGAATCTGGTAACATTTGACTCAAATTACTCAGAATAGCATTTGCTTGCTTCTCTTCAACCTGTATCATTGCATCTGCTTGATATACTGGTGTAGCAAATAATGCATAGATAAGAGCCAGAAGTGTAAATAATGCTGTAATAGATATTATCAATTTACGATGATCTATTAACTCACCAACCAAACGACCTAAGTCGATTTCATCAGAATCTTTCTCTACGGTTTTCTTAGTTACTAACATGCATTCATTCCTGATTATTGTGCACCAAGCTTCTCAGCCCAACATTTACCGGCCTGTTCAATTAACTCATAAACTGAAGCAAAGGCTTCGTCACTTTTTCGGTAAGGATCTGGGATGTCTCTCTTCCCTATCCATTGACCAAATAGCATTGTTTTCCCTCTTGCTTCAGGTGCAATAAGGCTGATCTGCTCTATATGAGATTTCTCCATTGCTAAGATCAAATCATATTGGCGTGCTAGTAATGGCGTAAATTGTTTTCCCTTATGTCCTTCCAATGACAGGTTATGCTTTAATGCGATGCTAGCAGCGCTCTCATCTGCAGCATGATCTTCTAATGCCCCTACACCTGCAGAGGCAATATTTTTACCCGGTAACATCTTTTGTAAATATCGTTCACCTATTGGGGAACGACATATATTTCCTGTACAAACTACCAGTATAGAATTAAACATAATCAATTCCACTGTTTAATATAACGAACAGTTTCAGTCATGTCATGCACTCCAGTGATAGTAGGCACCAACTGAGAAATTACGCGATTCCAGCGTACCAATGGCGCAGTAGTGACATAGACAATATCATATGGCTGCAACTGGAACTCAGTCCCCAGCACCATCGCTGAAGCATCCTGTGCGTTAAGCTGATAAATGTTCGCAATCTTACCTTGTTTATCCCCTTTCATCTGGCGGATAACAAAAACACCTGTCGCGTCACTAAATGCCTGCGACATACCTTCGGCATTTCCCAGCGCCTCAGCAAGCGTCATGCCGCTGCGGTCCATCTTCATCGTGCTCTGCTTGCCAACTTCCCCCATAACGAAGACTTTCAGATCATCATTACGTGGAACAAACAAAATATCGCCGGGATACAGCAGGTGGTTCTCTGTCAAGTCACCTTTTTGCATCAGGGCATACAGAGAGATTTTGGTATCTTTGCCATTATGCGTCAGGACAACATTGCGCCAGTCTGCATCTGGAGCCAACCCTTCAGCAGCATTAACAGCATCCATGACTGTTAAAGGAATATTAGTAATAGGTTGTTGTCCTGACTTTATAACTTCCCCGGTTACATATACCTTTTGTGACCGAAAAGCGGCGATGCTGACATCAACTTGAGGACTTTCGATGTATGTTGTCAGTCGACTTGCTATGTCCTGACGGACCTGGCTCAGAGTTTTCCCGGCAACCTGAACTTTCCCAATATAAGGGTAGAAAATTGTACCGTCAGCGTTTACCCAGTTACCTGTATCACTGGCGCTGCGATATTGCCCTGCAGGGGTCGTTAACTCTGGGTGATCCCATACGGTCACCATTAATACGTCACCCACTCCGATTCGATATTCATAGCTTTTAAGTAAATTATCCAGTTGTGGATTTGGCTGCGCCATCACCGCAGGACTGCGCAACTGATCGATCAGTCCTGGCGTCATCGGGTAAACATTGACCAGCTTATCCAGATCGTAATCACTATCTGGTAATTCAACAACATTCTTCCGTAGGCTATTTAACCCCTGTCCTGGTATAATAGTACAGCCCGCTAATAACCCTATAGCCAATGCTAAAGCCGAAAATCTAACCATTTTTTTCTTCATAATGTCACATCATCAGTAAACTAAAATTTGCTAATTCCTGAGCTGCCTTTTGTCCACCAGTTCGTTACCAACCGGCTTCACGTAGAGAATGCCGTATTTGATTCATTCTCCTAGCTATCTGCAGCATTCAGCCTATAAACTAAAGGGAATCTCGATCCCGGCACTTGCGCCTACATCATCGCTATCGCTGTGATCCGCATTGGTATACCACAGTGAGGTGTTCAGGCGGACTGTTTTATAAACATCCCCACTCCAGCCGAGTTGCACACCTTTCAACGTGTCTGCATGCGGGAATGCCTTATTTATTGCTTGATCCTCTGGGTTTACTTTGGCGAAGGCCAGACGCGCACTCCAGCGCTGATTATCTTCTGTCACCAGTTCTACTTTACCTGCGAGCAGTTGCCCATCCCCTCCCATGGCATCACCTAATGGATAACCCTGTTGATAATAGCCATCTTTGTAAATATGGTGTGTATAACTATAATTAGTCCGGCTCATATTGCTGCGAGTATCATGTGCTTCTACATACCAGTTAACCGCATCTTTACCCCAGCCATGATGCCCTTCCACACCACCAAGGTACATATTGGCAGAAGGCAAGAAACCTGATTCATCCTCACCAATCATCTGGCCATATAAGCTAACGGGTAAACCGAGAGTCGGTTCTAGTTTCAGCTTAAAGTCAAACCCTGCCAGCTGGTTGCCAGGCTCATTCGGATCGTTTGCCGTGGTATTATCTTTCCCGGTAAAACCATCCCAGAAATTACTCAGCGATTGCGGGCGCCCTTCCCCGCCCCACTGCATAATCCGTGAAGCGCCCAGTTCCAGAGACTGGAACGGGGTGAAGGTCAACCGACCACCGATAATCTTAGTATGGGGTACCGCGGTATACTGGTTCATCTGGCTGGCAGAGATCTGATACTGCCAGGGACCAATCCAGCGCAGCCACCAGGTTTCCGGAGCCGCCTGTTCAGCGCGTTGCATCAGAAATCCGGTCATTGGTCTCGCCGCATCCCCGCGGATCAGGCTTCCTTCATAGCCGGGCCCCCACCACTGCGGCATCTGGCCAAACGACAGCCATTGGTTCCAGAACTTCACCGCGCCGTACGCGCCGTTGGCATTGAAGCGGGAGCCGTTGCTGATACGCTCACCGCCTTCTACATTGCCCTGCAGATGAACATCCCAACAGTCACCGCTGTTATTAAAGGCCAGCGATAGCGAGTTATCCGCCGGTTGGCTTTGTGCAAAGCCCTGCGGGGTTCCCGGCTGGTCGGTAGAGGTGTAGCCGCTGACGCGGAAATCAGCCTTTAATGAGGAAAGCCGCTGATTAATACGCGCCAGCACCACCTGTTCAGAAGAATAGGAAGGTTTGGCTTTTTTTAACGCCCGGGTAATCTCTTCCTGACTCAAGGGCCAGGTAGAAAGGCTAAGCTGAATAACTCCCCGGTCAGACAGCCAGGAGAGATCGTTACGCAGTTCGTTATCATTGAGTACCAGACCAGAGGCATAAACCTGCGCACTCACCGATGTCAACAGCCCCAAAGCAAGTGCAAGACGCGCGATTTTCATCATTATGCAAGATCCATTTTTAGCCCCGTTTCCGCAAGCTGGCGAGTCATGGGGAATATGAGTTTAGAGAGCGCACGCTGACGCCAGTCGTAGTATGTTTGTTCAACAGTGATGATGCAATAAGCAGTCCCTTCGAACGTAATCAGCCACGCACTATTTGAAATGTCAGTGCCACAGTCAAAACGCCAGCGACGCCCCTCACACCGATCACCACTCACCATGGACATGGGCTATCTTAAGTCAGACAGAAGGATAAAACACCGTTGAGTCAGAAAGAGTGCCGATTATATACGGTGCTTGCGGATAATCATCCGTCGCAACCGGTTTTAGGAATTTAGAACATATAGAAGATGACTGCAGAATTAACGCTGACGGTTTCGATACGCTACCGCCCTTGGCTTAACAGCTACCAATGCACTGTACTTCATTTATACATTTTTGCTGGCGCAGCGCCCGCCGGATTATTAGTCACTGACAATATTTTAGCGGCATCAAGTTTACGAGATTCTGCCGGCAAATGGGAGTAAAAATGACAACTATTCGCTTATAAAAACAACCAAATCTTACTCCTCCGACAAGCGGACGACATCACAATAAGATTGTTTAATAATATCTCGCTGTTCCAGCCAGCGAAACTTACTCATGCACCATCGTAAAATTAACATCATGTTTTTTAAGGATTTTACTAACAAAATGAACTAACTCTTCAAATTGTCGTCACTTTCGTCAACTACAAAAATTAATACCTTCCATTCACTTTTTATACTTGACAAAGATAATTTAACTTCAGGTATCAGGCGCTGGCTGTCTATTTAGGATTGTTCTCAGCCACGTTATTTCCTGTGCCAGCAAAACATTGCTGCAGAATGTAGTATCAACTATTTATTTCATGAATATGAATGCGTGAGGCCGGGACTAATTCTATTATTTTCGCTGGTCTCATTCATTGTCAGCAGCACACTCAGTAAAAATGCTTATGCATATCCGCCCGGGTAAAGGGTTTTTCCAGCGGCCCAAGCTTGACGGCAATTTCGCCCAGCAGAGACTGAGTCGGCGCTTTAGCGCCGGTATTTAGCAACACGACGGGGATGATAATCAGACTGAGCACCCCGCCCCGGGAGAGCTGCGCATCGACGACACGTGATGAGTTCCGCTGCAGCAGCAGAAACAGCGCGCTACCGCAGGCGCCAAGCAGCAGCCCGGCAATCACTTCCGATGGGGAGTGGGCATGAATCGCCAGACGGGAATACCCCACGAGGCCAGCCAGCAGATACCCCATCACCATGGCAGTCCGGCGTAAAACAACGCTACCGCGAGCGCAGAGCAGCCATAAGAAGATAGGCCAGAAGGCGGTAGATAAAGCGGTGTGCCCGCTAAAACCGGTAAAATCTAACTCGCGGATGCCGATGCCCCAGCCCATAAAAGCCAGTTTTGATGCACTGACGATGGCGCCGGTAATACCAAACAGCAATCCCCATTGCCAGGCAATCTGTCTGGAAGGCCTGCGCAGAAATAAAACCATGAACACCGCTGCCGCGCTGGGTAACAGCACGGTACTATCGCCAAAAAAAGAGACCCACTGCCAGTTCATTTATTTTTCATCCTTTGACGATTTTCCAGTTCGCAGCGCCTTTGTCCATGACGTTGGTATGGGCATACACATCCGATAACTTCACATTTTTATGCATGCATCACTGTTGTTTAATGCGTAAGCATGATCTCAGTCAAGTTTTATTTTTTTATGACAGCCAGCGGCAGGCATATTTTTTTAAGAAGATTCCGACTAACTCATTATTAGCAAACATAAAATTATGCTACTCCGACCATTCCATCACAGGAGGGCCAGCACAGCAACCAGATGTCTCTGAAGTCGCTTTTTGTTTACATATTAAGCGTGTTTCAGCAAATCAGCATAACCATCTGATTTATATTGATTAATATTTATCTAAAATAGCCTTATTTAATCTGCAGGGCTGTCTACAGAAGCATGCAACATCGCGGACTTAAGCCACATACTTCTGTAAACCCTACATTTTCACACTTCTGAAATCCGGCAGAGCCTATTTACGCGAGTAACTTCTTAATGCTCTCGCGGAATTTCGTGCCTTCTTTATGGTTACGCAGCCCGTAGTTTACGAAGGCCTGCATATAGCCCATTTTTTTACCGCAGTCGTAGCTATCGCCGGTCATTAACATCGCGTCAACGGGCTGCTTCTTCGCCAGTTCAGCGATCGCATCGGTCAGCTGAATACGGCCCCATGCGCCAGGTTGAGTCCGCTCCAGCTCGGCCCACACATCGACGGAAAGCACATAGCGTCCTACGGCCATCAGATCGGAATCCAGGGTCTGCGGTTCGTCAGGTTTCTCGATAAACTCAACGATCCGACCAATCTGCCCTTCCACGTTCAGCGGGTCTTTGGTCTGGATCACGGAATACTCCGACAGGTCGCCGTCCATTCTCTTGGCCAGCACCTGGCTGCGCCCGGTTTCATTAAAACGGGCCACCATCGCGGCCAGGTTATAGCGCAGCGGGTCAGCGCTGGCATCGTCCAGTACGATGTCCGGCAGCACCACAACGAACGGGTTATCTCCGACGATCGGGCGCGCGCAGAGAATAGAGTGTCCCAGCCCCAGCGGCTGCGCCTGGCGTACGTTCATGATAGTAACGCCCGGCGGACAGATTGCCTGTACCTCAGCCAGCAGCTGACGTTTGACACGCTGCTCAAGCAGCGCTTCCAGTTCATAGGAGGTATCGAAATGGTTTTCCACGGCATTCTTAGACGAGTGGGTAACCAGTACAATCTCCTTGATGCCTGCAGCCACAATCTCGTCGACGATATACTGAACCATTGGCTTATCAACGATTGGCAGCATCTCCTTCGGAATCGCCTTGGTGGCCGGCAACATATGCATCCCCAATCCGGCTACCGGAATAACTGCTTTCAAACTTGCCATTCTCATATCCACCCATATAGTGATAAATCTTCGATACCCACCTGATTACAGGTTCTCCTGGTATCAATCTGTGATATTACCGTTTTGCTCTCAGTCCGACTTCCAGCAAAATTCCGAAACTACATGTTTCATCAGAGAATACACGCAAAGTATTAGGTCCGACAGAGCGGTTTAAGAAAATTCTGATGACGCAGATGCCATATAGCGCCCTGCCTCAGGATTTTCTTCTGTTCTCGTACCACCAGCAGGACTTATCGCTGCATTCCCGGTAGAGAATACTGTAGAGGATACACCTGGATAATTCGCAAAAAGTAGGGAAAAAGAGAATTTATTCTTATGAACGCCGGTCCATAATTCATAAAAATAATCTGCAGGCGCTATTTTCAATAGAAAATAGCGCAGAAAGCTCACCGCTGCGCTCATCATGCCCTCCCTCGCCTCTTGCCCGCTATCCATGTCATCCATCGGCACTGACTTTTACACCTGATTAAAAGCTACTGATATCGTCTGATTAAACAAGATATTTTGCAAGCCACGACATTCAGTAGTATCAAAAACTGGATCACTACGATTAAGTAATTGAATTGGGCGTTTACCCCCGGCGTCTGAATCCGTCTGATTTTCATACCGCTATGCGACCAGAGAGAGCAATAACCGGCATTATTGATCCAGTACACTTTTTGCAAGTTTATATTCAGTCGTCCACAGTCATGCCTTTTATTAATAAGCTTATTTGCATAAAAAATAAGCTCGCGCGTCTATAATTCATGCAGTCTAATATTGCGATCCGCAGCATTTCTCCCGCAGCTGTACCCGCCCGACGTCATAAGACGAGAATATATTGCAATTTATCTGTCGCTTATCCATGATCGTCGGATGGCACTCTCAGGTAGTATAGGTTTTAGCTAATGATGGAATGGATTGCCGACCCCTCAATTTGGGCCGGTCTCATAACGCTGGTGGTTATAGAGCTGGTCCTCGGTATTGATAACCTTGTTTTTATCGCGATCCTCGCGGAAAAACTCCCTCCGACTCAGCGTGACCGCGCGCGGGTGATTGGCCTGCTGCTGGCGATGCTGATGCGTCTGCTACTGCTCGCCTCGATATCCTGGCTGGTCACCCTGACCACACCGCTGTTCACCTACCACGACCTCAGCTTTAGCGCGCGAGATTTGATTATGTTGTCTGGTGGGTTATTCCTGCTGTTTAAAGCCACCGTTGAGCTGAATGAACGGCTGGAGGGCAAAGACAGCGATAATCCGGTTCAGCGCAAGGGCGCGAGGTTCTGGGGGGTGGTCGCTCAGATTGTGGTACTGGATGCCATTTTCTCCCTCGATTCGGTGATCACCGCCGTAGGCATGGTCGACCATCTGGCGGTGATGATGGCGGCAGTGGTTATTGCCATGAGTTTGATGCTGCTCGCCAGCAAAGCGCTGACGCGGTTTGTCAACAGCCACCCGACTATCGTTATTCTCTGTCTGAGTTTCCTGCTGATGATTGGTTTCAGCCTGATTGCCGAAGGGTTTGGGTTCCCCATCCCGAAAGGTTATCTGTATGCGGCCATCGGCTTCTCCGTCATCATTGAGTCGCTGAACCAGCTGGCGCTGTTCAACCGCCGTCGCTTCCTCTCCGCCAATCTCACGCTACGCCAGCGCACGACCGAAGCGGTGATGAATTTACTCAGTGGGCATAAAGAACATGCCGAGCTCAGTAGCGATACGGCCGCGCTGATCGACAGCCAGGCCGATAACCCGCTGTTCAACCCCCAGGAACGCCGGATGATTGGGCGGGTGCTTAATCTCAACCAGCGCACCGTCAGCAGTATTATGACCTCGCGCCATGATATCGAGCATATAGACCTTAGCGCACCGGAGGAGGAAATCCGCGCCTTGCTGGAGAAAAACCAGCACACCCGGCTGGTCGTCACCGGCGGAAATGATGATGAAGATCTGCTCGGCGTGGTTCACGTCATCGACCTGTTACAGCAATCGCTGCGCCATGAACCGCTCGACCTGCGCGTCCTGCTTCGTCAGCCGCTGGTGTTCCCTGAGACGTTGCCTCTGCTGCCGGCACTGGAGCAGTTCCGCCATGCCAGGACCCATTTCGCCTTTGTGGTGGACGAGTTTGGTTCCGTTGAGGGGGTGGTGACCCTGAGCGATGTCATGGAAACCATCGCCGGCAATTTACCCAACGAGGCTGAAGAGATTGATGCCCGCCACGATATCGCGAAAAATCCTGACGGCAGCTGGACCGCCAATGGGCATATGCCGCTGGAAGATTTAGTGCAGTACATTCCCCTGCCGCTCGATGATAAGCGCGAGTATCACACGATTGCCGGTCTGTTGATGGAAAATCTGCAGCATGTCCCTGAAGCGGGTGAAGAGGTGAAAATCGGCGACTACATCGTACGCACGCTGCAGGTCGAGAGTCACCGGGTACAGAAAGTGCAGATTATCCCGCCGCCGCCGCGGGAAGATGAGCTGAGCTACGAAGTGTAATCCCCGCAGTCGGCAGATACTCCCCGGTGGCGCTGCGCTTACCGGGGCGACAGAGAGAGTCCGCTCGGGTAGTCCGGATAAGGCATTCGCGCCGCTATCCGGGGAAACCACCGTGATAACTTTTCAACCTGCATCTGTCTGCTTCCCCGCTGGCGCTGCGCTTACCGGGGCTACAGGGAGAGTCCGCTCGGGTAGCCCGGATAAGGCGTTTGCGCCGCTATCCGGGAAAACCACCGTGATAACCTTTCAACCTGCATCAGTCTGCTTCCCCCGCTGGCGCTACGCTTACCGGGGCTACAGGGAGAGTCCGCTCGGGTAGCCCGGATAAGGCGTTTGCGCCGCTATCCGGGAAAACCACCGTGATAACCTTTAAACCTGTCTCTGTCTGCTTCCCCGGTGGCGCTGCGCTTACCGGGGCTACAGAGAGAGTCCACTCGGGTAGCCCGGATAAGGCATTCGCGCCGCTATCCGGGCCGGTAAAATCGCTCCGCCGGTCAATCCCGGTTAGTGTTTCTCAAGCAGCTTCTTCACTTCTTTCCCGTCCTGGGTGTTTTTATTGCGCTCAATCCAGTCATTAAGCCGCTGTTTAGCTTCATCCTGCAGCTGTTTACGCAGCACCTGGTCGACCTGCAGGCTATAGCTCAGCGCCTGCCATTTTCCGTAGATACGCAGCGGAATCGCGGTCTGTTTGAGCTTGTCGATAAGCTTGCTTTCGCCTTTCCAGCCGCCCAGCACGCGCACGTTAAAGCGCATATCGCACTCTTCTTTCAACAAATTCAGGTCGCCCTGCCCGGTCAGCGCCATCATCTCTGATTGCCCCTGCAGGCTTTGCAACGTGACCTGTCCCTGCGCCAGCTGCAGCTCGCTGCTCATGGAGTCGAGGCGGGTCGCGTTGTCGTAATTTTCCTGCGCCTGCACATTGGTGCTGCGCTCAACGGCTTGCTGCACGAGCTGCTGGAAGTTAAGCCCTTCGGTGCGGGTATTCGCCATCTGTATCTGCGCATCTCCTTGCCAGCGACGACGGAAATCGTCGGCATCAATTTTTTCACCGGAGAAATCCCCGGTTAACGAGAGCTTACCGGTCAGATTGAGCGAATAGTTAAATGCTTTCAGGATGGTGGCAATCTCAACGTTATCCAGTTTGGGCTGGAAAGAGGCCTGCGATGTCTCTCCCCGCGCGTCAAGGGTGCCGGGCAACGATATCAGGCCGCCATCCAGTTCGCCCTGAAGCTGGTTGATGGTCAGCAGTCCGAGCTGGTTACTGATGTCGCTTTTCACCTGAGTAAAGGTCATCCCACGCCACTGAAGCTGGTCGGCCGTCAGCGCCATATGGGCGGTAAATCCGCGCAGGCTGTTGTAATCTTCCTGAATATCGCTGTCGGCAATCACCGGGCGCAGCTGCCTCGGCTGGCTTTGTCCCTGCTGGCTGGCGCCAGAATCCGTTGCCGGAGAACCGTGCGTCAGCAGAGTGTCGAGGTCAAGAGTCGTGGCATGAAGATTGAGGTTCCAGTCGGCCCGGTCACCTAAAATCACGCTGGCGCTGCCGGCAATCGTGCTGCCGTTCGCCGTCAGATTGAGGTTATCAAAGCTCAGCTTTTTCTCGTCCTCCTGCCAGTTCGCCTGCATACTGCCCTGCCCGCTCACGCCGTCAGCCGGCAGCTCGGCGCCGCGCAGCTGCCAGTCGAGCCGGGAGATGTCAGCCTTCAAAGAGTGTGGATAGTCACCGCCCTGAACCTCGGCGGTGAAAGAGAGCGCCAGATCGCGCTGGTCGCGGTTGATTCGCCCGGCAAAGTCGAGCGTCGCGTGATGATGTTCATCTTGATCCATCTGCAGGCGAATATCGCGCACGGTCACCTGTTCGCCATCTTCATGCTGGAAAAAGAGGACGCTGTCCACCACCTGCAGCTGCCGCACGTCGTAGGACCAGCCGCTGTCTTCCGCCACCAGCGGCAGCGAATTGTCGTGAGGAACCACCGGCGCATCCTGGCCGCGTACGGCTTCGGTCTTCGGCGTCAGCTGAATGACCGCTCCCTTGAGCATCACCTGTTTGACCTGCAGCTGATGAGAAATCAGCGGCATGAGGGCGACATCAAGACGCATATTGTCCGCGCGCACCACCGGTTCAGCCGCCCCCGGTGCCGTCAGCGTCATGCGGCCGGAAAGAATACTCAGCTGCGGCCAGACGTGCCAGCGCAGCGGGCCATCGAGTTCGAGCTGATAACCGCTACGTTCCGCCACCTTATGCACCATATAGGCGCGAAAATCGTTGGGATTGACCAGCAATACCAACGCGGTCAGCCCGGCGACAACCACCGCCAGCAAGATCATCAGCGTCGTCAGAATTCGTCTCATGGCACCCTCAGTACACCGCTTACGTTATCAATCCTTGTCGATTCGACTCGCCACCGCGCCCTGCTGGTCGCGATATTTGGCGTCTTCACGGCGGTTATAGGGCCGTGCCGCAGGGCCTGACAGCGGTTCAAAGCTCAGTGCGCCGATCGGCATCCCCGGACGCAGCGCCAGCGGCAGCTTGCCGGAGTTGAAGAACTCGAGCACGATGCAGCCAGACCAGCCGGGATCGATACGGTGAGCGGTGACGTGCACCATCAGCCCCAGACGCGCCAGAGAGGAGCGTCCGTCCAGCCAGCCGACCAGATCGGCCGGTAGCGTCACCGACTCATAGGTCACCGCCAGCGCCAGCTCTCCCGGATGCAGATAGAAGGCTTCGCCTTCCGGCAGCACGATCTCTTCGCTCATCACCCGATCCAGCGCCGCGGTCACTTCTGCTTTTGGCCCGCTCAGATCGATAAAGGGCGCCGTGTGGCCGCGAAACGTGCGGAATTTATTCCCCAGCCGAACGTCTACGGTCGCGCCGTTAATACGTTCAATGGGCGGGCGCGGGCTGATAGATAGCCGCCCCTCATCCAACCAGGCTTCTATATCTCGGTCGCACAGACGCATGAGCTCTCTCCTTTATGGCATCGCGCCCCTACACCTTCCGGGGCTAAGGGCAATTTGGGTTCTCTTTGCACGTTACACAATTCGTCTGTGTTATTCAAAGAACTGACTGATTTTTGCCTTCAGAATATCAATCGCGATGCGGTTTTTACCGCCGCGCGGCACAATAATGTCGGCATACTGCTTGGAAGGGTCAATAAACTGCAGGAACATCGGACGAACCGTTTTCTGATATTGCGCCATCACTGAGTCCATCGAGCGCCCGCGTTCATTCACATCGCGCTTGATGCGGCGCATCAGGCAGATATCCAGCGGCGTATCAACGAAGATAGAGAAGCTCAGCTCATTGCGCAGGCGAACATCCGTCAGCAATAAAATTCCTTCGAGGATGATCACTTTTTTCGGTTCGATGTGGATCGTTTCCGGCATACGCGTATGTTCAACGTAGCTGTAAACCGGTAATTCAATCGGCTGGCCGCTTTTCAACATCTGCAAATGTTGAAACAGTAAACTGTGATCCATCGAGCTGGGATGGTCATAGTTCGTTTTAACACGCTCTTCCATCGACAAATGACTTTGATCTTTGTAGTAGCTGTCTTCCGGAATAACGCCAATATGTTCATCACCAACCTGTTCGCGCAATTCGCGATACAGCGTGCTGGCGATAAGACTTTTTCCCGAAGCCGATGCGCCGGCGATACCTATAATGACGCACTGATGAGACGTATCAGTCATAACTTTTTTGCGACCTGATTAACCTGGATGTATATACACATAACCCTTCGAGCTGCCGCCGCGTGACTCGGCTTGCAGCCTCGCCCCTGTGGGGTTTGTTCAAAACGCTAACGAGTTTTGAGGCGCATCTCGAATAATTTCATGTATTGGAAGGGTGACGTTTGACCGTCAAACGCGGCAATTATAGGGATTTCAGCGCGTCGATACCAGTGATATGCGCCCTGCATGGCTATTCCTCCGTCGGCGCCCATCCTTCGCTATACCAGATATGCAATAACGCATAGGAACGCCACGGCTGCCAGCGGCTGGCGTAACGGGCAATACGCGCCGGGGTCATGCCGCTAAACCGCTGCTTAATCAGGTAATCATCCGGCAGAAAAATGTCCTTCGCCTGCCAGCCGCGTAGGGCAAAATAGCTGGCGGTCCAGCGGCCGATACCGGGCAGCGTTTGCAGCTGTTTCATCCCGGCCTCAATGTCGTCCGGCGCCGTCAGCGGCAGCTGACCGTCAATCACCGCCTGCGCCAGATGGATCAGGGCCTCGGCGCGCCGCAGCGACATCCCCAGAGCTTTAAGCGCTAATGGATCCGCTCGCGCCAGGGTTTGTGGTTCAGGAAAGAGCCGGTATTCCGGCGCCTCCGCCAACGGTTCCCCGTAAGCCGCCGCCACTTTTGCCGTCAGCTTCGCCGCCATCGCCACGCTGACCAGCTGCCCCAGCACCGCGCGTACCCCTTGTTCAAAGGCATCAAGCGATCCCGGTAGCCGCAGCCCAGGACGCGCGCTGGCCAGCGTGCCCAGCGTCTGGGCCACCCGATGCGGGTCGCAGGCTAAATCAAACAAGCGCGCAACCCGATCGTGGCACGCATCGGCCACCGGCAGCAGGCCGGCAGATAAGGTCACGCGTAATCCCTGCGCCGCCATATCGGGCTCAACCGCGATCAGGCCACGATGGCCCGCCAGGGAAAAGCTGCGGGTGTAACGCCCCTCGCTGAACGTTTCAATACCCGCCACCGCACGGGCGCGTAGAAAACCGAATATCCATTGCGGGTCGTAGGGGGGGTGCCAGGGTAACAGCGTCATCATTTCTCCTTCTTTAATTGCCTCAATGATAGACGCTCCACGTCCGACATACCTTGCTTTTAAATTCCAGTTGTCGCCGTGGCGGCAATCCGCTAAAGTCGCCCCCCTTCTTCACTGGCATGGGGATTTTTCAGGTCATGTTTATTGGTTTTGACTACGGAACCGCCAACTGTTCGGTTGCCGTAATGCGCGATAATCTTCCGCAATTGTTAACGCTGGAAAACGGCAGCAAGCTGCTGCCGTCAATGCTGTCGGCACCAACCCGCGAAGCGGTCAGCGAATGGCTCTATCGCCATCATGACGTGCCGACCAACGGCGCTGAAAACCAGGCGCTGCTGCGTCGCGCCATCAACTATAACCGCGATGAAGACATCGATGTCCTCGGCAACAGCGTCCAGTTTGGTCTGGCCTCGCTGCATCAATATGTCGACGATCCGGAAGAAGTGTACTTCGTTAAATCCCCGAAATCGTTCCTCGGCGCCAGCGGCCTGAAGCCGCAGCAGGTTGCGCTGTTTGAAGATCTGGTGTGCGCCATGATGCTGCATATTAAACAGCAGGCGCAGACGCAGCTTCCGGAAACCATTGATCAGGCGGTAATTGGCCGGCCGATCAACTTTCAGGGTCTGGGTGGCGATGACGCCAATGCCCAGGCGCAGGGGATCCTCGAGCGCGCGGCGAAGCGCGCCGGTTTCCGCGACGTCGTTTTCCAGTTTGAACCGGTTGCCGCCGGGCTGGATTTCGAAGCGACGCTCAACGCAGAAAAACGGGTGCTGGTCGTCGATATCGGCGGCGGCACCACCGACTGTTCGCTGCTGCTGATGGGGCCGCAGTGGCGGCAGAAAGCCGATCGCCAGCAAAGTTTACTCGGCCACAGCGGCTGCCGCGTCGGCGGGAACGATCTCGACATCGCTCTGGCCTTTAAATGCCTGATGCCGCTGCTGGGGATGGGTGGCGAAACTGAAAAAGGGATCGCCTTACCGGTACTGCCGTGGTGGAACGCCGTCGCGATCAACGATGTGCCGGCGCAAACCGATTTCTACAGCAGCGCCAACGGTCGCTTGCTCAATGATTTACTGCGTGATGCCCGCGACGCCGATAAAGTCGCGCTGCTGCTGAAAGTCTGGCGCCAGCGTCTGAGCTATCGCCTGGTACGCAGTGCGGAGGAGAGTAAAATCGCCCTCTCCGCGCAAGAGCAGGTGACCGCCGGACTACCGTTTATCGGCAATGAACTGGCCACGGCTATCAGCCAACAGGGGCTGGAAGCCGCGTTGAATCAGCCGCTGACGCGTATTATGGAACAGGTTCAGCTGGCGCTCGACAACAGCCGCGAAACGCCGGATGTGATCTACCTGACCGGGGGGAGCGCCCGCTCACCGCTGATTAAGAAAGCGCTGGCAGCCCACCTGCCGGGTATACCGATCGCCGGCGGAGATGATTTTGGCTCCGTTACCGCCGGTCTGGCCCGCTGGGCGCAGGTCGTTTTCGCTTAACGTTCACGGGGCAGCCCTGCCCCGTTTTCTCCTGCGGCTCCCCCTCCCGGAACGCCACTGCCCAAAATCGCGTCATGGCATAAATCAGCTTCCCTGGAAGGGACTCTCGCCAGGCGAACATGCACTCCCCCGGTTTTATCATCGTCCTGGTTTCCCCGGCAGTAGCGTTTTATATCGCCGCATGGCCAAAGCGACATCATGTTACGCCGTTTTGAGCTCGTCATGCCGGATACCATCACGACGCATGCCTTGTCTGACGCGGCGTAGAGGACAGGTCTGGCCAGTATGACCTGTTACAAATAACGCTGGTACAATCTCCCCGCCCCCTGCAGAATGCTGTGCCGTCTGAAACTTCGCATTTATTTCCCGACATCCGGGGGGACCGCCTGTGCATGTCGCAGACATGATTGATTATTCCTGTCACCATTATTCATCCATTCCGCAGGGGGAGATTTGAATCATCTACGCGCCGTTCCTGGCCTCGCCGCTTCGCTCGCCTGGAGCTACAGAGTGCTCTTTTGGATCGGCTTTGGCATTGCGACCAGCCTGATGTTTTCTTCCCCCGCTGCGGCGCAAAGTCGTCAGGTTGGCATTGATATTCCCGTGCAGTGGGTTGCCGACATTGACGGTTCGATGACGCTGGAGACATTTCTCGCCCTGCCGGAGAGTGCGCTCACTACGGGGCAGCGCATCCCGTCATTTGGCTACTCAGCAAAAACGTACTGGTTTAAGAGCCACCTGCCGGCGGCCGATTTTGACGGTGAACCTCGCTGGCTGCAGCTCGGCCCCTCCTTTATCGATCACCTCAGCGTTTTCTACCGTCCTGCCGGCAGCAATCTCCCGTGGACGCATAAAGAGTTTGGCGACCATGCCTCGACCCGCGATAGCGACCTGGACTACCGCGAAAGCGTACTGATTTTAGCGCCGCCCCCTGACGACGCGGGATACGATATGGTCTTTCGCCTGCGCAGCAGCAGTACCCTGATCCTGCTGGCGACGCTCTCTTCCCCCCAGGAGTTTGTCCGCACTGCAACCCGGGATACCGCATTCTGGAGCTTTTATTTTGGCCTGGCGGCGATTGCCAGCGGAATTGCCCTGTGGCTTGCCTTATTGTTACGTCGCCGCCTGCTGTGGGGAATTTGCCTGTTTTCCCTCAACTATCCGCTGGTGGCGGCGCTACACGGCTACCCGGAGTGGTTTTTTGGCGATGCCGTTCTCCCCGTGCAGGATGCGATGATCAGCTACCTGTCATTGCTCAGCTACGCCACGGCGCTGTGGTTGCATAGCGAGGTTTTTGATCTTAAAACCAATATGCCGCGCTTGCACCGGCTGCTGCTCGTTGCTATTGGCGTCAATATTGTGCTTCTCGCCAGCGTTCCCCTCGGCTTTTACGGGCAGGCCATGCAGATCGAGGCGGCGATGTTCTTTATTGCCGCTCCGATTCTGCTGATCACCTCATGGCTGCTCTGGCGACGCAAAGCCATTGATTTGAATACGCTGCTGTTAGGACTGCTTCCGCCGGTCTACGTGGCCTCCGCCGCGCTGGTGCTGCTCTCCATTCACGGGGTGATCCCTTTTCATAACACCATCTATTCCGCCTGGCAGTACGCGCTGATTGTTCATATTGTCACCGTCCTCATCATTGCGGTCCGGCGAGTACGGGCCGAAAATCGCAGGCTGGTGCAAAAACAACAGCTGACGCGAGAACTGCAGATCGAACGCGAAGCAAGCTTTCATCAACGTCAGTTTATGGGGATGGTGGCGCACGAATTCAGAACGCCGCTCTCGGTTATTCAGGCCGCGCTGGAGAACCTGCGCTTATGCTCTCCGGATCCGGCGCAACGGCCGCGCCTGGACCGCATGCAGCGCGCCACCACACGTCTGGTCCAGTTAACCGATAACTGTCTGGCCGATGCCCGGCTCTCATCCAGCGCGCTGCATGTCGATAAACAAAATGCCGACCTGCTAGCGATCATTCGCATGGCGGCAACAGTGGTTGAACTCTCGTCAAATCATTATCTGACGATCACGCTGGCCGGGCACAGCGTCGACGCCACGACCCGCTCGCCTCCACTCTTTGCCGATAGCGCACTGCTGTGCATTGCGCTGGCCAACCTCCTGGACAATGCGGTGAAGTACACGCCGTCCGGCGAGATTGCAATTGCGATTCGCCCAAAGGCAAACCGCTGCGAGATTGGGATTCGTGACCAGGGGCCCGGTATTGCCGCTGATCATGTCGACCAGATCTTTGAGCGTTACCGGCGCGGCGCAGTCCGCACCGCGACGCCCGCCGGCACCGGTCTTGGGCTGTATGTCGCCCGGCAAATCATACAAGCTCACGGCGGTGAGCTTTGGCTGGCAATCAACGGTCCGACGGGATGCGAATTTGCGCTCACGCTGCCCCAGGATGACCTACCACAGCAGAAGGGTAAATCATGACATTACGCGTGGCCATCATTGAAGATAGCGCCGATCTCCTCGATGAACTGCTGGCCTTCCTGCGCTTTCGCGGCTTCGACGCATGGGGGGTGCACAGCGCGGAAGCCTTCTGGCGGCAGCTGCATCGCGACCCGGTGGATATTGTACTGGTTGATATTGGCTTACCTGGCGAAGACGGCTTCAGCGTTCTGGATTATCTGCATGAGATTGGCGAATACGGGCTGATTGTGATGACGGCCAGGGGGCATGAGCAGGATAAACTGCAGGCGTTCAATCTTGGCGCAGATTTCTATCTCATCAAGCCGGTCAATTTTTCCGTGCTGGCGGAGACCATCCATGCGCTGGGCGCCCGGCTGATGCAGCAAAACCCCCGCTCCCCGGCCGCGCCCCCCGTAGCCGAGAAATTAGCCTCTTCATCCTGGATTCTGCAGCCGGAAAGTCTGGTGGCGCCGTCCGGTACCGCGCTGCCGCTGACGCAGCAGGAGCACCGGCTGATGGCGCGCTTAATGCGCAATCCAAGTGAAGTCTGTCGCAAAGTTGATCTGCACGCGCATCTTTTCCCCGATGAAGTTGAGGCGGAGCTACACCGCATTGACGTCGTGATCAGCCGACTGCGCAACAAAGCGCGGCTGCACGGCATGACGTTGCCCATCCGGGCAATTTTTGGCAAAGGCCTGGCGTTTATTCCCTGAGGTTTCTCATCGCCGCCGTGCAAGCGACCTGATGCGCTCTCCACCCGTTTTATTATCCATAACTTATTCATTTATCTGTTGTTGTTAATTTTTCTTATTTTTTGAGAGAAATGAGAGAAATGAGACTGACAGAGAATTAAGAATTTTCTTACATTGACCTCATGCCGCAAATGTCGTGACCGAAATCAGCCATGCTGCGGGAGGGGAACGCGCCCCCCTTTCGCTCTAGCCAACCTGCGGACAGACCGGGTTTCACTCTGCCAGGGTTGCGTTCAAGGCGGCGACGTTACGCGAATATTCTATGCGGCAGACGCCGCGACGGTAGCAGCTTCACGCTGAATAACAGAATAATAATATTCGCATGCGCACTGTTGCGTATTTATCACAGCATAAAACTCAGTTAAGGATTATTCATTATGGCCTTACAAACGTGGCTGGCCTTATTGCTATGCCTGTTTTTCTTCGCGGTCTCCGTTTACAGCCTTATTTCTTATATAAAAGACAGGAGAAAAGAGCGTATTCCCTTTGCAGACAGAAAAATGCGCAGAAAATAATCCTGGCAGGCGCCTGTTACTGCCATCGTAGTTATGAAAGGTCATGCTTCCGTTCATAAATACGATATTCCCGAGACACGGCAATTGCCGTATACGCCCGTAAGGTTGCTCGCAGCCTGGCATGATGTCAGTGCCGCAGGATAGTCACGTCATGAGAAAAATAAGTATCGCGATTATCAGCCGCAACACCTTCCTTAGGGCGTCGCTAATGGCAATTGTCCACGATCTCACCCGGGTCAGCGACGCCCTGACGATTGAGTTCAGCGGCCACTCAAGCGAGTTGTCCGCTCAGGACATCATCATCGCTGAAATTCTCCCGGGTGAGATTCACCTCTGTAACACCAGCATTAAAAACCGTAAGAAAAACAGTTCGGTGATCATTTTGCATCGCTATGATGAGCTGCCGGAAAAGACGCGGATCGTCAACTGTCTGAAAGATGTCACCTTCGTTCCCGTCAGAACGGTCAATGTTGACAGCCTGCGCGAGATTATTGGCCGGGCGCTATCGAAGAGTGAACAGCCGGAGTCAAAACGGGCGCTCGACTCAGCATCCATATGCGCCAACTGCCCGCACAAAAGCCTGTCGCCTTCGCAGGTCGTCGTTGCCCATGGCCTGATGAATGGCTTTGATATTGGTAAAATCTCTGCACTTCATCAGCTCAGCCCGAAGACCGTGATTTATCATAAAAATCAGATCATGGAAAAATACGGACTGAATAATCATTATGACTTCTTTCAGTTCATTAGCGTGTTAAAAGAACGCGGATAAGATCAATCAGCGCGACTGAACACACCATTGAAACAGGGAAAATTAGGAATTCAACGGGTTGCTCAGGTTATCCATTCTGAAAAGAAGCGTGTCAGCGGGAAATAACTTCTCATCCACCGTAGCTAACCGATAAAATTATTCGCCACCCGGGTATAAAGATACTGCCGCGTATTTTTGTACCATGAAAATAATAGGTTAATCGGGGTGAGTTCATTTCGTCACATTGCCCCTTGCGTGCCTGTTGGGGGCCTCTTTTTCCACAACACTTTCCACAACATACGAGAAATACGCCCTCCGCGAAGAGGGCGTTGAGCGATCAGGCCTGTACCTGCTGAGGTTCCACTTCCGGCTCCTCTTCCTGCAGCAGCCCCTCGTTTTTCGACAGCATCGCCGTGGCAATCCCATTGCCCAGCACATTGATCGCCGAACGGCCCATATCAAGGAAATGGTCGATGCCCATCAACAGCAGAATCCCGGCAACGGGGATATTGAAACTCGGGATCGTGGCGGCCAGGACCACCAGCGCAGAACGCGGGACCCCGGCAATCCCTTTTGATGCCAGCATCAAGGTCAGCATCATGACGGTAATTTCGCTAAAACTCAGCTGGATGTTATAAGCCTGGGCAATAAACATCGAGGCAAACGAGCAGTAGACCATCGACCCCACCAGGTTAAAGGAGTAGCCAATCGGCAGCACGAAGGAGACGATGTTGCGCGAGCAGCCAAAACTGACCAGCCGCTCTAGGGTCTTCGGATACGCCGCCTCAGAGCTGCTGGTGGTAAACGCCACCAGCACCGGATCTTTGAGCATGTTGAGCAGGCGGAAGACCTCTTTTTTCAGCACCATATAGCCTACCGCCAGCAGCACCGCGCTGGTGAGCAGCACCGCAATGTAGTAGCCGCCGATAAAGGAGGCATAGTTAAGCAAAATGCCCATCCCCTGCGAGGCGATAACCGATGAAATCGCGGCAAAAATAGCCAACGGAGCCACGTACATCACATATCCGGTGACCTTCAGCATGATATGAGAGACGACGTTCAGCGCGGCGACCAGCGGCGCGTTGAATTTCTCCCCCAACGAGGCCCCGGCGATGCCAAAGAACATCGAGAACACCACGATTTGCAGAATTTCGTTATTCGCCATCGCCTCGGTAATACTGGTCGGGATGGTATGAGACAGGAATCCTTTTAAGCTCATTCCGCTGACCGCAAGGCCGGTATCCACCGACTCTTTTGGAATCGCCAGGTTTAAGCCTGCACCGGGATGTTCAAGAGTCACAATCACCAGCCCGACCAGAATAGAGAGGATTGACGAGGTGATGAACCACACCATCGCCTTGCCGCCCACTCGCCCGATAGTCGCGGTTTCTCCCAGACGCATAATGCCCACCGTCAGCGTACTGAAGACTAATGGCGCAATGACCATCTTAATCAGCCGCAAGAACATGTCGGTAAAGAGCGTAATATTTTCTGCCCATGACGTAATTGTGCCCGGAGAGGCATACGCATGAATCACCGCGCCGGAGAGGATCCCCAACAGCATGAAAATAACGATAAACAGCGTGAGTTTGTTTGCACTTGCCACAACAATGAACCCCTGATTTATTTAATGTATTGATTTTAATGCACATATGTTTTTTTTATCCGTATGCATTAAACATTCACCACATAAATTGAATAAAAGACGCAAGGGTTACAACTCTTTTTTAGTTATTTATCTCTGCAGTTGATAAAACTCTTGATGCATATCAATCCTCACCCGCTCCGCGGCGGCCGCGCATTCGGGCGCCCGACGGCTGAGGTCCCCCGGCCGCACGGATTACATCGCCAGCCCGCCGCCGCCGGCATAAGGCTGCTTGCCGACTATTTTCATCACCTCGGCGCCAAAGGTGACAAATGGCGCCCGACGGCTGGCGTAAATTAACCCGCCGGCCTGCGGACGGACCGATTGAATCATATCGGTGAGAGGATCGATAATCTCGGCGACCACCTCATCGGCGCTGACCCACTCGCCGGGCTGTTTCAACGGTACGAGGATCCCGCTGGCTGGCGCGGTGACGATCTCTCCCCCGGCAAACGGCAGCATCAGCGTCTCCTGCTGCGGGACAGACGGGCATGCGCCCGCCAGCACGCCGCGGTATTGCAGATAACGGTACAGACGTTCGGCATCCTCGCGGGCCAGCGCGTGATTCACATCCTGCTGACCGCGCAGCTCCACGGTCACCGCCATACAGCCAGGCTGGCCCTGCTGCCATTGCGGAAAGCGCGCTGCCAGGCGATGCCAGGGCAGTCCGCAGGCCTCATCAAACGAGTTACCGCCGCTCTCTTGCGCCAGCAGTACCGTTCCAATACCTAAAAAGGCGGCCACCACACCGGCCTCCGCCTGCCAGACCGGATCGGCATACAGGTGCAAAATGGCCCGATCGTCGCAGTGCAGATCCAGCACCACGTCGGCATCACAGGCCAGAGTCAGCAGATGGTGACGTAGCGCCTGAACTTCGCTGCGCAGCGGTTCGGCGGTCAGCGCCTCGCGCATCGCCCCGCGGACCTGCTGCAGGTACGCTTCACGGGTCAGCGGTACATCGGCGCAGAGATACTGCTGTGCAAGGTGGGCCAGATCGGGAAAATCGCGATTGAAGTTGCGACCGCTCGTCAGGTCAAATCGCCCGATACCGCCGTTGAGCACGACCTGAGCCAGGCCCGGCGGGTTAGCCACCGGGACGAGAATAATTTCACCGCGCAGCTCGGCGCGCCGTTCCGCCTGGTTGAGTAATCTTTTAAGATAATGCAGCACCAGCATGCCCGGGATTTCATCGGCGTGCAGTCCCGCCTGCAGATAAATTTTCTCTCCGCGGCCGGGTTCGCCAAAGTGAAAATGGGTTAATTGCCGCTGCCCACTCAACGCATGTTCGGGTAAGGTATAGTGTTTAATTTTCATTGGACATCCTATCTGTGGAAAAGAAAGCCCGGCTTGACCGTATCGATCATAAGATCCTTGAAATCCTGCGCCGGGATGGCCGCATTTCTTATCAAAAGCTCTCGGAGCAGGTAAACCTCACCGCCCGTCCCTGCCTGGAACGCGTACGTGGCCTTGAGCGTGACGGCATTATCCGTGGCTACAGCGCGGTGATTGAACTCCCCGAGCCGGAGCATGCTTTCGTGGTGCAGGCGCAAATTGCGCTGGCCGACCACGGCCGCTCACAGCCGGTATTTGAACAAGAGATGCGCCAGACGCCGGAGGTGCTCGACTGCTGGCTGGTCAGCGGCAGCTTTGACTTTCTGGTGCGTATCGGCTGTCGCAGCATGGCGCACTACTGCCAGCTGGCCGACAGCTGGCTGACCAGCAAAAAATTTCGCGTCGATAAAATCGTCACCCTGACGGAACTGCAGTCCATCAAACGCTCCTGATCAGGGGCGCTTGATAAACGCCAGCCAGCGTCGTTCCGCCCGCGAAAAGACGAAAATCAGCAAAAAGGTGCACACTAAATAGAGCGCGGCGGCCATCAGGAACGGGATAAACGGCGAGTAGGTAATGGCGTAGAAGGCGCGCGCCACGCCGGTGATATCCAGCAACGTCACGGTACTGGCCAGCGAAGTGGCGTGGAGTAAAAATACCATCTCATTGTTCAGCGCCGGGATCCCCCGCCGCAGCGTAGCGGGCAGGACCAGTCGGCGAATAATCTGCCACTTAGTCATGCCATAGGCTTCCCCGGCCACCCACTCCTGGCGCGGAAACGTCGCCATCATCCCCGCCAGCAATTCCGCGACGTACGCCGCGGTATTCAGCACCAGCGCCAGCGTGGCGCAGAAGGTTGCGTCGCGGAACAGCAGCCAGAACGGCCGATCGTTTTGCCAGCCCAGCTGGACGATGTCGAACTGAGACAGCCCGTAATAGATCAGCATCAGCTGCAGATAAAGCGGGGTGCTGCGGAAAAACCAGGTGAAGCCGCGGACGGGCCAGGCCAGCAGACGCGGACCGTAGGCCTGGCTAATCGCCAACAGCACCGCCAGCGCCATTCCGGGCACCAGGGAGAGCAAAAACAGCTCCGCCGTCATCGCCAGCCCGCTCGTGGAACCGTTGCCGTCACTCCACAGATAGCCCGGTACTGCCTCGATAAAGGTCTGCAGATTCATTGTGTCGCCCCCGCCGTTGATGAACGCAGCGCGTAGCGCTTCGCCAGGAGGCTAAACAGCCAGCTGGACAAGGCGGTGATGACCATATAAATCAGCGAGACCAGGAAGTAGAACAAAAAGGGTTTCTGCGTGGCGCGCCCGGCCTGTTCCGCCAGCCACACCATATCTTCTAAACCGAGAATGGAGACCAGCGCCGACGCTTTCATCAGCCCCAGCCAGTTATTATTGATGCCCGGAATGGCAAAGCTCAGCATCTGCGGCAGCATAATACGCCGGAAGACCAGCCACGGCCGCATACCGTAGGCTTCAGCCGCCTCGGTTTGTCCGCGATCGACGGTGAGAAACGCGCCGCGAAACGTCTCGGTGTAATAGGCGCCAAAAACGAAGCCAATCGCCAGCACGCCGGAAATAAAGGTATTAAAGCGCACCGGCCCAAGTCCCACCAGCGACAGCAGCGCGTTGACCAGCATCTCGCCGCCAAAAAACAGCAGCAGCATAATCACCAGCTCCGGGATGCCGCGCACCAGCGTGGTATAGCCGGTGGAAAACCAACGCAGCCAGCGCGGTCCGAACAGCTTAATCAGCGCATTCACCAACCCCAACAGCAGCGCCACCAGCAGTGAGACCAGCATCACGCACAACGACACCCCCGCGCCGCGTAACAGTAGCGGTAAATAATCTGCAACCATATTCTGTCTTCCACCCGTTGCGTAAAGGGGCGCCGGTCGCCGACCGCGCCCTCCCCTTTACGGCTTAATTGCCGTAGATATCGAAGCTAAAGTACTTTTTCTCAATCGCGGCGTAGGTGCCGTCGGCGCGGATTTGCTTGATGGCCCCGTTGAGGGCGTCGCGCAATGCCGGATTGTCTTTATTGACCGCAATGCCGACATCAGACGAGATGCTGCCGTCGCTGATGACCGGGCCGGCGAAGGCGAATTTTTGCCCGCGCGGCGTGTCGACAAAACTGGTCGCCGCCTGGATATTGTCCTGTAAGGAGGCATCGATACGCCCGGAGAGCAGATCCAGATAGACGTTGTCCTGGTTGGCGTAACCCACGATCTTCACGCCGTGACTGGCCCAGTGGGTTCTGGCGTAGGCTTCATGCGTTGAGCCGGTTTGTACGCCGACGGTCTTGCCCTTAAGACTGGCGGCCTCCGGCAGCAGCGGACTCCCCTTACGCGCCACCAGCTGCGCCGCGCTGCGATAGTAGCGGTCGGTGAAATCCACTTCCTTCTTACGTTCATCGGTAATATTCAGCGAAGCAATGATTGCATCAAATTTATGCGCATTCAGCGCGGCGATCATGCTCTCAAACGGCTGCTTCACGAAGACGCACTTCGCTTTCAGCTGCGTACAGAGCGCATTGGCAATATCGATATCAAAGCCGGTGATCTCGCCGCTGGGCGCCAATACGTCAAAGGGCGGATAGCCACCATCAACGCCAAAGCTGATGGTGTCAAACTGCTGGGCGGCCAGCGGCGCGCTCAGCGCCATACAGGCCAGTAAAGCGGCAATACGTGTTTTCATATTCTGTTACCCCTGATGTCAACGACGTGGCTAAAAACGCAGTGAAAGGCAGGTCAGGCCGCCATCCATTTTCTTAAATTCGCTGGTGTCGAGTTGCACAACCGGCATCCCCAGCTTGCTGATTTCGCCCAGGGTATAGGGGTACCCCTGAGGCGTAATTAATGTGTCGTTGATCCAGAGCGTATTCCCGGCGTACGACTCCTCTTGCGGGATCACAATGGTATTGAACCCGCTAAACGCCGGGTGATTGACGTACCCTTCCGTCAGCAGCAGCGTATTGCGTCCGACATAGTTGACGATGGACTTCAGGTGCAGCCCGGCACTCACTTCAATGGATGTCACCTGATAGCCATGCGGTTCAACGGCGGCGGCAAACTCGCGGATCCCCTGCTCATCCGTACGCGCCGTCTGGCCAACAAAGAACTGCTTACCGACCAGCAGCACGTCGCCGCCATCCATATGACCCCGCTCGCTCATGTGCGCCAGTGAACGAAAACCGGCCAGCACCGGCGCTATCGAGGCCACTTCCCCCTGGCGACTCGGCGCGCCGGGATGGGTGATGACCGCCAGTTCCGGCATGACCACGGCGGTATCTTCAACAAAATGGGCATCCGGATAGTCCGCAGCCGCAGGCAATACGGTCACTTTCAGGCCGAGTTGCAGCAAGGTTTCCACATAAGCGAGGAACTGACGTGTGGTGCCGGCAATATCCGGCGCGCCGAGCCGGGCGGTGGTTTGACCGGCGGCACAGGTTGCGGCCGGCAGGCGGGCGATAGCCTGGTTAAAATGCATAGAGAACCCTCAGGTGACTAGTGATCGTTATTGTTCCCGACATGCCGGTAAAGCAACGGGTTTTCTTGATTATCAAACAGATGTTGTCACCAGTCCGGCTGAATAGCCGGCCACAGCGGTCAATTTACGCTGTATATTGCCGGGGAAACGACGCATTCCGCTGTCGGATGACGGGCCCCTGGCAAAGGCTAGAGCGGCGCGTTTGCCGCCGGATGAGAGGGAGTGACGGGCAGGAGTAGCGCGGTGAGTTTTTCGATTGGCATCGACTTGTAAAAATACCATCCCTGAATTAAAGCATTTTCATCGAAGGATTTGACGAACTCAAAATCAATTTTACTTTCTACGCCTTCAAAAACGATTTGCTTATTCAACCTGCAGACGACATCCAGAAGTGAGGTCAAAATGGCTCGTTTATACTCATTCTTAAGTCCGTTAACGAAAAATTTATCCAGTTTTATCTCATCATAAAACACTTCGGTTAACCACTGCAGGTTTGAAGAGCCCGTGCCGAAATCATCGAGGGCGATGCGCAATCCGCGGTTCCTCGCCTGTAAGGAAAAGGCGGCGATTTTTTTATAGTATTCGCCGCTTCTTTCGGTAATCTCAATTTTAATCTGCTGAGGGCGAATCGCATTATGTTGCAAAACCCGCAGGAGGTTATCTAAAAAAAGCGGGTCATTAATTTCATATTTGCCGATATTAATCGCGAGGGTAAACTGCGCGTCGGCGAGCAGAAGCGGTTTCAACTCGCGGGTGGCCTTCTCCATTACCAGCTTAGAGATATCGGGATAAAGATTCAGCTGTTCGGCCATTGAAATAAACAGCTCCGGGGAGATGTGACCATAGAGCGGATCATGCCAGCGAACCAGCGCCTCGACGCCGACCACCCGTTCGTTTTTAGCGCACACCAACGGCTGATATTCCATGTAAAGACGCTGATTCATAATCGCTTTTTTTAAGCGAAACTCCAGCGATCGCCGTTCGCTGAGATAGCTCAGAATAGAATAGAAGATAGCGGCGCCGAGAATAAAAGCCGCGCTCACAATGAGGGCGATCAGGAGCGCAGAGAGTGAGAAAAAGCCCTGTTTTCGTTCCGTCAGATGGCTGCAAATATCATATTTACCGCTGCATAAGCTCACGCTTACCGACGCCCCTGTCCCGACTGCGGATTTCACATCATTAAGAAAAACGTGCTCGCCGTTTAAGCTGGTTAAAGAAAAATTAAAGCCGTGGTGCTGCCGGGAAAATGCGCTAAAAGCAAATGAGGACGTAAAAGAAACAATATTGCCTTGCTGGCTCATATCGAGAACCACTCCGTACGGGAGATAATTTTTAACTCCTTTGTAAATACTATAGCCATTTGGCACGACATATTTTTCGGCGGGAAGCGGCAGCGGTTTATCCAGCATCCCCCAGTTGGCGGTGCAGGCCAGCTTACCGTTCTCCACGATGCCAATGTCTTCCACCCTGGCATACTTCCAGATAACCTCCCGCAAGGCCGCGATCGCCTGCTTGTTACAGCCATCAAGCTGTCGCATCTGCGCGTGATGAATAGAAGAGATGATTTGCGTGGTCACCTCTTCGGCGTGGGCGAGAAGTTCATGGCTCAGCGTATCAAGCTGAGCGCGCTGATTATTTAACATGACAACGTTGGTCAGCAAAACGGAAAAGAGCACGGCAATACCACCGCCCGTCAACAGCCATTTTGTCTTCTGGAAAAATTTCATCGTCGCTGCACAACTCCTGATGGATGCCGGCATTCGCGTTACCAATCCGGACACCCGACGTACCCGTCCCTGCAGTACAGACCTATAATCTTGATAGTAATGGCGTCAGGGCGGTTATACCAGGCTTGATAAGTCGCCCCGTCCAGCCAGAACCGGGAGCAACCGCGCGGGCCACGGCGAAGACTGGCCAGTTACCCCGCTTTTTTTTAGCCTAACCGGCTCATCGAAAAGCGTTTTATCCAGACATATCTCAACAGTCTTTTCATAATTCCTCCATTTTTGCGGGGCGTTTGGTCACTAAACTAGTATCATTTCGCGAAACGTTTCAGGATGAGATAGCAAATTAATGAAAGGCAGTCATACACTCCGTTGGGGCATCGCGCTGGCGGTCATCGTCATTGCCGGTGCCGGGTACTGGTTCTGGCAGAGTCGTGAAGCGACAAATGCGGCGCCTGCTGCAGCGAATGGCTCACCGCCGCAGGCGCCAGGCGGCGCTCGTCACGGTCGCTTCGGCGCGGCCCTGGCGCCGGTTCAGGCGGCGACGGCCACCAGCGAATCGGTGCCTCGCTATCTCAGCGGCCTCGGTACGGTGACGGCAGCCAATACGGTGACCGTGCGCAGCCGGGTGGATGGCCAGCTGTTAGCTATCCACTTCCAGGAAGGTCAACAGGTCAAAGCGGGCGATCTGCTCGCCGAAATCGACCCCAGCCAGTTTAAAGTCGCGCTGGCGCAGGCCCAGGGCCAGTTGGCGAAAGATAAAGCCACGCTCGCTAACGCCCGACGCGATCTCACCCGCTATCAACAGCTGGTGAAGAGCAATCTTGTTTCCCGCCAGGAGCTGGATACCCAGCAGTCGCTGGTCAGCGAAACGGAAGGCACCATCAAAGCCGACGAGGCCGCCGTGGCCAGCGCCCAACTGCAGCTGAACTGGAGCCGCATCACCGCGCCGATTGACGGCCGCGTTGGCTTAAAACAGGTGGATATCGGCAATCAGATTTCAAGCAGCGATACCACTGGCATCGTGGTGTTAACCCAAACCCACCCGATCGATTTGGTCTTCACGCTGCCGGAAAATGACATCGCCACCGTTGTCCAGGCGCAGAAGGCCGGGAAAACGCTGCAGGTTGAGGCCTGGGACCGCACCAACAAACAAAAAATCAGCGAAGGGTCGCTACTGAGTCTGGATAACCAGATTGACGCCACCACCGGGACCATCAAACTGAAAGCGCGCTTTAACAACCAGGACGACGCCCTGTTCCCGAATCAGTTCGTGAACGCCCGTATGCTGGTAGACACGCAACAGAACGCCATCGTCATCCCGACTGCCGCACTGCAAATGGGCAATGAAGGCCACTTCGTCTGGGTGCTGAACGATGAGAATAAAGTCAGCAAGCACACCGTCACGCCGGGTATTCAGGACAGCCTGAAGGTGGTGATTACCGCCGGGTTGTCGGCAGGTGACCGGGTGGTCACTGACGGTATCGATCGTCTGACCGAAGGGGCGAAAGTGGAAGTGGTGGACCCGCACAGCGCGCCGGCCGCCGCAGCGGAGAAGGCCACCAACCGTGAATACGGCCACCAGGGAGCGCGCTCCTGATGCAGGTATTACCCCCAGGCAGTACGGGCGGCCCTTCCCGACTGTTTATTCTGCGCCCGGTCGCCACCACGCTGCTGATGGTGGCGATTATGCTGGCCGGGATCATCGGCTATCGATTCCTGCCGGTTTCCGCCCTGCCGGAAGTGGACTATCCGACCATTCAGGTGGTCACCCTCTATCCCGGCGCCAGCCCGGACGTCGTCACCTCGGCGATTACCGCCCCGCTGGAACGCCAGTTTGGCCAGATGTCCGGCCTGAAGCAGATGTCGTCGCAAAGCTCCGGCGGCGCCTCGGTGGTCACGCTCCAGTTCCAGCTGACCCTGCCGCTGGACGTGGCCGAACAGGAGGTCCAGGCCGCGATCAACGCCGCCACCAACCTGCTGCCGTCCGACCTGCCGAACCCGCCGGTGTACAGTAAAGTTAACCCGGCCGATCCGCCAATCATGACCCTCGCGGTCACCTCGTCCGCCATTCCGATGACCCAGGTGGAAGATATGGTGGAGACCCGCGTGGCGCAGAAAATTTCCCAGGTCTCCGGCGTCGGGCTGGTGACCCTCGCGGGCGGTCAACGCCCGGCGGTGCGGGTGAAGCTCAATGCCGAGGCGATTGCCGCCCTCGGGCTGACCAGCGAAACCATTCGCACCGCCATCACCAGCGCCAACGTCAACTCGGCGAAAGGCAGCCTTGACGGCCCTTCTCGCGCCGTAACCCTCTCCGCTAACGACCAGATGCAGTCGGCGGAAGATTATCGCCGCCTGATCATCGCCTACCAGAACGGCGCGCCGATTCGTCTCGGCGATGTCGCCACCATTGAGCAAGGGGCGGAAAACAGCTGGCTCGGCGCATGGGCGAACAACCAGCAGGCGATCGTCATGAACGTCCAACGCCAGCCGGGAGCGAACATCATCGCCACCGCCGATAGCGTGCGTCAGATGCTGCCGCAGCTGACGGAAAGTCTGCCGAAATCGGTCAAGGTGCAGGTACTTTCCGACCGCACCACCAACATCCGCGCGTCGGTGAGCGATACCCAGTTTGAGCTGATGCTGGCAATTGCGCTGGTGGTGATGATCATCTACCTGTTCCTGCGCAACGTACCGGCGACCATTATCCCGGGCGTCGCCGTGCCGCTGTCGCTGGTGGGCACTTTCGCGGTGATGGTGTTCCTCGACTTCTCGATCAACAACCTGACGCTGATGGCGCTCACCATCGCCACCGGCTTCGTCGTCGATGACGCCATCGTGGTGATCGAAAACATCTCGCGCTATATCGAAAAGGGCGAAAAGCCGCTCGCCGCCGCGCTAAAGGGCGCCGGAGAAATCGGCTTTACCATCATCTCGTTGACCTTCTCGCTGATTGCGGTACTGATCCCGCTACTGTTTATGGGCGATATCGTCGGCCGGCTGTTCCGCGAGTTCGCCATTACCCTGGCGGTGGCGATATTGATTTCCGCCGTCGTCTCGCTGACGCTGACGCCAATGATGTGCGCGCGCATGCTCAGCCACGAGTCGCTGCGTAAGCAAAACCGCTTCTCGCGGGCCAGCGAGCGCTTCTTCGAGCGGGTCATCGCCGCCTATGGTCGGATGCTCAGCAGGGTGCTGAATCACCCGTGGCTGACCCTGAGCGTGGCCTTAGGCACGCTGGTGCTGTCCATTATGCTGTGGGTCTTCATTCCGAAAGGCTTCTTCCCGATTCAGGACAATGGCATTATTCAGGGGACATTACAGGCTCCGCAGTCCGCTTCGTTTGCGAATATGGCTCAGCGCCAGGAGCAGGTTTCCGCGGCGATCCTCAAAGACCCGGCCGTTGAGAGTCTGACCTCCTACGTCGGAGTGGACGGCACCAACCCGGCGCTGAACAGCGCCCGCCTGCAGATTAACCTCAAACCGCTGGATGAACGCGACGACCGCGTGCAGACCGTGATTAGTCGCCTGCAGAAATCGGTGGACGGGATTCCCGGCGTCGAGCTCTACCTACAGCCGACCCAGGATCTGACAATCGATACCACCGTCAGCCGGACCCAGTATCAGTTCACCTTACAGGCGAACTCGCTGGATGCCCTCAGTAACTGGGTGCCGCAGCTGCTGACGCGTCTCCAGGCGCTTCCGCAGCTCTCCGACGTCAGCAGCGACTGGCAGGATAAGGGCCTCGCCGCCTATATCAAAGTCGATCGCGACAGCGCCAGCCGTCTCGGCATCAGCATGGCCGATGTCGATAATGCGCTGTATAACGCCTTCGGCCAGCGGCTGATCTCGACCATCTACACTCAGGCCAATCAGTATCGCGTGGTGCTGGAGCATGACACCCGGGCGACGCCGGGGCTGGCGGCGCTGGACAACATTCGCCTGACCAGCAGCGGGGGCGGCATCGTGCCGCTGAAATCCATCGCCAGCGTCGAGCAGCGCTTCGCGCCGCTGTCGATTAACCATCTCGATCAGTTCCCGGTGACCACCATTTCGTTCAACGTCCCGGATAACTACTCGCTGGGCGATGCGGTCGACGCCATCCTCGCCGCCGAACAGGCGCTGGATTTGCCGACCGATATCCGCACCCAGTTCCAGGGCAGCACCCTCGCCTTCCAGTCGGCGCTCGGCAACACCGTCTGGCTGGTGGTGGCGGCGGTGGTGGCGATGTATATCGTGCTCGGCGTGCTGTATGAAAGCTTTATCCACCCGATTACCATTCTGTCGACCTTACCGACCGCCGGCGTCGGCGCGCTGCTGGCGCTGTGGCTGGCGGGCAGCGAGCTGGACGTTATCGCCATTATCGGGATTATCCTGCTGATTGGTATCGTCAAGAAGAACGCCATCATGATGATTGACTTTGCGCTGGCCGCTGAACGCGAACAGGGCATGCCGCCACGTGAGGCGATTTATCAGGCCTGTCTGCTACGTTTTCGCCCGATTCTGATGACCACGCTCGCCGCTCTGCTCGGCGCGCTGCCGCTGATGCTGAGCACCGGCGTCGGCGCCGAGCTGCGCCGTCCTCTGGGTATCGGGATGGTGGGCGGTCTGTTGTTAAGCCAGGTGCTGACGCTGTTCACCACCCCGGTTATCTATCTGCTCTTCGACCGCCTGTCGCTGTATATCAAGAGCCGCTTCCCACGGCATGAGGAGGAGGCGTAAATGAAGTTTTTCGCCCTCTTCATTTACCGCCCGGTGGCGACGATTCTGATTTCGCTCGCCATCACCCTGTGCGGGGTACTCGGTTTCCGTCTGCTGCCGGTCGCCCCGCTGCCGCAGGTCGATTTCCCGGTGATCATGATCAGCGCCTCGCTACCCGGCGCATCGCCGGAAACCATGGCCTCGTCGGTGGCCACGCCGCTTGAACGCTCGCTCGGCCGGATCGCCGGGGTGTCGGAAATGACCTCCACCAGTTCGCTGGGCAGCACGCGCATTATTATGGAGTTCAATTTCGACCGCGATATCAACGGCGCCGCCCGCGATGTGCAGGCGGCGATCAACGCCGCGCAAAGCCTGCTGCCGAGCGGCATGCCAAGTCGCCCGACCTATCGCAAAGCCAACCCTTCCGATGCGCCGATTATGATCCTCACGCTCACCTCGGATACCTACTCCCAGGGCGAGCTGTACGATTTTGCCTCGACTCAACTGGCGCAAACCATCGCCCAAATTGACGGCGTCGGCGACGTTGACGTGGGCGGCAGCTCGCTGCCCGCGGTGCGCGTCGACCTCAACCCGCAGGCGCTGTTTAACCAGGGCGTGTCGCTGGACGCCGTGCGCACCGCTATCGATAACGCCAACGTCCGCAAGCCGCAGGGGGCGCTGGAGGATCACAGCTCGCGCTGGCAGGTACAAACTAACGATGAGCTCAAAACCGCTGCGGAATATCAGCCGCTGATCGTGCACTACAACAACGGCGCGGCGGTGCGCCTTGGCGACGTCGCACAGATCAGCGATTCGGTGCAGGATGTGCGCAACGCCGGGATGACCAACGCGAAGCCGGCCATTTTGCTGATGATCCGCAAGCTGCCGGAAGCCAATATCATCCAGACGGTCGACAGCATTCGCGCCCGCCTGCCGGAGCTGCAAAAAACCATTCCGGCGGCTATCGATCTGCAAATTGCCCAGGACCGTTCGCCGACCATCCGCGCCTCGCTGGAGGAAGTCGAGCAGACGCTGGTGATCTCGGTGGCGCTGGTGATCCTCGTGGTGTTCCTGTTTCTGCGCTCCGGGCGGGCGACGCTGATCCCGGCGGTGGCCGTTCCGGTCTCGCTGATTGGCACCTTTGCGGCGATGTATCTCTGCGATTTCAGCCTCAACAACCTGTCGCTGATGGCCCTGACCATCGCCACCGGTTTCGTGGTCGACGATGCTATCGTGGTGCTGGAGAATATCTCCCGTCATCTTGAGGCCGGAATGAAGCCGCTGCAGGCGGCGCTGCAGGGGAGCCGTGAAGTCGGTTTCACCGTGCTGTCGATGAGTCTCTCGCTGGTGGCGGTCTTTTTACCGCTGCTGCTGATGGGCGGCCTGCCGGGGCGGTTGTTACGCGAATTCGCCGTCACCCTGTCGGTAGCGATCGGCATCTCGCTGGCGGTCTCCCTTACCCTGACGCCGATGATGTGCGGCTGGCTACTGAAGAGCGGTAAACCTTCTGAACCCACGCGCAACCGCGGTTTCGGCCGCCTGCTGGTCGCCGTGCAGGGCGGCTACGGTAAATCGCTGAAGTGGGTGCTCAAACATAGCCGCATCACCGGTCTGGTGCTGCTGGGGACCATGGCGCTCAGCGTCTGGCTCTATATCTCGATTCCAAAAACCTTCTTCCCGGAGCAGGATACCGGCGTGCTGATGGGCGGCATTCAGGCTGACCAGAGCATCTCTTTCCAGGCGATGCGCGGCAAACTGCAGGACTTTATGCAAATCATCCGCGAAGATCCGGCGGTGGATAACGTCACCGGCTTTACCGGCGGCTCACGGGTGAACAGCGGGATGATGTTTATCACCCTCAAACCTCGCGACCAGCGGCATGAAACGGCGCAGCAGATTATTGACCGGCTGCGTAAAAAACTGGCGAAAGAACCGGGCGCCAACCTGTTCTTAATGGCGGTGCAGGATATCCGCGTCGGCGGTCGCCAGGCCAACGCCAGCTATCAGTACAGCCTGCTGTCAGACGATCTTTCGGCGCTGCGCGAATGGGAACCGAAGATTCGTAAAGCGCTGGCCGCGCTGCCGGAGCTGGCGGACGTCAACTCTGACCAACAGGATAACGGCGCCGAAATGGATCTCATCTACGACCGCGATACCATGTCGCGCCTCGGGATCAGCGTTCAGGATGCCAACAATCTGCTGAATAACGCCTTCGGTCAGCGGCAGATCTCGACGATTTACCAGCCGCTGAACCAGTATAAAGTGGTGATGGAGGTCGATCCGGTGTATACCCAGGACGTCAGCGCGCTGGATAAAATGTTTGTGATCAACAGTGAAGGTAAGCCGATCCCCCTCGCCTATTTCGCCCGATGGCAGCCGGCTAACGCGCCGCTGTCGGTCAACCACCAGGGGCTGTCGGCGGCGTCGACGATCTCCTTTAACCTGCCGACCGGTAAATCGCTGTCGGAAGCCAGCGATGCCATCAACCGCGCGATGACGCAGCTTGGAGTGCCTTCCAGCGTCCGGGGCTCCTATGCCGGTACCGCGCAGGTCTTCCAGCAGACCATGAATTCGCAGGTTATTTTGATTCTGGCCGCCATTGCGACGGTCTATATCGTGCTGGGGATCCTCTACGAAAGCTATGTGCATCCGTTAACGATTCTCTCCACCCTCCCCTCGGCAGGGGTGGGGGCGCTGCTGGCGCTGGAGCTCTTTGGCGCGCCGTTTAGCCTGATTGCGCTGATCGGCATCATGCTATTAATTGGGATAGTGAAGAAAAACGCCATCATGATGGTCGACTTTGCCCTCGAGGCGCAGCGCAACGGCAATCTGCCGCCGGAAGAGGCGATCTTCCAGGCCTGCCTGCTGCGTTTCCGCCCGATAATGATGACCACCTTAGCGGCGCTGTTTGGCGCGCTGCCGCTGGTGCTCTCGGGCGGCGACGGCTCGGAACTGCGTCAGCCGCTGGGGATCACCATTGTCGGCGGGCTGGTGATGAGTCAGCTGTTAACCCTCTACACTACGCCGGTGGTCTATCTGTTCTTTGACCGTCTGCGGTTGCGTTTTTCGCGAAAACTCAGCCAACCGGTAAGCGAATAATATGACAGAACTGCCCTCCAGCGTCCGCTGGCAATTATGGATAGTGGCTTTCGGCTTCTTTATGCAGTCGCTGGACACCACTATCGTTAATACCGCCCTCCCCTCGATGGCTAAAAGCCTTGGGGAGAGCCCCCTGCACATGCATATGGTTATCGTCTCCTACGTCCTGACGGTGGCGATTATGCTGCCCGCCAGCGGCTGGCTGGCGGACCGGGTGGGGGTACGCAATATCTTCTTTAGCGCCATCATTCTGTTTACGCTCGGGTCGCTGTTTTGTGCCCAGGCGGCAACCCTCGATCAGTTGGTGCTGGCCCGCGTACTGCAAGGCGTCGGCGGCGCCATGATGGTGCCTGTCGGTCGCCTGACGGTGATGAAAATCGTTCCGCGCGCCCAGTATATGGCGGCGATGACCTTTGTGACGCTCCCCGGCCAGGTCGGCCCGCTGCTTGGTCCGGCACTCGGCGGCCTGCTGGTGGAATACGCCTCCTGGCACTGGATTTTCTTAATCAATATTCCGGTGGGCATTATCGGCGCCATCGCCACCTTGTGGCTGATGCCGAACTACACGCTGCAGACCCGGCGCTTCGATATGTTTGGCTTTATCCTGCTGGCGCTGGGGATGGCGACCTTAACCCTCGCGCTCGACGGTAAAAAAGGGCTGGGGATATCTCCGCTGCTGCTGAGCGCGCTGGTGGTCATTGGCGTGGCCTCGATTCTGCTCTATTTATGGTACGCCCGGGGCAACGACAACGCCCTGTTCAGCCTGAACCTGTTTCGCAACCGCACCTTCTCTCTCGGGCTCGGCGGCAGCTTTGCCGGACGCATCGGCAGCGGTATGTTGCCCTTTATGACGCCGGTATTCCTGCAAATTGGCCTTGGCTTTACGCCGTTTCACGCCGGGATGATGATGATTCCGATGGTGCTTGGCAGTATGGGCATGAAACGTATCGTGGTGCAGGTAGTGAACCGCTTTGGCTACCGCCGCGTCTTAATGGTGGCGACCGTGGGTCTCGCGCTGGTTAGCCTGCTGTTTATGGCCGTCGCCCTGGCGGGCTGGTACTGGCTGCTGCCGGTGGTGCTGTTTGTGCAGGGGATGATCAACTCCAGCCGCTTTTCATCAATGAATACCCTGACGCTGAAAGATTTGCCGGATGATCTCGCCAGCAGCGGCAACAGCATGCTGTCGATGGTCATGCAGCTGTCGATGAGTATTGGCGTGACCCTCGCCGGGATGCTGCTCGGCCTGTTCGGTCAACAGCATATCAGCGCCGATGCCGCCGCCACCCATCAGGTCTTTCTCTATACCTACCTGAGCATGGCGGTGATTATCGCGCTGCCGGCATGCCTTTTTTCCCGCGTTCCGGATGATACTGCCAGCAATACCGCTATCGCCCGACATAACAGGAGTGAACCGTGAAGCTATGGCGTCCCGGTATTACCGGCAAGCTGTTCCTGGCTATTTTGGCCACCTGCATCGTGCTGCTCATCAGCATGCACTGGGCGGTGCGCATCAGTTTTGAACGCGGATTTATCGATTATATCAAGCGCGGAAATGAACAGCGGCTGACGATGCTGGGCGATGCGCTGAGCGAGCAGTATGCCCTGCACGGCAACTGGAAATTTCTGCGCAATAACGATCGATTTATTTTCCAGCTGTTAAAGTCGTTCGATCGCGATAACGACGATCGCTTCCCCGGCGGGCGCAAAACAAACGCCGGCGGCATGCCTGACGGCCGTCTGGACCTCGGCCCCCCTGACACCGATGGCCCCCCGCCGGATGGCCCTCCGCCAAACGGTCCACGCGGCCCCGGCCCGGATATGCCCCCGCACGGCTGGCGCACGCTTTTCTGGGTTGTTGATCAGAAAGGACGGGTGCTGGTTGGCCCCCGCGAGCGGGTGCCTGAAGATGGCAGCCGTCGCAACATTGTGGTGAACGGCGTGTCGGTGGGCGCGGTTATCGCGTCACCGGTCGAGCGTCTGACGCGCAACACCGATATTAACTTTGACCGTCAGCAAAAGCGCACCAGCTGGCTGATTGTTGCCCTGTCGACGATCCTTGCGGCGCTGGCCACGTTCCCGCTGGCGCGCGGCCTGCTGGCGCCGGTCAAACGTCTGGTCGAAGGGACCCACCGCCTGGCGGCGGGAGATTTCACCACCCGCGTGGCGGTCAGTAGCAGCGATGAACTAGGCCGCCTGGCGCAGGATTTTAACCAGCTCGCCAGCACCCTGGAACGCAACCAGCAAATGCGTCGCGACCTGATGGCGGATATTTCGCATGAGCTGCGGACCCCGCTGGCGGTGCTGCGCGGCGAACTGGAAGCGATTCAGGACGGGGTACGTAAATTCACCCCGGATTCCGTCGCCTCGCTACAGGCGGAGGTCGCCACCCTGACCAAACTGGTCGACGATCTACACCAGCTATCGATGTCCGACGAAGGCGCATTGGCCTATCAAAAAACCTCCGTGGATATCATTACGCTGCTGGAAGTCGCGGCGGGCGCCTTCCGTGAACGCTTTGCCAGCCGGGGGCTGACCATCGCCGTTTCGCTTCCGGAAAACGCGACGGTATTTGGCGACGGCGATCGCCTGATGCAGCTTTTTAACAACCTGCTGGAAAACAGTCTCCGCTATACCGATAGCGGCGGACGTCTGCTGATCAGCGCCAGCCAGACAGGCCGTCGCATCATCCTTGATTTTGCCGACAGCGGTCCGGGCGTCAGCGACCAACAGCTGGAACGGCTGTGCGAGCGCTTTTATCGAGCCGAAGGTTCGCGCAACCGCGCCAGCGGCGGCTCCGGACTGGGGCTGGCGATTTGTGTCAACATTGTGGCTGCCCACGGCGGCACCTTACGGGCCGACCATTCGCCTTTTGGCGGGGTTAGCATTAAAGTAGAGTTACCTCTGGAACGTGATACACCGAGAGACGTATGAGTGAATTACCTGTTGATGAAAATACCCCACGCATTCTTGTCGTGGAAGATGAACCCAAACTGGGTCAGTTGCTGCTCGACTATCTGTTCGCAGCAGGTTATGCGCCAACGCTGATTAATCACGGCGACAAGGTCCTGCCTTACGTTCGCCAGACCCCGCCGCATTTGATTTTGTTAGATCTGATGCTGCCGGGAACCGATGGCCTGACGCTGTGCCGGGAGATCCGTCGCTTTTCCGACGTTCCGGTGGTGATGGTGACGGCGAAAATTGAGGAAATCGATCGGCTGCTTGGACTGGAGATCGGCGCCGACGACTATATCTGCAAGCCCTACAGCCCGCGCGAAGTTGTCGCCAGGGTGAAAACGATCCTCCGCCGCTGCCGACCGCGGCGGGATCTGCTGGCGCTGGATGCGGAAAGCCCGCTGATTGTCGATGAGGGCCGTTTTCAGGCCTCATGGCGCGATAAGCTGCTGGATCTGACCCCTGCCGAATTTCGTCTGCTGAAAACGCTGTCGCAGGAGCCGGGCAAGGTTTTCTCCCGCGAGCAGCTGCTCAATCACCTGTATGATGACTATCGGGTGGTGACCGACAGAACGATCGACAGCCATATCAAAAACCTGCGGCGTAAGCTGGAGTCGCTGGACGCCGAGCAGTCCTTTATCCGCGCCGTCTACGGCGTTGGCTACCGCTGGGAGGCCGACGCCTGCCGTCTGGCGTAAGTCCCCTTCTCGTTTCACAAGGGCAGATTGGGGTAAGGGGAAAGGTTTACTCTCCTTACCCACAGCGCTACAATGCCCGCCCTTAATGTGTGGGCACTGTTCATAACGGTGCCTCCCCAAGTCGCCGCATCAGGTGTGGCGAATCTGACCTGTCATCAGAACGAGAACATCATGTTTAAACCGGAACTCCTTTCCCCGGCGGGAACGCTGAAAAATATGCGTTACGCCTTCGCTTATGGCGCTGACGCCGTTTATGCTGGCCAGCCGCGTTACTCTCTGCGCGTGCGCAACAACGAATTCAACCATGAAAACCTGCAGCAGGGCATTAATGAAGCTCATCAGCTGGGGAAAAAATTCTACGTGGTCGTCAACATTGCGCCGCACAACGCCAAGCTGAAAACCTTCATTCGCGATCTGAAGCCGGTGGTGGATATGGGGCCGGATGCACTGATTATGTCCGATCCGGGTTTAATCATGCTGGTACGGGAAAACTTCCCCGATATGCAGATTCATCTGTCGGTACAGGCCAACGCCGTCAACTGGGCGACCGTTAAATTCTGGCAGCAGATGGGGCTGAGCCGGGTCATTCTTTCCCGCGAACTGTCGCTGGATGAAATCGGCGAAATCCGCAGCCAGGTCCCGGAGATGGAGCTTGAGATTTTCGTCCACGGCGCCCTGTGCATGGCCTATTCCGGCCGCTGCCTGCTCTCGGGATATATCAACAAACGCGACCCGAACCAGGGCACCTGCACCAACGCCTGCCGCTGGGAATATAACGTCCAGGAAGGCAAAGAAGATGATGTCGGCAATATCGTCCACCAGCATCAGCCGATTCCGGTCAAGACCGTCGAACCGACGCTGGGGATCGGCGCGCCAACCGACCGGGTGTTTATGATTGAAGAGGCCAAACGGCCTGGCGAATACATGACCGCCTTCGAAGATGAACACGGCACCTACATCATGAATTCCAAAGACCTGCGCGCCATTGCGCACGTCGAGCGTCTGACGCAGATGGGCGTGCACTCGCTGAAAATCGAAGGCCGCACCAAATCGTTCTATTACTGCGCGCGCACCGCTCAGGTTTACCGCAAGGCTATCGATGACGCCGCGGCGGGTAAACCGTTTGACGAAAGCCTGCTGGAAACCCTGGAAGGGCTGGCCCACCGCGGCTACACCGAAGGTTTCCTGCGCCGTCATACCCATGACGATTATCAGAACTACGAGTACGGTTATTCCCTCTCCGAGCGCCAGCAGTTTGTCGGTGAATTTACCGGCGAGCGCAACGGCCAGCTGGCCGCCGTGGCGGTGAAGAATAAATTTTCCGTCGGCGACAGCCTTGAGCTGATGACCCCGCAGGGCAACGTTAACTTCACCCTTGAACAGATGGTGAATGCCAAAGGCGAAGCGATGCCGGTCGCCCCTGGCGATGGCTATACAGTATGGTTACCGGTGCCGGAAGAGATGGAACTGCAGTATGCTCTGCTGATGCGCAACTTTACTGGTCAGACGACCAGAAATCCGCATAGTAACTAGTTTATCAGGGTTATTTTTTCAGGATGCACGGATATTAGAAACGGATCACACACCGTTTCGTTTGAAGCGGGTATCATCCATCCTGCTGAAAAACATAACCCATAAATGCTAGCTGTACCAGGAACCACCTCCTTAGCCTGCGTAATCTCCCTTACGCGGGCTTATTTTTTTCACGCCGCTGGGCGTTCCCCCCTTTTCGTCGCCGTCCGCTTTTACAAAATGTCCATCCTCGCCTTCATGGGGTACACTTTCTGCATCTTGTACAAAAAGGAAGCCATAACTATGCCCGTGTTTCCAGCCAGCTTACTGATTCTCAATGGCAAAGGAGCTAACGAGCCGCAGTTGCGCGAAGCGATCGCGCTGTTGCGCGAGGAAGGTGTCGACATCCATGTCCGTGTGACCTGGGAAAAAGGCGATGCCGTCCGTTTTGTCGATGAAGCGCTGCAGCTTAAGGTAGGGACGGTGATTGCCGGCGGCGGCGATGGCACCATCAATGAAGTCGCCACGGCGCTGGTCCAACGCGAGAGCCAGGTGCCGCTCGGTATCCTGCCGCTGGGTACCGCCAATGATTTCGCCACCAGCGTCGGGATCCCGCAAGATCTCGCCAGCGCCCTGAAACTGGCGATCGTCGGCCGCGATATCGCCATCGACGTGGCGCGGGTGAATGACAAAACCGGCTTTATTAATATGGCGACCGGTGGCTTCGGCACGCGGATTACCACCGAAACGCCGGAGAAACTCAAAGCCGCGCTCGGCGGCGTCTCCTATCTGATTCATGGCCTGATGCGTATGGACACCCTGAAACCCGACCGCTGCGAAATCCGCGGCGAAAACTTTAGCTGGTGCGGAAACGCGCTGGTTATTGGTATCGGTAATGGTCGTCAGGCCGGCGGCGGTCAGCAGCTTTGCCCGCAGGCCCTGATTAACGACGGTCTGCTGCATTTGCGGGTTTTTACCGGCGAAGAGCTGCTCCCCGCGCTGTTTACTACCCTGGCGAATCCCGACAACTCCCCTAACCTGGTGGACGGCGTGTCGTCGTGGTTTGAAGTCACCGCGCCGCACGAGATGACCTTTAACCTCGATGGCGAACCGCTGAGCGGTAAACATTTCCGCATGGAAATTCTTCCTGGCGCCCTGCGCTGCCGCCTGCCGCCGGACTGCGCGCTGCTGAAATAATAGCTGGTGGAAAGTGAGCGCAGAACGAAGAGATTAAAAGACCGTTTACATCTCCAGGGCTTCTGCGCTCACCGATAAGGTCGTTATCCGAGAGCCAGGGCAGGCTCAGCGCGCGTCTGCAGCAGTTCCGGTAACGAGCGATGGCGGGCGACGGCGGCGGCAAAACGCGGATGCTGGCAGTCAGGCGCAATCACGACCGTGGCAATGCCCGCCGCCTGCGCCGCGCAAAAGCCATGAAAACTGTCCTCGATAACCAGACACTCCCCGGCGCTCAGCCCCAGTTTGTCCAGAGTCGAGAGGTAGACCGCCGGGTGCGGTTTGCCCCACGCCTCATCATCGGCGCTGGAAATCACATCAAAACAGGACCGCAGAGAGAGCTTATCGAGTACCGCGGAAATCACCGGGTGAGATGAGGAGGTCGCCAGCGCAATCCGGTAGCCCAGACTACGAAAATGCGCCAATGTCTCGTTGACGCCGCCCATCGCCACTCCTTTGACGGCAATCAATCCAACGATGCGTTGTAAAATGAGCGCCTCCAGCTGCTGTGGCGCAATCGCCAGCCGGCAGTGCCGACACCACACGCGGGCAATATCGTCCAGTCGTCTACCTTTCGTCAGCGTTTCACACTCCTCCTCGCTGACCGTTGCGCCCCAGCAGGCCAGCGCCTCCCGTTGCGCCTGCCGCCACAGGGCTTCTGAATCAATAATCACGCCATCCATGTCAAAAATTACCGCTTTGATGCTCATCTTTTACCTCAAACCGGGCTGACGGGACTCGCCTGTCAGCCCGGGAACTGTGTCAGGAAAACTCAACGCTTTTGCGGGCAGCCACAGGCTTCAGGGTAAAGCCCGGCTGCTCGACGCGAATAAAGGCGCAGAGGAAAAAGGCCAGCACGTACAGCGCGGTATACGCCACCACCACCCCAATCGTGCTGAAGTACGGCAGCAGCACCACCGCAATCGCCGGCGCCAGGAAGTTGGACAGCCCCGCCGACAGGTTGTAGACCGAGATCGCCGCCCCTTTATGCTGCGGCTCCAGCGCCGGGAAGACCGCCGCCATCGGCACAAACGCCGCCACAAAAATCCCCAGCGCAATCGCCGGCACCAGCGCCATGGCAAAGTTATGCCCGAAGTGCTGGGGGATGTAGTAAAACGCCAGGCTCGACAGCGCCATGCCGATGCAGCCAAACCAGCGCACTACCTTCATCCAGCCCAGTTTCTCGCCGAGGATCCCCCACAGTACGTTGGAGAAAATGGTGGTGAAGAAGAAAGCCGCCCACACCTGAAGCCACTCGGAGGTGGTAAAGCCCAGCTCATCGACAAACATCAATGGCATGATCACCGCAAAGCCGAACAGCGACAGGGTGTTGATGATGCGCACCATGCTGGAAAGCAGGATATTGCGGTTGGTGTAGAGCAGCGTGGCGGCGCGCCCCAGTTCGGCAAACTTCTCGCGGGTGGTGAGATTCTGCATATGGCGCGGCGTCTGAATATGGCGCAGCGACACCAGGGCGATAATGCCGCCGGTGACGCAGAACACCAGCGCCAGCCACAGGGTGCCCAGCTCGCCGATATGCGGGATGGTAAAGCTCGGGATATAGCTGCCGAACACGCCAATGCCGACCGAGTAGACCGCCCAGAACCAGCCCAGCGCCGAGCTGGCGCCGTCGCTTTTCACGTTGTGCACGATGGCGACGATAAAGGAGTAGAGGAACAGCGGGTAGGCAAAGCCGCGAATGCCGTAGAACAGCAGGATCAGCGGGTAGTTAGCGTGGCCGAGGCCGAAAATCAGGAACAGCACGTGGAACACGCACCACAGCACGAAGCCGATCAGCATGGTTTTCTGCGGGGTGATAATCTCGGCGACCACGCCGGAGATCCACGCCGACAGGGCGGCGGCGAGGCCGTAGAGGGTAAAGGCGAAGGAGGCCTGGGCCGGGGTGAAGCCCAGTTCCTTGATGTAGTGCGAGAGAAAAGCCAGCTCAAAGCCGTCGCCGGTCATAAACACGGCGATGGCGATGTATCCCCAGATCAGATTCAGCGGCAGACCGAACCACTGTTTGCTATTCACGGACATAATGACCTCGTTTTCAGGGTGCAGGAAGACTCTCCGGTGCAGCCACCGGAGGTTTTTTATTATTAAAATCAGTGATGTCGGTAATTCAGGTCGTTGAGATATAGCGCTTTAAATTGCGCATAGCGTTGCATCAGGGTGTGATGGCGTTCAGGCGCGGCGCGCCAGGTCTGGTAGACCTCTGGTTTTTCGCAGACGGCGGCCAGCGGTTTCCCCGCTGCCAGACAGGCCAATCGCGCCGCCCCCAGCGCGCCGCCGGTTTCGCCGCCTTTATGAGTCACGACCGGCATATCAAGAATATCCGCCAGCAGCTGCGCCCAGAACGGACTGCGAGCGCCGCCGCCGACCAGCGAACACTGTTCAATCCGCGTGCCGCTCTCTTTCAGTACCTGCAAGCCATCGTTGATACCGAAACTCACCCCCTCCAGCACCGCGTAACCCAGCTGGGCACGCAGGCTGGAATGGGTCATCCCCCAGAACATTCCGCGCGCGTCCGGATCGTTATGCGGCGTACGTTCCCCGGAAAGATAGGGCAGAAAGAACGGCGTATTGGCCTTCTCTTCCTCGCTCAACTGGGCAATCTCTTCCAGCAGCGCCACTTCGGTGGTGCTGGTTAAACGACAGAACCACTGCAGGCAGCTGGCGGCGCTGAGCATTACGCTCATCTGATGCCACAGGTTCGGTAAGACGTGGCAGAAGGCGTGCACCGCCGACTGCGGCGCCGGCCGATAGGCATCGGTCACCACGAACAATACCCCGGAAGTGCCCAGCGAGATAAACGCATCGCCCGGCGAGACCGCGCCGACGCCGATCGCGCTGACCGCATTATCGCCACCGCCGCCGGCTACCACCACCGAGGGATTCAGGCCCCAGCGCGCGGCAACCTGAGGGTCCAGGGTGGCGGACACCTCGCAACCTTCAACCAGCGTCGGCATCTGACTGCGCGACAGGCCACACTTATCCAGCAGCGCATCGGACCAGTCGCGTTTCGCCACGTCCAGCCACAGCGTCCCGGCGGCATCCGACATATCGGAGATTTTTTGGCCGGTCATTTTGTAGCGCAGGTAATCCTTCGGCAGCATCACCGTTGCCGTGCGCTGAAAGTTTGCCGGCTCGTGACGGCGCACCCACAGCAGTTTTGGCGCAGTGAAGCCCGGCATCGCCAGGTTTCCGGCGACCTGATGCAACTCAGGCGCCCTCTCCTCCAGCTCACGACACTCCTGGGCACAGCGCGTATCGTTCCACAAAATGGCCGGACGGATCACCTCCCCGCCGCTATCCAGCAGTACCGCCCCGTGCATCTGCCCGGAGAGGCCAATGGCCTTAATCGCGGACCAGTGAGGGCCACATTTTTCCCGCAGCGTGGCTATCAGATATTCCGTGGCTTCCCACCATGCCTGCGGCGCCTGTTCTGACCAGTGCGGATGAGGGCGCTGGATAGTCAACGGCGCGCTATGGCTGGCGACAACCGCATTATTCTCATCAATAACCAGCGCTTTCACTTCCGAGGTGCCAAGATCGATGCCTAAGTACATAGCCAGCTCCTACTGAATCAGGGAATAGACGGCGGCAATCTTCTCGCGCATCAGCGCCAGGAAATCAGCCCGTTCGGTCAGGGAACCAAACAGCGCCCGGTCTTTGGCATAAAGCGCAATCGGGTCGCTGGCTTCAAACATTTCATGGACCGCCTGAGCATCGAGAATGCCATCCTGGTATTCGTAAGGCAGAGTGCCTTTGTGCCACTGCTCCATAAAGACAAAGAACAGCGCGGGCAGCATGGCCGTTGCCTCCGGGCGGACGCCGCGCTGGTAGCACTCCTGTAGCGTCGGGGCGATCATCGCCGGGATTTTTGAGAATCCGTCCGCCGCAACCCGCTGGTTGGTGTCCTGGATATAGGGGTTGGTGAAGCGCTTAAGGACCACGTCGCGATAGGTCGCCAGATCGATTCCGTTGTCGCCCAGGCACGGAATCACATCTTCGGTGACGTAGCGGTCGGCAATAGCGTAGATACACTCGGTCAACGTGCTTTCGTGGATATAGCGTTGACCCATTAACGTACCGGCCCACGCAATACAGCTGTGTGACGCGTTCAGAATGCGGATTTTGGCCTCTTCGTAAGGGATAACCGAGTCAACCATCTCCACGCCGACGGCCTCCAGGTTCGGACGTTCAGCGCGGAAATTATCCTCGACCACCCACTGAATAAAGGTCTCGCCCATCACCGGCGCTTTATCGTCAATACCGGTTTGCGCCTTGATGCGCGCCGGCAGATCGGCCGCTGGTCGCGGCGTGATGCGGTCCACCATGGTGTTCGGGCAGGTCGCATTCGCCGCCAGCCATGCTATCACCGCTCGCTTGCCGGTTAACTGGAGAAACTCCACCAGCCCGTCGTGAAAGCGCTCGCCGTTGTGGCGAACGTTATCGCAGTTGAGCAACGTCAGCGGTCCGGCGTTATCCGCCATGCGTTTTTCCAGAATGCGCGCGATGGTGCCGTAGATGGTTTTGCAACCCCCCTGCAGATCGGTGATTAAATCCGGATTGCTGGTCTCCAGCTGATGGCTGGTATTCAGGTAGTACCCCCCTTCCGTCACGGTAAAGGCGATAACTTTGGTCTGTGGGTTTGCCCCTTCGTCAATCAGCGGCTGCAGTCCGTTCTGCCACGGCAGCAGTTTTTGAATAGAGGCGATCTCTTCATATTCGCGATCCCCTTCCGGGCTGACGGTTTCCAGAACGTAGCGCCCGTTCTGGGCGATAAGCGCCTCAACCACCTGCTCGGCATCCTGACGAATATTGCCCGCCGCGATATGCCAGCGCTTATCGCCGGATGCGATCAGACGATGCAGATACCACGCCTGGTGCGCACGATGAAATGAACCCAGACCGATGTGAAGCCATGTGAATTGCTGATTCATATTCTGATCTCCTTAAGTGATGGGACTCACTGTAATTGATCATTTGCTCCAAATAAGAGCCGTAGATCACAAAAGAGCAATTACCCAATAAAATTACAAATGACCAAATGAGAGCAAAAGCTTGCCTGATTTAAAAACCGCGGCGAGAATGCGGCTATCACCTGAATCATTCGCCATGCCGGCTCCTGACGCCAGAGATCGCGGGAACCCTTTATCGGATCGAATGAGGCCGGGCCTGTTTATGACCATACGCTTAAGGCAGGGAATCATGGGTAAAGAAGAAGATATCAGGCTGGATCAGAAGGTCCGCGCCGCATGGATGTACTATATTGCCGGTCTGAATCAAAGCGAGATCGCCAGCCAGCTGGGGACGTCAAGGCCGGTGGTGCAGCGAATGATCGCCGCCGCTAAAGAAGAGGGAATCGTCTCGATCGGCCTTCACCATCCGGTGGCCAACTGCCTCGACTATGGGCAGCTGTTGCAGGAGAAATACCAGCTGGTCGACTGCAATATCGTTCCCGCGTGGAGCGAAGAGAGCACCCTGGACAGCGTCTCTTTCGGCTGTTACCAGCTGATGGCCCGCTATCTGCAGGATGATAAAGCGAAAATTATCGGCATCGGCTCCGGGCTGACGCTGAAAAAGACCATGCAGCGGATCGACTTCGACAGCCTGAATACGCGCTGCGTGGCGCTGATTAGCGCCATGGACGCCGACGGCCAGTGCAATTATTACGACGATGTTCCTCTGCTGCTGGCGCGAAAAATCCAGGCCAAATATTATCAATGGCCCGCGCCACGCTACGCGCAAACCGTCGATGAGCATGAAATGTGGTGCACCAGCCGCCTGTTCCGCAACGTCTCAGGCGTGGCGCAGCAGGCGGACGTGATTTTCGTCGGTATCGGTCCGCTTGGTACCAACAGCCCCATCTTTAAAGACGGCTTTATCAACCAGGCGCAGCTGGATGAGCTGACGGCCCAGGGCGGGATTGGCGAAATTCTCGGCCGCTTCATTGATGCCGACGGCGGCGTGGTGGAGAGCAATATCAACCGGATGATCACCAGCTACGATATTCGCCACAATCAATGCCCGCGCATTGCGGTGGCCTGCGGAGAATATAAACGCCCGGCGATTCTGGCGGCGCTGAAAGGGGGCTGGATCAATGGCCTGGTCACGGATGAGCACACCGCCCGCTGGCTGCTGACGCGCTAGCGGCAGGCCTTGCTGCCGCCGCGCTCAACGACTCAGAGGTGTTCGCGGCTACCGATCAGCAGCGGTGGGATCTCGACCAGCTGTTGGCAGGCCTCACCGGCATCAATAATGCTGAACACCGCCTCCAGCATCGCCGGGACATTCTGCTGCACCATATCGATGTCATGGCCGAGAAGATAGACAAACGGGTCCCAGTCGAAGCAGCCCATCGGCGGCTGCTCGGTGCCGGTTAATCCCAGCTGCGCCAGCCATCTGACCACCCCTTCCAGCGAAATCGTCGAGTTGACGAAGAGCCCCTGCAGATGCTCCTCCGGGGTGCTGAACCGGGCCTGCATACAGGCCTCGACTTTGCCCTTTGAATAACCGGGAGCCAGCACGTTCTCATCGGGAACGCTCAGGCCCCGCGCCTGGTGCGCGTCGCGAAAGCCGCGCAGACGTTCGAGGGTATTGTGGTCGCTGCTGCGCCCGCCGACGAAGGTCAGCGGCGCCAGCCTGCCGTGACGCCTGGCGCTATTGTCGAGGATCTTATCCGTCAGCGCTCGGGCGCCGGCGTAGTTGTCTGAAATGACCGACGGCGCAAGCGTCCCCGGCAGATCGAGATTCACGGTAGGCACCCCCGCCTGCTGACAAAGCTCGGTAATTTTATCCGGGTTCGTCGCCCCGGTCGCCACCACCCAATCCACCTGCCATGAGAGCATCGCCTTCACCGCTTCGATCTCCAGCTCAGGGCGACGACGGGTACAGGTGATAATCGGCAGCAGACCGCGCTCGCGCGCCATCTCTTCAAAGCTTTCCGCGACGGAGCCGAAGTAACGGTTGTCGTATTTGGGAACAATCATGCCGATCACATGCGATTTTTTACTGCGCAGCATGCTGGCCTGGCGGTTTATCGCGTAGCCCTGCTCTTCCGCAATCCGCGTCACCTTTTCCGCAAGTTTGGCGCTGATACGCCGTTTTTTCCAGTTGCCATTGAGGATTGCACTGACCGCGCTGGCCGAAACGCCGGACAATTCCGCCAGATCGTAGATAGTGATTTTTTTCATTTTCCCAACTTGCGTCACAAATTCATTTCGCTGTTAATTTCCCCACTTGCTCAATCGATGAAGCTGGCGCAACATTAGCTTCATCGATTGAGCAACCATTATGCTCCATGGCGAATGACGTTATTCATCGCTCAATTTTCAGCGCATATTTATAAATAACGCTTTGATTCAACACCTTAACAATTTTTCATGCATAACATCAACGCTGGCCCATGCTTATCGAGGACCAGATCGACTGACCAAACAGACTCAATGAAGGATTATAAAATGAACCACTCTGTATCCTCTATGAATACTTCTCTCAATGGTAAAGTCGCCGCCGTCACCGGTGCGGCATCCGGTATCGGCCTCGAATGCGCCAGAACCCTGCTCGCGGCGGGCGCCAAAGTGGTGCTGATCGACCGGGAAGGCGAAAAACTCACTAAGATTGTGGCTGAACTTGGCGAAAACGCCTTCGCGCTGCAGGTGGATTTAATGCAGGCCGATCAGGTCGATAATATTCTGGCCGGCATTCTCAATCTCACCGGGCGACTGGATATTTTCCACGCGAATGCCGGCGCCTATATCGGCGGACCGGTGGCCGAAGGCGACCCGGACGTCTGGGATCGCGTCCTGCACCTCAATACCAACGCCGCCTTCCGCTGCGTGCGCAGCGTACTCCCGCACATGATTGCGCAAAAATCTGGTGACATCATCTTTACCAGCTCCATCGCCGGCGTCGTGCCGGTCATCTGGGAACCGATTTACACCGCCTCAAAATTCGCCGTGCAGGCGTTTGTACACACCACCCGCCGCCAGGTTTCGCAGCACGGCGTGCGCGTCGGCGCCGTCTTACCGGGCCCGGTAGTGACCGCCCTGCTTGACGACTGGCCGAAAGAAAAAATGGAAGAGGCGCTGGCCAACGGCAGCCTGATGCAGCCGATTGAAGTTGCGGAGTCGGTCCTGTTTATGGTGACGCGCTCGAAAAACGTGACCGTACGCGATCTCGTTATCCTGCCTAACAGCGTGGATCTGTGATTGTTTAACCCGGGAGGCTTAAGGACGGCTTTATGAATAACGATACCCAAACCATTATTGGCGTCGATGTCGGCTCCGGCAGCGTGCGCGCCGGCATCTTCAACCTTCAGGGCAAGCTGCTTGCCCATGCCACGCGGGAAATCACCCTGTTTCGCAGCGCGGGAAACCAGGTAGAACAATCCAGCCGCCAGATTTGGCTGGCGGTCTGCGAGTGTATAAAAACCGCCGTGGCGCACTCCGGCATGCCGCCGGAGTCGGTCGCCGGAATCGGTTTTGACGCCACCTGTTCGTTAGTTGTGGTTGGCGAAAACGGGGAACCGCTGGCGGTCGGGCCTTCCGACGATCCGGACCGCAACATCATCGTCTGGATGGATCACCGCGCCATCGGCCAGGCGGAGCAGATTAACGCCACCGGACATGCCGTATTGCAGTACGTCGGCGGCAGGATTTCGCCGGAAATGGAAACGCCGAAAATCCTCTGGCTCAAGGAGAACCGCCCGCATATCTATAAGCAGGCGCGCCACTTTTTCGACCTTGCCGATTACCTGACCTGGCGCGCCACCGGCGATCTGGCCCGTTCGGTGTGTACCGTCACCTGCAAATGGACCTACCTGGCCCATGAGCAGCGCTGGGATGCCGGCTACTTCCGGCAGATTGGTCTGGGCGATCTGGCCGAGGATGATTTTGCGCGCATAGGTCAGCGCATTGTCGACCCGGGAACGCCGTGCGGTCAGGGCCTTTGCGCAGAAGCGGCGCACGAGATGGGCCTGCCGGTCGGTACCCCCGTCGCGGTGGGCATGATTGATGCCCACGCCGGCGGTATCGGCACCGTGGGGGTTCTCAACGGCGCGGTCAGCAATATGGCCTATGTTTTCGGTACCTCCTCCTGCACCATGACCACCACCCCAGACGCCGTCTTCGTGCCGGGCGTCTGGGGGCCTTACTACTCTGCCATGGTACCGGGCCTGTGGCTGAGCGAAGGCGGGCAAAGCGCGGCAGGCGCCGCCATCGACCAGCTGTTAAGTTTCCATCCTGCGGCGGCGCAGGCACGCGAGCTGGCGCAGGAAGCGGGCGTACCGCTGCCGGTCTATCTCGCCGATCGGGTGCTGGCCCAGGTGGCGACCCCTTCCGAGGCCGCCGGACTCGCCGCCGGACTGCACGTGGTGCCGGAGTTCTTAGGTAACCGCGCGCCGCTGGCGGACCCGGATGCCAAAGCGGTCATTGCCGGATTAGGCATGGAGCGCGATCTGGATAATCTGCTGGCGCTCTACGTCGCGGGATTATGCGGTATCGGCTACGGCCTGCGGCAGATTGTTGACGCGCAAAAAGCCTGCGGGATTAACAGCGAGAATATCGTCATCAGCGGCGGCGCAGGGCAGCATCCGCTGGTGCGTCAGCTGCTGGCCGATGCCTGCGGTCTGACGATTGTCAGCACCGAATGCAGCGAACCGGTGCTGTTAGGTTCGGCCATTCTGGGCGCCGTGGCCGGCCGGGTTTCCGCCTCGCTGCCGGAGGCCATGAAGCAATTCACCCGGGTAGATAAAACCTACCGCTGTACGACGCAATATCAGCCGCTTCATCAGCGTCGCTACGAGGCTTATCTGGCGTTGCAACAGGCCGCCCGGCTGATTCGGGAGTAGCGTCCCGGGGCTCAGCCTCACTCTTTCAATAATAAAAAACCTCCGGTGACAACACCGGAGTGTCTTCCTGTACCCTGAAAACGAGGTCATTATGTCCGTGAATAGCAAACAGTGGTTCGGTCTGCCGCTGAATCTGATCTGGGGATACATCGCCATCGCCGTGTTTATGACCGGCGACGGCTTTGAGCTGGCTTTTCTCTCGCACTACATCAAGGAGCTGGGCTTCACCCCGGCCCAGGCCTCCTTCGCCTTTACCCTCTACGGTCTCGCCGCCGCCCTGTCGGCGTGGATCTCCGGCGTGGTCGCCGAGATCATCACCCCGCAGAAAACCATGCTGATCGGCTTCGTGCTGTGGTGCGTGTTCCACGTGCTGTTCCTGATTTTCGGCCTCGGCCACGCTAACTACCCGCTGATCCTGCTGTTCTACGGCATTCGCGGCTTTGCCTATCCGCTGTTCCTCTACTCTTTTATCGTCGCCATCGTGCACAACGTGAAAAGCGACAGCGCCAGCTCGGCGCTGGGCTGGTTCTGGGCGGTCTACTCGGTCGGCATTGGCGTGTTCGGCAGCTATATCCCGAGCTTTACCATCCCGCATATCGGCGAGATGGGCACCCTGTGGCTGGCGCTGGTGTTCTGCGTCACCGGCGGCATTATCGCCCTGGTGTCGCTGCGCCATATTCAGACGCCGCGCCATATGCAGAATCTCACCACCCGCGAGAAGTTTGCCGAACTGGGGCGCGCCGCCACCCTGCTCTACACCAACCGCAATATCCTGCTCTCCGGAATGGTGCGCATCATTAACACCCTGTCGCTGTTCGGCTTTGCGGTGATCATGCCGATGATGTTTGTCGATGAGCTGGGCTTTACTACCTCCGAGTGGCTCCAGGTGTGGGCGGCCTTCTTCTTCACCACCATTTTCTCCAACGTTTTCTGGGGGATCGTGGCGGAGAAGATGGGCTGGATGAAGGTGATTCGCTGGTTTGGCTGCATCGGCATGGCGCTGTCGAGCCTGGCGTTTTACTACATCCCGCAGCACTTCGGGCATAACTTTGCCATGGCGCTGGTGCCGGCGATTGCGCTGGGGATTTTTGTGGCGGCGTTTGTGCCGATGGCGGCGGTCTTCCCGGCGCTGGAGCCGCAGCATAAAGGGGCGGCGATCTCGGTCTACAACCTGTCGGCGGGGCTGTCCAACTTCCTGGCGCCGGCGATTGCGGTGGTGCTGCTGCCGTACTTCAGTACGATTGGGGTGGTGGTGGCGTACACCGCGCTGTACGTGCTGGCCTTTTTCCTCTGCGCCTATATTCGCGTCGAGCAGCCGGGCCTGACCCGCTCCTCCGTTGCCGTAGCGCTGAAAACGAGCGTCTCCTGAGCATAAAAAAACCCCTCCCGACAGAGAGGGGTTTTGTCACCGCATTCAGGATCAGGCAATAGTCACTTTGCCATCGAGATAAACATCCTGCACGGCGTTGATCAGCTTCACGCCGTCGCTCATTGATTTTTTAAACGCTTTACGACCGAGAATCAGCCCCATCCCGCCCGCACGCTTATTGATAACCGCGGTACGTACGGCATCCGACAGGTCAGTTTCACCGCCCGCCGCGCCACCGGAGTTAATCAATCCGGCGCGTCCCATATAGCAGTTCGCCAGCTGATAACGGACCAGATCGATAGGATTCTCCGAGGTCAGCTTGCTATAGACGCGATCGTCAGTGTAACCAAAGTTCACCGCCTTATAGCCGCCGTTATTTTCCGCCATTTTCTGCTTCACGATATCGGCGCCAATGGTGGCCGCCAGATGGTTAGCCTGCCCGGTCAAATCGGCCGACACGTGATAATCGACGCCATCTTTCTTAAACGCCGGGTTGCGCAGATAGGCCCACAGCACGGTCACCAGCCCCAGTTCATGCGCGCGTTCGAACGCCGCGGAGATCTCTTCAATCTGCCGACGCGACTCTTCTGAACCGAAATAGATAGTCGCCCCTACCGCCACCGCGCCCATATTAAAGGCCTGCTCTACGCTGGCGTACAGCGTCTGGTCGAAGGTGTTCGGGTAACTCAGGGTTTCGTTATGATTTAACTTCACCAGGAAGGGAATGCGGTGCGCATAACGACGCGATACCGAGGCCAGCACGCCATAGGTCGACGCTACGCAGTTACAACCGGCTTCGATAGCCAGTTCGACGATATTTTTCGGATCAAAGTAGAGCGGGTTGGCGGCAAAAGAGGCGCCCGCCGAGTGTTCCACGCCCTGGTCTACCGGCAGGATGGAGAGGTATCCGGTTCCGGCCAGGCGCCCCGTATTGTACAGGGTCTGCATATTACGCAGCACCGCCGGCGGACGATTGTTATCCACCATGACCCGGTCAACGTAATCCGCCCCCGGTAGATAAAGCTGGTCGGCTGGAATGGTCATACAACGGTGCTGTAAAAGGCTGTCGGCATCTTTGCCAAGCAACTGCGTAATATCAGTCATAGCTATGCTCCCGTAAGTGCCGGCCGCAGCCGGCATGTATTATCCTGACCCACTTATTTGGGCAGGTTAAGCCTGGTACCGTCTTAGCATATTTTCCAGCCGGAATCGCATTTTTCAGCCATTTCAGCTGGCACGATTCAGGGACAAAAAGTGTTAGCCTGCTCAAACAATCCGCACAAAGGTATTTTAAAGGTATTATCAAATGGTATCTTAAAGGCGTACCCTACCTGTCATGAAGGATCTAAAGATGAAAACTACAGCAAAGCTGTCGTTCATGATGTTCGTTGAATGGTTTATCTGGGGAGCCTGGTTTGTCCCTCTCTGGCTGTGGCTGAGTAAGAGCGGCTTCAGCGCCGGTGAAATCGGCTGGTCCTACGCCTGTACCGCCATCGCAGCGATTCTTTCGCCGATCCTCGTGGGATCGCTGACCGATCGCTTCTTTTCCGCGCAGAGAGTGCTGGCGGTGCTGATGTTCGCCGGGGCGATATTGATGTACTTCGCCGCGCAGCAGACGACCTTCGCCGGCTTCTTCCCGCTCCTGCTCGCCTACTCGTTAACCTACATGCCGACCATCGCGCTGACCAACAGCATCGCCTTTTCTAACGTGGCGGACGTTGAGCGCGATTTCCCGCGGATTCGGGTAATGGGGACGATCGGCTGGATCGGCTCCGGTCTGGTATGCGGATTTTTACCGCAGATGCTCGGCCTGAGCGACATTTCGCCCACCAATATCCCGCTGCTGATTGCCGCCGGCAGCTCTGCGCTGCTCGGCGTCTTTGCCCTGTTCCTGCCAGATACGCCGCCGAAAAGCCGTGGAAAACTGGACCTGAAAGTGATGCTGGGGCTGGATGCGTTAATCCTGCTGCGCGACAAAAACTTCCTCGTCTTTTTCTTCTGCTCCTTTCTGTTTGCCATGCCCCTGGCCTTCTATTACATCTTCGCCAACGGCTACCTCACCGAAGCCGGCATGAAGCACGCCACCGGATGGATGACCCTCGGCCAGTTCTCTGAAATCTTCTTTATGCTGGCTCTGCCGTTCTTTACTAAACGGTTTGGTATTAAAAAGGTTCTATTGCTTGGTCTGATTACCGCCGCCATTCGCTATGGCTTTTTTGTCTTCGGCGGCGCGGAGAACTATTTCACCTATACGCTGATGTTCCTCGGCATTCTGCTGCATGGCGTCAGCTACGATTTTTACTACGTCACCGCCTATATCTACGTTGATAAGAAGGCGCCGGTATCGATGCGTAATGCGGCCCAGGGGTTAATTACGCTCTGCTGCCAGGGCTTTGGCAGCCTGCTCGGCTACCGCCTCGGCGGCGTGATGATGGAAAAAATGTTCGCCTACCCGCAACCCGTTAACGGATTCACCTTCAACTGGGCGGGCATGTGGACGTTCGGCGCCATCATGATTGCGATTATCGCCGTGCTGTTCATGGTGTTTTTCCGCGAATCGGACAAAGAAATTACGACCATCGACGTCGAACCACAAAATGCTGAGCTTAAACAAGGGGAAGTGAAATGAAAGCAGAACGTATTCTCGGTGCTCTTTATGGGCAGGCGTTAGGGGATGCGATGGGCATGCCGTCAGAGCTATGGCCACGATCGCGGGTGAAGGCCCATTTTGGCTGGATCGACCGCTTCCTGCCGGGCCCGGCGGAGAATAACGCCGCCTGCTACTTTGCCGAGGCGGAATTTACCGATGACACCTCGATGGCCCTGTGCCTCGCTGACGCCATTATCGAATGCGACGGGCAGATCGTCCCGGATGTCATTGGCCAACATATTCTGCGGTGGGCAGAAGGTTTTGATGCATTTAATAAAAACGTCTTAGGACCAACATCGAAAATTGCTCTCAACGCGATTCGCCACGGCAAACCGGTAAGCGAACTGGACAATAACGGCGTGACCAACGGCGCGGCGATGCGCGCCTCGCCGCTGGGCTGTCTGCTGCCTGGCGGCAATCTTGATGCGTTTATCAGCGACGTAGCCGCGGCCTCCAGCCCGACGCATAAATCGGATTTGGCCATCGCCGGCGCGACGGTTATCGCCTGGGCTATCTCCCGCGCCGTTGACGGCGCCGGCTGGCCAGCGATTGTTGACGCCCTGCCGGCCGTGGCGCGCCACGCGCAGGAGCAGAAGACCACCACCTTTAGCGCCTCGCTGGCGCTGCGTATTGAGCTGGCGTTACGCACCGTACGCCGGGCCGACGGTCTGGAGTCCGCCAGCGAGCAGCTTTATCAGCTGATTGGCGCCGGAACCAGCACCATAGAATCCGTCCCGTGCGCGATAGCGATGGTGGAACTGGCCGCTACCGACCCTAACCGCTGCGCCATTCTCTGCGCCAACCTGGGTGGCGATACCGATACCATCGGCGCCATGGCGACGGCGATTTGCGGCGCTTTACACGGGGTTTCCGCCATCGATGGCGCTTTCAAGGCGCGCCTGGACGAAGTCAACAAGCTGGACTTCACCCGCTACGCCGATGCCCTGATGCACTATCGCCAGCAGCGGGAGGCCGAATGAATGCCCAACAGTTAACGGATAAACTGGCCACGCTGAAGGCGCAACGTCCGGTCACCGTCCTCGGCGCCGCGGTGATTGACGTGATCGCCGACGCCTATGCTCTGCCCTGGCGCGGGTGTGATATCGAGCTGCAGCAGCAGAGCGTCAATGTCGGCGGCTGCGCGTTAAACATCGCCGTGACCTTAAAAAGGCTGGGGATCGACGCACAAAATGCGCTGCCGATTGGCCAGGGCGTGTGGGCGGAAATTATCCGCCAGCGCCTCGCCAAAGAGGGGTTAACCAGCGTCATCAGTCAGGCGGATGGCGACAATGGCTGGTGCCTGGCGCTGGTAGAGCCGGACGGCGAGCGGACCTTTATGTCCTTCAGCGGCGTGGAAAATCAGTGGTGCGATGCGTGGCTCGAACGCCTGCATGCCCCCGCCGGCAGCCTGGTCTATCTTTCCGGCTATCAGTTGGCATCCGCCAGCGGCGAACGGCTGGCCTCCTGGCTGGAACGGCAGCCGCAGGTGAGCGCCTTTATCGACTTTGGCCCGCGGATTGCCGATATTCCCGAAACGCTGATGGCGCGCCTGATGGCCCTGAAACCACTGGTTTCCGTCAACCGCCAGGAAGCCGCCATCGCGGCTGAAGCGCACGGATTTTCGCCCGAGGTCAGCGCATTTGGCGCCGCCTGGCTGAAGAAATATGCCGCACCGCTGATTGTGCGTCTGGATAAAGAAGGCGCCTGGTATTTCAGCCCGCAGGAGAGCGGTCTCGCCGCCCCTTTCCCGACCGCGGTCGTCGATACGATCGGCGCCGGGGACAGTCACGCCGGTGGTACGCTTGCCGGGCTGGCCGCCGGCTGGAGCCTGGGGGAGGCGGTTACGCTGGGTAATGCCGTTGCGGCCTGGGTCGTGGGCCATCGGGGCGGCGATTGCGCCCCGCACCGCGAAGCGCTATTCCTCGCACACAAAAACGTATAGATCGCTGCGGCAGTAGCTGATGCTGTATTCAATGGGGTGCTGGTACTGATCGAGGGCAACCTGTTTGATCACCAGCACCGGGATGGCGCTGTCCATCTTAATATGCGACTGAAATTCGGCGTCCGGCATCCGGGCGCTGACGCGCGAACGGGTCCGCTGCGGCAGAATCTGCTGGCTGCGAAAGTAGTCATACAGCGAGACGCTGATCGCATCGACGTCATGGATCAGATGCGCAGGCACCCAGGACTCTTCGAGCGAGACCGCGTCCTCGTCAACATAGCGAATGCGTTTGAGCATAAACACATCGCTGCCCACCGCGATTGCCAGCTGCCGGGCAACCTCCTCCGGACATTTGACAACGCGTTTGTTCACCCACAGCGTATCCGGCTTCTTGCCGCGTAAAACCACCTGCTGCGTAAAGCCGCGCGCTTCTTTCAGCGAATATTCAAAGATATTGTTGATCTGCGTCCCGTAACCCCGCGAGCGGGTCACCACGCCTTCGTCTTCCAGCAGCTGTAGCGCTTTGCGGACGGTGATGCGCGACACGCCGGTCAGCTGGCTGAGATCGCGTTCACCGGGAAGAATATTGCCATTTTCCAGCCAGCCGCTGCGCACGGCATCCTTGATCGTGTCGGCAAACTTCAGATAGAGCGGCGCGTTATCCGACGCCGCAATCCGTTCAACAAGCTGGGTAATTAACCGGGTATGCGCCTGTTCCATTTATCTTTTCCTGGCAGAATTCTCAGGCCAGTATATCAGGCTTACCACCACGCGTGGAAATGGTGAACCGGCCCGATACCGTGGCCCACCTCCAGCGAATCCGCCTGCGCCAGCGCCGCAGAGAGCCAGCCTTTCGCCTCGGCAACCGTCTCTCCCCAGTCGCGATGGCGTGGGCGCAGCGCCGCCAGCGCCGCGGAGAGCGTACAGCCGGTTCCGTGAGTATTTTTAGTCTGGACCCGCGGCGCGGTGAAGCGCTGCTCGCCATCGCGGGTAAACAGCCAGTCCGGGCTTTCCGCGTCGTCGAGATGACCGCCTTTCATCAGCACCGCGCCGCAGCCCATCGCCAGCAGCGCCCGCCCCTGCTCCAGCATCTCTTTTTCGCTCTGCGCGTGCGGCGCATCCAGCAGCGCCGCCGCTTCCGGCAGATTCGGCGTGATCAGCGAAACCTGCGGCAGCAGGCGGGTGCGTAGCGTCGCCACCGCCGAAGCCGAGAGCAGCGGATCGCCGCTTTTCGCCAGCATGACCGTATCCAGGACCACGTTGCCAATCTGATAGCGCGCCAGACGCTCCGCCACGGCTTCCACGATATCCGTTTCCGCCAGCATGCCAATTTTGGTGGTATCGATACGGACGTCGCTGAATACCGAATCCAGCTGCGCGGCAACAAAATCCGGGTCGATGCGATAGACCGACTGCACGCCGCGGGTGTTTTGCGCCACCAGCGCGGTGATCACCGAACAACCATAGGCCCCGAGGGCAGAGAAGGTTTTCAGGTCGGCCTGGATCCCCGCGCCGCCGCTGGGGTCAGTACCGGCGATAGTCAGCGCATTAATTCGTTTCATCCGTTGTTCTCCCCGTACAGCGCATCAAGAAATGCCGGGGTAAAACTGCCCGGCCCTCTGCCGTGCGCCGCCGCGCCGCCCGCCTGTTTCATCAGGCCGCAGGCGGCAGCGACGTTTTCGAGGCGATCGCCAGGCATGGCGGTACTGGCCGCCACCACCGCGGAAAGCGCACAGCCGGTCCCCACAACCCGGGTCATCAGGCGATCGCCGCCGGTGACCGCACGCGTACGCTGGCCGTCGGTGACGTAATCCACTTCACCGGTCACCGCGACAATGGTATTGATCTGCCGCGCCAGAGCCTGCGCGGCGGGCAGCGCCGCCGCCGCGGTATCGGTGGTATCGACCCCGCGTCCGCCGGCGCTCATTCCGGCCAGCGCCATAATCTCCGACGCGTTGCCGCGAATGGCGGCCGGTTGCAGGCTCAACAATTCATGGCAAAACGCGCTGCGCAGGGTTAACGCCCCGACCGCTACCGGATCCAGCGCCCACGGTTTGCCTGCGTTTTGCGCACTGAGCGCCGCGGCGCGCATCGCCTGCGCACGATCGACGGTTAAGGTTCCGACGTTAATCAACAGCGCATCCGCGAGCGCCGCAAACTGACTCGCTTCCTGCGGATCAATCACCATCGCGGGCGAGGCGCCGACCGCCAGCAGGACATTGGCAGTAAAGGTCTGTACCACATCATTAGTCATGCAGTGAACAAGGGGGGAATGACGGCGAAAAAGATGTTGCAGATGCGCAATATGCGCGGGATTGAGAGGCTCAGCTTGCATCGTTTGCTCCAGCCAGGCGATGAAGAAGCAACGACCCTTTGGTCTCTGACTTCCCTACGCTGGCATTATCCAGATCAGGTGGTACGGGTCTTTCTCAGCCTTCACCAGGAAGGGCACCCCGAGTCATCGAGAAGATATAAACGTTCTCTGCAGGCAGGTTACGGGAAGCCGACGCCTGACGCAAGCGCTCCGCCACGAAGGCCCCACGGTCTTCGGCAGCGGGTCTTCGTGGCATTAACCTTCATATCTCTTTACCGAACCGGCGCCCGCTCTCCCGCGCCATTTGCATTCCCCCTGCGGCGGGCACAAAATGAACGTCAGGGAGCGACGTTCCCGGTCCCTCCACTCGTCGAGGTAGGCTATGCCCGTTTATCACCATGCCCTGGTGCTGATTAACAGCAGCCAGGACGGCGTTCCGCTGCTCCAGCATGCGGCCAGAATGGCGGAAGAGAACGCTATGCGCATCACCCTCGCCCATATCAGCACCGACTATCGGGCGCTGAATTACGTTTCCGACAGCCTGCTGAATGATGATGTATCTGAGGAGGTGCTCCAGGCGAAAGTACTGCTCAATGAGCTGGCGGCCAGCGTCTCGCTACCGGTGCAAACCCTGTCGCTGGTCACCACCCGCCGTTTTGCAGATGTTGAAGCCTGCGTAAACCAGCGGGGGATTGATCTGATTATCGCCGGGCATCACAACCGCCTGCTGGGAGTCATGGCATCTCATTCGCTGGAGTATATTAATCATCTGACGATAGACGTGCTGATCAGGCATCTGCCCTGAGCCGCGCGGACGACTCGCGTAGCGAATTGAGCAGCAGCGTAAAGCACTGCTCAATCATCGGCGGCAGCGGCTGCGGTCCGCGCATTAACGCCACCGTCCGCGCCAGCGCCGGCTGCTGGAGCTGCGCGATTTTCAGTACCGGATCCTGCAGATGGGTGGTATACAGCTCAGGCAGAATGGCAATCGCCAGACGCGAGCGCACCAGGCCATACAGCGTTTCAATATAGTCCACCTGAAACCGCGTGTTCAGCGTCAGGCGATGGCTTTCCGCCAGCGCGCCCACCAGGCGCTGAATGTTCCCTTTCGAGAACACCGCAATATCGCGTCCGGCGAGAAGTTTCCACGGCAGGTGCGGCTGGTCTGCCAGCGGATCGTCACCGTGCAGCACCGCCACAAACGGATCTTCACGCAGCGGGTAGATCTGTAACGCGGCGGGTAGCGAGCTGTCGATGGCACCGATACCGAAATCAATCTGCCCGCTTTGCAGCTCACGCACCAGCGCATCATTGGTCTGATCGTGAAACTCGACCCGCAGCCGGGGAAAGGTTTGCGCCAGCACCTGCGGCAGAAGCGGAAAGAGCAGCGAGCTCACCGAGGGCACCAGACCGATACGCACGGTACCATCGCCGCCGGCCACGACAATCTGCTCCATGTCATGAAACGCCAGCTGGGCCACGCTCAGCACGCGCCGGGCGTGCGGCAGAATGGCGGCGCCCAGTTCGGTCAGCGTGACCGACGAGGCGGTGCGATTGACCAGCTTGCCGCCCAGCACCGTTTCGATTTGCCGCAGGGCACTGCTCAACGCCGGTTGGCTGATAGCCAGACGGTTGGCGGTATCGGTAAAATGACGCAGCTCCGCCAGGGTAACAAAGTACTGTAGCTGTTTAAGAGAAAGCGCAGGCAGGCGCTGCCACGGTTCGGTCATCTTATTCTTCGCTAAGGGTAATCGGGCAGAATAACCCGAGCTTATCGGGCGATAAATTTATTCATCTGGGCAAACGTTTGCTGTGCCCCTAGAGTACCCCCATTATCCTTGTGCCGGAGTTGTTATGTCCAGCAATGCTGAAAACCGCCGCCGCGCCGTCATGGCCGCCCGGGGCGAAATACCTTTTGACCTGTTGTTAACCGGGGCGCAGATAGTCGATATGGTCACCGGCGAAATCCGCGAAGCCGATGTCGGCATCACCGGCGAGATGATCGCCAGCGTGCACCCGCGCGGCAGCCGCGCCGATGCCCACCAACGCCATGCGCTGGATGGCGCCTACCTGTCGCCGGGGCTGATGGATACCCATGTCCATCTCGAGAGTTCCCACCTCCCTCCCGAACGCTACGCGGAAATTGTCCTCGCCCAGGGAACCACCGCGGTCTTCTGGGACCCGCATGAGCTGGCCAACGTCCTCGGGGTCGAAGGCGTGCGCTATGCCGTCGCCGCCAGCCGCAACCTGCCGCTGCAGGTAATGGTCGCCGCCCCCTCCAGCGTCCCCTCGACCCCGGGGCTGGAAATGTCCGGCGCCGATTTTGCCGGAGCGGAGATGGCGACCATGCTGGCATGGCCGGAAGTGCGCGGCGTGGCGGAAGTGATGGACATGCATGGCGTGCTGAACGGCAGCACCCGGATGCAGGAGATTGTTCAGGCCGGTCTCGACAGCGGCAAGCTGATTGAAGGCCACGCCCGCGGGCTGAGCGGCGCCGATCTCCAGGCCTACCTCGCGGCGGGCGTCACCTCCGATCATGAGCTGACCTCCGCAGAAGACGCGCTGGAAAAGCTGCGCGCCGGTTTGACCCTCGAAATTCGCGGCTCGCACCCCTATCTGCTGCCGGATATCGTCAAGGCCCTGAAAACCCTGCCGCATCTCTCCTCGCAGATCACGGTGTGCACCGACGATGTCCCCCCGGATATGCTGCTGGAAAAGGGCGGCATTATCGCCCTGCTCAACCTGCTGATTGAACACGGTCTCGCCGCCACCGACGTCCTGCGCTTCGCCACCCTCAACGCCGCCATTCGCCTGCAGCGTCACGATTCAGGGCTGATTGCCGCTGGCCGCCGCGCCGACCTGGTGGTGTTTGATTCACTGGAGAAGCTCGCGGCCCGCAAAGTGTATGTCGCCGGGAAACTGGTCGCCCGCGACGGCGCGCTGATCCAGCCCATTCCAGCCGCAGAGGGGGTGACCCCGCCGCGCAACACGCTGCGTCTGGCGCCGCTGAATGCGGACGATTTTGTGCTGCGGATCCCCGGTATTGTTCACGGCGTTGCCCGCCTGCGGCATATTCGCGGCGCGCGCTTTACGCAGTGGGGAGAAGTCGAGGTGCAGGTGCGCCACGGCGAAGTTCAGCTACCCGCCGGATTTAGCCTGATTTGGGTGAAGCATCGCCACGGCCGCCATCAGGCGACGCCGCAAATCGCCCTGCTCGAAGGCTGGGGCGAGCTGCGCGGCGCCATCGCCACCAGCTACTCGCACGATTCACACAACCTGGTGGTGCTGGGACGCAGCGCTGAGGATATGGCGCTGGCCGCCAACCGGCTGATTGCCTCCGGCGGCGGGATGGCGCTCTCCCGTCAGGGGGATATTCTCGCCCACGTGGCGATGCCGATTGCCGGCATGCTCTCCGATCTGCCGGCGGCAGAACTCGCGCGGCAGTTCGGCGAATTACGCGACCTGAGCGCAGAAATCGCCGACTGGGAGCCGCCTTACCGGGTATTTAAGGCTATCGAAGGCACCTGCCTCGCCTGCAATGCCGGACCACATTTGACCGATTTAGGTTTGACCGACGGCACCACCCGCCAGATTGTCGAACCGCTGATAGACTGCCGGGAAACCCCGGCCACCGACCCTCACAACAATAATCTCCGGGGAGCCTGAGCATGGCCGACAACACACTGCATACCTCCACACAAGGAAGCTGGCTGGAGCGCCGTTTTGCCCTGCGCTCCCGCGGCAGCACGCTGCGTACCGAGTGCCTTTCCGGGATCACCGGCTTTCTTGCGGCCGCCTATCTGCTGGTGGTCATCCCCGGCCTGCTGGCGGTGGGCGGCATGGACAAAGGCGCCGCCACCACCGGAACGATTCTGGTCTTCGTCGCCGCGACGCTGCTGATGGCGTTTTACGCTAACCTGCCGTTTATCGTCGGCCCAGGCATCGGCGGCTCGGTGCTGGTGGGCGTCACCCTGGCCGGTAGCGAAGGGATCGGCTGGCAAATTGGCCTCGGCATCGCCTGCTGGTCGGGTATTCTGTTCTTTCTGTTAACCCAATTCGGCCTGCGTGAAGTGGTCACCCGTTCAGTTCCTCAGTCCATCAAGCTGGGGCTGACGGCCTCAATCGGTCTGTTCGTGGCGGTACTCGGTTTTCGCAATGCCGGCCTGGTGCTGGCGAATGCCAAAACCAATGCCCTGATGCTGGGTGATTTCTTGTCTCCCGGTGCGCTGGTGGCGCTGTGCGGCCTGTTTCTGGCGATTGCGCTGCAGGCGCGGCGCATCCCGGGCGCCATTTTATGGGCGATTCTGTTTGCCACCCTGGTGGGGATTCCGGCGGGGGTCACCCGTCTGCCGGGCAGTTTTATCGCGATGCCGCACTCGCTGGCGCCGGTCTTCGGCCACGTCGATATGCTGGGCGCGCTGAACATTGCTTTCCTGCCGTTCCTGTTTGTCTTTTTCGCCTCAGAGTTTTTCTCCACCATGGGGACCACACTGGCGGTGGGCGGCGAAGCGGGACTGCTGGATGAAGAGGGCAATATGCCGCACATCAACCGGCCGTTTATGGTCGACTCGATTGCGGCAGCTATCGGCCCGTGGCTGGGGATCCCGGCGGCGACCGCGCTGATCGAGTCTTCCGCCGCCGCCGAAGCGGGCGGTAAAACCGGGCTCACGGCGCTGGCCGCGGCGGTGATGTTCCTGCTGATGCTGCTGTTTACCCCGGTCGCCCTGATGATCCCAAAAGAGGCCACCGCTCCGGCGCTGATCCTGATTGGCCTCAACATGTTCAGCGGCCTGCGCAAAGTCGATCTCTCCAGCTTCACCGACGGGCTGCCGGTATTAATGATGGTGATGATCACCCTGATCGCCAACAGCTTCGGCACCGGTATCGCCGGCGGGCTGCTGTTCTACATCATGATTAAAACGGTTGCCGGCAAGTGGCGAGAAATCCCGCTGGGTTTGTGGATCCTCGCCGTTCCGCTGGTCTACTATTTCGCCACCCTGGTGAGGCACTAAACGTCCACAGGCCCGCGTAGCGCGTCGGCCTGCACCGTTTCACAGTGCGCCCTGACCTCTTCATAGAGTAACCGCACCGCTGCAGAAAGCTGCTTGCGGTGCGGACAAATCATATTGAGCGGGACTCTGTCGCCCTGATAGTGCGGCAGCAGCACCCGCAGGCGCCCGGCCCGAATATCATCGCTGACATCCAGCGCTGACTTATAGGCAAAGCCTTCCCCCGCAATGGCCAGGCGGCGAATCACCTCGGCGTCGTCGCTGATGATGGCGCCGGAAACCTGCATATGTTCAACCACCCCGTTGAGACTTAAGGTCCAGCGATCGAACTGCCTGCCGCGCAGCACGTACAGTAGCGCAGGGTGTTGCGCCAGCGCCTCCGGCGTCTGCGGAGAGCCGTGCCGGGCAATCCACTGCGGAGAAGCCACCAGCACTCGCCGGTTTTCCGGCGCGACGGGGAGCGAAATAAACGAGGCATCGTCGTTGTCACCGTAGCGAAAGGCAACATCGACCGGATCTTTAAACACATCGGTCCGATGGTCGGAAAAGAGAATGCGCAGCTTCAGCGCCGGGTGCCGCTGGCGAAAGGCGCGAAAGACGTTCAGCAGCAGATTGCGCCCCAGATCGGAGGGTACCGCAATTTGCAACGTTCCGCGGACCTCGTCATCCGGCACCTGAATTTTTTGCAGCCCGGCATGCAGCGTATCAAGCATCTGGGTGGCATAAGGCAGCCAGGTTTCCCCTTCGGGCGTCAGACGTAGGCTGCGGGTGGAGCGTGCAAAAAGACGAATATTGAGCGTGGTTTCCAGGCGCTTAATCGCCGCACTCACCTGCGCCGGCTGCTGCCCGACCTCCCGCGCCGCATCGCTGAAACTACCCAGCGCCGCCGCACGAACAAATAACGTCAGATCTTCCAGTCTGAACATATTGACTCCCGAATCCTGCTACCAGGATTGTTCTCAAAACCGCCGCTCTGCGCCAAATCCGGCAACCGGCCCATCGTTTTCTTACATTTTTAACGCAACCAACGCTTGCCTTCCCGGCCATGCTTCAGGAATGATACGAGGCTGCGATTTTGTGTCCAGGGTAATCCAGGATAATAATGAGGAAATTATGCGTAAAACAAAAATGATGCTTCTGGGCGTACTGTTGGCCAGCACCAGTACCGTCTGGGCAGCCTCCACCAGCGGCGTACAAAAATATGAACTTGATGGTTTCACCGCAGACTTCACGCAGTTTCGCGTAGGCGACACCGTACCGCCGCTTTATCTGACGCCAGAATACACCATTAAACAGTGGCAGCAGCGTAACCTGCCCGCGCCGGACGCCGGTACTCACTACACCTATATGGGCGGCAGCTACGTGCTGATCACCGATACCGAAGGTAAAATTGTCAAAATTTACGACGGCGAAATCTTCTATCAGCACTAATGGCTGACGGTCCGTCGCCGGACGGACCAACAAAAACGCCCTGTCCTTTTGCTGTCCGCCGCGGATCAGAAAAGTACAGGGCGTTGTGCTATCCGCCGACGCTACACCGCGCGGAAGGCAATCTCACCGGGAATCACTTCCCCCTGCCAGTAGAGCCGGGCCGCCACGCGTCCCGCCAGCTGACGGTAAATTTCGGTGAACTCGCTCTCCGGGCGGGCAACAACGGTCGGCTTACCGTTATCCAGATCTTCACGCAAATTGATGTGCAGCGGCAGCTGGGCCAGCAGCTGAGTGTGGTATTGCTCCGCCAGCTTTTCAGCGCCGCCGGTGCCGAAAATCGGCTCATGATGACCACAGTTGCTGCAAATATGGATACTCATGTTTTCGACGATACCGAGGACCGGCACTTCCACCTTCTCAAACATCACGATGCCTTTTTTCGCATCGATCAGCGCGATATCCTGCGGCGTGGTCACCACCACCGCGCCGGTGACCGGAATATTCTGCGCAAGGGTCAGCTGAATGTCGCCGGTGCCTGGCGGCATATCCAGCACCAGATAATCCAGATCCGGCCACAGCGTCTCCTGCAGCATCTGCAGCAGCGCCTTGCTGGCCATCGGCCCGCGCCATACCATGGCGTTATCGTCGGTCACCAGATAGCCGATGGAGTTGGTGGCGAGGCCAAATTTCATGATCGGCGCCATATGGGTGCCGTCTGGCGAGGTGGGACGCTGATCTTCCGCACCGAGCATGGTGGGAATCGACGGACCATAAATATCGGCATCGAGGATCCCGACTTTCGCCCCTTCCGCGGCCAGCGCCAGCGCCAGGTTCACCGCCGTGGAGGATTTACCCACCCCACCTTTGCCGGAGCTGACGGCAATAATATTTTTGACCCCGTTGACGCCCGGCTGATTTTTTACCCGCTTCAGCGTGGCAATGTTATGCGACAGCTTCCAGTCAATCGCCTGCGCGCCGGTAATGCGCAGCAGGTCGGCGCTACATTGCTCTTTTAAATCTTCAAAAGCACTGTGCCAGACGAACGGCATCTGGATCTCGATATGCACGGTATCGTCGAGCCAGGCGACGTGGTGCAGTGCCTTCAGCGCAGTGAGATTATGCTGCAAAGTGGGGTGCTGGAAATTAGCCAACGTTCCGGCGACCATCGCACGTAGACGTTCGGGGGATTTGGCCTGGGATTGCGAATTCATCCCGACTCCTTTGTTGTTATGAGAGGCTTTCAGTAATCATTGAGTTTATCACAGCTGAGGATTATCCATATATGGTCAGCCATTTATGGCGCACCCAGTGCCCTTTTGGTAATATCAAAAGCCCTTTTTACAACAGAAGATGTAATGCTCACTATGACTCAAGTCGCGAAGAAAATTCTGGTAACGTGCGCGCTGCCGTACGCTAACGGCTCAATCCACCTCGGCCACATGCTGGAGCACATCCAGGCTGATGTCTGGGTCCGTTACCAGCGAATGCGCGGCAACGAGGTCAATTTCATCTGTGCAGACGACGCCCACGGTACGCCTATCATGCTGAAAGCTCAGCAGCTTGGCGTCTCTCCTGAGCAGATGATTGGCGAAATGAGTCAGGAGCATCAGACCGATTTTGCGGGCTTTGATATTAGCTACGACAACTACCACTCGACGCACAGCGACGAGAACCGCGAGCTGTCTGAGCTGATCTACGGCCGTCTGAAAGAGAACGGTTTTATCAAAAACCGCACCATCTCTCAGCTTTACGATCCGGAAAAAGGGATGTTCCTGCCGGACCGTTTCGTGAAAGGCACCTGTCCGAAGTGTAAATCACCGGATCAGTATGGCGATAACTGCGAAGTGTGCGGCGCGACCTACAGCCCGACTGAGCTGATCGACCCGAAATCCGTGGTTTCCGGCGCGACCCCGGTGATGCGTGAATCTGAGCACTTCTTCTTCGACCTGCCGTCCTTTAGCGAAATGCTGCAGGCGTGGACCCGCAGCGGCGCACTGCAGGAGCAGGTGGCGAACAAAATGCAGGAGTGGTTCGAGTCCGGTCTGCAGCAGTGGGATATTTCCCGCGACGCGCCGTACTTTGGCTTCGAAATCCCCAACGCGCCGGGCAAATATTTCTACGTCTGGCTGGATGCGCCGATCGGCTACATGGGCTCGTTCAAGAACCTGTGTGACAAACGCGGCGATAGCGAAAGCTTTGACTCCTACTGGAAGAAAGACTCCGACGCCGAGCTGTATCACTTTATCGGCAAAGATATTGTCTACTTCCACAGCCTGTTCTGGCCGGCGATGCTGGAAGGCAGCGGTTTCCGCAAGCCGACCAACCTGTTCGTTCACGGTTACGTCACCGTCAACGGCGCTAAGATGTCCAAATCACGCGGCACCTTTATCAAGGCCAGCACCTGGCTGAACCATTTTGACGCCGACAGCCTGCGTTATTACTACACCGCCAAGCTCTCTTCCCGCATCGATGATATCGATCTGAACCTGGAAGATTTCGTGCAGCGCGTAAACGCCGACATCGTCAACAAAGTGGTTAACCTCGCCTCGCGCAACGCCGGTTTTATCAATAAGCGTTTCGACGGCATGCTGTCCGCTGAGCTGGCCGATCCGGCGCTGTACAAAACCTTCACCGATGCGGCAGCAAGCATTGGCGAAGCGTGGGACAGCCGTGAGTTCGGTAAAGCCATCCGTGAAATCATGGCGCTGGCCGACGTGGCTAACCGCTACGTTGACGAGCAGGCCCCGTGGGTGGTTGCTAAGCAGGAAGGCCGCGACGCCGATCTGCAGGCCATCTGCACCATGGGCCTGAATATGTTCCGCGTGCTGATGACCTGGCTCAAGCCGGTCCTGCCGCAGCTGACCGCGCGTGCCGAAGCCTTTCTCAACAGCGAACTGAACTGGGATGCTATCCAGCAGCCGCTGCTGTCGCATAAGGTCAATGCCTTCAAGGCGCTGTACAACCGCATCGAGATGAAGCAGGTTGAAGCCCTGGTCGAAGCGTCGAAAGAAGAGGTGAAAGCCACCGCCGCGCCGGTAACCGGCCCGCTGGCGGACGATCCGATTCAGGACACCATCACCTTTGACGATTTCGCCAAAGTGGACATGCGCATCGCGCTGATTGAAAACGCCGAATTTGTCGACGGTTCTGACAAGCTGCTGCGCCTGAGCCTCGATCTGGGCGGCGAGAAACGTAACGTCTTCTCCGGCATTCGTAGCGCCTACCCGGATCCGCAGGTGCTGATCGGTCGCCTGACGGTAATGGTGGCCAACCTGGCGCCGCGTAAAATGCGCTTCGGCATCTCGGAAGGTATGGTGATGGCTGCGGGCCCTGGCGGGAAGGATATCTTCCTGTTAAGCCCTGACAGCGGCGCCCAGCCGGGTCAGCAGGTAAAATAATCCCGCATCAAGCGCTGCTCCGGCAGCGCTTTTTTTGTCCCTTCCGCGCCTCCACCGCCTGACGATTCTGCCCTCTCCTGCCTTTTCTGTGCGTTGCGCGCTATCGCAATCCTGACAATAATCAACCTGTCTGCCGATTGAAAAACCGGTACGCCATTCACTATCAACCAAGGGACCGTGATGAATATTTACCGCAGGATGGTGACCGCTCTGGCGGCTTCGCTGGTGATTGTCGGCCTCGCAGGCTGCGATAATCCCGACGAAAAGAGCAAAACCTTCACCCGGATGGAAAACGGCGTCGGGCTGGTGTTTACCTACCATTATGTCGGCGACAAAGTCCTGCGCCAGGAAGCCAATAACACCATTCCCTATCAGACCATCGGCGCGGCGAATCAGGAGCAGGCGCGGGCATTAATTGAGCCGATGAGAAGCGTTTATCTCGACGTTAAAGGCGTGGAACAGAACATCGATTACAAAGATACCGAGGCGCTGGAACATCTCAGCGTGGATTTTACCCGGGCCAACATCAGCGAACTGTGTAAGCTGCCCGGCTCAATGGTAACCCACTGCGCGCTCAAGGATGTTTCGATGGCGGAATCAGAGAAATTGCTCAAAGAGCAGGGGTTTCAGGAAGTGAAATAGACCGGAGAGCATTCCCGGGTGGCGACGTAACATCCTTACCCGGGCAACACGGACACAGAAAATTGCGCCTGTCATCGCCCGGCCCGGTCGTGGTGGCCCGGCTAAGCATGGCGCAAGCCGGGACCGTTCAGCGGGCAGGTAATTCAGGACTTAGCGTGTACGCGCTCGGTCAGACCGCGCAGGAAATAGCGCAGAAACTGGTCACCGCATTCGCGGAAATTCTTATGATCCGGCGCACGCATCATGGCGGTAATTTCCGGCATCGACACGCGAAACTTCTGCTGGGTCAGAATGGCGAGGATATCATCGCTCTTCAGCGAAAAGGCAATGCGCAGCTTTTTCAACACGATATTGTTATTCACCCGGCGCTCAACCGCCAGCGGCGGAGCCGCCTCATCTTTGCCGCGCTTGTCGTAGATCAGGCCGTTAAGGAAGATCGACAGCATAATGTCCGGGCAGCGCTGGAAGCCCTCTTCGTCCTCCTTTTTCAGCCACGGTACCAGCTGCTCTGCGCTGACGACGGAATCGCCCAGCGCAAAAATGCGCACCAGGTCGTTATTATTGGTTTTCAGGGTGTAGCGCAGGCTACGTAAGATATCGTTACTGATCATAATGCCTTCATGATGAAAAATGCTGGCGCTAAGTCTACCATGATTCCGTCGTTTTACAGACCAATCGCCTCTTTCAGACTTTTTAAGTAGCGACGGCTCACCGGCACCGTTTGCCCGGCCCGCATCAGCAGCTCCGCCTGGCCGTTTTCCTCAAGGCGAATCTCTTTCAGGTGAGCCATATTCACCAGATATTGCCGATGACAGCGCAGCAGCGGCGTCCGACTCTCAAGGGTGCGTAAGGTCAGCTCGGTAAACCCCTCCTTCCCCTCGCGGTCGGTGACGTAAATTCCGCTCATCCGGCTGCTGACAAAGGCGACATCCTCCATCTGCAGCAGCCAGATGCGGCTGTGGCCGGTACAGGGAATATATTTCAGCGCCTGCTGGGTATCGTCGAGCAGCGAGATATCCTGCAGGCTGCGCTCCTGACGCAGGCGCACCAGGGTTTTCTCCAGCCGCTGGGCTTCGATGGGTTTCAGCAGATAATCAAAGGCATGCTCTTCGAAGGCCTTCACCGCATACTCGTCAAAAGCGGTCAGAAACACGATGTAAGGCCGGTGTTCAGGATCGAGCATCCCGACCATTTCCAGGCCGCTGATGCGCGGCATCTGAATATCGAGAAACAGCACGTCCGGGCGCAGCTTGTGCACCGCGCCAATCGCTTCCACCGCGTTGCCGCACTCCCCGACTATCTCAATGTCGCTGGCGGACTCCAGTAAAACACGCAGATTTTCTCGTGCCAGCGGTTCATCATCAACTATCAACACTTTTAACACGCATTCTCCTCCAGAGGCAGTCGCAGCGTGACGCGGGTGAAACGTTCCGCTTCACAGGTCACGGTAATGCCGCAGTCGGCGCCGAAGCGCGCCCGTAAACGGCGGTCCACCAGACTCATTCCCAGCCCGCTGGCGTTGGGATTGTGCTGGTACAGGCCGGCGTTATCCTCAATATCTAACTGCAGCCAGCGCTGGTGCTGGCTGGCGCGAATGGTAATTTCCCCTACCCCGAGATGCTGCGACGTGCCGTGTTTAATGGCGTTTTCAACAATGGGCTGCAGCGTAAACGCCGGCAGCTGATGGTGAGCCAGCGCGTCGGGCACCAGCATCTGAATCTGTAAATTGGCCTGGAAACGCGCTTTCTCAATTTGCAGATAAGCATTCACGTGCTCAATCTCATCCGCCAGCGTCACAAACTCCGACGGCCGCTTCAGATTCTTGCGGAAAAAGGTCGACAGGTACTGCACCAGTTGCCCGGCCTGATCGCTGTCGCGGCGAATCACCGCCTTCAGGGTATTCAAGGCATTAAACAGAAAATGGGGATTCACCTGCGCGTGGAGCAGCTTGATCTCCGATTGCGTCAGCAGCGCCTTCTGTCGTTCATACTGCCCGGCGAGGATTTGTGCCGACAGCAGCTGGGCGATCCCCTCCCCGAGCGTGCGGTTGATGGAGCTGAACAGGCGGTTTTTCGCTTCATACAGCTTAATGGTGCCGATCACCCGCTGGTTTTCACCGCGCAGCGGGATAACCAGCGTCGACCCCAGCTTACAGTTGGGGTGAATAGAACAGCGGTAAGGGACTTCATTGCCGTCGGCATACACCACTTCGCCGCTATCAATCGCTTTTTGCGTATAGGATGAAGAGATAGGTTTGCCCGGCAGGTGGTGGTCGTCGCCAATACCGGTAAACGCCAGCAGCTTGTCGCGATCGGTAATGGCCACCGCGCCGATATCGAGCTCCTGAATCAGCACCTGCGCCACCTTCATGCTATTCTCTTCGTTGAACCCCTGGCGCAGGATCCCCTCGGTCGAGGCCGCCACCTTGAGGGCGGTAGCGGAAAAAGCCGAGGTGTACTTCTCAAACATCGCCCGCTTATCCAGCAGGATACGCATAAACAGCGCGGCGCCCACGGTGTTGGTGACCATCATCGGCGCGGCGATGCTTTGCACCAGATGCAGCGCGTCCTGAAACGGCCGGGCGATCAGCAAAATGATCATCATCTGCACCAGCTCGGCAAAGAAGGTGATCGCGCCGGCGGTGAGCGGGCTGAAGACCTTATCCGGCCGCCCGCGCTTGACCAGCACGCTGTGGACCAGGCCGCCCAGCAGCCCTTCGACAATCGTCGAAACCATACAGCTTAATGCCGTCATGCCGCCGAGCGAGTAGCGATGCAGCCCGCCGGTCAGCCCCACCAGGCCGCCGACGACCGGGCCACCGAGCAGGCCGCCCATCACGGCGCCGATGGCGCGGGTATTGGCGATCGAGTCTTCGATATGCAGACCAAAATAGGTCCCCATAATGCAGAAAATGGAGAAGGTCACGTAGCACAGCAGCTTATGCGGTAGACGAACGGTCACCTGCATCAGCGGGATGAACAGCCGTGTCTTGCTCATCAGCCACGCAATGACCAAAAACACGCACATCTGCTGAAGCAGCAACAACACCAGATCAAACTCGTACATACCCACAGACCACGCTTCACTCGAAAGCGCGTAACATACACTGCCGGGTCATCACTTTCTTTGAAGCACTACAAGAAAATCGCAAATCATGGTCAGGATCACACTTCTTGCCCGCCTCCCGTCGATTAAGCGAACAAAAAATGAACGAATATTTCCTCTTCCGCAAACAGCTTCTACAGTTATAGGGGAGACTTTGCGGGAGGGAATATATGGCGCTTTATACAATTGGTGAAGTGGCTCAACTCTGTGACATCAACCCCGTAACGCTTCGCGCCTGGCAACGGCGCTATGGATTGCTGAAACCGCAGCGCACCGACGGAGGGCACCGCCTGTTTAACGAACAGGAAATTGACCGTATCCGCGAGATTAAGCGCTGGATTGATTCCGGCGTTCAGGTGGGTAAGGTCAAAACCTTGCTTAACGACAGCGCGAGTGGAGAAGAAGACGGCTGGCGGGAGCAGCAGGAGATTCTGCTGGGGTATCTCCACGACGGCAGCTACCACCGTTTGCGACTGTGGATCAAAGAGCGCAGCCATAGCTATACGGCGCTGACCCTGGTCAACCATCTGTTTATCCCCTTACGCCACCGCCTGCTCAGCCCGCAGCCGACGCTTACCGCGTTACGCAGCGTCCTCGACGGAATTCTCATTAACCATGTCGCGCACAGCCTCGCCAGCACCTGGAAACGTCCGGGCAGCCATGCGCTGGTGCTCGGCTGGAATGTCAACGACACCACGCGGCTGTGGCTGGAGGGTTGGATCGCCTGCGAACAAGGCTGGCGGGTCGATGTCCTCCCCCACTCTCTGACGCAGATCCGCCCCGATCTGTTTCCTGACAGCACCTTGCTGGTATGGTGCGGCGAAACCCCGACCCTGGCGCAGCAGGAGCAGCTCGAGGCCTGGCAGCAGCAGGGGCACGTTATCTGGCTAAATAGCAATTAATGTTTCATTAACACCTGTGCTTCACCGTATAATCCCTCCGTTAACATCAGGAGCCTATTATGAAGCCAGCGAAAATTGCGGTTATCACCCTCTTCTTATTCATGGCCATCAGCGGCATCGGCGGCGTCATGCTGGCCGGTTACTCGTTTATTGTACGCGGTGGTGTCGGCTGATTCGCCGGTTCAAGCGTTCAAAACCGCGATCGACGATAATCGCCGCCAGCGCCACCAGCAGCGCTCCCTGAATGACATAAGCCGTATTGAATCCGCTCAGGCCGATAACAATCGGCGTGCCGAGCGTATTCGCCCCGACCGTTGACGCAATGGTCGCCGTACCGATATTGACAATGGTCGATGTCCGGATACCGGCCAGCATCACTGGCGCGGCCAGCGGCAGCTCCACGCCGATCAGTCTCTGCCAGCCCGTCATGCCCATTCCTTTGGCGATACTCACTACCCCCGGCGGCACGGCGCTCAGCCCGGCCAGGGTCCCCTGCAGGACCGGCAATATGCCATACAGCGCCAGCGCAATCAGCGCAGGCTGCCAGCCAAACCCCAGTACCGGAACGGCAATCGCCAGCACCGCCACCGGCGGAAACGTTTGTCCCATCGCGGCAATGGTCTCCACCAATGGACGAAACTCGCGGCCTGCGGGACGCGTCACCGCCACCCCGGCCCCGACGCCCACCACCGTCGCAGCCAGGCTGGAAAACGCCACCAGCCAGCAATGGGCGAAAGTCAGGGCGACAAAACTCTCCTGCTGATACACCGGGCGCGGCAGCTCAGGAAATAGCGCGCTGAACAGCGGCGTGCTGTAAGGCAGCAGCAGCAAAATGGCGATAAACAGCGCCAGCAGCCACAGCAGCGGATCACGAAGTACGCGCATGCCGCACCTCCTCGCCGAGCAGATCGGCAAAATGCAGCGTTCCGCATGCCTCCCCCTGTTCATCCACTACCGGCAGGACTTCGCGGCGATGGGCAATAAACTGCGACAGCGCTTCGCGCAGCGTCATCGCGACGTTTAGCGTATCGCCGGCAAGCCGCTCATTGCGGCGCAGATAGTCGCCCACGCCGCGCAGCGACAGCAGCCGGACGCCCAGTTCGCTGCGGCCAAAAAAAGTCTCGACGAAGCTATTTTCAGGTTCGAGCAGCATCTGCAGCGGCGCCCCCTGCTGTATCACTTCGCCACCGTCCATCAGCACCAGGTGATCCGCCAGCCGCAGCGCCTCATCAATATCGTGAGTCACCAGAACAATCGTCCGCCCGAGCAGCCGATGGATGCGGATCATCTCCTGCTGGAGCGCTTCCCGGGTCACCGGATCCAGCGCGCCAAACGGTTCGTCCATCAGCAGAACTTCAGGATTAGCCGCCAGCGCCCGCGCCACGCCAACGCGCTGCTGCTGACCACCGGAGAGCTGATGCGGATAGCGCGTCCGCAGCGTCGGATCCAGCCCCAGCAGCGCCATTAACTCGTCAATGCGCGCGGCGATTTTGCGCTGCGGCCATTTTTGCAGTTGCGGGACGGTGGCGATGTTCTGCGCGACCGTCCAGTGCGGAAACAGGCCGATAGACTGAATGGCATAGCCCATCCGTCGACGCAGCGCCAGCACCGGCTGCTGGCGAATATCCTGCCCGGCAAAACGGATGGTGCCGCTGTCATGTTCGACCAGCCGGTTAATCATTTTCAGGGTGGTCGATTTCCCCGAGCCGGAGGTGCCGATCAGGACCGAGAATGCGCCTTCGCGCAGGTGCAGGTTCAGGTTTTTCACCGCCGGCAGCCCGGCGAAGGATTTGTTGACCTCGTTAAATTCAATCACCCGCCTCTCCTTTCAATAATGCTCCCCACAGCGCAAACAGCGCGTCGACGACCACCGCCAGCGCAATCGTCGGCATCACCCCCAGCAGTACCAGATCCAGGGCGCTGCTCAACAGCCCCTGGAAGACCAGCGCGCCAAACCCACCGGCGCCGATAAGGGCCGCGACCACCGCCATACCGACGGTTTGTACACTCACCACCCGCAGGCTGCGCAGCAGAACCGGCAGCGCCAGCGGCAGTTGCACGTGCCAGAAGCGCTGCGCGCCGCTCATCCCCATCGCCGCGGCGCTCTCCAGCGCATCGCGCGGTACCTGCTGTAAACCGGCCACCACCCCGCGAACCAGCGGCAGCAAGGCATACAGCACCAGCGCAATCAGCGCAGGCGTCATCCCGGTGCCGGAAATGCCTCGCTCAGCCAGCCCGGGAAAATGGCGGGCGAGACCGGCCAGCGGGGCGATCAGCAGGCCAAAGAGCGCCACCGAGGGAATGGTTTGAATAACATTGAGAAAGGTAAACACCGGGGCCTGCCACCGCGGCCGGCGCCAGAGGCCGATGCCCACCGGCAGCCCGATCAGCAGCCCCGGCAACAGCGTGCCAAACAGCAGGGTCAAATGTTGACGCAGCGCGTCATCAAACACCTCCTGACGGCTGGCATACTCTTTCAGTAGCGAGAGCTGATTCAGCGCTCCGCTGCCGAGCAGCACGCAGGGAATCAACCAGATTTGCACATTGAGCAGCCAGCGCCAGTGCGCCCGGCTGGTCAGACGCCGGATGGTCTCGCTGGCCAGCAGTAAGCACAGCGCCAGCGCCAGCCACAGGCCGCTTCCCGGCGAGGTGCGGGCCAGCGCGGAGCCGCTGTGCGCCAGCTGTACCGCCGCCTGTCCCGCCCCCCAGAACAGCAGCGCCAGCAACGCATCCAGCATGAGCAAACTGAGCAGCAGCGGCCTGCGTCCCGGTAGCCAGCAGAGAAGAACCAGCAGCAGCGCGCCGCAGACCTGCACCGCCGTCAACCACGGCGCGAGTTGCCAAAGCCAGCGCCCTTCCCCGGACAGCAGACGGTTAGGCGCATAGTTGACGAACGGCAGAGCAACCACCAGCAGCAGGAGACAGGCCAACAGCAGCGATACGCGGTTATAACAGCGAATAGCCACGGATAATCTACTTCAGCAGCCCTTTTTGCTGCAGATAATCTGCGGCAACTTTTTTCGCGTCCAGCCCTTCCACGGCAATGCTGGCATTGAGCTGTTGCAGCGTTTTCTCGTCAAGGCTGGCAAAGACCGGCTGCAGCCATTGCGCAATCTGCGGATAGGCTTTCAGCACCGCTTCGCGCACTACGGGGGTCGGGGCATAGATCGGCTGTACGCCCTGCGGATCGCTGAGCGTTTGCAGCCCCAGCGCCGCCACCGGCCCGTCGGTTCCGTAGGCCATTGCCGCATTCACCCCGGAAGTCTGCTGGGCCGCCGCTTTGATGGTCACCGCCGTATCGCCCCCCGCCAGCGACAGCAGCTGACTTTGCTTGAGCTTGAAGCCGTAGGCTTTTTCAAAGGCCGGGAGCGCATCCGGGCGTTCGATAAATTCGGCGGAGGCCGCGAGCTTAAAGTCGCCCCCTTTTTGCAGCCAGGCGCTGAGGTCGGCCAGCGAGGTCAGATGATTTTTTTCCGCCAGATCCTGACGCACGGCAATGGTCCAGGTGTTATTTGCCGGCGCAGGGGTCAGCCAGATAAGCTTATTCTTCTGCGCGTCGAGGGTTTTGACCTTCTCATATCCCTGCTGCGCGTTCTTCCACGCCGGATCGTTTTCGTCTTTAAAAAAGAAGGCGCCGTTGCCGGTATATTCCGGATAAATATCTAATTCCCCCGCCGTAATTGCCCCGCGCACCACCGGGGTGGTTCCCAGCTGGACCTTATTAACGGTTTTCACGCCATGACTTTCCAGAACCTGCAAAATAATATTGCCCAGCAGCGCCCCTTCGGTGTCAATTTTTGAGCCCACTTTGACCGGCTCCGCCGCCTGAAGCGGCAGGCTGACCAGCGCGACCAGCGCCAGCGCGCCTGACCAGATACTTGCCTTTATCATCCCCGCGTCCCTCTTTAATTTGCGCTCCATTAACAGGAGCTTAAGAGAAAAGCGTAGTTCATTTAGTGCATCCGGAAAAAGAAAAGGCCGAATATTCGGCCTTTGAGACTGACGACGACGCTGTTTTAAACATTGTCTCCGCGTTTCTGCCGGGCGGCGGCTGGCGCTTTACCCGGCCTGTGAAACGCGCGGCTTTCGCTGTTACAACAGCTCGAATTCACTCTGCTTCACGCGGGCGGAGTCGACGCCAATAAAGACGTTGAATTTGCCCGGCTCGGCGTCGTATTTCATTTTCTGATTCCAGAACTTCAGGGCGTCAATTTCAATCGGGAAGGCGACAGTTTGCGTCTCTCCCGGCTTGAGGGTCACGCGCTTGAAGCCGCGCAGCATTTTCACCGGACGGCTCATCGAAGCGGTCACATCCTGCAGATAGAGCTGAATCACCGTTGCCCCTTCGCGTTTGCCGGTATTGGTGACCTGCACGCTGGCGGTGACGCTACCGTCGCGCTGCATGGTCGGCGCCGACATTTTCACGTCGGAGACGCTAAAGGTGGTGTAGCTCAGGCCGTAGCCGAACGGGTACAGCGGGCCATTCGCTTCATCAAAGTAGCGGGAGGTGTATTTGTTCGGTTTGTCGGCATTGTACGGACGGCCGGTATTCAGGTGGCTGTAGTACACCGGAATCTGCCCCACCGAGCGCGGGAACGACATCGGCAGTTTACCGGACGGGTTGGCATCGCCGAACAGCACATCGGCAATGGCGTTACCGCCTTCGGTCCCGGCAAACCAGGTTTCGAGGATTGCGTCAGCCTGCTGATCTTCTTTCACCAGCGCCAGCGGACGACCGTTCATCAGCACCAGTACCAGCGGCTTGCCGGTGGCTTTCAGGGCGCTAATCAAATCGCGCTGGCTCTGTGGCAGGGTGATGTCGGTACGGCTGGAGGCTTCATGGGCCATGCCCTGCGCCTCGCCGACCACGGCCACCACCACGTCGGACTGCTTCGCCGCCGCCACCGCTTCATCGATCATCGCCTGCGGCGAGCGCGGATCGACCTGCACCGCTTTCTCATACAGGTTGAGGAAATCGACAATACCTTTATCGTTGGTGACGTTAGCGCCGCGGGCATAGATAACCTTGCCTTTGTCGCCCAGCGCGTCTTTGATGCCGGTCAGTACCGTCACCGACTGATCCGCCACCCCTGCCGCCGACCAGCTGCCCATCATGTCACGTTTGCTGTCGGCCAGCGGCCCGATAACCGCAACGGTCCCCGATTTTTTCAGCGGCAGCGTCTCCAGACGGTTCTTCAGCAGCACCAGACTTTGCTGCGCGACTTCGCGCGCTTCTTTGCGATGCAGGCGGCTTTCGGCGTTGGTATCCTGCGGGTCGGATCCCTGCGGACCGAGGTGGCTGTACGGATCGTTAAACAGCCCCATATCATATTTAACGTTGAGCACGTGGCGGGCGGCGTCATCCAGCTCAGCCATCGTCACTTTGCCGGATTTGACCAGCCCCGGCAGGTATTTGCTGTAGTACTCATCGCTCATACTCATGTTGATGCCCGACTTCAGCGCCACCCGCACCGCATCTTGCGGATCGGCAGCGACGCCGTGTTTGATCAGTTCTTTGATCGCGCCGTGATCGGAGACGGTGATGCCTTTAAAGCCCCAGTCATCGCGCAGCACCTCTTTCAACAGCCAGCCATCGGAGGTCGCCGGCGTGCCGTTCAACGAATTAAGCGCCACCATCACCGCACCGCTCCCGGCATCCAGCCCTGCTTTATACGGCGGCATATAGTCGTTGAACAGGCGCTGCGGGCTCATATCGACGGTGTTGTACTCTTTGCCCCCCTCCACCGCGCCATAGGCGGCAAAGTGCTTCACGCTGGTCATCACCGAGTAGCGATCCGCCGGGCTCTTGCCCTGCATCGACTCGACCATCGCCCGTCCCATTTCGGTGGTCAGATAAGTATCTTCGCCGAAGCCTTCCGAGGCGCGACCCCAGCGCGGATCGCGGGAGACGTCGACCATCGGCGCCCAGGTCATGTTGAGACCGTCGTCGGCGGCTTCATACGCCGAAATACGCCCCACCGTGTTAACCGCATCCAGGTTAAAGGAAGAGGCCAGACCCAGGCTTATCGGGAACACGGTACGCTGGCCGTGAATCACGTCATAGGCGAAAAACAGCGGGATTTTCAACCGGCTGAGCTGCATGACCTGGTCCTGCATCGCGCGGATATCCGGACGGGTCACGGTATTGAAAATTGCCCCGACCTGGCCGTCTTTGATCATCTCGCGGATCGCCTCTTTCGGGTTATCCGGCCCGACGCTGATCAGCCTTAACTGGCCAATTTTTTCATCGACGGTCATTTTCTTGAGCAGTTCACTCACGAACGCATCGCGGGCCTGCGGCGTTAGAGGGTGATTGCCGAACAGTTCATCCGCCAACGCGGGTTGCAGCGCCAGACTGACGGCGACGCCTATCGTGCAGAGCCATTTCATTGTTATCTCTCTTCTCTCAGGCCGGGGTTACGGCAAAACATAATAAAAACCGCAGTTTGCCATATATATAAACAAGACGCCTGCACAATGCTAAGGTTCTTCTCTGATTTTTCGACACATTCATGCACAAAATTGTCATACAAAGCGCTATGCTTAATCCCGATATTTTCGCTACCACCACAAGGAGTGGATCATGTCATCGGCACCAACATCGAATAATTCTGATTTTCTGGCGGAACTGGCAAGACTGGTTGGCTCCTCCCATCTGTTAACCGATCCGGCAAAAACCCAACGCTACCGTAAAGGTTTCCGCTCCGGCCAGGGCGACGCGCTGGCGGTGGTGTTCCCTGGAACCCTGCTGGAACTGTGGCGCGTGCTGAGCGCCTGTGTCGACGCCGATAAAATCATTTTGATGCAGGCAGCGAACACCGGACTGACCGAAGGTTCAACCCCAAGCGGCAACGACTATGACCGCGAGATAGTCATCATCAGCACCCTGCGCCTCGATAAGCTGCACCTGCTGGATAAAGGCGAACAGGTGCTGGCGTTTCCGGGCACCACGCTCTACTCGCTGGAAAAAGCGCTGAAGCCGCTGGGTCGCGAGCCGCATTCGGTGATCGGCTCTTCCTGCATCGGCGCCTCGGTGATCGGCGGGATCTGCAACAACTCCGGCGGTTCGCTGGTACAACGCGGCCCGGCCTACACCGAGATGTCGTTATTTGCGCAGATTGACGAAAACGGCAAGCTGCGGCTGGTGAACCACCTCGGGATTGATCTCGGCACCACGCCGGAACAGATCCTCAGCCGCCTCGACGACGACCGCATCAAGGACGATGATATTCAGCACGATGGCCGCCACGCCCATGACCACGATTACGTCACTCGCGTGCGCGACGTCAACGCCGACACCCCGGCGCGCTACAATGCCGACCCGGATCGCCTGTTTGAATCCTCCGGCTGCGCCGGCAAGCTGGCGGTCTTCGCCGCGCGCCTCGATACCTTCCCGGCGGAAAAACGCCAGCAGGTCTTTTACATCGGCAGCAATAGCCCGGCGGTGCTGACGGAGATCCGTCGTCATATTCTGGCAGAGTTTCAGCATCTGCCGGTGGCGGGTGAATACATGCATCGCGATATCTACGATATCGCCGAGCGCTACGGCAAAGACACCTTCCTGATGATCGATAAGCTCGGCACCGACAAAATGCCGTTCTTCTTCACCATGAAAGGCCGCACCGACGCCATGCTGGAGAAAGTGTCGCTGTTTAAGCCCCACTTTACCGACCGCTTCATGCAAAAGCTCGGACACGTCTTCCCGGCGCATCTACCGGAGCGGATGAAAAGCTGGCGCGATAAATATGAACATCACCTGCTGCTGAAAATGGCCGGCGATGGCATCGAAGAAGCCCAGACCTGGCTGACGGAATACTTCCGCGATGCCGAGGGCGATTTCTTTGCCTGCACCCCGGAAGAGGGGAGCAAAGCGTTTCTTCACCGCTTTGCCGCCGCAGGGGCCGCTATCCGTTACCAGGCGGTACACGCCGACGAGGTGGAAGATATCCTGGCGCTGGATATCGCCCTGCGCCGTAATGATACCGAGTGGTTTGAGCATCTGCCGCCGGAGATAGACAATCAGCTGGTGCATAAGCTCTATTACGGTCACTTTATGTGCCACGTCTTCCATCAGGATTACATCGTCAAAAAAGGCGTCGATGCCCACGAACTGAAAGAGAAGATGCTGGAACTGCTGAAAGCGCGCGGCGCGCAGTACCCCGCCGAGCATAACGTCGGCCATCTCTATGAAGCGCCGGAGAGCTTAAAGCAGTTCTACCGCCAGAATGACCCGACCAACAGCATGAACCCGGGGCTCGGAAAAACCAGTAAGCACAAGTACTGGGGTGAGCGCCAGGCGAACGGGAGTCACGGCGCTGAAGAGCACTAATCAGGGGTGACGAGTTACGGGATTCTGTATTACGCTGCACGCCGGAGAAACGCCTCTCCGGCAAACCTGGTTAAGGAGTCCCATCATGTCCGAAGCGGATATGTTACACGGCGCTGAATTAGAGATCCGCGAAGCCCTGCCCGATGACGCGCACGCCATCGCGGCGCTGTACGTCTGGCACGTGCTGAACGGACGCGCCTCCTTCGAAGATATTCCCCCGACCGTCGATGAAATGCGCAAGCGGATCAAAACCGTGCGTGACAACGGGCTGCCCTGGCTGGTAGCGCTGTGGCGTGGCACGATCGTCGGCTACTGCTACGCGACGTTTTACCGTCCTCGCCCCGCCTATCGCTATACGCTTGAAGAGTCGATTTATGTCGAGTCCGGCATGGGCGGACGCGGCATCGGCAGCGCCCTGCTCACGCAGCTGATTGCAAAGTGCGAACAGGGCCCGTGGCGGCAGATGCTGGCGATTATCGGCGACGGGCATAACAATGCCGGCTCGCTCGCCATTCACAAAAAATTTGGTTTTACCGTGGCGGGTCAGCTGCGGAGCGTCGGGTACAAGATGGGCGACTGGCGGGATACGTTAATTATGCAGCGCCAGCTCGGCGAGGGCGACTTAACCATACCGGAATAAAAAATCCCCCGCCCGCACGCGCGAGTCGGGGGAGAGGCATTAATCGTTTTGCGCGGTCTGCGTGCCGCCTTTCAGCATCGCATCCGCCATCTGCGCCTCACGCTGCTTTTTATAGCTCAGCGCGGAGGCCGGAACCGGCATCACCTTCCCGGTTTCAACCCAGGTACGCAGACGACTGGCGTCGGCGAAGTGAGTATATTTGCCGAACGCATCCATCACCACCAGCGCCACCGGGCGCTGATTAATCACCGTTCTCATGACCAGGCAGTGGCCCGCGGCGTTAGTAAAGCCGGTTTTGGTCAGCTGGATATTCCAGTTATCCCGATAGACCAGGTGGTTGGTGTTGCGAAACGGCAGCGTATAGGCTGGATGGGCGAAGGTGGCGGTGTCTTCTTTGGTAGTGCTCAGCTGACCGATCAGCGGATACTGCTCGGTGGCCATCAGCAGCTTCGTCAGGTCGCGCGCGGTCGATACGTTGTGAATCGACAGGCCCGTCGGCTCAACGTAGCGAGTATGGGTCATGCCCAGCGCCTGGGCCTTGGCGTTCATGGCGCGAATAAAGGCGTCATAGCCGCCGGGATAATGGTGGGCCAGGCTTGCGGCAGCGCGGTTTTCGGAGGACATCAGCGCCAGCAGCAGCATATTACGGCGGCTGATTTGGCTGTTCAGACGCACGCGTGAATAGATGCCTTTCATCTCCGGCGTGTGGCTGATATCCACGGTGAGCATCTCGTCTAACGGCAGATGCGCATCCAGCACCACCATCGCGGTCATCACTTTGGTGATCGACGCAATGGGACGAACCAGATCCGGCTGGCTCTGGTAAATAATCTTTTTGCTGGCGAGATCAACGATCATCGCACTGCCGGAAGCAATTTCCGGCTGCAGGGCCGTCGCGGCCACGGGGGTTTTTGCTATCGCCTGGGGCGCAAAAGGCACAGCCAGAAGCAAGGTCAGGCTGAGCAAAGAAACTCGAAATTTCGGCATCGTGAGCATTCTGAAAAGTATTCTTGCACGTTATTAACGTACGCTGCGTCGCCGGGAAACAGGCAACGCTGGCAAACCCTATCATACCCCGGCAGAACGCGACCTGACTAATAAGAATCGTGAGCAAATGCTGCATTGCCGGCATAAATATCCATTTATGCCGGCAATAGATTCACTCATCAAACGGTTCAGGCGACGGTCGCCTGAACCCTCAGCAACAGAATTAAAACAGTCGGTAGCCGTATCCCCAGAGAATAACGGTTATCGCCAGCAGGACTTCAAGCACCAGCACCCCGATGGCCAGGGTAGAACTGGCAAAGCTGAGCCCCTCCTCTTTATTAATGCTCAGGAAGGTCGGGATGCCGAGATACAGCAGGTAGCCGGTGTAACACAGCGCGATCGTCCCCACCAGCGCACACAGCCAGACCAGCGGATAAAGCGCTACCAGCCCGCTGAGAAACAGCGGCGTGGCGACATACCCGGCAAACACCATGCAGCGTTTAAGCGATGGCCGCTGCGGATAGTTTCTGGCCATCCACCAGATAATCCTCCCCATCACCGCGACCCCGCCCAGCATCACGGCATAGAACACCACCGCCAGCGCCAGACCGGTCATCAGCGAAAGTTTTACCACGGTGCCATCGCCAAAGTTCCAGCCAAGCTGCGTGGTGCCGATAAAGGCGCAGATAACCGGAACCGCAGCCATGACCAGCACATGGTGCGTATAGTGGTGCGAAATCGTCTCGTTTTCGCTCTTGATAACGCTCATCTCTTGATTCGGATGAGAGAATAATCCCCAGACATGGTTCATAGCATCCCCCTTGTCACGGCCTCGTACAGCACTGATCCAAGTATAATTCACCCTGAGCGATTAGTTTATGTACAGCAATAAAAATGCGCTATTCGCGCAGGCAGTTTGCAGGCGACAGTGCGGAGAAAGCGCAGCGTAGGCGTAGTTCGTGGAGATTTGATGCGGCTGGCTCCCCTTTCGGGCCGCCATCGCTCGTTGTGAGCCCTGCCCTGCTGCAAAATGACGAGCAAAACCGACCTGATGAGAGAGACGCTTAACCTCGTTTTAAGCCCCAGGGTGTATGATTAACCCATTGATGATTGATCCCGTTGATTCTTCACGCTGCACAACCGGCACGATTGGTCGCCAGACATGCGCGGAAGCATAAGGGGTAAGGGAGTTTATTTTTGTATGGATATCAATAACCTGATTTCCCATTATGGCTACGCTGCGCTGGTCATTGGCAGCATGGCGGAAGGTGAAACCATCACCCTGCTGGGCGGCGTGGCCGCGCATCAGGGTTTATTAAAATTTCCCCTGGTCGTTATCTCCGTTGCCCTGGGCGGGATGATTGGCGATCAGCTGCTGTATCTGCTGGGCCGACGTTTTGGCGGCAAGCTGCTAAAGCGCTTTTCCCACCATCAGGCGCGGATACGCAAAGCGCAGCGCATGATTCAGCGCCGCCCCTATCTGTTTGTGATTGGGACCCGTTTTATGTACGGTTTCCGGGTCATCGGGCCGTTATTGATCGGCGCCAGCCGCCTGCCGCCCAAAGTGTTCCTGCCGCTGAATGTTCTCGGCGCGCTGGTGTGGGCGCTGATATTCACCACGCTGGGCTATCTGGGTGGGGAGGCCATTGGACCGTGGCTGCATCATCTTGATGCGCATCTGAAGCACTGGATTTGGCTGATTCTGGTGGTCGCGCTGGTGGTGGCCGCGCACTGGTGGTTCAGACGCCGCGAGGCGAAAAAGAAAGAGTAGCGGCAACGGACAAAGCGCACCGGGGTAACCCCGATGCGCGGGTGAAGCCGGTCTGCGCCGGCGGTTTATTTTGTGGTCTGGTGGTAGCCGCCGCCCAACGCTGAGGTCAGCTGAATGCTGGCATCCAGCCACTGGCCGCGCAGGCGCAGCGCGGTAATACGCTCCTGCAGCGCAGGCAGTCTGGCCATACTGACACGTGACCCGGGAAGAATCCCGGCGCTCATGCGGGCCTCCGCCAGATTCACCGTCCGCTGCGCATCTTTTTCAACCTGCTGCTGCTGCTGGTTCTTCTCCATCAGAGTCTCAACCTGGCTGGCGGTCTTCGCCACCTGGTTCACCGCGTCAACAACCGCTTTGTTATATTTTGCCACCGACAGATTATTCTGCGCGCTGGCAATATCGAGGTTGGCATTCAGTCTGCCGCTATCAAAGACAGGCAGCGTCAAGCCAGCGGACAGCCCCATCTGCTGGGCGGAATGGCGGAACAGATCGCTGAGGTGCAGCGCATCCTGCTGCAGGAAGGCCATCAGGTTGATGTCCGGATAGAACGCCGCTTTCGCCGCATCAACCTCACTCAGCGAGGCCTCGATATACCAGTGGGCCACCTGCAGATCCGGGCGGCGCGCCAGCAGCTCATACCCCAACTCCGTCGGCATCTGCGCGCTCACCTGCGGCAGATTAACCGGATGCAGATTCAGCGCCTGACTCTGGCTGTTGGTCAGCGCCATCAGACGCGCTTCGATCTCTTTCATGTTGCCCGCAACGTCCGCCAGCTGCTGGTCGGTTTTACTGACATTGATATCGTTTTCAGCCCCTTCGGCCGAGTTGGTGATCCCGCGCTGATACAGCGCCTGGTCTACGCTGACAATATTATTCTGTTCGCTTTTCACCTGCTGGAGCACGGTTTTCACCGCGGCTTCGGTCTGCCACTGCCAGTAGAGTCGCGCCACGCTGCTGGCCAGCAGCTCGCGGGTTTGCGCCTCTTCCGCCACCTGCGCTTTGAGTTCACCGATGCGGGCTTTCACCAGCGCCCGGTTTTTCCCCCACAGATCGAGATCCCAGCCCGCCGTCAGGCCAAAGGTGCCGTTGGTGTACCAGGGCCCGGTATTGCCGTCGGTATCCGTTGCAAACGGCCCCATCAGCCCCTCCGCCGACATTTTCTGCCGTTCAACATTGGCAGAGAAATCCATCTCCGGCCCAAGACTGGCTTGCGACATACGTGCCTGGGCTTCCGCCAGCTTGATACGCTGATTGGCAATCTGCATATCCGGGGCATTCGCCAGGGCGCGCTGGATCAGATTATTCAGCTGCGGATCGTGGTAATCCTGCCACCAGTTGCTTTGCGGCCAGCCGTTTTTAACCGCTGCGGGCAGATCCATTGACACATGAGAGGCAGGTGTCTGCTGCTGCGGCGGAGCGCCAATATCATGGGACGGCGCGCAGCCAGCCAGAGCGATGACCAGGGGGAACCCAGCCAATACGCTTTTTCTCAGAGTAAGATTCATTAGACAGGTCAGGTAACTAAACAAGGTTGGTTATACTAAGTTAAATGAAATTAAGCCGTTTAGTAAAGTGTGTGACTAAACACCTGGATAATTAAAAATAATCAAATAATTCATGGAGTGATAATGAGCCAGAATATCTACGATGATCCTGATTTTTTTGCAGGATATGCCACTCTCGACCGATCGGTAAAAGGGCTTGACGGCGCGCCGGAGTGGCCGGCCATTCAACGTATGCTGCCACCTTTACGCGGCCTGCGCGTCGTCGATCTCGGCTGCGGCTACGGCTGGTTTTGCCGCTGGGCGCGTGAACAAGGTGCCGCGCAGGTGACCGGCGTTGATCTTTCCAGCCGGATGCTCGACCGCGCGCGCGAAATGGGCCAGGGGGACGATATTGACTACCGCTGTGAAGATTTGCAGAGGCTGACCCTGCCGGCCGACTCATGCGAGCTGGTCTACAGTTCGCTAGCTCTGCACTATCTCCCCGATGTCGCCCCGCTGTTCGCCGTGATTTACCAGGCGCTGACCCCCGGCGGCACGCTGCTCTTTTCCGCTGAACACCCTGTCTACACCGCCCCGCTACGCCAGGGCTGGCAGAAAGATGACGCCGGGCAGAAAATCTGGCCGGTGAGTCACTATCAGCAAGAGGGAGAGCGAATCAGCAACTGGTTTGCCGACGGGGTGAAAAAACAGCACCGGAAGCTGGCCAGCTGGATAAACCTGCTGATTGCCGCCGGTTTTGTGATTGAGCATCTCGATGAATGGGGGCCAACGGCGGAGCAAATCGCCGCCCAGCCGGGGCTGGATGAGGAAAAAGAGCGGCCGATGATCTTTCTGCTGCGCGCCCGCAAGCCGGCATAATAAGCGCAAGGCCCGGAGAATATCCGCGCCTTGTGCGGGGTGAGGAGGCGATTTTAGCGACGGTGCTCGCCTCTCTGTCGGAGGGCGCTAACGCCTTGCCTGGCCACCAAAGCCATCAGGCAATCACTCTTTTAAGCTGCCGCCATGGCTGGCAATCACCTCTTTGTACCAGTAGAAGCTTTTCTTCTTGCTGCGCGCCAGGGTTCCGTTGCCGTTATCATCGCGATCGACGTAGATAAAGCCATAACGTTTGGACATCTCCGCTTTCGAAGCGCTGACAAGGTCGATGGGCCCCCAGCTGGTAAAGCCCAGCAGCTCCACGCCGTCTTCAATGGCTTCTCGCGCCTGCACCAGATGGTCGTTCAGGTAGCTGATACGGTAGTCATCGTTAATGCTGCCGTCAGCTTCAACGGTATCTTTCGCCCCCAGTCCGTTTTCAACGATAAACAGCGGCTTCTGATAGCGATCCCACAGCACGTTAAGCAGCGTCCGCAGACCCAGAGGATCGATCTGCCAGCCCCACTCGGAGCTTGCCAGATGCGGGTTCGGCACCATGCTGAGAATATTGCCACGCGCCTTTTTGTTCAGCTCCTCGTCGGCGGTGACACAGCCGGTCATGTAATAGCTGAAGGAGATAAAATCGACGGTCTCTTTCAGCGCCGCGCGGTCGGCATCGGTGATGGTAATATTCATTCCCTGGTCGCGGAAGTAGCGCAGCATGTAGCCCGGATACTCGCCCCGGCACTGCACGTCGCCGAAGAACTGCCAGCTGCGATTCTGTTGCAGGGTTTCAAAGATGTCTTCCGGTTTACAGCTGAGCGGGTACATTAAACCGCCCAGCAGCATATTGCCGATTTTGCCCTCGGGCACTATCTCATGACAGGCTTTTACCGCCAGGGCGCTCGCCACCAACTGATGGTGAATGGCCTGATAGACCGCCTCTTTACTGCTCCCTTCCGGCAGGCCGACGCCGGTCATCGGGGCATGCAAGGACATATTGATTTCGTTAAAGGTCAGCCACAGCTTGACCTTGTCTTTATAGCGGGCAAACACCGTTCTGGCGTAGCGTTCGAAGAAACCAATCACCTCGCGGCTGCCCCAGCCGCCGTAGTTTTTCACCAGCGCCCACGGCATTTCATAGTGCGATAGCGTCACCAGCGGCGTGATATTGTGCTGAGCCATTTCAGCAAACAGCCGGTCGTAAAAGGCCAGCCCGGCCTCATTTGGCTCGGCATTGTCGCCGTCGGGGAAAATCCGCGTCCAGGCAATCGACACCCGCAGGCAGTTGAAGCCCATCTCCGCAAACAGACGGATATCTTGCGGGTAGCGATGGTAAAAATCGATCGCGATATCTTTGATACCGCTATCGCCCGGCACGCGTTCAACGACGTCGCCAAAGACGCCATGCGGCTGTACATCTGAGGTTGATAATCCTTTGCCATCTTCCAGATACGCGCCTTCCACCTGGTTTGCCGCGGTTGCGCCGCCCCATAAAAACGTCTGCGGGAATCTCTTCATCTTTCTCTCCTCTGATTAATGGCTGACGGACAACAGCGGCTGGCCGGCATCAACCACGCTGGTGGATTCGATGTCTACGGAACGATAATCGTCGCTGTTGCTGATAATAATCGGGGTCGCCAGGTCATAACCGGCGTCCAGAATGGCCTGGCGATCAAATTCGAGCAGCAAATCACCGGCTTTGACCTTATCGCCTTCTTTAACATGGGCGGTAAACGGCGCGCCATCGAGTTTCACGGTGTCAATACCGACATGGATTAACAGCTCAATGCCGCTATCGCTGAGCAGGCCAATCGCGTGCCTGGTCTGAAATAGTGACGCCACCTCTCCGGAGAACGGCGCAATCACTTTGCCGACGGCGGGAATGATCGCCACGCCTTTTCCCAGCAGACCGCTGGCAAAGGTGCTATCGGGGACCTGATCCAGCGCCAGTACGGTACCGGACATCGGGGCAAGAATATCGTTTTCCGATACCGGGGCAAGCGGAACGTCCGCTGCTTCCGTCCGGCTCACCGGCAGTCCGGCGATAAAGGTCAGCGCGCAGGAGATAACCAGTGCAGCCACGATACCAATCGCTCCGCCCCATACGGTGTCGTCGATCCCGTGCGGCGGAATCATCTGCGCGAGGGTGAAAATATTGGCAAAGCCAAAGGAGTAGACGTGGCTGTCGCTCAGCCCAACGATGGCTCCACCGATGGCACCGGCCACACAGCCAAAGATAAACGGGCGACGCAGCGGCAGAGTCAGGCCATAAATCGCCGGTTCGGTGATGCCAAAGATCCCGGCGGATACCGCAGAGCCGGCCAGCACTTTTTGCCGCGCATCGCGGGTGCGAAGGAATATTCCCAGCGCCGCCCCGACCTGCCCCATCACCGCCGGCAGCAGCATCGGCAGCATCGAGTCCTGTCCCAGCACCGTCAGATTATTAATCATCAAGGGGATCAACCCCCAGTGCAGGCCAAAAATAACGCAGACCTGCCACAGCGCCCCCATCGCCGCGCCCGCCAGCCACGGCGCGACCGTGTAGATAATCTGGTAGCCGTGGGCCAGCAGTTGACTTAGCCAGGTGGCCACCGGACCGATAGCGAGGAAGGTCAGCGGAACCACTACGGCGATGCAAAACAGCGGCGTAAAGAAGTTTTTCATTGCTGAAGGGAGCAGCGCATTGCTTTTGCGCTCCAGCCAGCAGCTCACCCACGATGCGAGGATAATCGGGATCACCGAGGAGCTGTAGTTGATAAAGGTCACCGGGATGCCGAGAAAGTACGCCGCCTCCGAGCCGGGCTGCTGGGCCGCATCAAAAGCCTGAATCATCATCGGATGGGTCAACGCCCCGCCGATCACCATGGTAATAAACGGATTACCGCCGAATTTTTTCCCGGCGGTATAGCCCAGAAACAGCGGGAAGAAAAAGAACAGCGCGTCGCTGGCGGCAAACCAGATTTTATAGGTCCCCTGCTGCGGAGTCAGCCAGCCGCAAACCACCGCCAGCGCCAGCAGCCCTTTCAGGATCCCCGAGGCCGCCAGTACGCCGATAAACGGCGTGAAAATGCCGGAAACCACATCAATCACCTGGCCAAGCACCGAGGTTTTGTCCCCGGAACTGGCCACCGGTTCGCTGTCGTCCGTCAGACCCGCTTCATTGCGTACCGCCTGCCAGACATCGTGGACGTGGTTACCGATCACCACCTGAAACTGGCCACCGCTTTCCACCACCATGATGACGCCAGGGTTTGTCTTCAGTCCTTCCGCGTCCGCCTTCTTGTTCTCTTTGAGCTTAAAGCGCAGCCGTGTGGCGCAGTGAACCAGACTCACGATATTCTCTTTGCCACCAACCCGGCTAAGAATATCCTGCGCGAGTGCTTTATATTCCATGCTGTTTTCCTTACTTCCGCTGCCCGCAGGCAACCGTGACTGAGTATAAAAATAAAAAAAACCCGAGAACCACGCCGGATATGGCGTCGCGCTCAGGTTTTGCCTGCGTTATGCAGTAACAATCCAGTTTTCAGATAAAGGGAGTTAACGCCCTTCTTTTCTCACCCGCTCGATATGGATGGCGAGAAACATAATTTCTTCCGTCGTCAGCGACCGCTGATAGCTTTTCTGTAGATGAATCGCGACGGTTTCTGCACATTTCCACGCTTTGGCGTAGTTATCTTTCACCGCACTGTGCAAGGTGACATCATCATCTGCGACCACCGTGCGCGTCAGCATCCGCTGGGCGAAAAACTTCAGGTGAGTGACAAAGCGCTGGTAGCTCAGCGACTCTTCGTCATAGTTCAACTGCAGTTGATACTTCACCAGCTGCAGGATTTCCTGCATTACCCGGGTGACATGCATCACTTCCGGCATTTCGCTGTTGAGCTGCGCGGTGACCAGGTGCAGCGCAATAAACCCGGCCTCATCTTCGGCGAGCTCAACGCCGAGCCGCCTGGCGATAATCGCCCGCGCCTCCTGCCCGAGCTCAAATTCCTTCGGATAAAGCCGCTTAATTTCCCACAGCAGTACGTTGCGGATCGTCACCCCATTCTTTTGCCGTTCAATGGCAAAATGGCAGTGATCGGTCAGGGTGATATACAGGCTCTCCTGCAACTTACCTAACCGCCCGCGCGCCAGTTCAATAATCCGATCGCAGGTGGTCATCACTTCTAACGGTATCTGACTGAGTAATTCACCTAAACGGCCAACCAGTTCATCGCTCTGTAGCGCGAAGATCTTTTCAATTTTACTTTCGTCCAGTGAGTCGCCGACGCGTTTCTGAAAGGCTAGCCCTCGCCCCATCACCACCTGTTCGCGTCGCTGCTCATCTAAAACAACCACCACATTATTATTAAGAACTTTGGCGATTTGCATATGAACCCCAGAAACAAAAAAACCTGACCCCCGACAAATGCCGGGAAATCAGGTTTTGCCTGCCGAAGCAGTAGCAATCCAACACCCGCACTGTAGCAATTTCTTCCGCCGTCTCAACCCGCGAAGCAGAAAAACGTGATACGGATCGCGACTAATCCACTTATCTACTCCGGTTGTGGTAACGAGCGCTGCTCAAAGGCGCGGTATTCCAGCGAATAAAACGACGCCTGTCGCCGATGGTAGGCGGAATCCACACAGCCAATACCGACAAACGCGCCGGTAAATTCGCCATAGCGGCTGTATTCATCAGAAAACAAGACGGTGCTGTAGGTCTGGCCTATGGCGTGGAAGGTCTGATTGTCTGGCGACCAGAAAAACCGCGTCGACTTTCCGTCAATCGCCAGCCGCAGATAAACCGGGCCATCCACGCCGGACACCGTTGCCAGATGATCTTCCCGCTTCAGACCGTTATCGACATGAATAATATAAAAACGTGAGCAGCGCTGCCGATCGTCAAAGGTTTTCTGCAGGAACAGATAGTTCATGTTGTCGTAGTACAGCACCAGTCCGGCGCTGTGCTGGAACACCTCGGGTTGAAAATCCATGCATGCCGTCAGCGTGGCGTACACCGAGGTCAGTTTCCGCGCCAGCAGACTGACGCAGTTCTCAGAACACAGCGACTCCTGACCGCGTAGCGACAGATACCCTTCTTCGGGCGCATAGCGCGTGAAGTCCGCAGCCGGAATGCGCGGCGCGTACCACTCCGGCGACAATCCCTGCGCAGAAAAATCAACCCGCTCAACCCGTTCAGCCTGCTCATCAACCGCGGTCGATGGCCCTATTTCGACATATTCCTGCGCCAGGTTGCCGCCCGCACTCAGGCGCAGCCACCCCTCCGGAGTCCAGCGCATTTTTTGAAGTGCGGTCTCTCGTCCCAGCGTACAAGCCAGTTCCGGAAGCAGCGGTCGGGCGCACAGGTGGGCTACGATGACATTCCCATGATCATCTTCGACATAGCTGGCGTGACCGGATTTTTGCAGCGCCGATGCCGGATTAAAACACTCCCGCCGCAGATAGTCTTTATCAAACGCCGATGCGGAGGTTTTCTCGATATGCACCGGCTTTTGCAAATCCTCCGCTCGCGCCGAGGTTAGCAGCGGGCTTTGCGGATCTTTTTCATAAGGGCCCAGAATATGCCGCGCCCGTCCGAGGGTTACGCAGTGGCCGTAGCCAGTGCCGCCCTCGGCACACATAATGTAATAATAGCCATTGCGCCGGGTGATATGCGCCCCTTCCGCCATGCCATACACCCCTTGCCAGATCCGCTGCGGATAGCCAACCGGCGCTTTCGCCAGCGGATCGTACTCCACGATCGAGATCGCCCCGCTATAGTCATCCCGGGTCTCCCAATCGACGGCGACGATCCATTTTCTACCGTCATCGTCGTGGAAAACAGAGGCGTCATAGCCCACGGAGTGGATATAGACCGGCTCGCTCCATGGACCGCTAATCTCCGCGGCGGTGACCAGATAGTTATCGACATCAAAATAGCGGCCATTCATGGCGTTCATGATGCCGTAAACCACGTAAAAGAGCTGGTCGGCTTCACACCAGGTGAGACACGGCGCCCAGATACCTTTGGCGGAGCGCAGCTTGCGCAGATCCAACGTTTGCGGATCGTTGAGCACATGGGTGCGTAACGTCCAGTTCTCTAAATCGGTGGAATGATAGACCGGAATACCAGGAAACCATTCGAATGACGAAACGGCAATATAATAGTCAGCGCCCCGCCGACAGATTGCCGGATCAGGATTAAAACCACCTAATACTGGATTTTTAATCATTAACCACGTCCTTTTAAAATTATAACGTACTGGTTTTTTCCACCATCGCCAGCGAGCGATCGGATAAAGAATAACGGCGCATAATGAGCACCAACGCCAGCACCAGAACCGCCGGTAATATGGTAAAAATTAATTTAATTGTCAGAATTGCCGCCTGCGGTTGCTGCGCCGCGCCACCGATATAACCACTCCATGACAATAGCCAGCCCATCAGCGCACCGCCGATTGCAATACCTAATTTGATGGCAAAAAGATTGGTTGAAAAAACGATACCACTCATTTTCTTACCGGTATCTCTTTCAATCGCATCAACGACATCCGAAAGCATCGCCCACTGCAATGGCGTGGCCGCCAGTTGAATAAAATTAATCGCAATAATAAAAACAAAAATAATGATTAGCGACGACTGGGAAAAGAAATAGAGTAGCGCCAGTAATATCGCCTCGAGCAACATCGCCAGCTTAAATCCCCGAACCTTATCCATGCCACGAAAAATATAGACCGATAAAATGGTCCCGGCCAACCCGGAAACAATTGATATGGTGATCATCATGCTGCTCAGGTCGCTGCGTCGCAAAACGTAATTACAGAAGTAAATAATGATCCCCATTTTAAAGATAACCGCGACCAGATTGACGACGTTAAGCGTAAAGAGGATGCGCCAGTCCCGGTTTTTCAATAATATACGCAGATCCTGCAACAGACTCCCGCGATTGGCATCGATTGTCGCGATCGAGGTCTCTTTGGTCAGGAAGAAACAGAGGTAAAACAAAATAATACCCAGGCTGCTAATCAGCACCATGGCATAAAAATAGCCATTCTGGATATTTCCTTTCCCCAGCCATGCCACCGCAGGAAGCGCGGCCACTGAGACTAATAGCCCACCTGCGGAGCTCATGGCGAAGCGCCAGGATTGCAACGATACCCGTTCGACGGAGCTCTGGCTGATATTGTTAATCATCGCGCAATAGGGAACATTAATGGCGCTATATAACAGCGATAGCAGGGTATAAGAACAATAGGCGTAAATCAGCTTGCCGGTATAGGAAAAATCAGGCGTGTAAAAGGTCAGCATGCACATTACGCCAAACGGAATCGCAAACCACAGCAAATAAGGACGAAACTGGCCATATTTAGTGCGCGTGCGGTCAGTCACCGCGCCGATCCCCACATCAAAAAAAGCATCAATTACCCGAACGGCTAAAAACATCGTCCCCATATGCGCCGGTGACAAACCAAATATATCCGTATAAAAATAGGCCATAAATAACATGATGGATGACCATACCAAATTACAGGCGGTGTCTCCAAGTCCATAGCCCATTTTCTGATACCAGTTTAATGGCATTATTCTGTTCATTGATGATAGCCCCATACAAAGAAAGGTTGTTGCTGCTGACAAGGTCATTGTAGTCCCGTCGCCTCCCTCAATATGTATAAATAGAGGATAGCTATATAATAAAAGTGAACCTACCCTGTGATGGCTATCGCATTTACATTAAGAACGCTTTTTGTTTTATTTGCCGATCGGTATATAGTATAAAAAAGGAGGCGTTTTATGCATGATGACCCGGTAACATATGAAAATATCATTACGCTGACCCAAGAACTCTACTACCTGCAGCAATATCAGCTCCCCGAGTATTCTGGCGATGATGTAAAGACACATTTTCACTTTATGTATGAATTAATGTGGTTCGATCGTTCCTGTGGTTATTTTGGCATCAACGATCGGCAGATCCCGATAAAAAACGGCACGCTGATTTTCGTACCGGCGCTGATCCCCCATGCGATGTACCTGACCCCCGAGTACAATCACAACCGCTATCTGTTCCAGTTTGAATTTGATTTTCTCAATCCGCTGGCGGTGAGCCATTTTTCCCGACAAAAGGATCGCATCCGGGTTCTGTATCCGGATCCCGCGACCGGCGGGCAGTTGACGGCACTGTTTGACTGGGCCGTGAGTCTGGGAAAGAAAGCGGATAACCAGGCGGTATTTTTGAAAAGCATCGCTCTGCTGATGGAGTTCGTGTTCTCCCTGGACCACGATGATGAGACGTTCCCCCATGCTCCCGGCAGTGACTTTGTGAGCAGAGTGCGGCAATTAGTGTATGAGATTGAAGAGCATAAAGCCTGGGAGACCACCACGCTGGAGGCGGCGCAGCGGTGCCAGGTATCGAAGTCCTACTTTTCGCGCATGTTTAAGCAGCTGTTTAACATGACGTTCAAAGAGTATATTTTTCTGCGTAAGCTCAAGGTGGCGGTACAACTGCTGACCTCCAGCCAGCTAAAAATCGTTGATGTAGCCCAAACCGCGGGCTTTACCGATAGCGCCTATTTCTGTTTACGCTTCCGCCAGCACCTCGGCTGCACGCCGCTGGAATTTCGCGACCGTCTGGATAACCGACGCGTCGGATAACACCCGCCCGCACGGCGGGCAGATGTCCGTCGGCCTGTCGATTCAGAAAGTCACCACGGTTTTCCACTCGATTACCCAGGCATCCTGAGTCTGAGCGACGCCGCCCGGGCGATGCCAGTACTGCAGGCCTGGCTGCAGCTCAAGCCACGAAACCGGACGCAGGCGGTAGTACAGTTCAGCATTCACCGAATGCCCGGCCACCGGCTGATAGTTCGCCGCGTAGTAGTCCGTAGCTCCGCTGACCTCATTCATATACTGCTGGTTGCGCGCATAATGGTTGCTCATATCCATCCAGGTCAGGCCAAAGCCCAGCCAGTCTTGCGGGCGGGCGTCAAAGAGGCCGCGATAGCGCATTGATGCGGCCACGGAGGTATGGATGTAGTTGCTGCGCTGATCGCTATAGCTGCCGCTCAGCGAGACGCTCATCCCGCGGTCAGGGTCGTCGACATGGCGGGTTATCTGCTGGTTCATCCCGGCATACAGAAACCAGGTGCTATCGTGTTGCGCATATCCTTGTGGGTCAGTGGCTCCGGGGCCGCCGGATTTTCCGGTATACAGATCGCTCTGCGGCGCGTTGGTGTAGAGCACACCGAGGTTATACGCGCCGGAGAGGCCGTTGATTACCGGCCGCGCTTCAATCTCTACCGGCAGCAGAATGCCTTTACTGCCTTTTGTCGACCAGCTCCACGCGTGGCTGCGGGAGGAGGCCTCCGGGTTTTGCTCCATGACACCGCCCTTCAGCGTCAGCGTCGGGGTCAGCTTATATTCCACGGTCGTTCCCCAGGTATGGACGTTCCAGTTGTTCCAGGTCATCGAGTTGGCGGACTTACCGCCGCACTGTGAAAGCAGCTGGAAATCGCAGGGGATAATCTGATCGAAGGTCTGCACCTTATTCATCATGCCGATACGCCACGTCAGACGGCGGTCATCGAAGCTACGGGCAAAGGTCAGCCAGCCAAGACGAGTAATCGACTGACCTCCCCAGCTCTCCTGTGCCAGATCGTTAAAATTAACCCGCGGATCCTGCAACCGCTGGGTGGTCAGGTTGTCATCGTGGTTACGGTTAACGATATTTCCCTCGATGCGTGCATCCGGGATCCCGGTCCAGCGCTCCAGGTCCTGCGTAAAGGTCAGAGCGACCTGATCGATATAAGCCAGCTGTTTGTCATGATTATATCCGCCACCGGCGTTGTAACCCATTTCATTGAGGTAACCGAGATTATAATTAAATCCGTTATCTTCAAGGATTGGACGAATCCCTGACATCTCTCCGAGCAGACCTTTTTGCGGGTTCTCAAAACCTAATACCGTACCGTTCCATTTTTCCGTTTCCGCGGCAAAAGCGCCGGGAGTTAACAGAGAAAATGTCACTATCAACAGGAGGTGATTTATTTTTTTGTTGTGCATAATGATATCCGTTGTGACTGAATAAGGGTAATAGCTGGCCCCAGGCAATAAACCCGCCCGTTTTTGGTCTTTATATTTATTTTTTCAATACCTGGCCCGCCAGCCATTCAACTGCTTTGTTGAAGCAACCGGACAGGTCATAACTTATTGTTTTAAATAACCATTTTATTCCTCAAAAATAAAAGGCAAAAAAAAACCTAAGCACTCCAGCCACGAATGGCGGAAGTGCTTAGGTTTTGCCTGTATCAGTAGCAACCCTGAATATATGACTAGCACAATATCACTCAGCGACAGAAATTCCCATCAGCAGATGGTCCCGAAGTAATAAAGTGTGAGCGATTTAACAATCTTTCCTAATAACGGGCAATGGCTCCCGCAATGTCCGCCGAGGTTTTCAGTGTGCGTATTTCATTAAACACGACCAGCGCCTCATCATATTCTTTGCGCAAATAACTGAGCCACTGTTTAATTCGCGCAACATGATACAGCCCGGTATCGCCCTGTTTTTCCAGACGCGTATATTTTTTCAGTAGCTCCACGACCTGCGGCCACGGCATGCGCGGTTCATTATATTTGATGACCCGGCTTAAATTTGGCACGTTCAGCGCGCCGCGACCAATCATCAGCGAGTCGCAGCCGGTGACCGCCAGACACTCCTGTGCGCTTTGCCAGTCCCAGATTTCGCCGTTAGCGACAACCGGAATTGACAGCCGCTGGCGGATTTCGCCAATCGCCGCCCAGTTGATCCGCTCCGCTTTATAAGCGTCTTCTTTCGTGCGTCCGTGAACCACGAGCTCCGTCGCGCCGGCCTGCTCTACCGCATCGGCAATTTCGAACTGGCGTGCGCCGCTGTCCCAGCCCAGGCGAATTTTGACCGTCACCGGCAGATGATCCGGTACCGCTTCGCGCATCGCTTTTGCGCCACGATAGATAAGCTCCGGATCTTTAAGCAGCGTCGCCCCGCCGCCGCTGCCGTTCACCAGCTTTGACGGACAGCCGCAGTTCAAGTCGACGCCCCATGAGCCCAGCTCCACCGCCCGCGCGGCATTTTCCGCCAGCCATTGCGGATATTGCCCCAGCAGCTGCACCCGGACGCGGGTGCCGGAAGGCGTGCGGCTTTGATGATGGAGTTCCGGGCACAGTTTATAGAACGATTTTACCGGCAGCAGCTGATCCACCACCCGCAGAAACTCGGTGATGCAGAGATCGTAATCGTTAACCTCGGTCAGCAGCTCGCGCACCAGCGAATCGAGCACGCCTTCCATCGGCGCCAGTAATACACGCATATTGTTACCCGGAAAAAAAAGAGGCGCTATGGTAGCGCCTCTGTGCGTCGGTTGAAAGATCTCAATGTGGCTCGGCTGCGCTTACCGGTCGAAACGTGTGATAAGGCAGGGATAGCGCCATGCGTATCAGGCTTAATTTGCCGCGCAGCGAACAGCAGGGTTGTGCCGGAGCGGCGGGGCTAAAGCGCGATCCCCCGCTCTCCCTGAGCCGTTTTCACTATTATTTATCGCAGGATTCATCAACATGCATTCCGCATGCCCGAAGGTTCCATTACTCTATTCAATCTATGCCTGGAATTCATGATGTGATCGGTAGCACATTTCAAGGTTTAATTGTATGATGAATACGGTTCATCAAGGGTTATTACCATGAGTAAATCGCTGAATATTATCTGGCAGTACCTGCGGGCTTTTGTCCTGATCTATGCTTGTTTATACGCCGGGATTTTTATTGCTTCCCTGCTGCCCATTACCATTCCCGGCAGCATCATCGGCATGCTGATTTTGTTCGTTCTTCTGGCGCTACAGATTATGCCACCGAAATGGGTCAACCCCGGCTGCAACATCTTGATTCGCTATATGGCGCTGCTGTTTGTGCCCATCGGCGTTGGCGTCATGCAATACTGGGATCTGCTGCGTGCGCAGCTTGGCCCGGTGGCAATCTCCTGCACGATCAGTACATTAGTGGTCTTCCTGGTGGTGAGCTGGAGCTCACATCTGGTTCACGGCGAGCGTAAAGTGGTCGGTCAAACAGAGGACGTCAAAGATGATGCATGAAATCTGGTGGTCCTTGCCGCTGACGCTGATCGTTTTTTTCCTCGCCCGCAAGCTGGCCGCGCGGTTTAAATTTCCGCTGCTAAATCCTCTGCTGGTGGCGATGGTCGTGATCATCCCCTTTTTGTTACTCAGCGGTATCTCCTACGATCGCTATTTTCAGGGCAGTAAAATTCTCAACGATTTACTTCAGCCTGCGGTTGTGGCGCTGGCCTTCCCGTTGTATGAGCAGCTGCACCAGATCCGCGCCCGCTGGAAATCGATCATTACGATCTGCTTTATCGGTAGCGTCGTCGCGATGGTGACCGGCACCACCGTTGCGCTGCTGCTCGGGGCGACACCGCAAATCGCCGCGTCCATTATGCCGAAATCGGTCACCACACCGATTGCTATGGCGGTCAGCGGGAGCATTGGCGGTATTCCGGCCATCAGCGCGGTGTGCGTTATTTTCGTGGGGATTCTCGGCGCGGTTTTTGGCCACAGCCTGCTTAACCTGATGCGCATTCGCACCAAAGCCTCGCGCGGCCTGTCAATGGGGACCGCATCGCATGCCCTGGGAACCGCCCGCTGCGCGGAGCTGGATTATCAGGAAGGGGCGTTCAGCTCCCTGGCGCTGGTGCTGTGCGGGATTATCACGTCGCTGGTGGCCCCCTTTTTGTTCCCGCTGATTCTGGCTATCGTGGGATAAATGTGATTTACATCACATTTATTGGTGCAACATAAACATGTTGCATAAACAATGAGATATTAATCACATATACGGGCTACCCCCGCCCGTACACTAGATTCCCATTACATTGTTATGAGGCAACGCCATGCACCCACGTTTTCAAGCTGCTCTTCCCCTTCTGGCGGCAGACCTGCAAGCGGCCATCGCACCAATGCTGATCGACCCGCACTTCCCGGCTTTGCTGGATGCCGGCCAGGTCGCGACGCTGCGGAACGCAACGGGCCTTGATGAAGACGCGCTGGCCTTTGCGCTGCTGCCGCTCGCGGCGGCCTGTGCGCGCGCCGACCTCTCCCATTTTAACGTTGGCGCCATCGCTCGCGGCATTAGCGGTAGCTGGTATTTTGGCGGCAACATGGAGTTCCTCGGCGCCACGATGCAGCAAACCGTGCACGCCGAGCAAAGCGCCATTAGCCACGCGTGGCTGCGCGGCGAACAGTCGCTGAATGCCATTACCGTCAACTACACCCCCTGCGGTCACTGTCGTCAGTTTATGAATGAGCTGAACAGCAGCCAGGTCCTGCGTATTCATCTGCCGGGTCGCGAAGCGCATTCGCTGCAGCACTATCTGCCGGATGCCTTCGGTCCGAAGGACCTCGAGATTAAAACGCTGCTGATGGATGAACAGGATCATGGTTTCCCGCTGACCGGCGACACTCTGGCGCAGGCGGCCATTCAGGCAGCCAACCGCTGCCATATGCCCTACAGCCACTCACCTTCCGGCGTGGCGCTGGAGTTGAAAGACGGCACCATTTTCGCCGGTAGCTATGCGGAAAACGCGGCGTTTAACCCGACGCTGCCGCCGCTGCAGGGAGCGCTCAACCTGCTGAGCCTCAACGGATATGACTATCCGGATATTCAGCGCGCCATTCTGGCTGAGAAAGCCGATGCGGCGCTGATTCAGTGGGATGCAACCGTCGCAACGCTGAAAGCGTTGGGTTGTCACAATATTGATCGCGTCCTGCTCGGCTAAATGACCCGCCATGCGGGCCCCATCGGCCCGCATTGTTGAAAATCCCCGCAATTAAACGATGGTTTCTTGCTCTTGCCCGGCGGGTAAAGTAGCCTGATAGCTCCATTGTCCACATGAGTCAGGTGAATGTTAAAGCGTGTGTTATACAGCCTGTTAGTCCTGTTCGGCCTGCTGCTGTTGACCGTGCTGGGTCTTGACCGTTGGATGAGCTGGAAAACCGCTCCCTATATCTATGATGAACTCCAGGATCTGCCCTACCGCCAGGTGGGGGTGGTGCTCGGTACTGCCAAGTACTATCGCACCGGAGTGATTAATCAGTATTATCGCTATCGTATTCAGGGGGCGCTGAACGCTTACAATAGCGGCAAGGTAAACTACCTGCTGCTCAGCGGCGATAATGCGCTGCAAAGCTACAACGAACCGATGACCATGCGCCGCGATTTAATCAAAGGCGGCGTCGACCCCGCCGATATCGTGCTCGATTACGCCGGGTTCCGTACCCTCGACTCTATCGTGCGCACCCGCAAGGTTTTCGATACTAACGACTTTATTATCATTACCCAGCGCTTCCACTGCGAACGAGCGCTGTTTATCGCCCTGCATATGGGGATCCAGGCGCAGTGTTACGCCGTACCTTCGCCGAAAGATATGTGGAACGTGCGTTTACGCGAGTTTGGCGCCCGGTTTGGCGCGCTGGCAGATTTGTACGTGTTCAAACGCGAACCCCGCTTTTTAGGGCCGCTGATACCGATACCAACTTTGCAGGAAGTGCCTGAGGGAGCGCAGTCCTATCCTGCCGTCACGCCAGAACAGCTGCTGGAACTGCAAAAGAGTAAGTGACGGTCGTTGATGACGGCATGCTTTCCCCCGGCCCGTTCGCCATCCCCTTCTGCAGAATGCCGCCTTGCGCGGTAAGCCGTTTATCGTAGCCTGGTTCAGGTAAACGGTAGTTTGGGCTAAGCGCACTCTACGACATGTCCCCCAGCAACCGGACTGAGGCCGCGGCAACAATCTCCCACTTTCGCCCAGGCCGTGATCAAAAGACGAAAAAAAGCCCGCGCCAATGGCGCGGGCAGGATAACAACGGACGATTATTTTTTGCGCGCGTATTTCAACGAATCCAGCGCCACGGCGAAGATAATGATCGCCCCTTTGATGATGTACTGCCAGTAGGGGTTTACGCCGATATAGGTCAGGCCGTAGTTGATAACGGTGAAGATGATCACCCCGGTCACCACACCAAGCACCGTACCCACACCGCCGCTGAACGACACGCCGCCGACGACGCAGGCCGCAATCGCATCCAGTTCATACATAAAGCCGAGGTTGTTGGTGGCCGAACCGATACGCCCGGCCTCCAGCAGACCGCCAAAAGCATAGAACACACCGGACAGGGCATAAATCATCAGCAGGTTCAGCGCCACGTTCACGCCAGAAACCTTCGCCGCTTCCGGGTTACCGCCGATGGCAAAAATATTTTTACCAAAACGGGTTTTATTCCACAGGATCCACACGAAGAACACCGCAATCGCCGCGTAGAACGTAATGTACGACAGGCGGAACGATCCCAGCGCGATAAACCCTTGCGCGAAGTGCGAGAAGTGGCTGTCAAAGCCGGAAATAGGCGATGCGCCGACAAAATCGTAGTACAGGGAGTTGATGCCGTAGACAATGATCATCGTACCGAGGGTGGTGATAAACGGCGTCACGTTCAGATACGCGATAATGATCCCGTTAATCAGCCCGATAACCGCACCGATCGCGCAGACCAGCAGGATCACCAGCGGAATCGGCATGGTCGCCATCTCCGGGAACACCTTGTTGGCATTATCGACCGCCTGGAGCATGGTTGCGGCGATAACCGCCGCCAGCCCGACCTGGCGACCGGCAGAGAGGTCGGTACCCTGGGTCACAATCAGCCCGGCAACGCCGAGCGCGATAATAATACGCACCGAAGACTGAGTCAGGATGTTACTCAAGTTCAGCAAACTTAAGAACGTCGGGTCCTGGAAAATAATAATCGCCAGCAAAACCAAAAGAACAACGTAAATCCCACCGTCTTTCAGGTACGTGAGAAAACTTTTTTTATTTAACGCACTCATGAGAAGCCCCTGCTCTTAAAGATGCAACGACGCAAGACGTAAAATTTCGTTCTGCGTAGTAGTTTTTGTCTCAACAATTCCGGCAACAAGACCGTTGCTCATAACCAGAATACGGTCGGTAATACCCAGCAGCTCCGGCATCTCGGAGGAAATAATGATGATCCCTTTATTTTTCTTCGCCAGCTCAGCAATCAGCTGATAAATTTCGAACTTCGCGCCAACATCAATCCCGCGCGTGGGTTCATCAAGCATCAGAATTTCCGGCTGGGTTAAAAGCCAGCGACCAATAATAACCTTTTGCTGGTTACCACCGGACAACGAACCAATTTGCGTATGCTGGCCGGGGGTTTTCACGCGCATCGAGTCAATCACCCACTGGGTATCGCTTTTCATGCGGGAATTGTCCAGCAGACCCACCTTGTTTTTATATTTCTTAATATTAGAGATCAGCGAGTTAAAGCCGATATCCAGATAAGCATAAATACCGGTGGAACGGCGTTCTTCGGTGACTAACGCAAAACCATGGTTAATTGCTTCATTCGCGCTATGGTTATTAATCTTCTTGCCGTGCAGCGTAATCGTGCCGCCTGATTTTTCGCGGATCCCGAAAAGTGTTTCGACAATATCGGTACGCTTCGCTCCCACCAGCCCGGCGATACCGAGGATCTCTCCTTTTCGCAGATCGAAGGAGACATCGCGAATCGATGGCTGACGCAGCGAGGTCAGGTTGCGCACTTCCAGAATGGTTTCACCCGGCGTATTGTGCTTCTCCGGGAAGCGCTGGGTTAACGAGCGCCCCACCATCATGGCGATGATCTTATCCATATCCAGGCCTTCCAGCGGCTGGGTGGCAATCCACTGACCATCACGCAAAATCGTTATTTCATCGCACAGCTGGAAGATCTCTTCCATCTTGTGAGAAATATAGACAATACCGCAGCCGCGTTCTTTCAGCTTACGGATAATCTTAAACAGGTGATTAACTTCTTTCTCCGTCAGTGATGACGTAGGCTCATCCATAATGACAATTTTCGCGTCATAAGAAAATGCCTTGGCGATTTCAATCATCTGCATCTGCGATACTGATAACGTGCCGACGCGGGCGCGCGGATCGATATCAATATCCAGTTCATCAAATATCCCCTTGGTATCGCGATACATTTTTTCCTGATCGACAAACACGCCTTTAGTGGGATAACGCCCCAGCCACATGTTGTCCATCACCGAACGTTGCAATACCAGGTTTAACTCCTGGTGAACCATTGAAATACCGTTTTCCAACGCTTCTTTCGCTGAATGGAAATCGATCTCTTTTCCCTGAAAAAGAATACTACCGGAATCTTTTTGATAGATTCCAAAAAGGCATTTTAATAATGTCGACTTACCCGCACCGTTCTCTCCCATTAATGCATGAATAGAATGAGGACGGACTTTCAGATTGACATTATCGAGTGCCTTGACGCCAGGAAACGATTTGTTGATATTGCTCATTTCCAACAAGAATTCGCCTGACCGTTCGCTATTATTGCTGACCATAGTTATACCTGGCTGCGTTCATGCACACCCCTACCGACGCATACGCGTCGCCATCGGGGTCGGGTTCTGTATCAGGAATAATCGGGCGCGAATATCCGGAGTATTTCAGGTTGCCGCCGCCTTCGCTTTTCGGCAACCCGACCTGTTCCGGGAGAGCTCACGCCCGTAACTCAATAATTATTTACCGATAAACTGGCTCAGATTGTCTTTATCTACGCCAACATAAGGTACGCGGACGATCTTATTCTCAATCTTCCAGTTAGTACCCGCTGCCGCTTCTTTACCATCGGCCAGGTTTTTCGCCAGATCGAAGGTCGCCTTCGCCTGGTTGTTAGCATCGTTCAGCACCGTACCGGCCATCGCGCCAGATTTTACCAGCGCCAGCGCTTCAGGCAGGGCATCGACGCCGAATACCGGAATGCTGCTCTTATTGTGGGCCTTCAGCGCTTCAACCGCGCCCATTGCCATCGCATCGTTGTTGGCGATAACCACTTCAATTTTGTTAGCGTTCGGACCAGACAGCCAGGCATCCATCTTATCTTTCGCCTGAGCGGTATCCCACATCGCGGTGTCCATCTGCAGCTGCTGAGTCTTCAGACCTTTGTCATTCAGCTCTTTCACCACGTAGGTGGTACGCGCTTCAGCATCCGGGTGGCCCGGCTCGCCTTTCAGCAGGACATACTGAATCTGACCGTCTTTGTTCAGATCCCAGTTCGGATTGGCTTTCCAGTGCTTGGCAATCAGGTCGCCCTGAATAATCCCGGACTCTTTGGAGTCAGTACCGACGTAGAAGGCTTTGTCATAGCTGTCCAGCGCTTTGCGAGACGGCTCTTTGTTAAAGAACACCACCGGTACGTTCTGGCCGCGCGCTTTTTCGATAACGGTGCCAGCCGCTGCCGGGTCCACCAGGTTAATCGCCAGCGCCTTCACCCCTTTTGCCAGCAGGACGTCAATCTGATCGTTTTGTTTGGACTGGTCATTCTGCGAGTCATTCATCAGCAGCTGAACGTCCGGCGCTGATTTGCCGTCTTTCTCAATCGCCTTGCGCACGACCGACATAAAGTTGTCGTCATATTTATAAATGGTTACGCCGATGCGGGTATCCGCTGCGTGTGCCGCGGCGCCAAATAACATGCTAGCCATAACAGCAGACAGGGTTAACACCTTCTTATTCATGGAATCTCCGGTTTTATTATGCAGGGTCGTTGGTGTGAAAATAGCTGGCGGGGACTTGTTACATTAGTGTTACCGCACAACAACATTCACGACTGTAAATTCTGTCTTCCGTGTAGGGTAACGCTCCAGAAATACGACTTAATTAAGCGTTTAGCGCCTTATTCCTACGGTAAAAGTGATTAATCACCGTGACATAGTGGTTCAGACTGGTAAACGAGGCCATCATAATCAGTTGAATGTTAATATACTGTGAATTTACTCACAGATTGAAAGCGGTTACATAAGGCACATCATCAGTTAGTGATCGGCCCCGCAATTTGCCGCGGCATCACCGAATGACGGCGCACCAGCGTTGGCATAAAGCAATGACGCGCTTCATGATCCAGTTTGCCTGCCGCCCCCAGCAGCGCCAGCTCCGTTGCCAGCTTCGCCATTGACATAACAGGATAGCGCACGGTCGTCAGCTGTGGGTCGGTGTAACGAGAAATCGGGATGTCGTCAAAACCGATCAGCGACAAATGCTGCGGTACCGCAATGCCGTTATCTTTGAGCGTCGTCAGCGCCCCGGCCGCCATGCTGTCATTGTAGGCAAAGACCGCGGTCAGGCCTAAATTGCGCCCCAGCAGCTCAACCATAGCCGCTTCTCCGCCCTGCATATCCGGCGTGCCCGAGCCGATCCAGCTGTCTGGCGCGATAATGTTTTGTTCCTGTAACGCCTTAATCCACCCTTCCCGGCGCATATCGTCATCTTCAATGCCATGGTTTGAGGAGAGGTAGCCGATTCGCTGGTGGCCGTGGTTCAGCAGCATCCGTGTGGCCATCAGCGCCCCGCTGACGTTATCCAGCCCCACGCAGCGGTGCGCGTAGCCGGGCACAATGCGGTTAATCAGCACCATCCCCGGGATATGCTCCATAAAGTCGCCAAGCTCTTCATCGCTGAGGGCTTTGGAATGTACGATAAGCGCGGAACAGCGCTGGCGAATCAGTACCTCGATGGCATGACGCTCTTTTTCCGCCTCATGGTAGCTATTGCCGATCAACACATATTTCTGGTGCTGCTGAGCGACCGTATCCACCGCTTTGACCAGCGCGCCGAAAAAGGCATCCGACACATCCATCACCACCACGCCAATGGTGTCGCTGACCTGTGTCGCCAGCGCCTGCGCGTTGGCGTTCGGCCGGTAGCCCAGCTGCGTTACCGCTTTCATTACATTTTCCCGCGTATCCGGGCTCACCAGCGCGCTGTTGTTCAGCACGCGCGAGACGGTCGCCACGGAAACGCCCGCCTGACGGGCGACATCACGAATGGTGATCATGCTTACCGCCCTTAAGAGAATTGCAATACGTCACACCCACCTCCTGTGTTCAGCAAGGTGGCTATTCTGGCAGCGACGTGCTGCACGCTACGTGAGTGATGTCACAAGCCTGGAAACGGTTACATCCGTTTTGTTAATGATTGTGATCGAGATCGTTATCTGGATGTGTTTTTTAGTGATGTCCCCGACGCACGCAGGGTCAACTGACGCCACAGCCATTCCACCGGCCCCTGACGGAAATGGCGTAGCCAAAAGAGAGAGAAGGTCATATTTACCGCCCAGACCGGGACAACGAAAGCCAACAGCTGCAGGCGGTCAAACTTCATAAACAGGCCAAAACGGTAAAAAATAGTGGTGCAGATCAGCGTTTGCAGCAGATAGTTGGTAAGCGCCATCCGCCCGACGCAGGCGATAGCCCCCACCAGCCGCAGCCTGCACAGCTGCGGCCAGAAGCCCCATGCCAGCGAGGCATAGCCTATTGTCTGCAGCGGCGCCCCCAGCTCGCGAGGAGCCTGTAACAGGAACGCACACCAGCGAGGATTCCACCCCAGATGCCACTGGGCAAAAATAGCCGGCAGATTGACGACCATGCCGGCGACAATCAGCAGTGCGCCGGTGCGGCGATAGTGGCTGAGGCTAAACTGCCCTTTTAACCAGCCGCTGCGCATCAGCGCCGCGCCCATCAGCATCATCCCCGCCAGCTGCCAGCCGTACTGCGCCCCCAGCGCCAGCAGGTTATCAGAGAGCATATCGGCACGGTTGCTGACCGCCTCCAGCCCACCGTTCAGCTTCCAGTATTGCTCATACTGTAAATTCGCCGCATCGGGCACCCATGAACGGTTTGGCGCATCGCCAGAAATCACACCGAGCAGCACGAGTACCGCAACACCGATGACGTAGAGCACGACGCCGGTGTTAAACAGCGATTTGATGTGATGCGCATCGCGCACCATGCGCCACGCCACCAGCCCCACTAGCGCATAGGCCAGCAGGATATCGCCATCCCAGAAAAACAGACCGTGGATAAAACCCAGCAGCGCCAGGAGCGTGAGGCGCGACTGGATCCAGCGCTTGCCGCGAGGCAGCAGCATCTGTAATCCGGCGCCAAACAGCAAGGCAAACAGCGTCAGGAATTTGACCTGCGCAAACAGATCGAGAATCGCCCAGGTCCAGGCGTCACTGAGGGAAAGGCTCCCGGACCACGCCGGGTTAAGGTAGGCGGCCTTCGGCAAGCCGAAGGCGCTGATATTGAGAAGCAGGATCCCGAGGATGGCGACGCCGCGCACAAAGTCCAGCGTGACATTTCGCTCCATCTGCCCTGCTCCGTATTTTTAGTTGTGGTGACGTACGGCGCGCAGGAACTCCTGGCGAGTATTCTGACTGGATTTAAACAGGCCGCCCAGTGAGGTCGTCGTCGTGGCGCTGGTGGCATCACGGATACCGCGCGCTTTGACGCAGTAATGCACCGCATCAATGGATACCGCAACGTTGCTGGTGCCCAGCAGCGTCTGCAGCGCCGTTAAAATCTGCTGAGTCAGTCGCTCCTGCACCTGCGGGCGCTGAGAGAAGAACTGCACGATACGGTTGATTTTCGACAGGCCGATGACCGAATCTTTCGGGATATAGGCTACCGTCGCTTTCCCATCAATAGTGACAAAGTGGTGTTCACAGGTGCTGGTCAAGGTAATATCGCGCACGGTTACCATTTCATCGACCTGCATCTTGTTTTCGATAACGGTGATTTTTGGGAACCTGGCATAATCCAGCCCGGAAAAAATCTCATCGACGTACATTTTCGCGATGCGTCGTGGCGTTTCCATCAGGCTGTCATCAGTTAGATCAAGATTCAGCAGTTGCATAATCTCGGTCATGTGTCCGGCAATCAAGCTCTTGCGAGTTTCATTATCAATTTCTTGTACTGGCGGACGCAGCGGCGTCTCCAGCCCACGAGCGACCAGCGCTTCATGAACGAGTATGGCTTCTTTACTCAGTGCTGACATTTAGGTTCTCCTGCAGGTGTGGCGCTCTTTGCTCTTCTGCGGGCAAAGTTTGCATTCATTGTGCGTGAGGTGGCGCACATAATCTAGTAGCCGAAACGATAATTATTGAAATTTGCGTGAGCTATTGATCCCTCGCGACGGGCCCCGCCTGCCGCTGATTAAACTCGCCCTGTCCGCCTTTCACTCAGCCGCTTACCGCTACGCGGTATTGCGCCATTTCCCGCGGGCGGGCATGTTGGCTAAAAGTTGCATTAATGATGCAATATGTTCCTCAAGGGAGGAAGTGAAAGTTGCTCACAGGTAGATGAAATATCTGTATTATGACCTGACACCCGCATTTACCTTCCTGAGGAGCCCTGCATGGAATTGCTTGAAGAGCATCGCTGTTATGAAGGTCGGCAGCAACGCTGGCGGCACGACTCCAGTACCCTGAACTGTGCAATGACGTTCAGTATTTTTTTACCTCCCCTGCGCGATGAGACGCCGCCGCCGGTGCTCTACTGGCTGTCAGGCCTGACCTGCAATGATGAAAACTTCACCACCAAAGCGGGCGCCCAGCGTGTCGCCGCCGAACTCGGCCTTGTGCTGGTGATGCCGGATACCAGCCCTCGCGGCGATGATGTCGCCGACGATACCGGCTGGGATCTGGGCAAAGGCGCAGGTTTTTACCTGAATGCCAGCGAAGCACCGTGGTCTGCGCATTTCCATATGTACGACTACCTGCTTGACGAACTGCCGCAGCTCATCCGTTCGCAGTTTAACGTCAGCGAGCGCTGCGCAATCAGCGGTCACTCGATGGGCGGACACGGCGCGCTGATCATGGCGCTGAAAAACCCGGGCCGTTTTACCAGCGTTTCCGCTTTCGCGCCTATCGTTAACCCTGCGCAGGTTCCCTGGGGGCAAAAAGCCTTCACCGCCTATCTGGGTGCCGATGAGTCGACCTGGCAGGCATGGGACAGCTGCGCATTAATGCAGGCCAGCCAGCCCGATGACGCCATTCCGACGCTGATAGACCAGGGCGATAGCGACACATTCCTCGCGCTGCAGCTGCAGCCGGCGGTGCTGGCGGAGTGCGCGCGGCAGAAAGCGTGGCCGTTAACCCTGCGAATTCAGCCCGGCTACGATCACAGCTACTATTTCATTGCTTCATTTATCGAAGATCATCTGCGTTTTCATGCCCGCTATCTGCAGGCCTGATTTCCTGCCGGTATGCCGCCGCCTCGGTCGCGGCACACCGTTTCCCGCTCGCCCGGCCGCCGTTGCAAGGCATGAGTTATTCAACAATCACCGTTTCTTTATTTTTCGACAGCAGTATTTTTATCAGCTCAATATAGGGAACCGGTTTAAAAAAATAATAGCCCTGTAACAGGGTGATATTTTTCCGGTTGAGATAATTCAGCTGTTCTACCGTTTCAACGCCTTCAGCCACAATACGTAATGAGAGCTTGCGCGCCATTTCAAGCACGCAGTCCAGCAGCTTCGTCGATTCATCGAGGCCGTTCACCCGACCGACAAAGCTTTTATCGATCTTTATGTAGTCAATTTTCAAATCATGAAGATAAGACAGCCCTGAATACCCGGTACCAAAATCATCCAGCGCAATCGTAAACCCGCGGGCGTGCAGGGTCTTCAAATTGGCGATCAGCTGCTCATCAACGTGTAGCGGTTCACGTTCGGTGACTTCCAGCACCAGCGTTAAATTTGGCTTGTGGAAACCATCGCGGTATTTCAGACAGTCATCCATAAACTGAGGCGAGCTGATATGTGAAGCGCTGAAGTTGATACCAATATGAAAACCATCGGGCAGTTTGCTGGCGATGTTGTTCATCTGCGCCACCACCTGCGCCATAAGGCTTTGGGTTAAGGGAATAATCAGTCCCGTTCGTTCCGCGAGGGGGATAAATGTTACCGGTGAAATAAGGCCAAGTTGCGGGTGCTTCCATCTGGCCAACACCTCGACGCCATAGATGGCCCCGCTGCGACCATTTACCACCGGCTGGTAAAAAGGCACGATCTCCCCGTTCGCAATGGCTTTACGTAAGTTATCCTCGGGGGTCGTGTATTTGTTCGCATACTTCAGCAGGATCCAGGCCAGGATGCATGCCACGAACAGAATAAAGATCAACAAACCAGCCCCTTGATTAATCATTCGTTTAACACTAAAAACCGCCGGCAGATTGTATTCAATATCAAACATAAATTCGGCCGATCGGAAACGGGCGCTGGAACTGCTGGTTAAGTCGGTGTTTCTGACATCACCTGAAGTTCCGATAGTCCGCTCACCCACCACTAAGGCAAATTGCGTATTCTGTATGTTACTGCTTAACGCATCACGAATATGCACATCGCTAATGCTGATGACGGTTTTTCCGAGCGGAAAACGCGTTTGCCAGGCAAGGATCGGCCGATTGTTCACGGTGTTTCTTGCCGGAACCAGCATTAACCGGGAGTCCGACATATCGTTGAAATTCAACAGCAGGACCCGATTTCCCGGCAGTGAAGAACACCAGATTTTATTGTCTTTAATAATCAAAATTGTTCTGAGGTGCGGTTTGAGCGCCGCCTCCGTCCCAAGCTGAAACTGACCTTCCGGCGTGCAGCCCTTGCTCGCCACATCCAGCGCGGTCGTTGTCGCCTGGCGCGCCTCCTCAAGAATGGCGTCGATTCTTTTCGCGGCATGACGTGCGGCATTGGCACTATTGATTCTTGCGGAGTACCACAGCTGCATATTCAAAATAGACACGCCGACGAGGATAAAAAACAGAGCAACGAAAACAGGGAGGATGACATTGCGCATTATTGTTCTCTGCCAATGGAGATGCGATTAATGAATAACCTCGACGTGCTCCCCATCGAGCGCCATGACGCCAGTCATGTTCTCAATCTTTACCCTGCCCTCTGAATGTGTCCCGGACACCCGCGGAAATAAGCGGTGAATTTTACCACTCACCGTCGAATTTCAGTTCTGAACAAACCTGAGGAAGTCATCCATCCTGATAGAGAATGGGAGCGTCTCTCCCTATAGTGTATACGCCATTTCGCGCCGCGCCTGTTTGGGCGATAGCGGCGCCAGCGTATTGAAAAACATCCGCAAAAACAGATAACCGTCGGCATTCAGGTAACACCGACGGCGGCATAAGGTCTGGCCATCATGATGCAAAGCCGGCCAGACGTTTATCCAGGGGCAGACAGACGTTGCCATCTGCCCTCTTTCTGCGTCGATCAGAAGCGGTAGTCCACGGCCATAAAGTAGCGACGGCCTTCTTCGGTATAGCTATAGTCGTCGCGGCTCAGATCTTTATCCCCCACGTTCAGCACGCCTGAACGCAGCTTCACGCTCTTCGTCACCTGCCAGGCCGCACCGATATCAAACATAGTGTAGCCGCCCGGGGTTTTCGAGGTTGCGCTGACAGCGCGCTGCTCGCCGGTATAATTCGCGGTGACGTAGAAGGACCAGTCATCCAGCGGCTTCCAGTCCAGCGTCCCGTTGGCGGTGTGGAACGGCAGCGATTGCAGCGGTTTATCGCCACCGTTGCTGAGATCGCGGCCATCGTTATAGGTGTAGTTCACCGTCAGCTTCCACTCATCGCCGAACGGCACTTTGACTTCGGTTTCCACCCCTTTGATGCGCGCTTTATTGACGTTGAAGTAGCGGAAGACCGGTACGCGTTTACCGTTTACCGTTTTCCAGCCAACAAAGTTCGGGTAGCCCGGCGCTTCGCTGGCGCTGGAGGTTCGCAGGATATCGATCATATCGTCGACGTTATTCTGGAAGGTGGTCACGCTACCTTCTACGCCATCCAGCAGCCCCTCTTCACCGCGGTAGTAGAGGCCAAGTTCGAAGCTTTCGCTGGTTTCCGGCTTCAGGTCCGGGTTACCAATGATGCTGCACGAGCCACGGCAGGAGTTGGTGGTCCAGTCTGGGTTCAGCTGCAACAGCGACGGCGCTTTAAAGGCCGTCGCCCAGCCGCCTTTTACGGTGACCGTATCGGTTGCGTTATAGACGAGGTAAGCACGCGGACTCCAGTGATCGCCGTAGGTTTGATGGTCGTCCATACGAATACCGGTGGTCAGGGCCAGCTGTTCGAAAATCCGCCACTCATCCTCAACAAACAGCGCGTACTGGCTGGCAGAGGTGGATTTCCCGCCGCTACTCAGATTGACCGGATCTTTCAGTTTATCGTGGCGCCATTCCCCACCGAAGGTCAGCAGCTGGTTAATCATCCCCAGCGGCAGCACGTACTTGCCGTCAACGGCATTGCTTTCAGAGGTGATCGTGCCGTCCTGGCCCGGGTTTTTGTTATCGACTTTTTCGCCATAAAACTTCAGTTCGCTATTACCCACGTCCCAACGGCCGTTATGACTCAGGGAGTAGTTCTGGCGTTCCAGACGGTTGCGGTCGAGAGAGTCGGAATCGCGATCCTGACGATCGAAGCCATAGCCGGCGGTGATGTCCTGGTTATCGGTCGGCGTCCAGGCAAACTCAACGTTGCCATCGCGGCTGGTAAAGCCTTCAATTCGCGGCGTTTCGCCGGCGGCATTGCTGGAGGACTGCGGGTCGTCTTTCGCGCGTTTTGCGAGGTTGCCGTAGGCTTTCATCCCCAGCACGCCGTCAATCAGCGGGCCGCTGGTAAAGAACTGACCATTGTAAGTATCACCGCGATCGCGATGTTCCTGAATCGTGGTATCGGCGCTCAGGGTCCCGGTCCACTTCTGGCCGACTTTTTTGGTGATGATGTTCACCACGCCGCCGAGGGCATCGGAACCATAGAGGGAGGACATCGGCCCGCGGACTACTTCAATGCGTTCAATGGCATCGACCGGGATCCAGTTTAAATCGAAATCGTTATGGCGGAAGACCGCGTTGCGCGAGTTGACGCGTTTGCCGTCGACCAGAATCAGCGTATAGCTGCTGTCGAGGCCGCGAATGCTGACGCCCTTGCGGTTATCGCCTTCGTTGGTGAGCTGCACGCCAGGCACGTCGCGCAGGACATCTTTCAGGTTCTGAACCGGGCGGCGCTGCAGATCTTGCTGAGTAATCACGCTGATACTGGCAGGAGCGTCTTTTACGCTCTGTTCAGTCGCCGCGGCGGTGACAACCAGCGTTTCTTCATTCACTTCGGCTACGGCCGGAAACGCCAGCGATACGACGGATGCGCACAATCCCGCCCGGACAAAAGGGTTTAACCTGAACATTCCATATCTCCATGAGGTCTATAACGAATCAAACAAAAGGTGCAATTAACACGTACTGTCGGCGCACCGCTCATTGGCGGTACGCGCGGTCTTTTTTTACAGTTGACGTGGCTGGTCGCCCCTTGCTGGTTGTTCACGACCGGCAAGACAGGGAGATTGGCTTCATCCTGATTTTGATGAGGATGATAAAGATAATGATTTTGATTATCAATAAAATTATGAAGAACTGTATCAATTTGTAAGAGATACAGATATAAAAAAACCCTCTTTAAAAGAGGGTTTTACGGGAACGATTAAAACAAGCGTCAGCCTTTAAATCGCTGCGGGAACTTCATTTCGCTATAGCGGACGAAACGGGTACCTTTTGCCAGCTTATAACCAAACCAGATCACCAGGAACAGCGGGATACCGATATAGGTTGCGGCCACGCCACCCCAGTCGATGGTGTCTTTCAGGAACGCTTCATAGTTCTGGCCGAGCGTGATAATCAGGCACAGCACGAAGGCAAAAATTGGCCCCAGCGGGAAGAACCCTGAACGGTACGGCAGATTGTTCAGATCGTTGCCCTGCAGCACGTAGCCGCGACGGAAACGATAGTGGCTGATGGCGATCCCCAGCCAGGCGATGAAACCGGTCATCCCGGAGGTGTTCAGTAACCACAGGTAAACGGTCTGGTTACCAAACATTGAGCTCAGGAAGCACAGCGCGGCAATCACCGTCGTGGCATACAGCGCATTACGCGGCACGCCGCCACGAGACAGCTTCGAGAAGATGCGCGGGGCTTTGCCATCGCAGGCCAGGGTATAAAGCATACGCGTTGACGCATACATTCCCGAGTTCCCCGCCGACAGCACCGCCGTCAGGATAACCGCGTTCATGATTGCCGCCGCAGACAGCAGACCCGCATGCTGGAACACCAGGGTGAACGGGCTGACGGAAATGTCTTTGACGTCATTACGCAGCAGGCTGGGGTCGGTATACGGAATGATCAGACTGATAATCAAAATCGCGAACACATAGAACAGCAGGATACGCCAGAACACCTGCCGTACCGCGCGCGGAATATTCTTTTCCGGATTTTCGGATTCGCCCGCGGCAATCCCAATAAGCTCGGTGCCCTGGAATGAGAAACCAACGATCATTGCGACGCCTATCATCGCGGAGAAACCACCGGCAAACGGCGCGTCATCGATGGCCCAGTTGCTCCAGCCCGCAGGCTGCGCGCCTTTAAAGATACCGACGATCATCATCACGCCGACAACAATAAAGATGATAACGGTGGCCACTTTGATCAGCGAGAACCAGTATTCCGCTTCGCCAAAGCCTTTAACCGAGATCCAGTTCAGCAGGAACATAATACCGAGGAACAGGGCGCTCCAGATCCAACCCGGCGTATCCGGGAACCAGTAGCTCATTACCAGCTGAGACGCCACGAGGTCAACGGCGATGGTCACCGCCCAGTTATACCAGTAGTTCCAGCCCAGCGCGAAGCCAAAGCCCTCTTCGACATAATTCTGACCATAGGTCGCAAAGGAACCAGATACCGGCATATACGCCGCCAGTTCGCCCAGGCTGGTCATCAGGAAATAGACCATCAGACCGATCAGAATATAGGAAAGCAGTGCGCCGCCGGGGCCTGCCTGAGAAATAGTTGCACCAGATGCAACGAAAAGACCTGTACCGATGGAACCGCCAATAGCGATCATGGTCAAGTGGCGCGCCTTCAGTTCACGGCGTAGGCCGGGCGCTTCTGTGGTTTTAGTATCCGAAACCATGTGAAAATGCTATCCATCCAAAAAACGAGGCGCGATTGTAGCAGACGATCCGGGTTCTATCCGGTACAAATGCGAAGTTATAAGAGAGCTTCATGATCGACAATGGATTATTAGTAAAGCACTAATCCCCGGAAATGCCAGTCATAATATGCTGATCTCTCACGATAATACCCTTGCTAACCGCCAATAATTTACACCTGACAGTAGTGCAGAAAACGTTGTAATGCCTTGGAAATATGCTTTTGCCGATGGTGAATCCGCCACAGGGTGCGGGTCAGATTAGGCAGCGGGACCGGCAGTTCAACCAGCGATCCCACCTCCAGCTGTTCGGCGATAACCCGCCGGGAGAGACAGCTGATGCCCAGACCGTGACGCACGGCGTGTTTGATGGCTTCCGAATTGCCGAGCTCCATGCCCAGATGAAACGCCGGCAGGTGCGACAGCAGCAGGTAGTCAACGATTTCGCGGGTGCCGGAGCCATGTTCACGCAGGATCCATGGCGCTTCCGCCAGCCGTTGCAGCGTCACCTCCCCTTCGAGCAGCGGCGAATCCGGCGCGGCGAACACCACGAGTTCATCTTCCAGCCATGGTTCGGCGATAATGTCTGCCGCATGACACGGCCCTTCGATAAGCCCGATATCCACCCGCAGATCGGCTACCGCATTAATCACGTCCTGGCTATTGCCCACGCTCAGCTCCAGCGGCAGGTCGGGAAAATCACGGCGATAGTGGGCGATAATTTCCGGCAGGATATAGTTGCCGATAGTGCTGCTGGCATACACCCGGATCGCGCCATTATCGCCGCGAAACAGCTGTTCAATCTCCAGCGCGCGCTCCAGTAATGCCAGCGCCCGCGGGTAGAGAAGCCGGCCATGTTCGTTCACTACCAGCCGCTTGCCGACGCGGTCAAACAGCTGCACGCCCAGCTGCCCTTCCAGATCGGTCAGCGCCGCGCTGACCGCTGATTGTGAAAGCGCCAGCATCTGTGACGCCTGGGTCGTTGACCCGCTCTTAAGCACCTCAGCAAACACTTCCAGCTGCCGTAGCGTGATATGCATAACTCATCCTGCCTTCATTTGTATGCCGCGTGATTCTCCGACAACCCGCCGATCGTCGGAATGCCACCCAAAACGCGAAAATTTTCGCATATCCCCTGAATAATTCGAGTTGCAGGACAAAACGGTTAACCGTTTTGCCCAGCGCTGGCGCTGGCCCCAAACAGCGTCATACGGCCAGAGAGCGAGTCCCAGGCGCTTACTGGGGCAAGTGCGCGTAGCCAAGGCTGCATGCAGCTTGAAGTATGCCGGGTATACCACTTATTTCGATTGGTTATAAATATATAATCAATTTTATATTTAAACCAGCACGTCGTAATCTTTACACAGACAAAGGAGAAGGTTATGACAGCACTCACTTTACCGACTAAACATCGCACCCTATGGCATTTTATCCCGGGACTTGCGCTGACCGCCGTTCTGACCGGCGCTGCGCTTTGGGCTGGTAGCTTTTCCGCTATCGCCGGCGCCGGCTTCAGCGCACTGACGCTGGCCATCTTATTCGGTATGGTCATCGGTAACACGCTTTACCCTAAGCTCTGGCAATCCTGTGATGGCGGCGTGATCTTTGCCAAACAGCATCTGTTACGACTCGGCATTATTTTATACGGGTTTCGCCTGACGTTCGCCCAAATCGCCGATGTCGGCGTCAGCGGTATCGCTATTGACGTGCTGACGCTGACCAGCACCTTTTTTATCGCCTGTTACCTCGGGCAGAAGGTCTTTGGCCTCGACAAACATACCAGCTGGCTGATTGGCGCCGGTAGCAGCATCTGCGGCGCCGCCGCGATTCTGGCTACCGAACCGGTCGTCAAGGCGGAAGCCAGTAAAGTGACCGTCGCGGTGGCCACGGTGGTGATTTTTGGTACCCTGGCTATCTTCCTCTATCCGGCGATGTACCCGATGCTCGCGCACTGGTTCACCCCGGAAGCCTATGGCATCTATATGGGCTCCACGATGCATGAGGTGGCGCAGGTGGTGGCCGCAGGACATGCTATCAGCCCGGATGCAGAAAACGCCGCGGTGATTGCGAAAATGCTGCGCGTGATGATGCTGGCTCCGTTCCTGCTGTTTATGGCCGCTCGCGTCAAACAGCTGGCGCCAGAAGGCCAGGGAGAAAAAAGCAAAATCACCATTCCGTGGTTTGCCATCCTGTTCATTCTGGTGGCGGTGTTTAACTCTTTCCACCTGCTGCCAAAACCGGTCGTCGACATGCTGGTGACGCTCGATACCGTCCTGCTGGCGATGGCGATGGCCGCGCTGGGGCTGACCACTCACGTCAGCGCGCTGAAAAAAGCCGGTGCTAAACCGCTGCTGATGGCCCTGGTCCTGTTCGTCTGGCTGATCGTCGGCGGCGGCGCCATCAACCTGGTGATTCACAGCCTGATGGCCTAATCCGCTCGTGTGAACGCCCGCATTCGTTGATGTAACTCTGCAGTTAAGCCGCTATCATTACTCTCCACCCAGCGGCTTAACTGGAGCTTTTTTATGAAATACATTGGAGCGCACGTCAGCGCCTCCGGCGGACTGGCCAATGCAGCCATTCGCGCCGCGGAAATCGACGCCACCGCCTTCGCGCTGTTTACCAAGAACCAGAGGCAATGGCGAGCTGCCCCACTCAGCGACGAAACGATTGCTGAATTCAAAGCCGCCTGCGAAAAATACCGCTTTGGTCCTGGACAAATCCTGCCGCACGACAGCTACCTGATTAACCTCGGCCACCCGGTTGAGGAGGCGCTGGAAAAATCGCGCGATGCCTTTATTGATGAACTGAGCCGCTGCCAGCAGCTCGGACTGACGCTGCTCAATTTCCATCCCGGCAGCCACCTGCAGCAAATACCGGAAGACGAGTGCCTGGCGCGTATTGCCGAGTCCATTAATATTGCGCTGGCTAAAACCGAAGGCGTGACCGCAGTCATTGAAAATACCGCCGGCCAGGGCAGCAACCTCGGCTTTCAGTTTGAACACCTGGCCGCCATTATTGACGGCGTGGAGGACAAATCCCGCGTCGGCGTCTGTATTGATACCTGCCACGCCTTTGCCGCCGGTTATGACCTGCGTAGCGCAGAAGCGTGTGAGAAAACCTTCGCCGACTTCGAACGCATTGTCGGTTTCCGCTATCTGCGCGGCATGCACCTCAACGATGCCAAAAGCGCCTTCGGCAGCCGCGTTGACCGCCACCACAGCCTGGGCGAAGGCAATATCGGCCACGACGCTTTCCGCTGGATCATGCAGGACAGCCGCTTCGATGGTATCCCGCTGATTCTGGAAACCATTAACCCGGATATCTGGGCCGAAGAGATTGCCTGGCTGCGGGCGCAGCAAACGGAAGAGGCCTCAGCCTGACGCCGGCCAGCCGGGTGAAACGTACCGCTATGTAGATACGTAGAATAGAAAAGGGCCGAATATTCGGCCCTTTTGTTGCGTTAAGACGCTCTATTGCGGAGGATAATTCAGGCCGCTTTTTCTGCGATCTGTCCTTCCGGACGTTTCAGCACCGCGTAGGAGAGACCGGCCACCAGGGTACCGGCAACAATCGCCAGCAGATAACCCACCACCGGTGTAATCGCGCCAGGAATCAGCAGCACAAACAGACCGCCGTGCGGCGCCATCAGTTTCGCTCCGATAGCCATAGAGATAGCACCGGTCACCGCGCCGCCTACGATACAGCATGGCAGGACGCGCATCGGGTCACGGGCAGCAAACGGAATCGCCCCTTCGGAGATAAAGCACAGACCCAGAACCAGCGCCGCTTTCCCCCCTTCCCGTTGGCCTTTATCAAACTTATGGCGAGCAACCAGCGTGGCGATACCCATTGCCAGCGGTGGCACCATACCGGCCGCCATAATCGCCGCCATCGGTGCGTAGGTTTGGGTACTCAGCAGACCGACGCCGAAGGCATAGGCTGCTTTGTTCACCGGGCCCCCCATGTCGGTACACATCATCGCGCCGAGAATTGCGCCCAACAGTACGGCGTTCGCCGTTCCCATCGTTTGCAGCCAGTGGGTCAGCCCCGCCAGAATACCGGCAACAGGTTTACCAATCAGATAGATCATGGCCAGGCCGACGATCAGGCTGGAGACCAGTGGAATGATCAGAATCGGTTTCAGCGCTTCCATGCTCGGCGGCAGCTTCAATTTGGTGCTGATCAGTTTAGCAACGTAACCGGCAAGGAAACCAGCGATAATCCCGCCGATAAAGCCGGAACCGCCGCTGACGGCCAGCATCCCGCCGATAAGACCCGGCGTCAGGCCCGGACGGTCGGCAATGGAGAAGGCGATAAAGCCTGCCAGTACCGGAACCATCAACGCAAAGGCTGAACCACCGCCAATCTGCATCAGCGCGGCGGCCAGGGTATCTTTCACTTCAAAGGCTTTGATACCAAAGGCAAAGGAGAGCGCGATACACAGACCGCCGGCAACGACCATCGGCAGCATATAAGAGACGCCGGTCAACAGGTGACGATAGGCACCGCCGCCCTCTTTCTTCGCCGCATCAGCCTGCTGGCCGCTCTGACCGGATGGCTGGTACGGTTTCGCTTCAACCACGGCTTTATCCAGCTCCTGGGCGGTTTTCTTCAGCGCCAGACCGGTGGTAGTGCGATACATCGGTTTACCGGCAAATTTTGCCAGGTCGACTTCAATATCGGCAGCCACAATCACCAAATCCGCCTGCGCGACCTCTTCCGGCGTGATGGCGTTACCTGCGCCGACCGAGCCGCGAGTTTCCACCTTCACCCACCAGCCGCGTTTTTTGGCTTCGGTTTCAATGGCTTCTGCCGCCATAAAGGTATGAGCAACGCCGGTAGGGCAAGCGGTGATCGCCACGATGCGTTTTGCACCACCGGTCGAGGCCGGCAGTGCCGCAGCGGCCGGAGCAGCGTACGGCGCGGCATGGCTTTTCGCTTCGCTCAGGAACAGCTCCGGATGCGCCACGGCGCGATTAATATCGCCGAGGAACACCTGTTTACCGCTCAGCGCGCTATCCGCCGGCAGAGCGGCGCCAAGAACGATCGCCAGTTCAGCGTCGTTCGGATTATCTGTCAGTTCAAGATGCGCTTTATGCGCTGCGGTACCCAGCAGGGTTTTCGCCATATAGGCGCGCGCCTGTCCAAGTCCGGCATCAATAATCAGCAGCGTTTTCATTATGCCTCTCCTGCTGTCAATTAAAGGGTTTTAAGTCGACACGCGCCATCATGGCGGCCAACTGGGTACGATCGGTAATACCTACATTGCTCTGGCTAACCGCCAGCGCGGCGACGGCAGTGGCCAGACGCAGCGTATGCTCGCTGGATTCACGCATCAGCAGGCCGTAGATCAGGCCGCCAACCATCGAATCCCCGGCACCGACGGTGCTGACCACTTCTACTGAAGGCGGTTTCGCAATCCATTCGCCCGAGGCGTTAACCCACAGCGCACCTTCTTCGCCCAGCGAGATAACCACGTGGGCAATTCCCTGCTCGCGCAGCGCATGCGCCGCATCAATCACGTCTTTCATTTCCGGCAGTTTACGGCCCGCCCAAATCTCCAGCTCGCGCCGGTTTGGCTTCACCAGCCACGGTGCGGCTTTCAGACCGGCGACCAGCGCTTCACGGCTGCTATCAAAGATAATGCACGGACACTGGCTACGCAGGCGAACCATCCAGTCAGTGAAGGCTTCCGGGCTAACGCCGGACGGCAGGCTGCCGCTGACGCACACCATGTCGAACTGGCCCAGCCAGCTCAGGGAGTCATTCACAAAGCGTTCCCAGTCGGCCGGGGTCACTTCAAAACCGGAGAAGTTAAAATCGGTCACTTCACCATCTTTTTCCGTCAGCTTGACGTTGATACGCGTCCGCCCCTGCACCACCTGGAAGCGGTTGGCAATCCCCAGCTCGCTGAACAGCTGCTGAAAACCATCCTGGTTATCTTTCCCCAGGAAACCGCCAACGGTGACGTCAATGCCGAGATCTTTCAGCACCTTCGCCACGTTGATACCTTTCCCGGCGGCGTGCAGACCGGTGGTCCGCACAAGGTTGACCTCCCCGCGTTCAATTTCCGGTGTGAAACCCACCAGGTCATACGCCGGGTTTAATGTAATCGTTGCTACACGTCTGCTCATTTATGCGCCCTCCCCAAGGCCTGCGGCGATCGCTTCGCCAATCGCATCCAGCGCTTGTTGCGCATCTTCACCCTGCGCGGTAAAGCGCAGACGGTGACCTTTCTTCACGCCCAGCGCCACGACTTTCATCAGGCTGCGGCCATTTGCCGGCTTGCCGGATCCGTCCAGGTTGGTGACGGTAATGTCGCTGGAAAATTGTTTAATGGTGTTCACCAGCATTGTGCCCGGACGGGCATGCAGCCCGTGCTCATTACGCACCACATACTCGGCGCTCAGCACGTCGTCGGCGATAGCCTCGTCGCTGGTCAGCAGCGCCAGCAACGTCGCGCCATCAGACTTCAGCAGACGGTCAGCTTTTTTATCAATGAGCAGATTGCTCAGGCGATTCAGTACCGCGGTAGGCTGTTCATCTGCCATCGCGACGGTAATCAGCAGCGAGACCGGCTGCTCATCGGCGGTAAATGTACTGGCGGCACGGCTGACCGCAATCGCGCTGCGCAGGTTGCCTTCCGCGCTGTCGTTCAGCCAGATGCCCTGCCCAAGGTTCAGCGGCTTATCATTGATGGTGCGGCTGACGAAGGAGGCGTCAACGGCGCCAGCCTCTTTCAGACGTGCGGCGTTCAGCGCCTGTAAGGTCATCAGGTCGCTGGCAGCGATATCCAGGCTCAGCGTGTCATTATCCAGTTTCAGCGCTTCGCTCTGCTTTTCACCCATCAACAGGGCCCGCAGCTCTTCCGCCGTGGTTGCTGATTTAAGTTGTTCAGCGACTGAATCATCGCTCAGGACGTGGGTCAGCTGACGCAGAAGCCCCAGATGTTCATCCGAGCTGGCGGCGATGCCGATGGCCACGTACGCGGTCTGCCCTTCTCCCCAGGTCACGCCCTGCGGAAACTGATAGACCTGAACGCCGGTTTTCAGCACCTGGTCACGCGTGTCGGTAGTCCCGTGCGGGATGGCAATGCCGTTGCCAAGGAATGTGGAGGTTTGCTGCTCGCGAGCCAGCATCCCGTTAACGTAGCCTTCCGCCACGTTGCCCGCGCTAACCAGCGCGGCGGCAACCTGACGAATCGCCTCTTCTTTATTACCGGCCTGCTGGCCGGGATGAATATCCTGCACAGATAACTGGAACATGGTTCTCCTCTCCTGCTGTATTGAATCGTTTCAGCTATTTTGCGAAAAAAGGCGTCATCTTCCTGATGGAGAAACTCCCGATGACGCTGAAACGTTTCAATGAGTCTGTACCTTTCTTATCCACTGCGCAAGATCTGTTATCAACCTGATAACGGAAATTAGAGGTGCAGCACATTTTTGCTGAAGTCCGACGTTCGCATTCAGCCCGGCTTCAGCTTTTTGCTGAAACCACTAATTTGAAACTGCTTTTTAATTTTCCATACCATACTACTGTTCATTTTCTGAGTGACGGCGTAAACTCCGCTGCTCAGACAATTACAGATAGCCACCCATGCAAAACAGTAGCGCCGCCCTCCCCCGACGCGGGTTCGATTTAACCTCTTCTGCTTTCCTGATCGTTGCCTTCCTGACGGGCATTGCCGGCGCGTTGCAAACGCCGACCCTGAGCCTGTTTTTAACCAATGAAGTGCATGTGCGCCCGGCGATGGTCGGCTTCTTTTTTACCGGTAGCGCGGTGATCGGTATTCTGGTCAGTCAGTTTCTCGCCGGGCGCTCGGACCGCCAGGGCGATCGCAAGCAGCTGATTGTCTTTTGCTGCCTGCTTGGGGTTCTGGCCTGCCTGCTGTTCGCCTGGAACCGCAACTACTTTATTCTGCTCTTCGTCGGGGTCTTCCTCAGCAGCTTCGGCTCCACCGCCAACCCGCAGATGTTCGCCCTGGCGCGCGAGCATGCCGATAAAACCGGCCGCGAAGCGGTGATGTTCAGTTCCATTCTGCGTGCCCAGGTCTCGCTGGCGTGGGTGATCGGCCCGCCGCTGGCCTACGCGCTGGCAATGGGGTTCGGCTTTACCGTGATGTATCTCTGCGCCGCGGTCGCCTTTGTGGTCTGCGGGGCGATGGTGTGGTTCTTTCTGCCCAGTATGCGCAAAGAGAAGCTGGCGGCGGCAGGTCATCTGGAAGCGCCGCGCACTAACCGCCGCGATGCGCTGCTGCTGTTCAGCGTCTGTACATTAATGTGGGGCATCAACAGTCTGTACATCATTAACATGCCGCTCTATATCATTAATGAGCTGCATTTATCAGAGAAGCTGGCCGGGCTGATGATGGGGACCGCCGCCGGGCTGGAAATCCCGACGATGCTGATTGCCGGCTATTATGCCCGACGCTTTGGTAAGCGCTTTTTGATGCGCCTCGCTGCGGCGGCAGGAATACTGTTTTACGTGGGGATGCTGCTGGTGCATACGCCCGCTTTACTGCTGGCTCTGCAGGCGCTGAACGCGATATTCATCGGTATTCTGGCAGGTATTGGCATGCTCTATTTCCAGGATCTGATGCCCGGCCAGGCCGGCGCTGCCACCACGCTGTATACCAATACCACCCGCGTCGGCTGGATTATCGCCGGCTCGCTGGCGGGCGTGGTGGCAGAAATCTGGAGCTATCACGCTGTTTTCTGGATTGCCCTCGGCATGGGCGCGGTGTCATTGCTTTGCCTGTGGCGCATTAAAGACGTTTAAGGCGCGGTGCTCGCTTCCAGCTGGATAAGATAGGTCATGGCCGCTTCGCGATTTGTCGAACACATCTCCAGGACGGGCTGCAGGCTGGCGCAGACTTTTGGTCTGAGCGGCGACGTGAAGATGTTGCACAGATTCTGTTCCGAAAGCTGGACGCAGCGCGTGTTAGCAGGCTTGCCGTCAGGCATTCCGGGGATTGGGCTTGAGATAGAAGGAGCGATACAGCAGGCACCGCAATCGATACGACATTCCATAAATGACTCTCTTGATGTTGCGGTTCACGGCCCAGCCTAAACGTTTTGTCCGGAGATAGCAAAACTCGCGAATTCCGCTTGCCTGAAAGCCCCGGCACGAGTAGTTTTACGCGATATTTTTTGAACCGTTAAGTGACAGGATTACTGCAATGCCAAGAGCGAATGAAATTAAAAAAGGTATGGTGCTGAATTACAACGGCAAGCTGCTGATTGTAAAAAATATTGATATTCAGTCGCCGAGCGCCCGTGGCGCAGCAACGCTGTACAAAATGCGTTTCTCTGATGTACGTACCGGCCTGAAAGTGGAAGAGCGCTTTAAAGGCGACGATATCGTTGATACCGTTACCCTGACCCGCCGTTTCGTTGACTTCTCCTATGTTGACGGCAACGAGTATGTGTTTATGGATAAAGAAGATTACACGCCATACACCTTCACCAAAGAGCAGATTGAAGAAGAGCTGCTGTTCATTCCGGAAGGCGGCATGCCTGACATGCAGGTTCTGACCTGGGATGGCCAGCTGCTGGCGCTGGAGCTGCCGCAGACCGTGGATCTGGAAATCGTGGAAACCGCACCGGGCATTAAAGGCGCCTCGGCAAGCTCGCGCACCAAACCGGCGACCCTGAGCACCGGCCTGGTGATTCAGGTTCCGGAATACCTGACCACCGGCGAGAAAATTCGTATCCATATCGAAGAAAGCCGCTATATGGGTCGCGCGGACTAAGATCGCGTCATGTCGGATAAGGGTGGAAACGCCCTGTCCAGCCCCCCCGTCGCATCGGCCGGGCAGTAAGACCAAAAAGGACAGCCAGAGGCTGTCCTTTGTATTTTTCCGCGGCCAGAATTACAGCAGTTCCGGATACTTCGTCATCTTCAGCGCCAGCTCAACGCCGCGTACTTCCGCCATCCCTTTCAGGCGACCAATCGCCGAATAGCCCGGGTTGGTTTTCTTACGCAGATCGTCCAGCATCTGATGGCCATGGTCCGGACGGAACGGAATCGGACGCAGATCGCCCGCATGCTTGCGGCGCAGCTCTTCGCTCAGAATCGCATCCACCACCGCCACCATATTAACGTCACCGGTTAAATGCGCCGCTTCGTGGAACGTTTTTGGGTTCTCTTCACGGCAGGTCGAACGCAGATGGGTAAAGTGGATCCTGTCGCCGAAGGTTTCGACCATTTTCACCAGATCGTTATCGGCACGCACGCCGTAAGAACCGGTGCACATCGTAAAGCCGTTGTTGATGCTGTCCACGGTCTCTTTCAGCCACTGCATATCTTCGATGGTCGAAACGATACGCGGCAGGCCAAGGATCGGGCGCGGCGGATCGTCCGGGTGAACGGCCAGCCGCACGCCCACCTCTTCACAAACCGGCACGATAGCGCGCAGGAAGACGGCCATATTTTCACGCAGCTGCGCTTTATCAATATGATCGTATTCCGCCAGGCGTGCGCGGAACTGTTCGAGGGTATAGCCCTCTTCCGCTCCCGGCAGGCCGGCAATAATATTGCGGGTCAGCTTTTCAATATCCGCTGCGCTCATCGCCGCAAAACGAGCCTGCGCCTGGCGCTGCTCCTCTTCACTGTAATCTGCCTCGGCGCCAGGGCGCTTCAGGATATGTAACTCAAAAGCGGCAAACGCGATTTGGTCAAAACGCAATGCTTTCGAACCGTCCGGCAGTTGGTACTCAAGGTCAGTGCGCGTCCAGTCGAGAATTGGCATGAAGTTATAGCACACGGTATCAATCCCGCAGGCCGCCAGGTTGCGAATGCTCTGCTGGTAGTTGGCTATCCAGGTCGCACACTGCCCGCTTTGGGTTTTGATCTCTTCGTGTACCGGGATACTTTCCACGACCGACCACGTCAGCCCTTTTTCCGCCAGCAGCGCCTGACGCTGTTTAATTTCGTCAACCGGCCAGACTTGACCATTAGGAATATGGTGCAGCGCAGTGACCACACCCGTCGCGCCAGCCTGCCGTACATCATCAAGCGACACCGGATCGTTCGGTCCATACCAACGCCAGGTTTGTTCCATCGCTATGCCCTCTCAAAGTTGTTATACCAATAACGCAAACATCAATGATGACTACCATACAGGCTTCTCGACAGGGATCAATTTATCCCGCTAAATTGATTGATCCAGCTCACACTAAGCGTATAAATACGGCTCACCAATTTAATTTGTTGTCATATAACTTTACACTGGCATTGTTAATCATTGGTTAATCAGGTGTGTAAAGAATGACAACTATCGCTACCGCTACGCTGCCAGAAGGCGTGCAGCTTCCTCAGTACGATCGCAGCCAGCTGCGCTCGCGCATTGTGCACTTCGGCTTCGGGGCGTTTCATCGCGCTCATCAGGCCCTGCTTACCGATCGGGTGCTGAACGCCAGCGGCGGAGACTGGGGGATCTGCGAAATTAGCCTGTTCAGCGGCGACCGACTGATGAGCCAGCTCCGTCAGCAGGACCACCTGTTCACCGTGCTGGAAAAAGGCGCGCACGGCAACCAGCCGATTGTCGTGGGCGCCGTTCATGAATGTCTGAATGCAAAGCTGGACTCACTGCCCGCGATCATTGAAAAATTCTGCGAACCGCAGGTGGCCATTGTCTCACTCACCATTACGGAGAAAGGCTACTGCATCGATCCCGCCAGCGGCACGCTGGACCTGACGCAGCCGCGCATTATTCACGATCTGGAACATCCCGCGCTGCCACAGTCGGTGCCGGGGATACTGGTTGAAGCCCTGTCTCGCCGCCGCGAACGCGGCCTGCCGCCGTTTACGGTACTCTCCTGCGATAATATTCCTGATAACGGTCACGTGGTGAAAAATGCGGTTCTGGGCATGGCGGAAAAGCGCGCCCCCGAACTGGCGCAGTGGATTGCTGAACACGTCAGTTTTCCCGGCACCATGGTTGACCGTATCGTGCCTGCCGCTACCGAGGAATCGCTGGCTGAAATCAGCGCCACGCTCGGCGTAGAAGACCCTTGCGCCATCAGCTGTGAGCCATTTATTCAATGGGTCATTGAGGATAACTTCGTGGCGGGCCGCCCGGCGTGGGAAATCGCCGGCGTCCAGATGACCGATAATGTGCTGCCGTGGGAACAGATGAAGCTGCGGATGCTCAACGGCAGCCACTCCTTCCTTGCCTGGCTCGGCTACCTTGCCGGCAATGCGCATATCAGTGACTGCATGCAGGACGAGGTGCTGCGCAGCGCCGCTCGCCGGCTGATGCTTGACGAACAGGCCCCGACTCTTGCTATCGAAGGCGTCAATCTGACGCACTATGCCGACAGCCTGATCGCACGCTTTAGTAATCCAGCGCTTAAACACCGCACCTGGCAGATAGCGATGGACGGTAGTCAGAAGCTTCCGCAACGTATGCTTGACGGTATTCGCGTTCACCTCCAGCGCGGTAGCCGCTGGCCGTTGCTGGCGCTCGGGGTGGCAGGCTGGATGCGCTACGTCAGCGGTATAGATGATGCCGGTCAGGCTATTGATGTTCGCGACCCGCTGAGCGAGAAGATTCAGGCTCTGGTTGCCGGCAGCCGCGACGAGGAACGCGTCAGCGCCCTGCTCTCACTGGAAGAAATCTTTGGTCGCGATCTGCCGCGCAATACGCTGTTTGTGGATCACATCACCGCCGCCTGGCGTCAGCTTTCTGCCGTCGGTGCCCGCCAGGCCATCGCCAACGTGCCCGGGATTTAACAATTGCTGCTCTTTAGCGGACAGAATTCTTTTCTGTCCGCCGTAGCCCTTCTCTTTTCCCCTTTTTTTCGTCAGGATAGTCCCAACTGTTACAACATTACATTTGTATCCTGGAGAAAATGTGACCAAAACCAACTTGATCACGGGGTTTCTCGGCAGCGGTAAAACGACCTCGATTCTTCATCTGCTGGCCCACAAGCCTGCAGATGAAAAATGGGCCGTGCTGGTTAATGAGTTTGGCGAAGTGGGTATCGATGGCGCTTTGCTCGCCGATAGCGGCGCGCTACTCAAAGAAATTCCCGGCGGCTGTATGTGCTGCGTCAACGGCCTGCCGATGCAGGTTGGGTTGAATACCCTGCTGCGCCAGGGGAAACCGGATCGTCTGCTGATTGAACCTACCGGGCTCGGCCATCCCAAACAAATTCTCGATATTCTGACCGCCGCCGTCTACGAGCCGTGGATCGATCTTCGCGCCACCCTGTGCGTGCTCGATCCCCGCCAGCTGCTGGACAGTAAAGTGATGGCGAACGCCAACTTCCGCGATCAGCTGGCGGCGGCCGATGTCATTATCAGCAATAAAACGGACCGGATGACGGCAGAAAGCGAACAGGCCTTTGACGTCTGGTGGCAGGAGCACGCGGGCGAGCGTCTGCATATTGGCGCCACCCACGGCAATATCGACCCGCAGCTGCTGGATTTACCGCGCCTGAATCTCACACCGCTGCCGGAAAGTGCCGAACATGCGCACAGCCACGGGCAGAAAAAAGGTCTGGCCGCGCTCAGCCTGCCGGCCCACCAGCGCTGGCGCCGGAGCCTCAACAGCGGTCAGGGTTACCAGGCCTGCGGCTGGATTTTTGATGCCGATACAATCTTTGATACGATTGGCCTGCTTGAGTGGGCTCGTCTGGCGCCGGTTGCCCGCGTCAAGGGCGTGATGCGTATTGCGGAAGGTCTGGTACGCATCAACCGTCAGGGACTTGATCTGCATATCGAAACCCAAAACGTTGCGCCGCCGGACAGCCGTATTGAACTGATTACCGAATCCGAGGCCGACTGGAATGCGTTACAAGCCTCTTTGTTGAAACTTCGTTTAAGTTAAGGCGGGTATGTTTCCCGCCGTCTTACACAACTCGCAACTGTTATGATTAAAAACCGAATTCCCCTGATCCTGCTGCTTAACGCTGCGGGCTTTGCCCTCTTTTTTTCGTGGTATTTGCCCGCTAATCATGGTTTCTGGTTATCGCTGGATTCCGCCATTTTCCACTTCTTTAACCAGGGTGTGGGAAAGAGTCAGGCCTATGCCTGGCTGCTGGCTATCATCAATAACCGGGCTTTTGACGCCTGCTCTTTGCTGGCGATGGGCGGCCTGATGCTGAGCTTCTGGTTGAAGGAGCAAAGCGCCGGTCGCCGGCGGATCGTCATTATCGGTCTGGTCATGCTGCTGTTCGCGGTAGTCATTAACCAGCTGGCGCAGCATCTGATGCCGGTTAAACGCGCCAGCCCCTCGCTCACGTTCAGCGAGATTGTAAAAGTAAGCGATGTGGTCGCCTTCCCGACCAAAGATGCGTCGAAAGACAGTTTTCCCGGCGATCACGGCATGATGCTGCTGATTTTCGCCACCTTCATGTGGCGCTATTTTGGCCGTCGGGCATTGGCTATTGCTTTGACTATTTTTGTCGTTTTCGCTTTTCCGCGGGTCATGATCGGCGCCCACTGGTTTACCGATATTGCCGTTGGTTCATTGACCGCCGTCCTCATTGGCATCCCCTGGGTGCTGATGACACCATTAAGCGACACATTGATCGCCTGGTTTAACCGTTCGCTTCCGGGCGGAGTGGGTAAAAATTAATCTCTTCCTTACATATTATTAACTATATCCATAAGGGATCGTTCTCGGTCCCTTTTTTATTTGTCCATCTTTTTATCGCCCGCGTCATCTTCCTGTCACATTAATCATCTTACAAATGAAGGAATTGCATATTTTTTACCCACAGCTGCCGCTATTTTGTGCTTTCCCGATGATTCACTTTTAGATGCACAAATTCTTATAAGAAATCGCGCGAAACCGCTCGCCATCCCACGTTTGATAGGGTAATCTCAATCTCGTTTTGCCTTTCCAGTAACGTCAATCCGGCTCAAAAATAAATTTGTGCGGTATCCCACAAATTTAGGTTTAAGGAATTGTCTCATTGCTGGCAGGTATTTAGGCTCTAACACGTTTGGCATTTTTTATAACGACATTGTCGTTAAGGACAACAAGGGAAAACAAACAGCATGGTCAAATCTCAGCCGATTTTGAGATATATGTTGCGGGTAGTGCCCGCGATAGCAGTGGCAGTTTTGCTCTCTGCCTGTAGTTCGACAAGTAGTACCGCAAAGAATATGCATTCTGAGACGCATGCTGTGGGTAGTGGCGATTTATCATCACTGCAAGCCTCTCAGGATGAATTTGAAAAGATGGTCAGCAATCTGGACGTTAAGTCCCGTTTGATGGACCAGTATGCCAGCTGGAAAGGCGTGCGTTACCGCCTCGGCGGCAGCACCCGGAAAGGCATTGATTGCTCTGCCTTCGTGCAGCGTACTTTCCGTGAACAATTTGGTCTGGAACTGCCCCGCTCCACTTCTGAGCAGCAGGATTCCGGCAAGTCCATTTCACGCTCTCAACTGCGTACCGGCGATTTAGTTCTGTTCCGGGCGGGCTCCACCGGTCGCCACGTCGGTATCTATATCGGCAACGATCAGTTCGTCCATGCTTCCACCAGCAGTGGTGTGACCATCTCCAGCATGAACGAGCCGTACTGGAAGAAGCGCTATAATGAAGCGCGACGAGTTCTGAGCCGCTCGTAATCCTTTCTGTCGTGAGTTATCCCTTGGCTGACCTCAGAACAAAAAACACTGCTGCGGCGGTGTTTTTTTTTGCCTGTTTACCTGTGAATGCCGCAATATAAGCTATCCCTTTAAGTGGCGATAGAGAAAACGTTTTCTACCCATTGGCGCAACTCATTAACATGGACCGACTATAGAGCCTATGCTTACCCGTTACCTGTCACCCCGGCGTAATATCTGGCTGACCAGCATACTCATCGGAGTGATCGTCGCCCTGCTGGCCGGTAGCATTCAGGTTATGGTGATTTACCATAGCCGGTCTGAACGTTTTGACAGTATCATCGACAACGTCAACGTCTACCTGACTGAATACTTTAGCCAGCTCGAGAAGACGATGGTCGGCCTGCAGCCGCTGGTCAATCAAAAATGTGAAAATATTGTGTCAGACCTGACCGCACGGGCAGCCTTTAGCCCAAACGTGCGCGCGTTTTTGCTGGTAAAAGAGGGCGTCGCCTTTTGCTCCTCCGCCACTGGCTCCATGAATACTCCGCTGGTGCAGCTCATCCCCCATCTCGATACCCGTAAAGCGGTCGACATGCGGCTCCTGCCGGGGACACCGATGATGCCTGATAATGCCGCCCTGGCGATGTGGGTACGCAATCCGCACGACGATAACGATGGCATTTTCGTCTCAATCAATACCAACCTGACACCCTATATTCTTTATTCCGCCCGCCAGAACGATTTCAGCAGCATCGCGCTGGTTGTCAACGATACCGCCCTCTCCACCCTGACCAACCGCCTTATTGACCCGCAGAATCTGCGCGCAGAGCCGATTCGTCAGGTACAAATCAGAGGGCTGCCGCTGAAAGTCTATCTCTATGCCAACAGCTGGCTATCGGAAAATACGCTATTCTCGCTGCTGCTCGGCGTCGTGTGCGGTCTGCTGGCTGGCCTGGTGAGTTACTACGTGCTGACGTTGAAATCCGATCCGCGTAAAGCCATTCTGCTGGGGATAAAAAATAATCAGTTCTATGTTGTCTATCAGCCGGTAGTCAAAGCCGATACCCTGCGCATCAGCGGTATTGAAGTACTGATGCGCTGGCGCCATCCGGTAGCCGGGGAGATTCCGCCTGATGTGTTTATTAACCTGGCGGAAACGCAGCAAGTGATTGTGCCGCTCACTCATCATTTATTAGCACTGATCACTCGCGACGCACCGGCCCTGCAAAAAATTCTGCCCGCCGGTAGCAAGCTGGGGCTGAATATCTCACCGGCCCATCTGCACGCCGACGAATTTCAGGATGACCTGCAGCAGTTCGCTGCATCCATGCCAGCCAACCACTTCAATGTGGTTCTCGAAATTACTGAACGCGCGATGATCGATAAAAACAGGTCGTTGGCCATCTTTGACTGGCTGCATGAGCAGGGGTTTGAGATTGCGATTGACGATTTTGGTACCGGACATAGTGCGCTTATCTACCTTGAGCGTTATAAATTTGACTATCTGAAAATCGATCGCGGCTTCGTGCAGGCCATCGGAACCGAGACCGTCACCTCCCCGGTGCTGGATGCGGTACTGACGCTAAGCCGCCGCCTGCAGCTCATGACCGTTGCAGAAGGAGTAGAAACACCGGAGCAAGCGGAGTGGTTACGCAAACATGGCGTAAACTTCCTGCAGGGCTATTGGCTGAGCCGCCCGCTGCCGCTGGAAGCGCTGATCGCGGCACATGATGAACCGGCTAACTATTTTGCCGCCGGTAATGGCTCTTTATGATGTCTGCTCACAGAGGATATTAATCTGGCTATGTTTGCGCGTGTCTGCCTGATATTACTGACCCTGTTCAGCCTGAATAGTCAGGCGCAAACCATAACCATAAAAGAGGGCAGCACTTTTGCCATCATTGGCGAACCGAAATACGCCGTCGGCTTTGACCATTTTGATTATGCCAATCCCAGTGCCCTGAAAGGGGGAACAATAGTCAACGCCAGCATTGGCACCTTCGATAACTTCAACCGCTATGCGCTGCGCGGCAACCCGGGAGTACGTACCGACGCTCTGTACGACACGCTGTTCACCACCTCCGATGATGAACCGGGCAGCTATTATCCGCTCATTGCCGCACACACGCGCTACGCCGATGATTTCTCGTGGATGGAGATAACCCTCAATCCGCACGCCCGTTTTCATGATGGCAGCCCGATTACCGCCGGCGATGTCGCCTTCACGTTCCACAAATTTATGACCGAAGGGGTACCGCAGTTCCGCTTGTTCTACAAGGGGACCCGCGTCGAGGCCATTGCGCCGCGCACCGTGCGCATTACGCTGGCGCAGCCTGGCAAGGAGAACATGCTGAGTCTGCTCTCCCTGCCGGTGATGCCTGAGGCATTCTGGCGCAACCATAAGCTCAGCGACCCGCTTTCCACCCCGCCGCTGGCCAGCGGCCCCTATCGAATTACCGACTGGCGGATGGGTCAGTACATCATCTACTCGCGGGTGAAGGACTACTGGGCGGCCGATCTGCCGGTGAACCGCGGGCGCTGGAATTTCGACACGCTGCGCTACGACTACTACCTTGACGATAATGTCGCCTTTGAAGCCTTTAAGGCCGGCGCCGTCGACCGACGCGCAGAGACGATGGCCAAAAACTGGTCGACCCGCTATGTCGGACGCAATTTTACCCACGGCTATATTGTCAAAGATGAGTACCCGAACACCTCGGCGCAGGATACCCAATGGCTGGCGTTTAATATCCAGCGCCCGGTGTTTAACGACCGCCAGGTCCGGGAAGCCATCACCCTCGCCTTTGATTTCGAGTGGATGAACAAGGCGCTGTTTTATGGCGCCTACAGCCGGGCCAGCAGCTACTTTCAGAATACCGAATATGCGGCGCGTCACGCGCCCGATGCCGAAGAGCTCGCTCTGCTGACGCCAATGAAGGCCGATCTGCCGCCGGAGGTTTTCACCTCCGTCTATCAGCCGCCACGATCCCGCGGCGATGGGTTCGATCGCACAAATTTGCTGCAGGCGGATGCGTTGCTTAAGCAGGCGGGCTGGGTGCTGAAAAACCAACGTCGAATCAACGCCGTCACCGGCAAGCCGCTGCGCTTTGAACTGCTGCTGCCTTCCGGGGGCAACGATCGCTGGGTGCTGCCGTTCCAGCATAATCTCCAGCGCCTCGGTATTACGATGGATATTCGCCAGGTCGATAATTCACAGTACAGTAACCGCCGACGCAGTCGTGACTACGATATGATGCCCATCGTCTGGCGCGCGACGCCCTGGCCCGGAACCGACCTGCAAATCTCCTGGGATTCGTCATATATTCACTCCAGCTACAATGCGCCCGGGGTTCAGAGTCCGGTGGTGGACAAACTGATTGCGCAGATCATCCGCTGGCAGGGGAATAAGCAAAAGCTCCTGCCCCTGGGGCGCGCGCTGGACCGGGTGCTGACCTGGAACTATTACATGCTGCCGATGTGGTATATGGCGCAGGACAGGACGGCGTACTGGGATAAATTCTCCTTCCCGCAGACCCGTCCCGTCTACTCATCCGGATTTGATACCTGGTGGTATGACGTGAACAAAGCGGCAAAACTACCCGCGGACAAACGGTAAGGAATAACGATGGGCGCATACCTGATCCGCCGGCTGTTGCTGATAATCCCCACGCTGTGGGCGATCATTACGATCAACTTTTTCATTGTCCAGATAGCCCCGGGCGGCCCGGTCGATCAGGCCATCGCCGCCATTGAGTTCGGCAACCGTGGCGGCTTACCGGGCGCCGGAGAAAGCGGTATGGCTGCCAGCCATGCCCGGACCGGCGTCGGCAACATCAGCGAAGGCCATTATCGCGGCGGGCGCGGTCTCGATCCGGAAGTGATTGCCGAAATCACCCACCGCTACGGCTTTGATAAACCGCTCCACGAACGCTACCTGAAAATGCTCGGCGACTATCTGCGCTTCGATTTTGGCGACAGCCTGTTTCGCAGCGCGTCAGTCTTGCAGCTGATCAAAAACAGCATGCCGGTCTCCATCACCCTGGGGCTGTGGAGCACGCTGATTATCTATCTGGTCTCGATTCCGCTCGGCATCCGCAAAGCCGTCCATAACGGCAGCCAGTTTGATATCTGGAGCAGTACGCTGATCATTATTGGCTACGCCATCCCGGCCTTTCTGTTCGCCATTATTCTGATCGTGCTCTTCGCGGGGGGCAGCTATCTGGATCTGTTTCCGCTGCGCGGGCTGGTGTCAGCTAATTTCGATAGCCTGACGTGGTATCAGAAGGTTCTCGACTATCTCTGGCACATTACGCTGCCGGTGCTGGCGACGGTCATCGGCGGCTTTGCGGCGCTCACCATGCTGACCAAGAACAGCTTTCTTGACGAGATCCGCAAGCAGTATGTCGTGACCGCACGCGCCAAAGGGGTGGGCGAAAAGCATATTTTATGGGGCCATGTTTTTCGCAATGCCATGCTGCTGGTGATCGCCGGTTTCCCGGCGATGTTTATCAGTATGTTTTTCACCGGTTCCTTGCTGATTGAAGTGATGTTTTCCCTCAACGGCCTGGGACTGCTGGGCTATGAGGCGACCGTTTCCCGTGATTACCCGGTGATGTTCGGCACGCTGTATATTTTTACCCTGATCGGCCTGCTGCTGAATATTGTCAGCGATATCTGCTACACGCTGGTCGATCCGCGTATTGATTTTGAGGGCCGCTGATGTCTTTTCTGAGTCCCGTTAATCAGGCCCGCTGGGCGCGTTTTCGTCACAACCGCCGCGGCTATCTGTCGCTGTGGCTGTTTATGATTCTTTTCGTGTTCAGCCTGTGCGCCGAGCTGATTGCCAACGACCGCCCGCTGCTGGTGCAGTATCGCGGCAGCCTGTACGTTCCGGCATTGAAAAATTATAGCGAGACGACCTTTGGCGGCCCGTTTGCTACCGCCGCCGACTACCAGGATCCGTGGCTGCAAAAGCAGCTGGATGATAACGGCTGGATACTGTGGGCGCCGATCCGATTTGGCGCCACCACCATCGACTTCACCACCCAAACGCCCTTCCCTTCTCCCCCCTCGACGAGAAACTGGCTGGGTACCGATGCCAACGGCGGCGACGTGCTGGCCCGTATTTTATACGGCACGCGAATATCGATTCTGTTCGGCCTGCTGCTGACCTTTTTCTCCAGCGTACTGGGGGTACTGGCGGGTGCCATTCAGGGGTACTACGGCGGCAAGATTGACCTGTGGGGTCAGCGATTTATTGAGGTGTGGTCAGGCATGCCAACCCTGTTCCTGATTATTTTACTCTCCAGTGTCGTCCAGCCGGGCTTCTGGTGGCTGCTGGCCATTACGGTACTGTTCGGCTGGATGGCGCTGGTCGGCGTCGTGCGGGCGGAATTCCTGCGCACCCGTAACTATGACTATATTCGCGCGGCGCAGGCGCTGGGGGTCAGCGATCGGCATATTATCCTGCGCCATATGCTGCCCAACGCCATGGTCGCCACTCTGACCTTCCTGCCGTTTATTCTGTGCAGCTCTATCACTACCCTGACTTCCCTCGATTTTCTCGGCTTCGGCCTGCCGCTCGGTTCGCCATCGCTTGGCGAACTGCTGCTGCAGGGGAAAAACAATCTGCAGGCGCCGTGGCTGGGCATCGCCGCCTTTCTGTCGGTCGCGGTGCTGTTATCGTTGTTAATTTTCATTGGTGAAGCCGTCCGCGACGCCTTCGACCCCGGTAAGGCGGTATAACATGACGCAGCCTTTGTTAGAGATAGACAACCTCTCCATCGCCTTCCGCCAGCAGGGGAAAACGCATACCGTCGTCAGCGAGCTCTCCCTGAATATTGGCGCCGGGGAAACCCTGGCGCTGGTGGGGGAATCCGGCTCCGGTAAAAGCGTCACCGCGCTCTCGGTGCTGCGGCTGCTCCCCTCTCCGCCGGTCTGCTACCCCGGCGGAGACATTCGCTTTCACGGCCAGTCGCTGCTTCACGCCGATGAGCGCACGCTGAGTCAGGTGCGCGGTAATCGGATCGCGATGATTTTTCAGGAGCCGATGGTGTCGCTCAATCCCCTGCATACGCTGGAAAAGCAGCTGTATGAAGTGCTGTCTTTGCATCGCGGCATGCGCAAAGAGGCCGCGCGAGGTGAGATCCTTAACTGCCTGGAGCGGGTCGGTATCCGTCATGCCGTACGCCGGCTGGCGGACTACCCGCATCAGTTTTCCGGCGGCGAACGCCAGCGGATCATGATTGCCATGGCGCTGCTCACCCGTCCAGAGCTGCTGATTGCCGACGAACCCACTACCGCCCTGGACGTGACCGTACAGGCGCAAATCCTGCAGCTGTTACGCGAGCTGAAAAATGAACTGAATATGGGGCTGCTGTTTATTACCCATAACTTAAGCATTGTCCGCCAGCTCGCTGACCGCGTGGCGGTGATGCAAAACGGTCGCTGCGTCGAACAAAACGCCTGTCGGGCGCTTTTTGCCGCCCCCGAACACCCTTATACCCGTCGTCTGCTGGACAGCGAACCCGCCGGCAGGCCGGTGCCGCTGGCCACCGATGCGCCGCTGCTGCTGAAGGCCGTCGATCTGAGCGTCGCCTTCCCGGTGCGCAAAGGGTTCCTCCGCCGGGTAGTGGATCATAACCGGGTGGTCAACGCGCTCAATTTCCAGCTGCGCGCGGGGGAAACCCTGGGCCTGGTGGGCGAGTCGGGATCGGGCAAAAGCACCACCGGGCTGGCCCTGCTGCGCCTGATTGCCTCGCAAGGGACGATCGCCTTTGAGGGGCAGGCGCTGCAGGGACGTAGCCGTCGGCAAATGCTGCCGCTGCGCCGCCAGATGCAGATAGTCTTCCAGGATCCCAACTCGTCGCTGAATCCCCGGTTGAACGTGCTACAGATTATTGAAGAGGGTCTGCGCGTCCACCAGCCAACGCTAACGTCGGCCGCGCGTGAACAAGCGGTGATACAGGCGATGCAGGAGGTGGGGCTCGATCCGCAAACGCGGCATCGCTATCCGGCTGAGTTTTCCGGTGGCCAGCGTCAGCGTATTGCGATTGCCCGGGCGCTGATCGTGAAACCTCAGCTCATCGTGCTGGATGAGCCCACGTCGTCGCTGGACAAGACTGTCCAGGCGCAAATACTGGCTTTGCTGAAAGCGTTACAGCAAAAATATCGGCTGGCCTATATTTTTATCAGCCATGATTTACGCGTAGTGCGGACGTTGTGTCATCAGGTGATGGTGTTACGGCAGGGAGAAGTCGTCGAGCAGGGGGAGTGCGAACGCGTTTTTACCGCTCCACAGCAGGAATATACCCGCCAGCTTCTGGCGCTGGGCTGACGGTCAGAATGGGTTGTGGCCAGAGAACGGTTCGGCAATCGCCACGCCGAAATTTTTCAGTCGACAGGTTGCCGCAAACTCGTCCTGTAAATTCACAAACAGGCACGGCTCCCCTTCACACTCAACGATGGAGCAATCGACTTCGATGTCGCTGAGGGCCTGGCTGAGCTTATGCATCACCGGCCACGCTTTCTCTCCGTCCGGGCTGAGTAGCTTCAGCGCAACGAGGCTGTTTTCACTCTCGGCGCCGTTTTGCGGAATCGGTTCAACTCTTGAACCCGCAAAACCGGCCAGCCAGCGATAGCTCTGCGGCAGACGGTGTACGATAGAGAGTTGCTGTGTATTCACTTAGTTTCCCCGGAAGCAAAATGCTTCACAATAAATTTACATCAATATTAACACATCGTTGACAAATAGTCCTGCATCAGCATAGAAAACGTTTACACCCGCGTCACGCCAGGGTTAACGACTTATAATCCAGAACCTTATAGTTTCGCTGCGGAAACAGATCGGGGCTATATGTACCCGTTTCTGTGATCCAAAACAACTTTTTTATCGCAACAATGCGACTTTTTACACTAATTGATTTTACATAAAAGAAACAAATTACAGAACCGGGAAGCCCATCGCGGTTGATGTGCATCAAAAAAGGGGCGGAAATCGCCCCTTGTGGCAGGTATTTTAGTGCGCGGTTTTACGTCGCCGACTGGCGTAGAGGTAAAAAAGGATGGAACTGCTGGCGCAAAATGCGATCGAAATCAGCATCGGCCAGGCGGTAGTAAAGGTGGCCATGGACAGCAGCGCGCCAATAATCGCCCCGATGCCAAAGCGGAAGGTCCCCGCCAGCGATGAGGCGGTGCCCGCCATATGCGGAAACTCGTCCAGAATGACCGCCATCGCGTTGGAGGAGACCATCGAAACGCAGCCGACAAACGCGGCAACGCCGACCACCAGCGCCCAGAATCCGACATCCAGCAGCGCGCAGACCACCATCCATACCGCCATCACAAACTGAATCCACAGCCCGGCGCGGAACATATTCAGCGCCCCGACCCGTCGGACAAAGCGGCTGTTAATGATGGTCATGATGAACAAGAAGACGATGTTCAGCGCAAAATAGTAACCAAAGTGCTGCGGCGAAACGTGGTTGATATTGATGTAGACAAACGGCCCGGCGCTCAGGAAGGAGAACATCCCGGCAAAGCTGAAGCCACTCGCCAGCATATAGCTCAGCACCCGCTTATGCCGGAACAAGGTCGCAAAGTTACCCAGCGTGGTGCGCAGACTAAATTTTTGTCGCCGTTCAACCGGCAGCGTTTCGCTGATGAAAAAAGCAATCATCGCCGAGGCCAGCAGCGCCGCCAGCGCGAGAATCCAGAAGATCGCGTGCCAGCTGAACCACACCAGCACGGCGCCCCCTACCATCGGCGCAACCAGCGGCGCGATAGTGGTGACCAGCATGACGAACGACATCATCCGCGAAAACTCTTCTTTCGGATAGATATCGCGCATCAGGGCGTTGATGACCACGCTCGCCGCCGCAGCCGCCAGACCGTGGAAGAAGCGCATGGTAATCAGCATGTCGATAGTCTGCGACAGCGCGCAGGCCACCGCAGCCGCGGCGAAAATCAGCGTTCCTCCGAGGATCACCGGCTTACGGCCGATGCTGTCGGCCATCGGGCCATACAGCAGCTGACCGAAAGCAAAGCCCAGAATATAGGTACTGAGCGTCATCTGCGCACTGCCGTCCGGCACATTAAACTGCGCCGAAATCACCGGCAGCGCCGGGAGATACATATCAATCGACAGTGGCATCAACATGGCCAGCAGGCCAAGAATAAACACAATCCCCAGTGAAGAATTCTGCTTTGCCGTCACGTTTTACTCCGTGCATGCTGGAGGCCAACGCTGGCTATCTCGTCTTCCGTCAGCGGGCGGTATTCGCCAGGCTCCAGAGATTCATCCAGCATGATGTCGCCAATACGTTCACGATGCAGGCCGACGACGTGATTACCCACCGCCGCGAACATGCGTTTCACCTGATGGTAGCGCCCTTCGCTTATCGTTAAGCGCACTTCCGTTGGCGTCAGCACTTCCAGACGCGCAGGTTTCGTCAGATCCTTTTCATTGTGCAGCTGAACGCCTTTCGCAAACTGTTCAGCCGTTTGCTCATCCACCGGGTTTTCCAGCGTCACCAGATAGGTTTTCTCACAGTGATGGCGCGGAGAAGTGATGCGGTGCGACCACTGCCCGTCATCGGTCATCAGCACCAGTCCGGTGGTGTCGATATCCAGTCGACCTGCGGCATGCAGCTTATGCGCGACCGGGACATCCAGGAAATAGAGAATCGTTGGATGATCCGGATCGTCCGTGGAGCAGACGTACCCCTGCGGCTTGTTGAGCATAAAGTAGCGCGGGCCGTTCTGCTGGGTCAGCGTATTGCCGTCATACTCCACGTCGTGCTCTGGCTGGAGCTTAAACGACGCATCTTTGACGATTTCGCCGTCTACGAGAACGCGGCTGCTGCGGATTTCACGCCCGGCAATAGCCCGACTGACGCCAAGTTGCTGAGCGATAAACTTATCAAGTCGCATGAGATTTTTTTAGCCTGTAATAATGCTGGAGCGGGCAAACGCCCGAAAAAGAAGAAGTTCGCTGGCTAGTATAACGGGCTCTTAACGCCACTCAAGGGAAAAGATTCGTGGCATACTATTTGCGAGTTAATTAACGCCAGTATAGCCATGACTTTTACATTACGTCCCTACCAAAAAGAGGCCGTCGACGCCACGCTCGCCTGGTTTCGTCGCCATCATGAACCGGCCGCCATCGTCCTGCCAACCGGCGCAGGTAAAAGCCTGGTCATCGCCGAACTGGCGCGTCTGGCGCGCGGCCGCGTTCTGGTGCTGGCGCACGTCAAGGAGCTGGTCGCGCAAAACCACGCCAAGTATTGTGCGCTTGGGCTGGAGGCGGATATTTTTGCTGCCGGCCTGAAACGCAAAGAGAGCCACGGCAAGGTGGTTTTCGGCAGCGTGCAATCGGTAGCCCGTAACCTTGAACAGTTTCAGGCCGAGTTTTCACTGCTGATCGTCGATGAATGCCACCGCATCAGCGACGATGATGACAGCCAGTACCAGCAAATTATCAGCCATTTGCAACAGGTCAATCCGCAGCTGCGTCTGCTCGGGTTGACCGCCACGCCGTTCCGCCTCGGCAAGGGCTGGATCTACCAGTTTCATTATCATGGTATGGTTCGCGGTGATGAGAAGGCGTTGTTCCGCGACTGTATTTACGAGCTGCCGCTGCGCTATATGATCAAGCACGGGTATCTGACGCCTCCGGAGCGGCTGGATATGCCGGTCGTACAGTACGATTTCAGCCGCCTTCAGCCGCAGAGCAACGGGCTGTTTAGCGAAGCGGACCTGAACCTTGAGCTAAAAAAGCAGCAGCGCATTACGCCGCATATCGTCAGCCAGATCGTCGAATTTGCCCAGACGCGCAAGGGAGTGATGATTTTCGCCTCCACGGTAGAACACGCGAGGGAGATTACCGGCCTGCTGCCCGCCGGCGAGGCGGAGCTGATTACCGGTGACACGCCCGGTCCGCAGCGCGATCGCATCATCGAAGCATTTAAGGCGCAGCAGTATCGTTATCTGGTGAACGTGGCGGTGCTCACCACCGGGTTTGATGCCCCGCATGTCGATCTGATCGCCATCCTGCGTCCCACGGAGTCGGTCAGCCTGTATCAGCAAATTGTCGGCCGCGGCCTGCGTCTGGCGCCGGGGAAAACCGACTGCCTGATTCTCGACTATGCCGGAAATCCTCACGATCTCTATGCGCCAGAGGTGGGCTCGCCGAAGGGCAAGAGCGATAACGTCCCCGTACAGGTATTCTGTCCGGCCTGTGGCTTTGCCAATACCTTCTGGGGAAAGACCACCGCCGACGGTACGCTGATTGAACACTTTGGCCGCCGCTGCCAGGGCTGGTTTGAAGATGACGACGGTCATCGTGAACAGTGCGATTTTCGTTTTCGTTTTAAAAACTGTCCGCAGTGCAATGCGGAAAATGATATTGCCGCCCGCCGCTGCCGCGAGTGCGACACGATTCTGGTCGACCCCGACGATATGCTGAAGGCCGCGCTGAAGCTCAAAGACGCGCTGGTGCTGCGCTGCAGCGGTATGGACCTGCAGCACGGTGGCGACGATAAAGGCCCGTGGCTGAAAATCACCTATTACGATGAGGACGGCGCCGATGTCAGCGAGCGCTTCCGCCTGCAGACGCCGGCCCAGCGGACCGCGTTTGAGCAGCTGTTTATCCGCCCGCATACCCGCACGCCGGGCGTGCCGCTGCGCTGGATAACCCCTGCCGACATTGTTGCCCAGCAGCCTCTGTTGCGTCATCCGGACTTTGTCGTCGCGCGCATGAAAGGCCAGTACTGGCAGGTCAGGGAAAAAGTCTTCGACTATCAAGGCCGCTTCCGTCGGGCAAACGAACTGCGTTAATCAGCGCCGCGCCTGAGGTTTTCATTGCCGTCAACGCCATAGGTGGATATAATGCCGCCCGCTTTTGCATTCGCAAAGCAGATCATCTGCCTGCTGCTGGGTCGCCTGTAGCAGGATTTAAATATAGAGAGACATCAATGTTTACTATCAACGCAGAAGTACGTAAAGAGCAGGGTAAGGGTGCGAGCCGCCGCCTGCGTGCAGCTAACAAATTCCCGGCCATCATTTATGGCGGTGAAGCTACTCCGGTAGCAATCGAGCTGGACCAGGACAAACTGTGGAACATTCAGAGCAAAGCTGAGTTCTACGGTGAAGTTCTGACCATCGTTATCGATGGCAAAGAAGAAAAAGTAAAAGTTCAGGCTGTTCAGCGTCACGCGTTCAAGCCAAAACTGACTCACATCGACTTCGTTCGCGCTTAATCGCGATAGCAAGTTGAGTGGCAAACGCCCCGGCCCGCAAGGTCCGGGGCGTTTTGTTATGCGTCTTGTTTCCATAGCAAAGGCGCAAAATCAACCACCTCTCCCAGCGTCGGATGCTTGTTCATTCCCGGCTGCCACAGCATTACCATCGTGACATTCAGCCCCTGGGTACCGACTTCGGTGTCAATCTCCTCCACCCCTTGCCAGTCGACCGCCTGAAAATGGTCAGGTAAGAATCCCCACCCCTGCCCCTGCTGCAGCGCATGGCGCAATAACGCTTTCTCATTCATGTACAGCGTGTGTCCCGAGATTTGCACCCGGCGGGCAATTTGCTCGTCTGCACGGCGATGCATCACCAGCTGTGGCACCAGCGACAGATTGAGCAGAGTCAGCGGACGCGCGCAGTCAGCAAACAGGCGCTCCGTCGCATAAAAGCGCAGATCGACGGTTCCCAACGCTCGCCATTCCATTTCGCTACCGAGAGTCCGGTTATTGGCCTGGCAAATAGCCAGATCGGCCTGCCCGTCGGCCAGCGCCTGCTCCGCCTCGCGACGCGATGCGCTCCAGCAGCTCATTCGCAGCTGACGTCGGGCAAGGTGGTCTGCCAGCGCGCAGAGAAAGGGGCGCGGGACAAACGGATCGTACACCACCCGCAGCTCCTGCCCCGCCGTGCGCGGCAGAGTCTGCGCAAATGACTCAAAGGCCTGCGCCTGGCGCAGGAGTAGATGCGCCTGGCGAAACAGTTGTTCCCCTTCGGCGGTTAACGCCAGGCTCCGCCCTTCGCGCAGGAACAGCGCATATCCCAGCGCATCTTCCAGATAATCCAGCAGATCGCGCAGCGTGGTACGGTCCTTTCCGAGCCGAATCGCCGCCCGTGAGAGACTCCCGGTTTCCGCGATGGTGGCAAAGGCTTCAATCTGGGCAAATGAGTAATGCAGCGTTTTCATCCCGAGGTTTCCTTTGGGGGAAAATCCCCCATCGGCTGATTTTAGCCTGCCGAAGGCGATTTATATACTGCAGGCCTGGTTGTTATGGCTAATAAGGAATCTCTGATGACAAAGATAAAAAAAACCACACCGCTGGCCCTGGCGCTGATGTTCGCGCTTTGCCCTACCGTCAGCATGGCGCAAACCCCGTCACCGCAGTCCTGCGGCGGAGTGATGCTGGATGTCTGCCCGACGCCTTTTGATCCCGTGCTGCCCGCCACAAAAGATATGCTCAACTGGGATCAATCTGCCCGGGTTATCGGCTTTCGCAACGACTACCGTAACTATGCCGGCGATGTCTTCCGTCACGGTAGCGCCACGCCGCTGTCGCCATCAGATAAGCCGCTGACCGACGTCAGCTACACGGTAAACGGCCAGACATGGAACCTGCAGGATTACCTGAAGCGCCAGAACGTTACCGGTTTTCTGGTACTCAAAGAGGGTAAAATTGCCTACAAATATCTCGGCGCAGGCAACACCGACACCACGCTGTGGACCTCCCGCTCGGTAGGTAAAGCGGTGGTCTCCACCTTAGTCGGTATGGCGATTCAGCAAGGTAAAATCCATTCGCTTAATGACCGGGTCACCGATTACGAGCCCGACCTGAAAGGCACCGCCTGGGATGATGTCACCCTTAAGCAGCTGATTCAGCACACCTCCGGCGTCGAGTGGAATGAAGATTACACCAATCCACAATCCCATTTCGCCCGCCTGACCCAGTGTGAGGCCCATCCGGGCGCCTACGCATGCGTGCGCAAGATCGTGGCTTCCCTGAAGCGTACGCATCCCGCCGGCGAGCAGTGGTCCTACTCATCAGGGGGCGCATGGCTATTGGGGGATGTGGTGGAGCGGGCCACCGGAATGCCGCTTGCCGCATGGCTGGAGCAGGCCCTGTGGCAACCCGCCGGAATGGCGCATGACGGCGTCTGGCACGCTTATCAGCAGGGTAAACATGACGTCGGGGCGCATGGCTTTAACGCCACGCTGGAAGACTGGGGTCGTTTCGGCGAGTTTGTCGCCCGGGATGGACGCCTGGCCAACGGCCAACGACGGGTGCCTGAAGGCTGGTTTGACCAATCCTCCGCCTGGACTCAGGCGCAGAAATCAGTCTCCCCGGCACACCCGGAAGGCATTTACGGCTATCAATGGTGGAATAACGCGATTCCGGCCAACGCGCAGCACGTCGACCCTACCGCTCGCCAGGGGCTGAAAGGTTCGCTGTGGGCGCTGGGTATCTATGGCCAGGTGATTATGGTCAACCGCGCGGAACATCTGGTGATCGTGCAGTGGTCAACCTGGCCGCAGGCCGAACCTTCGTTTAACGCCCAACCGCTGGAAGCCGCGCTGATGTACAGCGCTATCGCTCGCAAGCTGCGCTAAGGGTTATCGCGCCTTGTTTCATCCTGAGCAAGGCGCGATGAAACCGTGAGGGCCAGGTGTTGCAGGAGCATAATGGTTTTGGCATCCACAATTTCCCCCTCGCGTATCGCTTGTAACGCCCGGGCCAGTGGCCACTCCAGCACTTCAATATCCTCCCCTTCCGCCGCCAGCCCGCCGCCTTCGCTGCGGCGATCGTCCGCCGAATATTCGGCAATGAAAAAGTAGAGTTTTTCGGTAACCGACCCCGGACTCATGTAGGCAGTAAAAACCGGTTCAATACCGGTGACGCGAAAGCCGGTCTCTTCTTCCGCCTCGGCGATAATGCGCTCTTCCGGCGACGCATTATCCAGCAGTCCGGCAGCCGCCTCGATCAAAAAACCATCATGACCGTTAATCCACACCGGAAAACGAAACTGGCGAATAAGCACGACGGTTTGCTTTACCCGGTTATAGAGCAGAATCACCGCGCCGTTGCCGCGATCGTAGGCCTCACGGCTCTGCTCCTGCCAACGGCCATCCCGTCGCAGCAATTCAAAAGTGTATTTTTTTAACGTATACCAGTTATCGGACAGCAGCGTTTCACGCACGTGGCGAACGCGGGATGTATCGCAGGACATATTTTTCTCCTGATAAGATGACAGCGGCCACGATAACATGCAAAATAACGCACAAACAAGATCAAACGTGAAGGAAAAAATATGTTTGCCAGCCAACGAAAACAGCAAATACTGCAGATTCTGGCCGTCGAAAAACAGGTAATGTCCGGTGAGCTTAGCCAGCGGTTTAACGTCTCTGAAGACTCTATCCGCCGGGATTTACGCGAGCTGGCGGGGGAAGGCAAGCTGCAGCGGGTCCACGGCGGGGCGCTGCCGGTTTCGGCGGCCATCGCGCCGATCGAAACAAGAAAAAACGTGCAAATCGCCTCGAAGCAGGCCATTGCCCGCCGGGCGGCGGCCCTGATCCAGCCGGGTCAGGTGGTGATTATCGATGGCGGGACCACCACAGAAGAAATGGTCCGCTGTCTGCCGGCTGATTTAGCCTGCACCATCGTGACCCATAGCCCCGGTATTGCCGTCGCGCTGGTGGAGCGGCCGTTGATTGAGGTTATTCTTATCGGCGGGCGGCTGTTTAAACATTCGGTGGTCACCGTCGGCGCCAGCGCGCTGGAAGGTATTGCGCGGATCAATGCCGATCTGTTTTTTATGGGCGTGACCGGGGTGCATGACCGCGCTGGTTTCACTACCGGTGATTATGAAGAGGCGGCTATCAAGCGGGCGCTCGCCGCGCGGGCAGCGGAAACCATTGTGATGGCGTCGCAGGAAAAACTGAACTCGGCATCGGCGTTTGCCATCGGCGAGTTAAGCCTTGCCAGTACCCTGATTATCGATGGTTTGCTGGATGAGGCCCTGCAGGCGAAGCTGACCCAGCACGGGATCGAGACGATCCGCGCCGATGCAGAGTAAGAACGCCGCAGGCCGACGATGGCCCGGGCAGCAGCCCCGGCCTTCACCGGGGCTGGCGGAGAATCAGCTACCGCCGGAAGTCCGACGCTGCAGCTGATCGCGCAGGTTAGGCGGCGTACCTTTGATGGTCAGCGTATCCGTTGCCGGATCCCAGAACACCCGCTCGCCCAGCAGCATGGCATCAAAGTTGATCGTTAACCCGCCGCCGCTGCCGGCAAACTTGGTCAACTGACGCAGCGTGCTGCGATCCGCCGGGAAGCTCTCTTCCAGCTCATACCCCTGTTCCGCGGTAAATTGCTGGAAGCTCTTCTCGCTGACGCCGGCCAGCTCTTTGGATAAAGATTCCAGCTCAATCTCTTCTCCCGCCTGCAGCTGCTCGTTGCAATAAGCATAGACCTGCTGACGAACGTTCTGCCGTTCGGACTTATCGAGCTGAGCATCGGAGGCGAAATCATCGACCGCCTGGAGCAGGCCACGGTTCTGCGCTTTCGCGTTCAGCCCTTCGCTGGCGCCAAGGAAGTCCATAAAGAAATCAGCCACTTTACGCCCGACCCGGCCTTTGAGGAAGGTCAGGTAGCGGGTCGACTCCGGATTGGTTTCCCATTCAGTTAAGTCAATTCGCGCCACAATATCGGCATGATTGATATCCAGATAGTGGGTCGAGCTGATATCCAGATCTTCATTAACGCGCATACTGCTCAGGTTGTTCAGCACCGCCACCAGCAGGTACTCTACCGCCAGATACCGATACTGACAGAACAGCACGATACCGCCTTCTGCGAAAGGATACTTCGCCAGTTCGTCACGCAGACGGCCGGTTGCCGCCCGGCTGAACGGGAGAAAGTCTTCCTCGCCCTGACGCTGCAGGCGAAGGGCCTGCGCCAGCTCGCTCTCCTGGTTAAACAGACCGTAGGCCTTGTTTTTAGCGCTGTAGACACGATGCAGCTCGGCCATCATTTCCACGACCGTCGCATTCGGCTCCAGTAAGGAATCGCGCAGCACCAGTTCGAGGTTTTGTTCATCACGTTTAATTAACTGATGCAGGGCAATCTGGTCGATATCCAGACTCATGTTAAACTCTCCTTTTAGACCGGCCGGTATTCAACCACCGCCGGGACGGCGACGCAACCGCCGCGTGACTCTTCGACGAACTGAGACTCGCGATCCTGCGCGCTTTTGCGCCGTGGCGAAAAAATGCGGAAAAAAAGCTGCTGCTACGGTAATATGTTGCCCTTTCACGAACAAACAGATTTTGAGTTTATGCCGCAATTATCCCGCTATAGTGATGAACACGTCGAACAGCTGCTTAGCGAGCTGAGCAACGTGCTGGAAACACACAAAGCCCCCGTTGACCTTTCACTGATGGTGCTAGGCAATATGGTGACTAACCTGATCAATAGTAGCGTCGCGCCGGCGCAGCGTCAGGCGATCGCCCGTTCTTTTGCCCAGGCTCTGCAGTCTTCAATCAACGACGACCCGGCGCACTAAGGATAACCAACAACTGTATATGGTGACTCTTCGTCAGCCCTACCGAGAAAAAATCTCCCAGATGGTCAGCTGGGGGCACTGGTTCGCCCTGTTCAACATGTTGTTGGCCATGGTGCTCGGCAGCCGCTATCTTTTTGTCGCCGACTGGCCCACGACTCTGGGCGGACGTATTTTCTCGTATGTCAGCCTCGTGGGTCACTTCAGTTTTCTGGTATTTACCAGCTATGTCCTGATTCTCTTCCCGCTGACCTTTATCGTCATATCGCAGCGATTGATGCGCTTCCTGTCGGTCATTCTGGCGACCGCGGGCATGACGCTCCTGCTGATCGATAGCGAAGTCTTTACCCGTTTCCACCTGCATCTTAACCCGATTGTCTGGGAACTGGTCATCAACCCTGACCAGAATGAGATGGCGCGCGACTGGCAGCTGATGTTTATCAGCGTGCCGATTATCTTCCTGCTGGAAATGCTGTTTGCGACCTGGAGCTGGCAGAAGCTGCGCAGCCTGACGCGTCGCCGCCACTACGCCCGGCCTGTCGCCTGGTTTTTCTTTCTCTCTTTTATCAGCAGCCACCTGATTTATATCTGGGCGGATGCGAATTTCTATCGCCCGATCACCATGCAACGGGCGAATCTGCCGCTCTCCTATCCGATGACGGCCCGCCGTTTCCTTGAGAAACATGGCCTGCTCGATGCCCAGGATTACCAGCGTCGGCTGGTAGAACAGGGGGCGCCGGAAGCCGTCTCCGTTGAGTATCCGCTGAGCAACCTGCGCTATCGCGATCTGGGGGCTGGCTACAACGTTCTGCTCATTACCGTCGATAACCTGAACTATTCACGGTTTGAGAAAAATATGCCGGAACTGGCCCGTTTCGCACAAGAGAATGTCAACTTTACCCAGCATATGAGCTCCGGTAACACTACCGATAGCGGTATGTTTGGCCTGTTCTACGGGATTTCGCCGGGCTATATGGATGGCGTGCTGTCGGCCCGCATTCCGGCCGCGTTGATTACGGCCTTTAACCAGCAGGGATATCAGCTGGGGCTGTTCTCCTCCGATGGCTTCAGCAGCCCGCTCTATCGCCAGGCGCTGCTGTCCGATTTCTCGCTGCCAAATGAGAAAACGCAAAGCGATGAGCAAACGGCGGACCAGTGGATTGGCTGGCTCAATCGCTATGCGCAGGATGAAAACCGCTGGTTCTCATGGATTTCGTTGAACGGCACCACGCTGGACAACAGTCAGCAGCAAAACTTCGCGCGTCGCTACAGTCGTGCGGCGGGAGATGTTGATAGTCAAATCAGCCGGGTACTGAGCGCCCTGAGCGATGCCGGAAAACTGGATAACACCGTGGTGATTATCACCGCCGCTCACGGTATGCCGTTGAATCCGCAGCGCGGTAAGTTTGACTGGTCCCGGGAGCAGCTGCAGGTGCCGCTGGTTATTCACTGGCCAGGAATTCCGGCGCAGAACATCGCGACGCTGACCAGCAACAAAGATGTGATGACCACGCTGATGCAGCGCCTGCTGCACGTCTCCACGCCTGCCAACGAATATTCGCAGGGTGAAGACCTGTTCAGCCCCGCGCGTCGCCGGGCCTGGGTGACGGCAGCCAACGGCGATACGCTGGCGGTCACGTCGCCAGAGGTGACCGTGGTGCTGAACCACAACGGTACCTACAGCACCTGGAACAGCGATGGCAAAAAGATTGATAACCGCAAACCTCAGCTCAGCCTGCTGCTGCAGATCCTGACTGACGAAAAACGCTTTATCGCTAACTGATTGATTAATTATGAATCAATCAGCCGTTCCCCGGCTTGCATTCGGTCGGGGAACGGGTAATATTGTCCTCCATACATCGGCACGTAGCGCAGCCTGGTAGCGCACCGTCATGGGGTGTCGGGGGTCGGAGGTTCAAATCCTCTCGTGCCGACCAAATCATTCACCGGTAGGTTATCTTAACCACCGGTAACCCCTTAAGAACCCGCATCCTCTCTGAGCCTGCGGGTTTTTTAATGCCCGAATCCGCCCCACCGACACGGTCGCGGTCCGCGCTCGAATCCATCCCCGTTTCCGTGCTGCCGATGAACAAACTCCGACCTTACTGATTGTAAAACGAAGAATAGCTTCTATTATTCGTCGTACTTGCCTGACACCGGAACAATTAATATGAGAGTTAATGGACTTACGAAGGGATTTTTTATCCTGATTTTGCTGATGGTCAGCCTCGCCTTTTTTAATGTTCTTTCGCCTTATTATTCAGCCATACTGTGGGCCGCGATTCTGTCGGTCATCTTCAACCCGGTAAAGAACAAATTGCGGGCTCGCCTCGGTGAGCGCAATGACCTGGCATCGTTGTTGACCGTGGTGATTATCTGCCTGATTGTTTTCACGCCGCTGGCGATCATCATTTCATCGCTGGCGTTCGAGCTAAACCTGGTTTACACCCGACTTCAGCATAATGACACCCAGTTTCCGGTGGTGGTGGCAAACCTGTTTGCCCATCTGCCCGAGTGGGCCAGAAGCTTTCTCTCCGAACATAACCTTGACAGCGCAGAGCAGATTCAGAAACAGCTCTCTGACGCCGCCCTGAAAGGTGGGCAATATCTGGCCGGTAGCGCGTTCCTGATTGGTAAAGGGACATTCGGCTTTACCGTGAGCTTCGGCATCATGCTGTATCTGCTGTTTTTCCTGCTCAAAGATGGCCCCTATCTGGTCATGCTCATCCTTGAGTCCCTGCCGCTGTCTAACTACGTTAAGCAGCATCTGTTTGCCAAATTTGCCGCCGTATCACGGGCAACCGTAAAAGGTACCGTCGCCGTCGCCCTCGCCCAGGGGATACTTGGCGGTATCGCATTTTCTATCGCCGGCCTCGACGGCAGCATTTTGTGGGGCGCCATCATGGCGTTTCTGTCGCTGATTCCGGCGATCGGTTCCGCCATAGTCTGGGTACCGGCGGCTATCTTCCTGTTTGCCACCGATCAGCTATGGCAAGGGGCGTTTATCGTGGGCTTCTTCGTGATTGTGATAGGCCTGGTGGATAATATTCTGCGCCCGCTGCTGGTGGGCAAAGACACCAAAATGCCGGACTATCTGATTTTGATTGCCACCCTCGGCGGCATGGAGATTTACGGTATTAATGGCTTTGTCATCGGGCCGCTGATCGCCGCCCTGTTTATCGCCTGCTGGAATCTGTTATCGGGGCGCGAACACGCGGGCAACACCGACGAAATAGATGAAGAGTTCATCGAGGAAGGGAAAGTCAGTCGCGATGAGTAAGCATCGGGGGGAGCATTTCGCTTCCCCCTTCTGTTTCCATTCATGTCCCTGATAACGCCTCCTCATTCGCGGGTATGGGCCGGTCAGAGTGGAATCATTGCACCTGAAAGCGTCTTCGCTTGCTGATGATTATTAACGCCGGATTACCGGCCGCAGTTGGCGGCAATATCCCGTCAAGGATACCGCAAGAACCTTTCGCTCAGAGCGTGAATATGGGTAGTGAATACTTGCACACCATCAAGAAAAGTCAGTCAATAAGACCAGAATATATGAAAATAATGGTAAATTATTCTTACCATTACGCAAAAGAGTGCTAGTCTTTTGCCGTTAAAGATCGATAACAAAGGATGATGAATCGTGAATAAAATCTCTACGCTTGCTGTTTCTTTGCTGGCCGTTGCCTGTGTTTCCACCAGCGCGCTGGCCGCTGAACAGCCTCTGGAAAAGGTCGCCCCCTATCCGAAGGCGGAAAAAGGCATGAAGCGTCAGGTGATTCAGCTGCCGCAGCAGCAGGACGAATCCGCATTTAAAGTCGAACTGATGATCGGCCAGACCCTTGAGGTTGACTGCAACCGCCATCGCCTCGGCGGCCAACTGGAAAGCAAAACGCTGGAAGGCTGGGGCTACGATTACTACGTTTTTGATAAAGTAACCGGACCGGTTTCAACCATGATGGCCTGCCCGGACGGCAAAAAAGAGCGTAAATTTGTGCTGGCAGGGTTAGGTGATGATGCGATGCTGCGCTACAACAGCAAGCTGCCAATCGTGGTCTACACGCCAGATAACGTCGAAGTGAAATACCGAATCTGGAAAGCAGACGAAACCATCGGTAATGCCGTTGTACGCTAACGCGAAGCGATAAACAGTCACTCTCCGGCGGCATCAGCCGCCGGATGTCGTTCTATAGCGCAATATCCGCCATAGGTTTGTCACCGGACAGCGGCTTCAGCTCCGCAAGCGGGACCTGATCAACCACCGCGACTGGCTCGTAATGCAGCTGCAGCACTTCACTGGTCCACGCCAGCGCCTGTTCAATCGCCGCCGGATTACCGTCCAGACGCAGACCGTAGGACGGAACGATCTCTTTCAGTTTCGCCTGCCAGGCGGCCGACTGCACCTTCTCTTTAAAGACCTTCTCCATCAGCTGTAGCATGATAGGCGCCGCCGTCGATGCTCCCGGAGAGGCTCCCAGCAGCGCTGCAACGGTACCTTCGTCATCGCTGACCACTTCCGTGCCCAGACGGAGTACACCCTTCTTGCCGTTGCGTTTGATAATCTGTACGCGCTGGCCAGCCTGCCACAAGCGCCAGTCCTCTTTATTCGCTTCCGGATAGTATTCGCGCAGCGCCTCGTGGCGATCGTTATCTTTCTGCATCACCTGGCTAATCAGGTATTTCACCAGATCGAAGTTATCCAGACCAACATTGAGCATCGGCAGAATATTCGAGGTGTTGGTTGATGCCAGCAGATCCCACAGCGAGCCGTTTTTCAGGAAGCGGGTCGAGAAGGTCGCGAACGGTCCGAACAGCACCACGCGCTTACCATCGATAATCCGCGTATCGATATGCGGGACCGACATAGGCGGCGCGCCCACTTCGGCCTGGCCATACACTTTCGCCAGATGATGGTTCACCACCTCCGGGTTTTCGCACACCAGGAACTGACCGCCCACCGGGAAGCCCGCGTACTCTTTCGCCTGAGGAATGCCGGTTTCCTGAAGCAGCGTCAGCGCGGCACCGCCGGCGCCAATAAAGATAAATTTGGCTTTAATAACGCGCTTCTGGCGACGATTATCGGCATCGGCCAGGGTCACCGTCCAGCTCTTGTCCGCGTTGCGCTTAAAGCGACGCACAACGGTGCCAAGCTGCAAAGAGAAGTTATCATGGGTCTGCAGTCCGGCAATCAGCTGGCGGGTGATTTCCCCGTAGTTGACGTCGGTTCCGACTTCGGTGCGGGTCGCGGCCACTTTTTGCTGCGGATCGCGCCCTTCCATCACCAGCGGCGCCCACTCTTTGATCTGCTGATGATCTTCAGAATAGCGAATCCCGCGGAACAACTCACTCTGCTGCAGCGCCGCGTAACGTGCGCGCAGGAAATTCACATTGTCTTCGCCCCACACAAAGCTCATGTGCGGCACGCTGTTAATAAATGATTTCGGCTTACTGAGTATGCCGCGTGTCACCTGGTGAGCCCAAAATTGCCGGGAGATGTGGAAGGATTCATTGATATCGACCGCTTTGTCGATATTAATCCCGCTGGCGGTTTGTGGCGTGTAGTTCAGCTCCATCAAAGCCGCATGGCCGGTACCCGCATTGTTCCAGCCGTTCGAGCTCTCTTCAGCCACGCTGGACATCTGCTCGACCATGGTAATAGACCAGTCCGGCTCAAGTTCCTGAAGCCAGGTTCCCAACGTGGCGCTCATGATGCCGCCGCCAATCAACAATACATCCGTCTCTTGCTCATGGCGGGTGTTGGTCCGAGGTGTATTTGAACCAACAGCCGGTGAGCTGGGTACGGCCATCTTTTTCTTCATCGGATTTGAGCCTTACTTTACTCGCTTTTGGATTTAGCGCAGGTGAAACGATTATCGGGAATCAAGGTAACACCGAAGATCAAAAAATTAAATATTGTTTAAAATTTAAGTTGAGTTTTGAGATCTGTTATAAAAATGTTTAATAAATGTGTACGCTAAATCATATTTTGTACTGGTATATGTCACGTCCACGCGCTATCATCCCCTGTTTTGTGACAGACCGCACACAAGCTCAGGCTCGTGGCTCCGGTTTATCTACCAGCGAAACGCTTATGCATCAGGCCACCAACCACGTACCACCCTCTTCGAACGGCGCTCTTCGCCATGTATTACGCTCGCCCTCGCTGCTGACCCGCGAAGCGCTGGCTGGCGTACTCACCGCGCTGGCCCTGATTCCAGAGGTTATCTCCTTCTCCGTGATTGCCGGGGTTGACCCGAAAGTCAGCCTGATTGCGTCCGTTGTGCTCTGCCTGGCGATGTCGGTTCTTGGCGGCAGACCGGCCATGGTCACCGCTGCGGCGGGGTCGGTGGCGCTGGTGATTGGCCCTATGGTGCATCAGCACGGCGTCGGCTATATCCTGCCCGCTGTCATTTTGGCTGGTATTATTCAAATTTTGTTTGGGTTGTGCGGCATGGCCCGTCTGATGCGGTTTATTCCGCAATCGGTGATGACCGGTTTTGTGAATGCGCTGGGAATACTGATCTTCTTTGCCCAGCTGCCGCATTTCTGGAGCACACGGCCGCTGATCATCGGCCTGTTCGTGCTGACGCTGCTGATTGTGCTGTGGGCGCCGCGCTATATCAAAGCCATCCCTTCGCCGCTAATCGCTATCATCCTGCTGACCTTGTTTACCGTCACCACCGGCCAGCTGCTGCCCACCGTCGGTGATGAAGGCAGCATGAGCGGCGGACTGCCCGGATTTACCGCTCTGCGGGTACCGCTCGATCTGCACACGCTGAACATTATCTGGCCCTGCGCATTGAGTATCGCCTTCGTTGGGCTGCTGGAGTCGCTGCTGACGGCTAAACTCGTGGATGATCTGACCCACACGCCATCCAGCAAAGCGCGCGAGAGTACCGGGCTGGGCATCGCCAATATTCTCGCCGGACTCTACGGCGGTATCGCCGGCTGCGCCATGATCGGGCAGACCATCGTTAACGTCGAAATGGGCAAGGGCCGAAGCCGCGTCTCAACCGTTGCGGCAGGCCTTGTACTGCTGCTGCTGGTGACCGCGCTGAGTGAAGTGATGGCTAAAATTCCGATGGTGGTGTTGGCCGGAGTGATGGTGATTGTGGCGGCAAAAACCTTCAGCTGGCATAGCATTCGTCCGGCGGAAGTGGCGCGTCATCCGTGGCCGGAGACGCTGGTCATGCTGGCGACCGTCGGCGCGACGGTCGGAACCAGCAATCTGGCCATTGGCGTTCTGGCCGGACTGGCAGTGATGGCGCTGATTCCCCGTCGCCTGCGCAGCAGGCCGGCGCTTACATCAGAAATATCGTCGCCAGACCGAGAAAAATAAAGAAGCCGCCGGTGTCGGTAATCGCGGTGATCATCACGCTGGAGCCGACCGCCGGATCGCGCCCCAGCTTGACCATCACCATCGGGATAATCACCCCCATCATCGCGGCCATCAGCAGATTCAGCATCATCGCCAGCGTCATCACGCCGCCCAGCTGCGGGTCCTGATACAGCCACCAGGTGATCGCTCCCATGATCCCGCCCCACACCAGGCCGTTAATCAGCGCGACGCCCATCTCGCGCATGATCAGAAACGAAAAGCTGCCGGGCTGGATGTGCTGTAACGCCATAGCGCGCACGATCATGGTGATCGTCTGATTACCGGTATTGCCGCCGATCCCGGCGACGATCGGCATCAGCGAGGCAAGCGCCACCAGCTGTGAAATAGTGTGTTCAAACCCGTCAATCACCCGCGAGGCGATAAAGGCGGTGCACAGATTAACCGCCAGCCAAGCCCAGCGGGTCTTCACCGCTTTACTGACCGGCGCAAAGACATCCTCTTCGCTGCTCAGGCCGCCCATGCCGCGCAGATCGCTGTCCGTCTCTTCATAGACGACGTCAACGATCTCATCGATGGTCAGACGCCCCATCAGCTTCCCTTCCGCATCAATCACCGCGGCGCTGATCAAGTCGTCACGCTCAAAGGTACGCGCCACCTTTTCAGCCTCTTCATGCGGCTGGAAGGTGACCGGGTCCCCTTCCATGACGTCGCCGACCCGTTTTTGCGCATCATTGAGCAGAATCGTTTGCAGCTGAAGCTCACCCAGCAGAAGCTTATTGCGGGTGGTCACAAACAGCTTATCGGTGTTCTCCGGCATTTTGCCCAGCCGCCGCAGGTAGCGCTGTACCGCCGCCAGCGTCATTTCCGGACGCACGACAATCACTTCGAACTCCATGATTGCCCCGACGGTATTGTCGGCGTAGCGCATAATCTGGCGGACGCGCGCGCGCTTTTCCGGCGGCATCGTCGCCAGTAAGCGGCCGGTCAGGTTACGCGGCAGGTGCTGAACCAGATAGACCTGTTCGTCGATATCCAGGGTTTGCAGCGCGTCGAGCAGCTCGTGGTCGCTCATCTTATCGATGAGATCGCCCCAGACGTTTTCCGATGCCTCGAGCAGCACCTCGCCGCGTTTGTCGTTGCTGACCAGCTGCCAGAGCGCATTACGCCCGTCGTACGGCAGCGCTTCGAGGGCATCGGCAAGGTCCGGCGGCGGCAGGTGAGAAACCAGCACCTCGACCTCCGCCAGATCGTCTGCCAGCGTACCGTCGTCATAGCGTTCAGCGAGAGTGAGTTTTCCCAGCAGCGCCGAGGTCACGGCTTTATCGGTGGTCAGCAGCCAGATAAGACGGGCACGCTCTTCATCACGTAATCTGGCACTTTTTTTATGCGAAACGGACATCGGTCAGGCAATCCTTTTGAGAACATGTGGCAGGCCAGGAGCCATAAGCATAGCGCGGGGAGGGAGAAAAAATAACCGTCGCCCCGTTCAGGCGGCGGAAAAATCAACAACCGCGCCGCCGGCGAGCCGGGCGACGCGGTCAGTCAGGCGGTGCGAGCCACCGCATCCCGGGTAGCCAGCTCGCGCTCTTCTCCCGTCAGCTCTGTCAGCTGGCCGCCTCGCATCTCCAGCAGGCGGTCGGCATGCTGGAAGTAGTGATCGTCGTGGCTAATGGCGAAAACGGTTTTCCCCATCTGCTGCATCAACGGCAGCAGCAGCTGGTAAAACTCGCGACGGAAATGCGGGTCCTGATCCGCCGCCCATTCATCAAGCAGGATGATATCCCGCTCCTCCGCCAGCGCCAGCAACAGCGCCACGCGTTTTTTCTGCCCTTTCGACAGCTTCAAATCGACAATCCTGCCGTTATCCAGCTGCAGTTTGTGCGTCATTTTCAGGTACTCCATCCACTGGCCGACCAGCGCAGGGTTCGCCGCTTTCCCGCCAGGCCCCAGCAGCCGATCGAACAGCCAGACATCGGTAAAGACCGCCGAAAAAAGCTTGCGGTAATCTTCGGGCTTGTCCGCCGCAAGGGGCTGGCCATCCAGCAGAATCAGCCCGGAAGCCGGTTGATACAACCCGGTCAGCAGCATCGCCAGCGTGGATTTCCCGCTACCGTTGCCGCCAATTAAAAACACCAGCTCGCCGCGCTGTAGGGTCAGGTTAATCGGCCCGACGGCAAAGCTGTTATCCGGATAGTGGAAGCAGACGTCGCGCAGCTCGAGAGTCTGCCAGTGCGGGTGCGGTTCCGGCTGCGGGAAGTCGGCGCGATACGGTGTCAACGAGAAGGTATTCAGCTTGTTGAACGCGACCTGGGCGCTGAGCAACGTCGGCAGCGCTCCGACCGCCGAGAGCAGCGGCGTGCGCAGGAACAGCAGCGTCAGCGAGTAGGTCGCCGCCACCGCGGTATTCGCCCAGCCGAGGCTGTTTGCCATCCAGAACACCAGTCCGATGGCCCCCAGCATCATAATATTCGACCAGTTCACCGCGCTGAGATGGAACGTATCGGCGCGGATAATATGGTGACGATATTCGCGGGCATCCGGCAGATACAGTTGATTAAACACGTAGTCCGCGCGTTCCCGGTTGAGGGTTAGCTCTTTACGCCCTTCCAGCACCGTCTGGTAGTCGTGGTACAGCTTGTCTTCGGTTTCCCGCAGCGTCGCCATATGCCGGTAGACGCGAGCCACCAGCACAAACCCGCCCCAGATGGTCAGCGCCATCCACAGCGCGGTGACCATCATCATTTTGCCCGACAGCCACGCCAGGTAGGCGGCGGAACCAACGGTCAGGATAATCCCCTGCACCAGCTCCGGCAGGCGAACAAAAGCGATGGTGATATTACGAATGTCGCTGGTTAAACCGGCGAGCAGCGAAGCGCTACCGATCTTCTCGACCTTTTCGATTTGGCTATCAAGTATGCGTTTGATAAATTCGCCGCGCAGGCGGAAGACAAAATGGTGTCCCAGGGTGGTCAGAGCCAGCTGGGAACCCAGCGTCACGACCATCAGCAACAGCAATAAACCGAGAAATTCCGGCAGCACCGCCAGCGAGGTATCGACCACGGTCATCAGGCGCAGATTAATAAAGGCAATAAGCCCGAGTCCCAGCGCCGCGCTGAGCAGACTCAGGGCAATGACGGAGATAAACGGCCAGCGATACTGGCGCCAGACAAGCAGCAGAAGTTCCATAACTCACAATCCGGGCAAGCAAAACAGCCAGCAGTTTAAACTGCTCGCCAATGACATCAAGAATAATTCTTATTTTTGTTATTTCGCGCCGGCCAGACGGAAGGTGAGATTATAACGGCAGGCGCCGGTCTGCGGATGGTCGCCCTCTTTCAGCGGCTGGATACCGTGGTAAAACAGGCGCGATTCTCCGCCCCAGACCACCACATCGCCATGCTCCAGCAGCACGCGCTGCAGCGGATCGCTGCGCCGCAGACCGCCAAACTGAAACACGGCGGGCAACCCCAGTGACACCGACACAATAGGCGCCCGCAGATCGCGTTCATCTTTATCCTGATGCAGAGACAGCTTTGCCCCGGGCTGATAGCGGTTAATCAGACAGGCATCAGGAGCAAAACGGGGATAGCCGCAGGCAAGCGCCGCCTCCGCAGCCAGTTCGCGAAAGATCGTCGGCATCGACGGCCAGCGCTGACCGGTTAATGGATCGTCGGGGGCATAGAGGTAGCCGTGCATATCGGTGGTCCAGCCAACTCTGCCGCAGTTAGTCATCGCCACCGACATGGTATAGCCTCCCGGCGTCACCATTTGACGAAACGGCGACCGGCTGGCGACCTGCATTATCGCCTGGAGCAACGCCGCCGCGCGCGGGTGGGCGAAGCGCCGCAGAATGGCGGCCCCCGGCGCCAGCGGCTCCTGCCAGGGAGGCGTATCGGCGAATAAATCGAGCATCACTTCTCCTCGGTTTGCGCTTCCCGGGTCAACAATTGCGCTTTGCGGGCCGTTCCCCAGCGGTAGCCTGAGAGCGCCCCGCCCTCGCGGACCACCCGATGGCACGGGATAACAATGGCCAGTTTATTGGCCGCGCAGGCGCCTGCTACGGCTCTCACCGCACGGGGTTGGCCAATGCTCTGCGCGACCTGACGATAGCTGCGGGTCTCTCCTGCCGGGATCTGGCGCAGCGCCTGCCAGACGCGCTGCTGAAACGCGGTGCCGCGCAGATCCAGCGGTAGATTAACCGCCTGGCGAGGATCGTCCAGATGGGCGAAAACCTGGGCTACCCGTTGGCAAAAATGCGCATCTCCCGGCAGAAGCCGGGCGTGAGGAAAGAGGCGGGATAACGCATCAAGCAGCGCCGCGTCCTCTTCCCCCGGTAAAACGGCGCACACGCCCCGGTCACTTTCTGCGACCAGGCAGCGACCGACCGCACAGTCGCCGACAGTATAGACAATGTCGGTATCCTCGCCGCCGCGGCGAAACTGGCGGGCGGTCATACCTAGCGCGGCATCCGCCTGACGATAATAGCTGCTGCCTCCGGGAAAGCCTGCCGCTAACACGGCGGGCGTCACTTTTTCACCCTGCCCCAGCGCTTCGCGCAAACGTCGTGCACGCCATGCCTGCTGCCAGGCTTTCGGCGTCATTCCGGTGACGGATTTGAATAAACGATGAAAATGAAAGGGGCTGACCGCCAGCTCCTGTGCCAGTGCCTCAAGGGTCACCGGCGCTTCCTGTTCCAGCAGGCGACAGGCCCGGGTAACTTTGTCCACCTTCTGTTGCTGCGGATCGCTTCTATCCGGCTGGCAGCGCTTACAGGGACGAAAGCCATCGGCGATAGCCGCCTCAACACCGGGGTAAAAGCGCACATTCTCCCGCAGCGCTCGCCGCGAACGGCAGGACGGGCGGCAACAGATACCGGTGGTCAGTACGGCAAAGACAAACTGACCATCGGCTCGCACATCACGATCGCACACCGCCTGCCAGCGGCGATCGTCGGTATCAGCAATTATCGGTTTCATAACGGGCTCCTGCTTTAAGTGTATCGTCAGTCTGAATCAGCGCCCGATGAAAAAAACCCGAAATCTTGCTGTTTAATTCTTTTCGCCAACCAGGAAAGTGCGGAACTGCGGCGACATCCAGCTTTTAAACCCGTCGCCCTCTTTGATGATCATGTAGACCGCCAGCCCCTGCTGGCGCACCACTTCCTGCGCCCTTTCCGGCCCCAGCACCATCAGGCCGGTATCCCAGCCGTCCGCTTCCAGCGCCGTCGGAGCGATAACCGTGACCGAGACCAGTTTATGATCGATAGGCCGGCCGGTTTGCGGATCGATAACGTGGGAAATACGTTTACCGTCCAGCTCATAGTAGTTGCGGTAGCTGCCGGAGGTGCTGATCCCATGTCCGTTGATATCAACAATCGCCTGTACGGCATTCTCGCGATCGGTGGGTTTCTGGATGGCCACCCGCCACGGCTGCCCGTCGCCATTCATCCCCCGGCTGACCAACGCCCCGCCGACCGAAACCAGGTATCGGGAAATGCCCTCCTGCTCCATCAGGCGAGCCAGATGATCGGCGGCATAGCCTTCGCCAACGGTGGAGAGATCGACAAACAGATCCGGGATGTCTTTTTGCAGATATTGCCGATCCGCGTGGTTAATGACCGTCAGATGCTGGAGCCCCGTGCGCGCTTTCGCGGCGGCGATCTGCTGAGGATCCGGCGTTTTAACCGGTTGCTTGTCTGGGCCAAACCCCCAGAGGTTCACCAGCGGCCCCACCGTAATATCCATGGCGCCCGCGGTTTTTGCGCCGATGCGCAGCGAGAGGGTGACAATATCAGCCATCGCTTCGCTGACCGGCCACGGATCGGTCGTGGTGGCATGGTTAAAGCGCATCAGCGCAGAATCGTTTTTCCAGGTGGAGAGCAGGCGATCGTCGGCATCGAGCTGCGCCTGGACCTTCTGTCGCATCGCCTCGGCTTTGGCTTCATCAACGCCAATGACGCTGACCCGCCAGAATGTGCCCATCGTCTTACCATCCAGCACGGTCGCGGCACTTTTTGGCGCAGTGGGGGTGGTGGCTGAATCGCAGCCGGAAAGCAGTACGCAGACGCTGAACAGTGCGCTACGGAAAAAAGTGATATCCATAAAATCAGGTTCCTCTTGCTAAGGCAGCAAGATTACACCAGCGAGGTTAAACCGGGCATAAAAAAAGGCGCCAGAGGCGCCTTTTTTCGTCACTTCAACGTGCTTAGAACTGGTAAACCAGGCCCAGAGCAACCACGTCGTCGGTAGAGATACCGGCGTTACGGGTGAAGCTGTTGTCGTCCAGCAGGTTGATTTTGTAGTCAACGTAGGTGGACATGTTTTTGTTGAAGTAGTAGGTCGCGCCTACGTCAACATATTTCAGGATATCCTGGTCGCCGTAGCCTTCCAGATCCTTACCTTTAGACTGCAGGTAAGCAACGGACGGACGCAGACCGAAGTCGAACTGGTACTGAGCAACCACTTCGAAGTTCTGTGCTTTGTTAGCAAAGCCCAGGGAACCAGCGCGAGTTGCGTTGTAGGTCTGGGTGTACTGAGTTGCCAGGTAGATGTTGTTCGCGTCGTATTTCAGGCCGCCGGTGTAGGTTTCAGCGTGGTCGCCTTCACCCAGAACCAGTGCGTTCTGATCGTCGGTACGCTTGGAGCTAGCGTAAGCGAAACCAGCGCTGATGCCGTCCCAGATGTCATAAGTTACGGAAGTACCGAAACCGTCGCCGTTCTGTTTCAGAGCGCCACGACCGTTGTTGGTTGCGCCTTCGCCGCTAACGCTGCCGTTTTTACCCTGGTACTGCAGAGCAAAGTTCAGGCCGTCAACCAGACCGAAGAAGTCAGAGTTACGGTAGGTTGCAACGCCGTTAGCACGGGACTGCAGGAAGTTGTCAGAACCGTAGGTGTCGCCGCCGAATTCCGGCAGAACGTCGGTCCAGGAAGTTACGTCGTAAACAACGCCGTAGTTACGACCGTAGTCGAAAGAGCCCGCGTCGCCAAATTTCAGACCAGCAAACGCCAGACGAGTCCATGCCTGATCGCTGGAGCTTTCAGTGTTGTTCGCCTGAACGTTGTATTCCCACTGGCCGTAACCGGTCAGCTGGTCATTGATCTGAGTTTCGCCTTTAACGCCTACACGCATGTAGGTCTGGTCGCCGTCAACGCTCTTGTCGTCAGAGAAATAGTGCAGACCGTCGATTTTACCGTACAGGTCTAATTTGTTGCCGTCTTTGTTATAAATTTCAGCCGCATTCGCTGCGCCTGCTACCAGCAGAGCCGGTACCAGGAGGGACAGTACTTTAACTTTCATGTTATTAACCCTCTGTTTGTTATATGCCTTTTATTATTGCCACTGCTTACTGATTACCCTTCTAATCAGTCGGCTATATTCATTGTGCTGTAAAATGCAGAATAATCCAACAAGAATATGATACGAAAACTTCTAAGGTGTTTCAAAATGCGCACAAGATGTTTCAAATTGTAAGCGCAGGGGAACTTTTCTTCATCGCTAAAAAGCACTAAAATAAGCACCAATAATCAAGAAAATAAATTTTCTCAATGAAGTTCATGCAGTTACACGTTGTTTCATGTATAGCACTGAATGACAAAACAAAATCCACCCCGGCGACTAGAATAACTCTCGCTATCATCATTAACTTTATTTATTACCGTCATTCAGTTCTGAATGTCTGTTTACCCCTATTTCAACCGGATGCCTCGCATTCGGTTTTTTTTTACCCTTCTTTACATAACTTTAATTACCCTGCGATATCCATGGAAAAAAATAACGGTTATTAATCAATCACCTCGCAAGTGAGTAAAGTCTTATCGAGATAATTTCTTGTTATTTAGTGCTATTTATTGCGTAAAACAGGTAAATAATTGTACAAGGTTCGCCTTGTTGTACATCTCATTGCGCCCGCTCTTTTTAAGATAATTCTCAGGATTAAAAAAATTGCAGAACCGCAATCTGTAGTATGGATTTGATAAATTAGCCTTTATACTGCTTAGCGTATTCACTCTGCTAGCAGCTACCTGGGGCGATGCCCTGCTTACAAACCTTGATGAGTCGCTCCGTCACACGATGACCCAGAAAAAATTCTCCCTGATGCCAGGCAGCATCACCCGCTTCTTCGTTTTAATGGTCATCGTCCTGCTGGCGACGATGGGTGTTATGATCCAAAGCGCGGTCAATACCTGGCTGAAAGATAAAAGTTATCAGGTCATTGATGTCAGCCACGCGCTGCATAAACGCATCGATACCTGGCGCTACGCAACCTGGCAGATTTACGACAATATCGCCGCCACTCCGTCCAGCACCGTCAGCGATGGCCTGCAAGAAACGCGGTTGAAGCAGGATGTTTACTACCTGGAAAAACCGCGGCGCAAAACCGAAGCGCTGATCTTCGGATCCCACGACAGCTCCACCCTGGAGATGACGCAGAAAATGTCCAGCTACCTCGACATCCTGTGGGGAGCGGAAACCATCCCCTGGTCGATGTACTATCTGAATGGTCTGGATAACAGTCTGATCCTCGTATCGACGCTGCCGCTGAAAGACCTGTCATCCAGCTTTAAAGAGTCAACGATTACCAGCGTGGTTGAATCCCGTCGCGCAGAAATGTTGCTGCAGGCGAACACCCTGGACGAGAGGGAGACCTTTTCCTCCCTGCGCCGCCTCTCCTGGCAAAATGGCCACTATTTCACCCTGCGCACCACCTTTAACCAGCCGGGCCACCTGGCGACGGTTGTCGCCTTTGACCTGCCGATTAACGACCTGATTCCGCCCGGCATGTCGCTGGATAATTTCCGTATTGAACCCGACCCGGCGCAAAGCGCGGTCAGCAACCCGGAAAAAGAGACCGCCGATAGCGTCAATATCGACTTTAACGGTGCGCGGATTGAGATCATCACCAGCATTAGCACCACCGGTATGCGCCTGATCTGGGTGGTTCCCTTCGGTTCACTGCTGCTGGAGTCCCTGCAGAATATTCTCCTGCCGCTGCTGCTGATTATCGGCCTGCTGGCGCTAACGCTGTTCGGTTTCACGACGTTTCGTCATTTCAACGGCCGCGGCCGTCAGACCGGTACCGCCGTCTCTTCCGCGGCCAATAGCGAATTGCGCACCCTGCGCGCCATTAACGAAGAGATCGTCTCGCTGCTGCCGCTGGGGCTGCTGGTCCACGATCAGGAAGCCAACCGCACAATTATCAGTAACCCGATAGCCGATCATCTCCTGCCGCACCTCAATCTGCAAAACATCACCAACATGGCCGATCAGCATCAGGGGGTTATTCAGGCGACGATCAATAACGAGCTGTATGAAATACGCCAGTATCGCAGCCAGGTTGCGCCGCGGACGCAGATCTTCATTATTCGCGATCAGGACCGGGAGGTTCTGGTCAATAAGAAACTGAAACAGGCCCAGCGTCTGTATGAGAAAAATCAGCAGGGGCGCGTTGCATTTATGCAGCATATCGGCAGCGCCTTAAAACAGCCGGCGCAAAGCCTGGCCGAAGAAGCGGCAGCCATTGGCATTGCCCAAAGCCTGCAGCTTGCGCAGCATGCGGATCAGCTGGTACAGCTGGTTGATGAAATTCAGCTGGCAAATCTTCTGGAGAGCGACAGCTGGAAAAGTAATCCTGGACTGTTCTCCATTCAGGAGCTGATCGATGAAGTGGTGCCTGAGGTGCTGCCGGTCATTAAACGTAAAGGTCTGCAGCTGTTGATAAACAATGCGCTGCCGGCCAACGAACAACGCTATGGCGATCGCGAAGCGCTGCGCCGCACGCTGCTGTTGCTCATTCAATACTCGGTGACCACGACGCAAATTGGCAAAATCACGCTCGAAGTGAGTAAAGATGAATCCGCAGACGACCGGCTGACCTTCCGTATTCTGGATACCGGCAACGGCGTTTCCGGCAACGAAATCGACAATATGCACTTCCCGTTCCTGAACGAGACCCAGTCCGACCTGTATGGTAAAGCCAACGCCCTCACCTTCTGGCTCTGCGATCGTCTGACGCGCAGGCTTGGCGGTCAGATGAATATCAAGGCGCGTGAGTCGCTGGGAACGCGTTATTCTCTCCATCTTAAAATGCCGGCCAGCGAAGAAGAGAGCGACTCCGGCGAGCATCTGCTGGATGATGTCGTGGTGATGCTGGATATTACCGCCAATGAGGTCCGCCGGATTGTAGTGCGCCAGCTCGAAAGCTGGGGAGCCACCTGCATCACGCCGGATGAAAGGCTGACAAGTCAAGAATACGATCTCTTTTTAACGGATAATCCGTCTAATCTTACTGCTTCGGGCTTGCTTTTAAGCGATGATGAGGTCGGGATACGCAAAATTGGCCCAGGCCAGCTGCGTGTCAATTTTAATATCAGCACGGCAATGCAGGAAGCGATTCTGCAACTGATTGAACAGCAGCTGGCGCAGGAAGAGGGACAATCCACCTCTGCGGGAAGCGAGAGTAACGCCGAACTCCATGCCAGCGGCTATTACGCACTGTTTGCCGACACAGTTCCGGATGATGTTAAGAGGCTGTATACTGAACTGGCAACGAGCGACTTAGCTGCGCTGGCGCAGACAGCGCACCGCCTCAAAGGGGCGTTTGCTATGCTTAATCTGATACCCGGCAAACAGTTATGTGAAACGCTTGAGCATCTGATTCGCGAGAAAGATGCGCAAGGCATAGAAAAATATATCAGCGACATTGACGTTTACGTCAAGAGCTTGCTGTAGCAAGGTAGCCTAATACATGAACACTATGAACGTAATTATTGCCGATGACCACCCGATCGTACTGTTCGGTATTCGTAAATCCCTTGAGCAAATCGAATGGGTCAACGTAGTCGGCGAATTTGAAGATTCAACGGCACTTATCAATAATCTTCCTAAGTTAGACGCACACGTTTTGATTACCGACCTGTCGATGCCTGGCGATAAATACGGCGACGGGATCACGTTGATCAAATACATCAAACGCCATTTCCCGGATCTGTCTATCATCGTTCTGACGATGAATAACAACCCGGCGATCCTTAGCGCTGTGCTGGATCTGGATATCGAAGGGATCGTGCTGAAACAAGGCGCCCCGACCGATCTGCCTAAAGCGCTGGCGGCGCTGCAGAAAGGCAAAAAATTCACTCCGGAAAGCGTTTCGCGCCTGCTGGAAAAAATCAGCGCCAGCGGTTACGGCGACAAGCGCCTGTCGCCGAAAGAGAGCGAAGTGCTGCGCCTGTTCGCCGAAGGGTTTCTCGTGACCGAGATTGCTAAAAAGCTGAACCGCAGCATTAAAACCATCAGCAGCCAGAAGAAATCGGCGATGATGAAGCTGGGCGTGGAAAACGATATCGCGCTGCTGAACTATCTGTCTTCCGTTTCTCTGAGCGCCACCGACAAAGAGTAACGCTGCCTGCCCGGATAACGGCGTCGCGCTTTATCCGGGCAAGTACACAATCGGTTCCCTGCCCTACTCCCTTTCCTGACGTTCTTTACGCACCCGCGCGGCGTAGACCGCCAGCGTCTGCTTGATAATATCGAGCGTCACCGGTTTAGACAGACAGTTATCCATACCAGACTCCAGACAGCGCTGTTTCTCCTCAGCCAGTGCGTTGGCGGTCACCCCGATTACCGGCAGGGTCATTCCCAGCTCGCGGATACGTTGCGTCAGGCGATAGCCATCCATATTCGGCATGTTGACATCGCTCAGCACGATATCGATATGCTGTTTGCTCAGCACGCCCAGCGCATCGACCCCATCGTTTGCCGTCACGCACTGATATCCCAGCGAGCCAAGCTGGTCGGCCAACAGCCGACGGTTAATCGGATGATCGTCCACCACCAGGATCATCATATCGTCATTGCTGGCGACCTGCGTTTCCGGAGCAGCGAGCGCCGGACCGTGTTCGGTGGTCGTCACCGCAATCCGGAAGATACGTCCCAGTAGCGGCAGCAGCTCGTGCGGTGTCGTCACGCTGTGTATCCACTCGCCGGGCGCGCGTTCCAGCGGAATACCGATATGGCGGCGACAGAAAATCACCGCCGCACTCCCCTGCCAGCGAGCATCCGGCTCATCATCCGTCAGCAAAATATCATCTGCACCGGGCTGCTGCCCGTCATAGATTTGGGCGTGAAGACCGTGATGGGTAAGCAGCGACTCGACAAACAGCGCCAGGGAGGTATTGCGGATAGCCAGCCAGCAGCATTTACCCACCAGACCATCAATCACCAGCGGCGAGCGGTTTTGCACGCCGTACAGCGGAATACGAATGGTAAAGCGGCTGCCCATTCCCGGTTCGGTTTCGACGGCAATATCGCCGTCCATCATGCTGATGAGCTTTTCACATATCGCCAGCCCCAGACCGGTCCCCTGGAAGTTGCGCTGCACGCCGGTCCCCACCTGGAAGAACGGGTCAAACAGGCGCACCACCTCTTTTGCCGGGATCCCTTCGCCCGTATCGCGCACGCTAATTTGCAGGTAATCCCCGGCACACTGCACGTGCAGGACGATGCAGCCGGTGTCGGTAAACTTAATGGCGTTGCTCAGCAGGTTAGAAATGACCTGCTGCAAACGCATCGGATCGCCGGACATCAGCTGCGGAACGTCAGGCTCGATAAAGCAGTAGAGCCCCAGCTGTTTACGTACCACCAGCGGTAAATAGTTGGCCGAGATATGGTTCATCACCTCACGCGGCGAAAATTCGCCGGGTTCGATTTTCAGCTGCTCGGATTCAATTTTCGAGAAGTCGAGGATATCGCTGATGATTTTCAGCAGCAGGCTCGAGGAGTTATTCATCGCCGTGACCAGCCTGTCGACGCCCTTCGGCAGCTCTTTGGTTTGCAACAGGTCAAGGTTACCGATAATTCCATATAGCGGCGTACGCAGCTCATGGCTGACGGTGGCGAGGAACATCGATTTCGACTGGCTGGCCTGCTCCGCGGCCTGCGCCATCTCCTGCAACGACTCTTCCATCTTGACGCGGGCGCTGACGTCCACCAGCACGCAAATCGCGACGTTTTCATTGCGATAGCGCGAATGCACGAAGCTAATCTGCAGGTTGGTGTTGTTACTGGTCAACACATCCACGAAGTTGACCTGCTGGCCGCAAATAATCTGCGTTAACCGCTGCCGATCCTCATGGGTTAACATATTGAGGTAGTTGTGCGCCAGTTCGTTGCTCAGAATATTGGTGCCATCGAGGGTGCGCAGGATACAAATTCCCACCGGCGCCGACGCGACAATTTTACGGTTGAACTGCTCATGCTCTTCCAGCCGCTGGGCATCATTCTCCGCCGGGATAAAGATCCGCCGCTCATACATCCGCGCCAGGGCAAACAGAATCACCCCGGTCAGAATATTCAGGACAATCGCGTTGATAATCAGCATCCGGATACGTTCAAGCACCTGATCGACCGACACGGAATAGACAATGCTTAACGACGATGGCGGCAGGCTCTTCTTCAGCGCCAGCTCGCGGAAACCCGCGGTGTAGCCAAACCAGATCCGCTCCTGCATCCAGCGGGCTTCGCTCTTGATTTTGTTATCCTGCCCGGCAAGAGAAATAAGCGGCTGCCCGTTGTCGTCGAGAATCGTGACGCTCATTGGCAGACTGCCCGGCGTAAAGAAGCTCTCCATACGAATGGTCTGCTCAATACCCAGCAACGCCTGCAGGCGGTTTGCCATATAAACCGGCGTCAGGGCGTAAAAATAGCCCACGCCCGGACGCACGCCCTGGCTTATCCAGAACAGGTTGTTGCCGCGCTCGTTTTGCGGCGCATCGCGGTACTGCTCAATACGCTGGTGCAGCACTTTCAGCGCCTGATCGCGCTCCAGCGGCATTTCCCGCAGGCCAAAGTTGGCCATACACAAATTATCGCTGCCAATGAGAAAGATGCGGTTGAGGTCATAGGCCGCGGAAAAGTTATCGCGCCAGTAGCGCATAAACCACGCCAGCGACTGCAGAGAGTTGCGCCAGGTGGCGCCCATAGTCCCGCAATCAGAATCAGGGTACAGCGGCTCGAAATCAGGGACGGCGATGTTGCCGCCCGGAGCGGGAGTCGCCCCCCCCTCGCCGCCGCTGGTCGGACGGTTTCCCGCCACGTATTTCAGCTCTTTAATCACATCCGCGGTTCGCTGGATATAGCGCTGTGCCTGATCGGCATTGAGGTTAAATTCCTGGCGGATTTCCGACTCTCTGTCATGCAGGGCATTGACGATATAGAACACGGAAACGAAAGCGATCAGCATCCAGAGCAGTACCGCCAGCGCTCTGAACAGGTAGCGTGAAACCTTTAGCGTGGTATGAAAAGAGGCAAGATATTTCAATGGGGCGATACTCGGCCGTCAGGGACTCAACAGAATGGGGTTAAGGTAGCGGTAAACACGTTTCGTCGCAACGTTATACTCTCTGGATTTCGCGTCGGATAAAGGGCGGCGTACAAATAAAAAGGGCCGGAGTCTCTCCCGGCCCTTTTCGCACCACTAGCGCAGATTATTCTTCATCTTCGACAGTGTCATCATCGGCGTCAGCGTCAGTTTCCGGCGCGATCTCGTCGTCACCTTCCGCCACGCTGCCGTCGATGGCATCCAGCTCTTCGTCATCAACCGGCTCGGCTACGCGCTGCAGACCCACAACGTTTTCATCTTCCGCGGTACGGATCAGAATAACGCCCTGCGTGTTACGACCGACGATGCTGACTTCCGACACGCGGGTACGCACCAGCGTGCCCGCATCGGTGATCATCATGATCTGATCGCAATCATCGACCTGCACGGCACCGACCACGGAACCGTTACGCTCGGTGACCTTAATGGAGATCACGCCCTGCGTTGCACGGGACTTAGTCGGATACTCTGCCGCCGCCGTACGTTTACCGTAACCATTCTGCGTGACGGTCAGGATAGCGCCTTCGCCGCGTGGAATGATCAGCGAGACCACTTTATCGTCACCCGCCAGCTTGATGCCGCGAACGCCGGTTGCGGTACGGCCCATGGCACGGACCGCGCTCTCTTTAAAGCGCACCACTTTACCGGCGGCTGAGAACAGCATCGCTTCATCGTTACCGTTCGTCAGGTCAACGCCAATCAGCTCGTCGCCTTCGTTCAGGTTCACCGCGATGATCCCGGCAGAACGCGGACGGCTGAACTCGGTCAGCGCGGTTTTCTTCACGGTACCGCTGGCGGTCGCCATAAAGACGTTCACGCCTTCTTCGTATTCGCGTACCGGCAGAATAGCGGTAATGCGTTCGTTAGCTTCCAGCGGCAGCAGGTTGACGATTGGACGCCCGCGCGCACCACGGCTGGCTTCCGGCAGCTGATAAACCTTCATCCAGTACAGGCGACCACGGCTGGAGAAGCAGAGGATCGTGTCATGGGTATTGGCCACCAGCAGGCGGTCGATAAAGTCTTCTTCTTTAATACGTGCGGCCGATTTACCTTTGCCACCGCGACGCTGCGCCTCATAGTCGGTCAGCGGCTGATACTTCACATAGCCCTGGTGAGACAGGGTGACCACCACATCTTCCTGGTTGATCAGATCTTCGATGTTGATATCCGCGGTGTTGGCGGTGATTTCGGTACGACGCGCGTCGCCGAACTGTTCGCGCATGGCTTCCAGCTCTTCCCGAATCACTTCCATCAGACGATCGGCGCTGCCGAGGATATGCAGCAGTTCAGCGATCTGTTCCAGCAGCTCTTTATATTCATCGAGCAGTTTTTCATGCTCAAGGCCGGTCAGTTTCTGCAGACGCAGATCCAGGATCGCCTGGGCCTGCTGTTCGGTCAGATAGTATTGACCGTCGCGCACGCCGAACTCTGGCTCGAGCCACTCCGGACGCGCGGCATCATCACCGGCACGTTCCAGCATCGCCGCCACGTTGCCCAGATCCCATGGACGCGCGATCAGGCCAGCTTTAGCTTCCGCAGGCGTTGGCGCACGGCGGATAAGCTCGATGATCGGGTCGATGTTGGCCAGCGCAATCGCCAGCGCTTCAAGGATATGCGCACGATCGCGGGCTTTACGCAGTTCGAAAATGGTACGACGCGTCACCACTTCACGACGGTGGCGCACGAACGCAGAAAGAATATCTTTCAGGTTCATGATCTTCGGCTGGCCATGGTGCAGCGCAACCATGTTAATACCGAAGGAGACCTGCAGCTGCGTCTGGGAGTAGAGGTTGTTGAGAACCACTTCGCCCACCGCATCGCGTTTCACTTCAATCACGATGCGCATCCCGTCTTTATCAGACTCGTCACGCAGCGCGCTGATGCCTTCAACGCGTTTGTCTTTCACCAGCTCGGCAATTTTCTCGATCAGGCGCGCTTTGTTCACCTGATACGGAATTTCGTGCACGATGATGGTTTCACGACCCGTCTTCGCATCGGTTTCCACCTCAGCGCGGGCGCGAATATAAATTTTGCCACGACCGGTGCGGTAAGCTTCCTCAATACCACGACGACCATTAATAATGGCGGCAGTCGGGAAGTCCGGACCCGGGATGTGCTCCATCAGCCCTTCGACGGAGATATTTTCATCGTCGATATAGGCCAGGCAGCCGTTGATCACTTCCGTCAGGTTGTGCGGCGGAATGTTGGTTGCCATCCCGACGGCGATACCGGACGAACCGTTCACCAGCAGGTTAGGGATTTTCGTCGGCATGACGTCAGGAATACGTTCCGTACCGTCATAGTTATCAACGAAATCAACCGTCTCTTTTTCCAGGTCGGCCATCAGCTCGTGGGCGATTTTCGACATACGGATTTCCGTATAACGCATCGCTGCGGCGGAGTCGCCATCGACAGAACCGAAGTTACCCTGGCCATCGACCAGCATATAACGCAAGGAGAATGGCTGTGCCATACGTACAATGGTGTCATAAACGGCGGTATCACCATGAGGGTGGTATTTACCGATTACGTCACCAACGACACGGGCGGATTTTTTATAGGCTTTGTTCCAGTCATTGCCCAATACGTTCATGGCGTAAAGTACGCGACGGTGTACCGGTTTCAGGCCATCTCGGACATCCGGCAGCGCACGGCCAACAATGACCGACATCGCATAATCCAGATACGAGCTCTTAAGCTCTTCCTCAATGTTGACCGGTGTAATTTCTCTCGCAAGGTCGCTCATCTAACCGCTATCCCTCTACTGTATCCCGGATTCAAAGGTCGCAAATTATAACACAGCCACGGTGATACGGGTAAACCTATACCCAATGAATTTCGCGCCGCATCGTGGCGGCAAATGCAGGCGCTCCGATTCGCGCTATCGGGTCCCGGCAAAAGGCGATGGGGATAGACGGTTTATTCATGTCGGTCACCTGATATACTCGCCGGTCTGAACAGAAAAGGAGTCGAAGCGCCCATGAATGCCGAAAAACAGCCGGTGGCCCACAACGTTGATCATCATGAAATTGCTAAATTTGAAGCCGTCGCCTCGCGCTGGTGGGACTTAGAGGGCGAGTTCAAGCCCTTACATCGTATCAACCCGCTGCGTCTTGGCTATATTGCGGAGCGTTCTGGCGGCCTGTTTGGCAAAAAGGTACTCGATGTTGGCTGCGGCGGCGGCATCCTTGCCGAGAGCATGGCGCGTGAAGGCGCAACGGTAACCGGGCTCGACATGGGCTTTGAACCGCTGCAGGTAGCGAAGCTGCACGCGCTGGAAAGCGGCGTTCAGGTCGAGTATGTCCAGGAGACGGTAGAAGAGCACGCGGCGAAGCACGCCGGTCAGTACGATGTGGTGACCTGCATGGAAATGCTGGAGCACGTTCCGGACCCGCAATCGGTGGTGCACGCCTGCGCACGGCTGGTGAAGCCCGGCGGTCAGGTCTTCTTCTCGACCATTAACCGCAATGGTAAAGCGTGGCTGATGGCGGTAGTCGGCGCTGAGTACGTGATGAAAATGGTGCCCAAAGGGACGCATGACGTGAAGAAATTCATTAAGCCGGCGGAGCTGATTGGCTGGGTTGATCAGACTACTCTGAAAGAGCAGCATATCATCGGCCTGCATTACAATCCGCTGACCAACACCTTCAAGCTGGCGCCGGGCGTAGATGTTAACTATATGTTGCATACAACCGCGAAAAGCGCATAACGTCAGCAGTTTTTCATATGATGATTATTTGATGATTGCGCGGCATCAAGCCGCGTAATTTTTACATCCGTCGAAGAAATCAGCATTCGATCAAATTTTCATATTTATTTTCCAGTTTATTGACATCTCCGCCAGGCCTTATGCGGCGTGGACTTAGCGATCATTACGCTTCCGCAACCTCAAATTAACGTCAAAATCAACCCTTGTACTCAAAAGAATCCTTACTAAAATACTCACCATATAGCGTTTCTTTTATCTACAACCCCCTACATATAGTATTTATCCACAGAGTTAGTCACAACGGCGTTCTGTGGATAAGCGGGGGATATTTTCTCTCACGGACAGGTATAATCCACATGAATCAGAGTCTGCTGGTGACAAAGCGTGACGGTAGCACCGAGCGCATTAATCTCGATAAAATCCACCGTGTACTGGATTGGGCGGCAGAAGGACTGAATAACGTTTCGATTTCTCAGGTAGAACTGCGCTCTCACATTCAGTTTTACGACGGCATCAAAACCGCCGATATCCACGAAACCATCATTAAGGCAGCCGCGGACCTGATCTCCCGCGAAGCGCCGGATTACCAGTATCTCGCCGCGCGCCTGGCCATCTTCCATCTGCGTAAAAAAGCCTACGGCCAGTTTGAACCGCCTGCGCTGTACGACCACGTCACCAGGATGGTGAAAAAAGGTAAATACGATACTCATCTGCTGGAAGACTACACGGAAGAAGAGTTCAAGCAGATGGATTCGTTCATTGTTCACGATCGCGATATGAGTTTCTCCTACGCTGCCGTTAAGCAGCTGGAAGGCAAATATCTGGTCCAGAACCGCGTCACCGGCGAAATTTACGAGAGCGCCCAGTTCCTCTATATTCTGGTTGCCGCCTGCCTGTTCTCCAACTACCCGCGCGAGACGCGTCTGGACTACATCAAGCGTTTCTATGATGCCGTCTCCACCTTTAAAATCTCGCTGCCGACGCCGATTATGTCCGGCGTGCGTACCCCAACGCGTCAGTTCAGCTCCTGCGTGCTGATCGAGTGCGGCGATAGCCTCGACTCCATCAACGCCACCTCCAGCGCCATCGTGAAATATGTTTCCCAGCGCGCAGGTATCGGCATTAACGCCGGTCGTATTCGTGCGCTGGGCAGCCCGATCCGCGGCGGCGAAGCGTTCCACACCGGCTGTATTCCGTTCTATAAGCACTTCCAGACCGCGGTGAAGTCCTGCTCGCAGGGCGGCGTACGCGGCGGTGCGGCGACGCTGTTCTACCCGATGTGGCATCTGGAAGTCGAAAGTCTGCTGGTGCTGAAAAACAACCGTGGTACCGACGCCAACCGCGTTCGCCACATGGACTACGGCGTACAGATCAACAAACTGATGTACACCCGCCTGCTGAAAGGTGAAGACATTACCCTGTTCAGCCCGTCCGACGTTCCGGGTCTGTATGACGCCTTCTTCGCCGATCAGGACGAATTCGAACGTCTGTACACCCTGTACGAAAAAGACGACAGCATTCGTAAGCAGCGCATCAAAGCGGTTGAGCTGTTCTCCCTGATGATGCAGGAACGCGCCTCCACCGGCCGTATCTACATTCAGAACGTTGACCACTGCAACACCCACAGCCCGTTTGACCCGGTGGTGGCGCCGGTTCGCCAGTCCAACCTGTGCCTGGAAATCGCGCTGCCGACCAAACCGCTGGATGACGTCAACGACGAAAACGGTGAAATCGCGCTGTGTACGCTGTCTGCCTTTAACCTTGGCGCCATTGAAAGCCTCGACGAGCTGGAAGAGCTGGCGGTACTGGCGGTGCGTGCGCTGGATGCCCTGCTGGATTACCAGGACTACCCGATTCTGGCGGCTAAACGCGGCGCGATGGGCCGTCGTACGCTGGGCATTGGCGTAATCAACTTCGCCTACTACCTGGCGAAGCACGGTAAACGCTACTCTGACGGCAGCGCCAACAACCTGACGCATAAAACCTTTGAAGCGATTCAGTACTACCTGCTGAAAGCGTCAAACGAGCTGGCCATTGAACAGGGCGCGTGCCCGTGGTTCAACGAGACCACCTATGCTCAGGGCGTGCTGCCGATCGATACCTATAAAAAAGATCTCGATGCCATCGTCAACGAGCCGCTGCACTACAACTGGGAAGCGCTGCGCGAGTCCATTAAAGAGCACGGCCTGCGTAACTCCACACTCTCCGCGCTGATGCCGTCAGAGACCTCTTCGCAGATTTCCAACGCTACCAACGGTATTGAGCCGCCGCGCGGACATGTCAGCATTAAAGCCTCGAAAGACGGCATTCTGCGTCAGGTGGTACCGGACTACGAAAAACTGCAGGGCAACTACGAGCTGCTGTGGGAAATGCCGAACAATGACGGCTACCTGCAGCTGGTGGGTATCATGCAGAAGTTTATCGACCAGTCGATTTCGGCCAACACCAACTATGACCCGACGCGTTTCCAGTCGGGTAAAGTGCCGATGCAGCAGTTGCTGAAAGACTTGCTCAATGCCTATAAATTCGGCGTAAAAACTCTGTACTATCACAACACCCGTGATGGCGCGGAAGATGCCCAGGACGATCTGGCGCCGTCCATCCAGGACGACGGCTGCGAAAGCGGCGCATGTAAGATTTGATAATATTGCCCGGCGGCGCGTTGCTTGCCGGGCCTACGGTCTATTGTAGGCCGGGTTAGCGAAGCGCCACCCGGCGTATAATTCCAGGACAGGATCCCCACTCATGGCATACACCACTTTTTCACAGACGAAAAACGATCAGCTGCTTGAGCCGATGTTTTTTGGCCAACCGGTTAACGTCGCCCGTTACGATCAGCAAAAATATGACATCTTCGAAAAGCTGATCGAAAAACAGCTCTCCTTCTTCTGGCGTCCGGAAGAAGTTGACGTCTCCCGCGACCGTATCGACTATCAGGCGCTGCCGGAACACGAAAAACATATCTTCATCAGCAATCTGAAGTATCAGACGCTGCTGGACTCTATTCAGGGCCGTAGCCCGAACGTCGCCCTGCTGCCGCTGATTTCGATTCCGGAACTGGAAACCTGGGTAGAAACCTGGGCATTCTCAGAGACGATTCACTCGCGCTCCTACACCCATATCATCCGTAATATCGTCAACGACCCGGCGATGGTCTTCGACGATATCGTCACCAACGAGCAAATCCAGAAACGCGCGGAAGGTATCTCCCACTACTACGATACGCTGATCGAGCTGACCAGCTACTGGCATCTGCTGGGTGAAGGCACGCACACCGTCAACGGGAAAACCATCACCGTTAACCTGCGCGAGCTGAAAAAGAAACTCTACCTGTGCCTGATGAGCGTCAACGCGCTGGAAGCGATTCGCTTCTACGTCAGCTTCGCCTGCTCCTTTGCATTCGCCGAGCGTAAGCTGATGGAAGGCAACGCCAAAATCATCCGGCTGATCGCCCGTGACGAAGCGCTGCACCTGACCGGCACCCAGCACATGCTGAATCTGCTGCGCTCCGGCGTCGACGACCCGGAAATGGCGGAAATTGCCGAAGAGTGTAAGCAGGAGTGCTACGATCTGTTCGTGCTGGCGGCACAGCAGGAGAAAGAGTGGGCGGATTATCTGTTCCGTGACGGTTCAATGATCGGTCTGAACAAAGATATTCTCTGCCAGTACGTGGAATACATCACCAATATCCGCATGCAGGCGGTGGGTCTCGATCTGCCCTTCCAGACCCGCTCCAACCCGATCCCGTGGATCAACACCTGGCTGGTGTCCGATAACGTGCAGGTTGCGCCGCAGGAAGTGGAAGTCAGCTCCTACCTGGTTGGCCAGATCGATTCCGAAGTCGATGCCGACGATTTGAGCAACTTCCAGCTCTGATGAAACGCATTTTTCTGAAAATCTCTGACACTCGCCTTGAGTGTCAGGATGAACACCCTTCCCTGTTGGCCGCTCTGGAATCACATAATATCGACGTGGAGTATCAGTGTCGCGCCGGCTATTGCGGATCCTGTCGCACGCGGCTGGTTTCTGGTCAGGTTGACTGGCTGACCGAGCCGCTGGCGTTTATCCAACCGGGAGAGATTTTGCCCTGCTGCTGCCGGGCGAAGGGTGATATAGAAATCGAGATGTGATTGTGTCGGGCGGCGCTTCGCTAACCCGACCTGTAAAACCGCGGTTCACAGGCCGGGTAAGGCGCAGCCGCCACCCGGCAATTTCAGCGTTTATCCTTCAAAAAGCTCACCGCCTTATCCGGGAAATCCGTAAACAGCCCGTCCACGCCCGCCTGGTTATACAGCAGGTCGTAAAGCTGATTCACATCCGTGGTATATTCCGGCAGCTGGTCTGCCCGGACGGTGTACGGATGCACCTGCATTTTGCTCTCATGCGCCTCTTTCACCATCTCGTTTAGCACAACCTGACCCGGTCTGGAATTCGCCGCCACCAGCATATGGTAGTCCGGGCCAATTCCGTCGGCATATTGCGCAATCTGCTGCATCGCGCCGGGCTTAAACATCCAGTCATAGCTGTAGTTAACCCATTTGCCGTCCGCCTGGCGTTGCCGGGTTTCGTTCCAGTCGGTGTAAGCGATCAGCTGCACCAGCTTCAGGTCCATCCCCATCTTCGGCTCCAGCTCATGCTTAATACGCTTGAGCTCGTTAGCATCAAAGCACTGCAGATAGATCTTATCCTGCTTGCGAGTATACCCGTATGTCTTCAGCACCTGCAGGACGCTGGCGGCGATATCCTTGCCTTCCTGATGGTGGAACCACGGCGCCTTAATTTCCGGGTAGATACCGATATTTTTCCCCGTTGAATGGTTCAGCCCCTGAACAAACTCGATCTCCTCTTCAAAAGTATGAATGCGGAAGTCCGATTTCCCCATCGGGAAGCGGCCAGGGAAGGTCTGTACATGCTTGCCGTCCTTCGGCTCAAACCCTTCGCTGAACCGCAGCGATTTTATCTCCGCCAGGGTAAAGTCGATGGCGTAGAAGCGGCCATCCTGCCGCGCGCGCTGCGGGAAACGCTCCGCGACGTCGGTCACCCGATCGAGATAGTGGTCATGGAGCACCACCAGCCGATCGTCTTTGGTCATCACCAGGTCCTGCTCAAGATAATCGGCGCCCTGAGCGTAGGCCATCGCTTTTGCCGGCAGTGTATGCTCCGGCAGATAGCCGCTGGCGCCCCGGTGGGCGATGACAAGCTTATCCGCCGCAGCGGCGGAAAAGCTCAGAGTCGAACCGGCCAGTAAAATCCCCGTCATTAACGTTGTGGCTAGCGTTTTCATGCGCATTCCTTAAGCCTGTTTCAGTTGTTGGTGATGGCGTTTTTCGCCAATCATCACCACCACCAGCAGCAGAACCGCCAGTACGCTGCCGCCAATCATCACCATGAAACCGCCGTCCCAGCCGAAGAAGTCAACGGTATAGCCGACGATCGCGCTGGCGGCAACGGAACCGCCCAGGTAGCCAAATAAACCGGTAAAACCTGCGGCAGTGCCAGCCGCTTTTTTCGGCGCCAGCTCAAGGGCATGCAGGCCAATCAGCATCACCGGGCCATAGATCAGGAAGCCAATCACAATCATACAGGTCATATCGATACCCGGGTTACCCGGCGGGTTGAGCCAGTAGACGACGGTCGCAATCGTCACCAGCGTCATAAAGAAGACGCCGGTGGCTCCGCGATTGCCCTTAAACACCTTGTCGGACATCCAGCCGCAAATCAGCGTGCCTGGAATCCCCGCATACTCATATAAGAAGTAGGCCCAGGAGGATTTATCCAGCGCAAAGTGCTTCACTTCTTTCAGGTAGGTCGGCGACCAGTCGAGGATGCCGTAGCGCAGCAGATAGACAAAGACGTTCGCCACGGCGATATACCACAGCAGCTTGTTCGGCAGGATATACTGCTTAAAGATCTGGCTGGCGGTCAGCTCCTGTTCATGTTTTTCGCTGTAATCATCAGGATAGTCATTTTTATACTCTTCAATCGGCGGCAGGCCGCAGGACTGCGGCGTATCGCGCATCATCGCGAAGGCAAACACCGCCAGCAGAATCGCGCCGAATGCCGGCATATACAGCGCCGCGTGCCAGTCGTTAAACCAGGCCATCCCCAGCAGGAACAACAGCGGTGGGATCCCGCCCCCCACGTTATGCGCGCAGTTCCACACCGAGACAATGCCGCCGCGTTCTTTCTGCGACCACCAGTGCACCATCGTCCGCCCGCACGGCGGCCAGCCCATCCCCTGGAACCAGCCGCAGAGGAACAGCAGCACGAACATCACCATAATGCTGGAGGTCGCCCAGGGTACAAACCCCATCACCAGCATCACCAGCGCGGCCAGGATCAGCCCCGCGGGCAGAAAAATGCGCGGATTCGAGCGATCCGATACCGACCCCATGATGAATTTCGAAAATCCATAGGCAATCGAAATACCGGAGAGGGCGAAACCGAGATCGCCGCGGGAAAAACCTTGCTCCACCAGATAGGGCATAGCCAGAGCAAAGTTCTTACGCACCAGATAGTAAGCAGCGTATCCAAAGAAAATACCGATGAAAATTTGCCAGCGCAGTCGGCGGTACAGCGGATCGATTTCCGCCGCGGGCAAACGCGCTTTGTGCGGCGCAGGTTTAAAAATAGTTAACATAGCAGCCTCCGTGGCCATCTCTTCTCTACTGACAGCGATAAGAAAAATCTAATCTAATCACCCACTTCTGATGAGCCGGGATGGTAGGCAAAGCTGGCCCTGGATACTGTGAAACATCGCACGCTTTGTTACAAAAATATGACAAAACATTCCATTATGAGCATGAAATCACATAACTCGCTCGAATAACGCGCGAATATGCTCGAAATCAAACAATGCCCACTATTTGTATGGCTAAATGGCGTAAAACGAACATAGAGGGACTTGAAGATGGCCGATAGCGGTGAATGTGATGTCATCATCATTGGCGGCGGCGCCACCGGCGCAGGGATCGCGCGCGACTGTGCGCTTCGTGGGCTGCGCGTGACGTTAGTGGAACGCCACGATATCGCCACCGGGGCGACCGGGCGCAATCATGGGCTGTTGCACAGCGGCGCGCGCTATGCCGTAACCGATGGCGAATCGGCCCGGGAATGCATCAGTGAAAACCGCATCCTGCGCCGCATCGCCCGCCACTGTATTGAGCCCACTAACGGACTGTTTATCACCCTTCCCGAGGACGACCTGGCCTGGCAGCAGACCTTTATCAGCGCCTGTCAGCAGGCCGGTATCGAGACCCGCCAGCTGTCGCCAGCGGAAGCGCTGCGTATTGAGCCGACCGTGAATCCGGCTCTGCTCGGCGCCGTTCAGGTCCCCGATGGCACCATCGACCCGTTTCGCCTTACGGCAGCCAACATGCTCGACGCCCGGGAACATGGCGCGACCATTCTGACCGGTTGTGAAATTACCGGGCTCATCCGCCGCGGAGAACGCGTTTGCGGGGTCGAGTTTTATGATCATCAACAGCGTGAGAGACGCACGCTGTACGCCGGTGTCGTGGTCAATGCCGCCGGGATCTGGGGACAGCGGATCGCGGAATATGCCGATCTGCGCATCGCCATGTTCCCGGCCAAAGGATCGCTGCTGATCCTCGACCACCGTATCAACCGGCAGGTCATCAACCGCTGCCGCAAACCCGCCGATGCCGATATTCTGGTGCCCGGAGATACCATTTCGCTGATTGGCACGACGTCGGAACATATCCCTTACGACGAAATTGATGACAATCGGGTCACGACGGCCGAAGTCGACACCCTGCTGCGGGAAGGGGAAAAACTGGCTCCGGTACTTGGGCGTACTCGCGTGCTGCGCGCCTATTCCGGCGTGCGTCCACTGGTGGCCAGCGATGATGACCCCAGCGGACGCAGCGTCAGCCGCGGTATCGTTCTGCTCGACCACGCCGGACGCGACGGCATGGAGGGCTTTATCACCATTACCGGCGGCAAGCTGATGACCTACCGTCTGATGGCGGAGTGGGCCACGGATGCCGTGTGTCGTAAGCTGGGCAACAGCGTCCCCTGCTCTACCGCCGACACTCCGCTTCCGGGCTCAACGGAGCCCCCCGAAGTCACGGTAAAAAAAATCATCTCGCTACCCGCGCCGCTGCGCGGTTCCGCCCTCTACCGCCACGGCGACCGCACGCCTGCCTGGCTGGGCGATACCCGCCAGCATCGCAGCTTAATCTGCGAATGCGAGATGGTGACCGCCGGAGAAGTACAGTACGCGGTGGAAAACTTAGCGGTTAACAGCCTGCTCGATCTACGTCGCCGTACGCGCATCGGCATGGGCACCTGCCAGGGAGAGCTGTGCGCCTGCCGGGCGGCCGGGCTTCTGCAACGGTTTAACATCACCACTCCCGCCCAGTCGCTGACCCAGCTTTCCGATTTTTTAAACGAGCGCTGGAAAGGTGTGCAGCCCATTGCCTGGGGCGATGCGCTCAGGGAAAGTGAATTCACCCGCTGGGTCTATCTCGGACTGTGCGGGCTGCCAAAGGAGTCTCAGGATGAAATTTGATAGCGTGATTATCGGCGGTGGCCTCGCGGGCCTGCTCTGCGGGCTCACGCTTAATCAGTTCGGCCTGCGTTGCGTCATCGTCAGTCGGGGTCAAAGCGCGCTGCACTTTTCTTCCGCTTCGCTGGATCTGCTCTGCGCCCTTCCCGATGGGGAACGCGTCAGCGATGTGGCTCACGGGATCGCCCGACTGGCAGAACAGCTTCCCGAACATCCCTATGCCATGCTGGGCGCCGATCGGGTGATGGCATACGCCGCGCAAACCGAGGCGCTGCTGGCCGCCAGCGGGATCGCGATGCGCGGCGAGGCCAGCCAACCGCATGAGCGCGTGACGCCGCTGGGCACCCTGCGCCCGACGTGGCTTTCGCCGCAGGAAGTTCCCGTGGCGCCACTCTCCGCACGAAGCGTTGGCGTCGTGGGTATCGGCGGGTTCGCCGACTTCCAGCCGCATCTGGCCGCCGCCTCGCTCACCCGGCAGGGGGTAAAAGCGACGGCGACCGAGATAGACTTACCGATACTGGATGTTCTGCGGGATAACCCGAGCGAATTTCGCGCGGTGAATATCGCCAGAATGCTCGATGAACCGTGTCATTGGCCCGCGCTCCTCGCCGCGTTACGTCCGCTGGCGCAGGCGCACGACCTGCTGATCATGCCCGCCTGTTTCGGTCTGAACGACGCCGGGCTGTATAGCTGGCTACAGGAACAGCTGCCCTGCCCGCTGCGCCTGCTGCCGACGCTGCCGCCTTCGGTTCCCGGCATGCGCCTGCATAACCAGCTTCAGCGTCGTTTTATTCGGACCGGAGGCACCTGGCTGGCTGGCGATGAAGTCACGCGGATCGGCCATCAGGAGGGGAACGTCAGCGAAGTCTGGACCCGGCAGCACGGCGATGTTCCGCTGCGTCCCCGTTTTGCAGTTCTGGCCAGCGGCAGTTTCTTCAGCAATGGCTTGATCGCCGATAAAGAGCGCGTTCGGGAGCCGATTCTCGGCCTCGACCTTCAGCAGACTACCCCGCGCGAGAACTGGTATCAGCGCGATTTCTTTGCTTCGCAACCCTGGCAACGCTTCGGCCTGAAAACGGATACGATGCTGCGCCCGCTGCTCGACGGCCAGCCGCTGGGCAACCTGTTCGCCATCGGTTCGCTACTGGGCGGTTTTGACGCCATCCAGCTGGGATGCGGCGGCGGCGTTTGCGCGGTCACCGCGCTCCACGTCGCGAAACAGATTCATGACCTTGCCGGAGGCACGCGATGAACGATACCCGCTTTGAGAGCTGCATTAAATGTACCGTTTGTACGACCAGCTGTCCGGTCAGCCGGGTTAATCCCCGCTATCCGGGCCCGAAACAGGCGGGTCCGGACGGTGAGCGCCTGCGGCTGAAGGATGGGGCACTGTACGACGAAGCCTTAAAATATTGTATTAACTGCAAGCGCTGTGAAGTCGCCTGTCCCTCTGATGTAAAAATTGGCGATATTATCCAGCGGGCACGGGCGCAGTACAGCCAGCAAAAACCGACGCTGCGCGATGCTATCCTCAGCCATACCGACCTGATGGGCACTCTCTCCACGCCGTTTGCCCCGCTGGTCAACGTCGCAACGGGCCTCAAGCCGGTGCGCCGGCTGCTCGATGCGACGTTAAAGATTGACCACCGGCGAACGCTGCCGAAATACGGTTTCGGCACCTTTCGCCGGGCTTACCGCCAGCAGGCGGACCGCCAGGCGCAGTTCAGTGAGCAAGTGGCGTTTTTTCACGGCTGTTACGTCAACTACAACCATCCGCAGCTTGGCCACGATCTCATCCGCGTGCTGAACGCGATGGGCACCGGCGTACAGCTGTTAAGCAAAGAAAAATGCTGCGGCGTGCCGCTTATCGCCAACGGCTTTTTTGCCAAAGCCCGCCGCCAGGCGCAGAGCAACGTCGCCGCCATGCGAGAGACTGCGCTGCCGGTCATTGCCACCTCATCAACCTGCGCTTTTACCCTGCGCGACGAATACCCGCATCTGCTGGATGTCGATAATCAGGACCTTCGCGACCGGGTTGAACTGGCCACCCGCTGGATCTGGCGCCAGCTTGATGCCGGGCGAACCCTGCCGCTTCGGCCGCTGCCGCTGAAGGTGGTTTATCACACGCCGTGTCATATGGAGAAGATGGGCTGGTCGCTGTATACCCTCGAACTGCTGCGGCTGATCCCGGGTTTACAGCTGGAAGTGCTGGATTCGCAGTGCTGCGGTATCGCCGGCACCTACGGGTTTAAATCGGAAAACTACCCCTCTTCTCAGGCCATCGGCGCACCGCTGTTCCGGCAAATTGAGGAGAGCGGTGCCGACCTGGTGATCACCGATTGCGAAACCTGCAAATGGCAAATCGAGATGTCCACCAGCAAACGCTGTGAACATCCCATCACTTTGCTGGCGCAGGCGCTGACCTGATATCGGCGCCAGAACCGAGTGAAATCAATGGGCGATGACAAATCCGCTGTGAATACTGTCGCCGTGTTTTTGCCGGGTGGCGGCTAACGCCTGACCCGGCCTACGGGTGCTTGCGAATTGGGTATTAGCATCGCCCTGACTGACGACCTGCCTGGCGCCATATGCGGATCTCGTAGGCCCGGTAAGGTGCAGCCGCCGGGACTTTACTTGATTCCAGCATCCTGGACTCCAATCCTGAGTACTGGAATCAGTGTTGCGGTTGTCCGGGCGGTAAATTGTCAGCGACCTCAAATGGCGACGCTATTCCAGCAGAGTGGACGTTCGGCGGGAGGAAAAGGCGAGATGGCGCACGGAATATTTAAAAGCAAGTACAACCGGCTGGACCGATCGCGCGTCGGGAGGAGTTCCCGACGCAGAGGTTTGTTTAAACCGAGAGAGATTCGACGACGTTAATCCAACCGTGTTCGCCGGCGACCGGCTGACCGTTCAACCAACGGCGCAGCATATTCAGCGCCATCATGGCACAGACTTCCTGACGAACCGCCAGGCTGTAGCGCGTGGCGCTGAATTTGACCCGTAGCGCATGGGTGCCTTCCGGCGTCGAGAGGACGAAATTCAGGTGATCGGCTTCCTGACCGCTCACCGCCAGTGCCAGACCGGCGAAATGATTGACCCGCCGTTCTGCGGCCCAGCGAGCAGACTGCGCCAGCGACTCCTCCTGGCAAGGGACGACTTCGCTTGCCAGCAGCGGCGCATTTGCCCGCGAAAGCTGAAGCGCCAGCAAACCGCCGGTAAACTGTTCACTCAGCGTCAGACTCAGCTGGCGCTCCTGTAAACAACGCGCGATCTGCGCGGGCAGCCCTTCGGTGCCCTCGAAAATCATGCTCTCTCCCGCCACTTTTTTCACTTCCGGCCATATCGCCAGCATCGCTTCGCGCTGCTCCGCCGGCCCGGTGAGCTTCAGCTCAATAATCGGCATTGAAGAGCGGTAGCCCATGACGACGCCCGGCGGCAGCTCCAGCGGATCGAGGCTTTGCGCCAGATCGCTTTCCGAACGGCCAAAAGTCGTCAGACGCAGACACAGCGGCGGTGCAGACAGCGGGAAACGCTCACGCAGGCGGGGTAAAATTTCCTGCTCGACCATGACTTTGAATTCCGACGGGACGCCGGGGGTGAAAAACATCAGACAGCGGTTAAGCTGAACGGCAAAACCGCAGGCCGTCCCAACCGGATTATTGATCATCTCCGCGCTGGCGGGGATCTCCGCCTGCTTGCGGTTGCTTGCGGCCATCGGGCGACCGCGCTCGGCAAAGAAACGGGTCATCGTTTCCAGCCACGCTTCGTGCAGAATCAGTCCTTCGCCCTTGGCGGTCGCTGCGGCCAGCGCGCTCAGATCGTCACTGGTTGGCCCCAGGCCGCCGTTGACGATCAGCACATCCGCCTGTTCACTGCGTTCACGTAACACCGTGACCAGGGAATCAAGGTCATCGCCCACGGTGTTGCGGCGCGTTAACGGTAATCCCTGATTGAAAAAGAAATCGGCCAGCCACGCGGCATTGGTATCGACGATTTGCCCGTGCAACACTTCATCGCCGGTGGACAGCATTTCCACATTTATCATTATTCACTTCACTCCTTGCCTGCCAGGTGGCAATACTATAGCGCAAGGCGCAGGCGGAGTAGACAGGAATACGGCGCGGGAAAGGTTCGCGCCGTTGCGGGATTAGAAGCTGGCGCTGACGCCGAGGTACGGGCCGTCTGCAATCGTGCTGTCTTTGTTGCCGTCTTTCCCTTCGAGGTTCAGATAACGATAACCGGCTTCGATGCTCAGAGGACGCATAATCGTCCAGCTCGCACCGGCGTTGGCTTCCTGATAGCTCTGAATACCGCTGGAGAGTGAATCCGGGGAATAATAGTATTCGCCGAACAGACGGAAGCTGTCGCCAATTTTCCACTGCAGGCCGCCGCCGACGGCCGCCGCATACCCTTCATCGCCGCTCTTCGGGTTGGTGTAAACGCCCTTGCCGCCAACCGTCGCGAGGAATGGCCCCAGCGGAATATTCAGACCAAGACCTAAACCCGCCGCGTCGCCGTCATTGTCGCTGTGCATCCAGTTGCCGGTCACTGCCAGACCAGATGACTCAGTCCCGAAACCGACGCCAAGGTTGGTGTAGTGCTCACCAGCCTGCCCGGTTACGCTGATGGCATTTGCCGCCGTAGAGACGAACATCATGCCGGCAAGACCTAATAAAATGCTCTTTTTCATTTTTACTCTATCCAGAAAACAAGAATCAAAAAAGTCCCAAAAACCGCAGAATTGTACTGCCGAACGCTGAGGAATCAATGCACTAAAATGACCTTTACTCTCGTGATTGTAACCAGTTGCTACGGATAGCGGCGGCTAAATACGGACAATGCAGCTTGCGGTTTAGCGAGACGGCTCGCAAACTGGTGCTCCAACACCTTTTTCCTACCGTTTAGTCAAGGAGATCACCATGCGCCAAAGGACCATCGTCTGCCCGCTGATTCAGAATGAGGGCCACTATCTGCTCTGCAAAATGGCTGACGATCGCGGCGTTTTTCCCGGGCAGTGGGCACTTTCCGGCGGCGGCGTTGAACCGGGCGAACGTATTGAAGAGGCGCTACGTCGGGAAGTTAGTGAGGAGCTTGGCGAGGCGTTGCAGCTGACGCAGATTACGCCGTGGACCTTCAGCGATGATATTCGGGTCAAAACCTATGCCGACGGCCGTCAGGAAGAGATATATATGATTTACCTGATTTTTGACTGCCTCAGCGCCAATCGCGAAATCACCCTCAACGACGAGTTTCAGGCGTATGCCTGGGTGAAACCGCAAGATTTGCACCGCTACGATCTGAACGTCGCGACCCGCAAAACATTAACCCTGAAAGGCCTGCTCTGAGCGACCCGGCGCCGCGGCCAGAAAACGCAGTCTGACTTTCAGGCCGCCCAGCGTTTCGCTGCGCAGCAGCTGCGGGTGACTGCGATGCAGTCGGGCAATATCCGTCACCAGCGCCAGCCCGAGACCCGCACCGGGGTTATCCCCGACATTTTCCAGGCGCTGAAATGGCAGCAGCGCCTGCTGAATCTGGTCATCCTCAATACCCGGGCCACTGTCTTCGACCTCCATGACGACGCCTTCTCCATCGCGACGCAGGCTCAGCGTCACCGTTCCGTTTGCCGGCGTGTAGCGAATTGCGTTATCCAACAGATTGGCGCACAGCTCAGCCAGCAGGACGCCGTCGCCGGCGATCATGACCGCGGACCGTTCGCCCTCATAACCGAGGTCGATATTTTTACTGCGCGCCTGGGTAATCCGCGAAAAGCAGCTGTTTTGCACGATGTCCTGAAGATCGACGGCCAGGAAGGCCCGCTCCCCCTGCTCTTTACCTTTAACGCTCGCCAGCTGCAGCAGACGTTCGGTCAACATAATCGTCCCATCGAGCGTGGTACGCATGGCCTGCAGACTTTCACGCCACAGCTGCGGGTCATCGCTGGCCAGCGCGACGGAGGCCTGAGTCTTTAAAACCGCCAGCGGCGTCTTGAGCTGATGGGAGGCGTCGGCGCTAAAGCGCTCCTGCCGTGAAATCATCACTCGCAGCCGGTCAATATAGCGGTTAAATGCCACTATCAGCAGCCGGGTTTCTGACCACGGCAGCAGTTCCGGCAGCGGCGTCAGCAGGCCGGGTTCGCGCCGGACCATCAGCGCCGAGAGCTGGCGCATCGGGCGCAGCACGCGCCGCAGCAGCCAGCCGGTCAGCACCAGCGTCAGCAGCACCAGCAGCCCCTGCGATACCCAGGAAGAGAACAGCAGCTGCCCGGCAAGCCAGCGCCGCGACTGCAGGGTCTCAGCGATATAGATTTCCGCCATCCCGAGAATGCCCCCTTCGTTGATCGGCTGCAGCAGGCGCGCCACGCGAATGGCCTGGCCACGATATTCGGTGTGGTAAAACCATGCCAGCGCCGGATAGAGCGTCGTGCGCGAGGTTGCCGGCGGCATGGCGGGCAAATCATCAAAACCTGAAATCACCTTCCCGTTCGGGTCCACCACCTTGTAATACAGGCGGTCGTTCATGTTGAGCTCAAAACTATCCAGCACGACCCAGGGCACGTTGACCTCCAGCCGCCCCTCGCGCACCACCAGCCGTTCCGCCACGGTGCGGGCCGAGGAGAGCAGCGTCCGGTCATAGGCCTGCGTCGCCGCCTGGAGCGCGCTCACATAGCTGTTGAATGCCGACAGTCCCCACAGCAGCACCAGCGGCAGCCCGAGAAACAGCATCAGTTGGGCAAACAGCGACTGCGGCTTACCCCACTTCATGACCGCCCTCCAGCACATAGCCGAGCCCACGCAGCGTGGTAATCCGCACGTCGCTGTCCTGTAGCTTTTTCCGCAGCCGATGGACATAGAGTTCGATACTTTCCGGACTCACTTCGTCATTCAGACTGAAGACCTGCTCAAACAGCTGCTGGCGTGAGACGGGTCGGGAACGACGAAACATCAGCACCGTCAATAGCGCCTGCTCGCGCGGGGTTAGCGACAACCGCTGTCCTCGCAACAAAAAATAGCCCTCATCGCGATACTCCAGCTCGCCCAGCTGCTGTACTTCATGCACCTGACCTTCGCTGCGCCGTAGCAATGCCCGCAGCCGCGCGTCCAGTTCCTCAAGCTCAAAGGGCTTCGGCAGATAATCATCGGCGCCGACGTTCAACCCTTTAACCCGATCCGCTACCGCGCTGCGTGCCGTCAGCAACAGTACCGGTAGCGTCTGCCCGCGTTTGCGCAGCCGCTGAACCACTTCCAGTCCGTCGAAACCGGGCATCCCGATATCCAGCACCGCCAGCGCGTATTTTTCACTTTGCAGCAGATGGTCAGCCGCCCGACCATCGAAGACGCAGTCGACGGCAAACCCGCCCTGTACCAGCGCTTTTTCCAGCCAGTGGGCCAGTTCACGATTATCTTCAGCTAATAAAAGGCGCATTGTGGTGATATCTCCATGTTTATCGGCACGGCAATCGGCAGGACTGACTTTGGTTCCGTGGTCACCCATTGGCGCAAGCATCCATCACAGCGCGACGAGCAACAAAAAGATGAGAATGACAAAATGAAACAAATATGCAACATCGACGCAGCTGATTTGTAAGCGGTTTAACACTCTGAACAAAGAGGGCGATCGCTCTCCCCACCGTCTGCCGCTATTCAGCCCGCAGATAGCCGTCAACGCGCTTGCGGGAAACCCAATTCGCCATCTGTTTATTCTCATGCATATTCTGACGAAATTAACTTTAAATCATCATTAAATACGCTGACTTTATTATTCATTCAGCGCAAAATAACATTATAAGAACGCCCAATATTATAGAGATCATAAGAATGTACTAATTACGTTCATTACTGTATGAATGGGAATAACATTTGATGAAGATCATACTTTCACCGGATAAATATCCCGATACTGAAAATGAAAAAAAACACCACACTATCAATGGACTAATAGCATGGTTAATATTTTATTTTTAATTCTCGCCGTCGTACTGCTGGCCGTATCCGTATTTTCCCTGTACTCATATCTGAAAGATATCCGCAGAACAAAACGTGTATTTATAAAAAATCGCAGATAAGTGCTCAGCCTCATTCATAATACATTCGGCTGAATCTGGTACTTTCCTGCGCCTGCTCAGTTGATCCCACCGGCGATTTATGCTGCTCAATCCCTGGGCCAGTTCTGGCCCGTTTTATCGTGCTTCGCATTTCCCATCGCCGGAAATAACCCCGCCGCTGATGCCTCCCTGTCGCTGAGGGAAATAAGAGAGATCTATCACATCCTGTAAAGTTATCCCGCGACTGAAAGGGAAATGAAAGGTTGTTGATTTAACAATTGCGCAACCAAACAGTCCGACATTGTTCCACATAACCAGAATAAACCAACCCTGTACCCGACTGAGGAAGCCCATGAACACACCATTCCTTCGCCATCTTAGCGCACTCGCGCTATGCCTCTGCAGCGTCTCAGCGTATGCCGCCGAAGCCCCTTCCCGTACCGAATGTATTGCGCCGGCTAAGCCCGGCGGCGGCTTCGATCTGACCTGCAAACTGATTCAGGTCAGCCTGATGGAAACAGGGGCGATCGCTAAACCGATGCGGGTCACCTACATGCCCGGCGGTGTCGGCGCGGTCGCCTACAACGCCATCGTCGCACAGCGTCCGGGCGAGCCGGGCACCGTTGTCGCCTTCTCCGGCGGTTCGTTACTCAATTTATCGCAAGGTAAATTTGGCCGCTACGGCGTCGATGATGTCCGCTGGCTCGCCAGCGTAGGTACCGATTACGGGATGATTGCCGTGCGAGCCGACTCTCCGTGGCAGGACCTCCCTTCGTTTATGGCCGCAATGGAAAAAGATCCCGCCAACATCGTCATCGGCGCCGGCGCCTCCATCGGCAGCCAGGACTGGATGAAGGCCGCGCTGATGGCGCAAAAAGCCCATGTTGACCCGCATAAAATGCGCTACGTCGCTTTTGAGGGCGGCGGCGAACCGGTGACCGCGCTATTGGGAAACCATGTTCAGGCGGTCTCTGGCGATCTGAGCGAAATGGTGCCCTATCTGCAAGGCAACAAAATTCGCGTGCTGGCGGTCTTCTCCAGTGAACGGCTGCCCGGTGCGCTGGCCAATGTCCCGACCGCTAAAGAGCAGGGTTACGATCTGGTCTGGCCGATTATTCGCGGCTTTTACGTCGGTCCGAAGGTCAGCGATGCTGACTACCAGTGGTGGGTCGAGGAGTTCAACAAGCTTCAACAGACCGAGGAGTTCAAAAAACAGCGCGAGCTGCGCGGCCTGTTTGAGTTCAACCTGAGCGGCGAAGCGCTCGATGCCTACGTGAAGAAACAGGTCAACGACTATCGCGAACAGGCCAAAGCCTTTGGTCTGGCGAAATAATCTGCGGAGGTTGCCATGAGCGATCGTATTTTTGCCAGTATCTGGCTGCTGCTCTGCACGGGGGGGATGTTCGTTGCCTGGCAGATTCACAGCGAGTACGCCTATGAACCCGTTGGTCCTCGCCCGTTCCCGCTGGGGATTATCGGCCTGATGCTGCTGTGCTCGGTCCTGCTGTTATTACGCCGCCCCGACGCGGTGACGTGGCCCGGGAAGCGAGTTTTACAACGCTTGTTAACCATGGTGGTGGTTCTGGTGGTCTATGCATGGGGATTTGAATGGCTTGGTTTCCCGCTGGCCACCGCCTTGCTGACCGCCGTCATTGGCCTGCTGTTTGGCGCCACGCTGCCTGCCACCGCCGCGGCCGGGGTGGTGATGGGCGCGGCCCTGTGGTACGCCTTTGACACCCTGCTCGATGTCACGTTGCCGCTCGGCATCTGGTTAAGTTAACGGAGAAGTCTATGGATACCTGGATTTATCTTTCGCAGGGCTTCGCCGTGGCGATGACGCCGACGAACCTGATGATTGCGCTGATTGGCTGCTTCGTCGGCACCATCGTCGGCCTGTTGCCCGGCCTCGGGCCAATTAACGGCGTGGCGATTCTGCTGCCGCTGGCGTTCGCACTGCATCTGCCTGCTGAATCTGCCCTGATTCTGCTGGCGACGGTCTATATCGGCTGCGAGTACGGCGGGCGCATCTCGTCCATTTTACTGAATGTGCCCGGCGATGCCGCCGCCATTATGACCGCTCTCGACGGTTATCCGATGGCCCAGCAGGGACGCGGCGGGGTGGCCTTATCGATTTCGGCGGTCAGCTCTTTTGTCGGATCGCTTATCGCGATTGGCGGCATTATTTTGTTCGCACCGGTGCTGGCACAGTGGTCGCTGGCATTCGGTCCCGCAGAGTATTTCGCCCTGATGGTGTTTGCCATTGCCTGCCTGGGCAGCATGATGGCGCAGAACCCGCTGAAGTCGTTTCTCTCCGCCTTAATTGGTTTAGGTCTGGCGACGGTGGGTGTCGATGCCAATACCGGGGTCTACCGCTTTACCTTCGACAGCATCCACCTCTCGGATGGCGTGCAGTTTATCGTCGTCGTCATAGGGCTGTTTAGCGTCTCTGAAATTCTGCTGATGCTGGAAAGCACCAGCAGCGGGCAAACGCTGGTGCGGAAAACCGGGCGTATGTTGTTTAACGCCAAAGAGGCCGGTCAGTGCGTGGGCGCCACGCTGCGCTCGTCGGTGGTAGGTTTCTTCGTCGGTATTCTGCCCGGCGCCGGGGCTACCATTGCCAGCGCCATCACCTATATGACCGAGAAAAAGCTCAGCGGCAGCAGCGACAGCTTCGGCAAAGGGGATATCCGCGGCGTCGCCGCCCCGGAAGCGGCCAATAACGCCTCCGCCTGCGGCTCGTTCATCCCGATGCTGACCCTCGGGGTGCCCGGTTCCGGCACCACGGCGGTGATGATGGGAGCCCTGACGCTGTACAACATCACGCCAGGCCCCGCCATGTTTACCGAACAACCGGACATCGTCTGGGGATTGATCGCCGCCCTGCTGATCGCCAACGTGATGCTCCTGATTATGAACATCCCGCTGATCGGCCTGTTTACCCGGATGCTGACGATCCCACTGTGGTTCCTGGTGCCGGCGATTGCCGCCGTTTCTGCCGTCGGCGTCTACGCGGTCCACAGTACGACCTTCGATTTGCTGCTAATGGTCGGACTCGGAGTGCTCGGGTACATTCTGCGTAAAATGCACTTCCCGATGTCGCCGCTGATCTTAGGTTTCGTGCTCGGAGAGATGCTGGAGCAAAACCTGCGCCGGGCGCTGTCTATCAGCAACGGCAATCTGTCGATTTTGTGGGGAAGCGGCGTGACCAAAACATTATTGTTCCTCGCCATCGCCGCGATCGTTATTCCTCCGCTGCTACGCTATCTGCGTAAGCAACGCCGGCGCCGTGCCGAGGCCAACCCCGGTTAACGGGTCTGGCTGCCTGGCAACGCATTAACCCAGTCACGTAATGCCCGGCGGGAGATTTTAATCCCGCCGGTTTTCAACGAATCAGGTAACGTCAACCAGCGTACCGGCTGCTGAAAACGTGCCAGCTTATCCTGTGCCCAGACCGCCAGCGCGGCGACATCGCACTGCACAGCGCACTCCACCACCGCCACCGGACGCTGACCAAACTCCGCATCGTCTAACGGCACGATAAATGCCTGCTGAATCTGCGGATGAGCCAGGAGTACTCTCTCCACCTCTTCAGGCTGAATACCTTCCCCTCCGCTGAAAAAGAGGTTATCCATCCGCCCAAGCAGAGTCAGTTTACCCTCCCTGATCTCGCCGCGATCGCGAGTGGCAAACCAGCCCTGTTCGTTGACCAGCGGCTGCACCCCGCCATCGCGCCAGTAGCCAGCCGCCATGCTGTCGGCACGCAGCCAGACTTCGCCTTCAACAATTTTCAGCGCGCGCCCCGGCAGCGGCTGGCCAACGTCCGGTGCGCCATCCGCCTCTTTGCCGCATACAGTCGAGGCGAACTCCGTCAGACCATAGCCGCACCAGCAGCGAATCCCCCGGCCCCGCGCCTGTTCGGTCAACGCGACGGGAATCGCCGCCCCGCCCAACAGCACCGCCTTCAACGACACATCAGCCTCACTATTGAGCAACCGCCAGAGCTGAGTGGGCACCAGCGAGGCATGCGTACAGCCTCGCAGCGCCTGTTCCAGCGGTTGTCTTTCTCTTACCGTCAGGCGGGCGCCCGCCAGCAGCCAGCGCCAGAGAATACCCTGGCCGGAAACATGAAACAGCGGCAACGACAGCAGCCAGTCATCATCCGACGCCAGCGGAATCATCGCCAGCACGCCTTCAGCGCTGGCAAGATGCGCCCGACAGCTGTGCACGGCAGCCTTCGGCAGCCCCGTAGAGCCGGAGGTGAGCGTCATTGACGCCAGGCGTTCTTCGCACCAGGGTAGCGTCAAGCCACCCGCCGCGCGTTGCAGCGCCAGCGGCGCAAAGTCGAGGGCGAGCGGATCGCCGTTCAGCGCCAGCGCATAACGCAAATCGAGGGAGGGTAACACTGCCGCCAGCAGCGAAGGCGGGAGCTGAGGATTCAGAGGAAGCACCCGGGCGCCGCACTGAAGCAGCGCCAGCCATGCCAGCAATGCCGACGGCTGGTTATAGGCCCGCAGCAGCACGCCCTCCCCTTCATTGACCCCTTGAGCGCGGAAGCCCGCGGCCAGCGCGTCAACTTCAGCGCACAGCTGTCGCCAGTTCAGGACAACGTCGTTCAGACGCACCGCCGGCGCATCGCCGCGCAGCCGGCGCCAGTGGCGCCATGGCCAGTCGCTAAAGGTCACAGCAGCGGCTCCAGCTCATCACTGTTCAGGCAGGGTAACGGGCTGTCAGGCCAGGGGCGAATCAGCTGCGCGCGCATCAATGCCAGGGTATCCAGACCGGGAAGGGTCTGCGGCGTCAGCCAGGCGGCAATCCGCGCCAGCTGCGTCAGTCCAAGGCTTGATTCGATCGATGAGCTGATCACCGCCGTCAACCCCAGCGCGTGTGCCGCGGCGACCTGTTCCCGTACTTTGTCCAGGCTACCGGTGAGCGTCGGCTTGATCACCAGCGCACGCAAACCCGGCTCCGCCTGAAAACGAAAATCCGCCTCACGCAGACTTTCATCCCAGGCAATCGCAATGCCGGTTTCCCGGGCAAAAGCCCGGGAGTCGTCGCGGGTTTTACACGGTTCCTCAAGGAAGGCGATACGGTCGCGGTACTGCGGATGGACATATTTCGCAAACTGCTGCGCTTTGAGCGGGGTCCAGGCGCGGTTGGCGTCCAGACGCAGCTGCAGATCGGGAATCGCTTCCAGCAGCAGGTTAACCACCATGCCGTCACGCACCGCTTCATACAGCCCGATCTTGACCTTCGCTACCTTTTCACCGGGCAGCGCCGCCAGCCTGGCAAACAGTTCGTCCGGGTCGCCGGTGCACAGCGGCACCGCGCGATACTCCGCCTCCAGCGGCAGTTCATCGTTCAGCTCCGCCAGCGCGCAGCTGACGCCGAAGGCCACGGAAGGGTGAGACGGCCCGGACAGATTCTCGCCCTGCCGCCAGGCTTTCGCCCATGCCACCAGCGCGCACTGCGCCTCCTCCAGCGTTTCCGCGCTAAAGCCCGGCAGAGGCGCAATTTCGCCCCATCCCTGACGTTCACCGTCCTGCAGGTGGATGAACAGCCCATCGCGAGTTTTTAACCGCCGTTCGCGCAGTACCACGCCCGCGTCCATCGGTACCTGCCAGCGGTAAACCTGCGCCTGACGCATTATGGATTCCGTTTAAATTTGCTGAAGTCCGGCTGACGTTTCTGGTTGAAAGCGTTACGCCCTTCCTGCCCCTCTTCGGTCATGTAGAACAGCATGGTGGCATTCCCCGCCAGCTCCTGCAGCCCCGCCTGGCCATCACAATCGGCATTCAGCGCCGCCTTCAGGCAGCGCAGCGCCATCGGGCTGTTTTGCAGCATTTCTCGACACCAGCGCACGGTCTCTTTTTCCAGATCTGCCAGCGGGACGACGGTGTTGACCAGCCCCATATCCAGCGCCTGCTGCGCATCGTACTGACGGCACAGGAACCAGATTTCGCGCGCTTTTTTCTGTCCGACGATCCGCGCCATGTAGGATGCGCCCCAGCCACCGTCAAATGAGCCGACTTTCGGGCCGGTCTGGCCGAAGATGGCATTTTCTGCGGCAATCGTCAGATCGCACATCATATGCAGAACGTGACCGCCGCCGATGGAATACCCCGCCACCATCGCCACGATCGGTTTCGGGCAGGTGCGGATTTGGCGCTGAAAATCGAGCACGTTCAGGTGGTGAACGCCGGAATCATCCTGGTAGCCGCCGTAATCGCCGCGTACCTTCTGGTCGCCGCCGGCGCAGAATGCTTTATCGCCTTCGCCGGTGAGGATAATGACGCCGATATTGTCGTCATATCGGGCATCGGACAGCGCCTGAATCATCTCTTTCACGGTCAGCGGGCGGAACGCATTGCGCACCTGCGGCCGGTTAATGGTGATTTTAGCAATCCCGTCCGTCGACTTCTGGTAACGAATGTCGGTATAGCCTTCGGAGCAATCGTGCCATTCCACGGGGGCGTAGAGCATTGCTTCATCAAGAGAGATCATAGAATGTCCTTTGGTTAACTCGCTAAAAACTGGGCCAGACATGACACCACCGCCGCGGGATTTTCCCGATGCGCGTTATGCCCGGCATGATGAATAATATGTGTCGTTGCGGCGACGTCGCGCGCAAGGGCGCGAAACTTCGCATCGCGCTCGCCGCAAAGATAGTGAAAAGGGTAGCGCCGGGCGCGGAGTTGCGCACGCAGGTCGGGCTGTACGGCGAGGGAAGTCGCCTCCAGCATCGCGGCCAGACTGGCACCGCTGTTGTGGCTGCGCAGCGCAACAAGCGCTTCCCGCTGCTGCGTACTTAAACCGGCGAAAACCGGCTGCTGGTACCAGTCGGCAAAAACCTGAACCAGCGGCTCGCGGCGAAAGCGCTCAGCCCAGGCAGCATCGCTACAAGCGCGCTGCCGGCGTTGATGCGCATCCTGGAGACCGGGATGGCCGCCCTCTACGACCAGTCCGCACAGCCCGCACCGCGGCTGACTGGCAAAAAACATCGCAATACGCCCGCCCAGCGAATAGCCGATCAGCCAGTAGTCCCGAACATGATAGTGCGCCAGCGTTTTCTCCAGCCGCAGGCTAACCTCGGCAAAACCGCTGACCCTGACATCGCGCGAACCACCGTGGCCCGGCAGATCAATATACAGCTGCGGATAAGCGCTGAACGCGGCGCCCACCGTTTGCCACTCCCGGCTGTCGCCGGAAAAACCGTGTAAAAAGACCAGCCAGGGATAGCCCGACTGCCCCTTTTCGCACCGGGCGTGCAGACTCATAGCCGGCTGACCTGCGCCAGCAGCTGTTGCAGAGTATGAGTGCCTTCCGTCTCATTCACCACCAGCTCAATCAGCGTGGCGCCAGGAAGACGCCAGGCGCCGGCCAGCGCCGCTTCCAGAGCCTCCCAGTTGCCCGGGCGATGATAATGAAGGCCAAACATCGCCGCCGCATGGCCGAAATTGACATCCTGCGGCATCAGATAAAACTGGCGCCGTTGATCCTGCGGCGTCGGCAGCAAAGAGAAGATCTGCCCGCCGTTGTTGTTTACCACGATCAGCACCAGCGGCGCAGAGGCCTGGCGCAGCAACGCCAGCGAGTTCAGATCGTAGAGCGCGGAAAGATCGCCGACGATCGCCAGCGTCGGGCGGGCGCTGGCTCGCTGAACCCCTGCCGCCGTCGCCAGCAGGCCATCAATACCGCTGGCGCCGCGGTTGCTATAAACCGGATATCCTGCCGGAAGCTGCGCCAGGGCATCAATTAACCGAACCACCAGGCTGTTACCGACAAACAGCTGCCCCTGTTCCGGAAGATAGCGGTGAATCCGGTGAGCCAGCTGGGCTTCGCCAAATGCCTCACTGCGGTCGGCCGCCGCCTGCCAGGCCTGCCGCGACAGCTCCGGGATCGTCGTCGCCCACGGCTGTCGGCTTTCCGCCGGATGCAGATCCAGCCACTGTTCCACCGGGCAGACCAGCCGACGACCGCGGTGATGAGCCGGGTCGAGGCGACCGGGGAGATTATCCACGACCCAGTATTCTTCCGGTTCACAGGTGGCCTGCCACTGCAGCACGCGTTTACCGGTGAGGCTGCTGCCCAGTTGTACAACGATTTGCGCCTGCTGCAGTTCGCTCACCGCTTTGCCGTTCGCCAGCCACAGGTCGGCGCACGGCAGCGGCTGCCCGGTCTGGGAAAGGACGTCGCCAATCAGCGGCCAGCCGAGCGTTTTTGCCCACCCGGCGACTTTTTTACCTTCAGCGGCGCTCATGCGACCCGCGACGACAACGCCCCGCTTCTGTCGCCAGAAAAACCAGTCGCGCTGCTTTTCGCTTTCCAGATGCAGGGACTGCCGCAGCCAGGGTTTATCGCTTTGCCACCACGCGCCGAGCTGCTGCTGCCACTCCACGCCGGTGTCATCCATCTCGCCGTACAGCGGCTCGGCGAACGGACAGTTGATATGGATACCGCCGGAATGCAGAGCGCCCAGCGCCTGGTCAATCGTCGATACCAGCCAGCGCGCGGGCACATCCTGCGACGGACGCGGCAACGACAGCGTCTGCGAGGGATGAGAAGCAAACATGCCCGGCTGGCGGATAGCCTGGTTCGCACCGCAGTCAATCAGCTCCGGGGGACGATCGGCGGTGAGAAGTATCAGCTTTTCACCGGTCAGTCCCGCCTCAATTAAGGCCGGATAGAGGTTAGCCGTCGCCGTTCCGGACGTGACAATCACCGCCACCGGCTGCCGGCTGGCTTTTGCCAGCCCCAGCGCCAGATGGCCGAGACCGCGCTCATCGAAATGGGTATGAGGAATAAACGCGCGGTTTTCCGTCGCTGCCAGGGTAAGAGGTGTCGAGCGCGAGCCCGGCGCAATGCAAATATGCTGCACGCCGTGGCGAGTTAATGCTTCGAGGATCACCGCCGCCCAGCGTCGGTTAAATGCGCTTACTGACATGAAATTGTCCGGTATCAAATATTGAGGCTAAGTATAGGTAATACAAAGCAATGGAGTATTGATATGCGTCGTTTATCTACGTTTTTGTCAATAACAAGGAACGCAGTCCCGCCGCCTTATTTTCTATCTCCTGCCACTCCTGCTCAGGATCGGAACCGCTGACAATCCCGGCACCGGCATACAGCCTCAGCGTGGCGTTTTCGACTTGCGCCGAACGCAGGGCCACGCAGAATTCGCTTTGCGCCAGCGACAGGTAGCCAGCGGAACCGGCGTACCATTCCCGGGTAAAAGGTTCATGGCGGGTAATAAATGCCAGCGCCGCCCGGCGCGGTAATCCTGCGACCGCGGCGGTCGGCTGCAGCTGATGCAGGCAGCGGGTATCGTCAGGCTGAGAGAGTTCAGCCCAGATGCAGCGGCGCAGATGCTGAACTTTACGCAACCGCACCACCTGCGGCGGCAGGACGTCCAGCGAACGGACCTCATCCTGCATACGCTGGCAGATATCCTCCACCACCAGCATATTCTCGCGCTGATTTTTATCATCTTTCATCAGCCAGTCGGCCAACAATTGCGCCTGGCGATCGTCAGGATGGCTGGCAACGGTCCCGGCCAGCGCTTCGGTGCGCAGCAGCGTCCCGCGCCGGCGCCAAAGCCGCTCCGGCGTTGAACCAAAGAATGTCCGCTGCGCGTTAAAGGCCATCATAAAATGAAAACAGCGGTGGTTACTGCGCCGGCTGGCAGCCACGATCGCCAGCGGATCCGGCGGCGCGGCAAACTGGACATCGGTGGCCCGCGCCAGCACCACTTTATCCATCTCCCCTGCGGCAATCGCCTGAGTTGCCTGTTCAATCAACGCATGCCATTGCGGATAGTCCGGGGAATGGTGTTCGCTGAGCACCGGCGGCAGAGCGGCGGGCTGCGCCTGGTCAGGCGTTAGCGTCTGGAGAAATTCCCGGGCCGCGATGGCATCTTCGCGCAGTGAGGTCTCGCTACTCAACAACAGGCGCAGGGTGGCTCTCCCCCCGACCCGACGCCACTCCAGCCGCGGCAGAAAGAGTCTCCCTTCCTGCGGATTAAATGCATTCAGGCCGCAAATACGTAAATCCGCCAGCCCCTGGCGCTGCAGGAAGCCGTGAGCCCCGGCCAAAGACGGGAAGGTTTTGACCGCGCCGAGCGCGGCAAGCTCTTCATCGCCATTGCGCTGCTGCCAGTAAAACTGCGGCCACTGCGCTTGATGACCGCACCACAGAAGCGGGTCAAAAGCGTCATGAAGAGGGAAAGGAATATCGAAAATTCGCGTACCGGACGACGGCGGAAAATCGTCAGACAGGCAGTCACGTAAGCGTTCCAGCGCAGTGGAAACAGACAGCACGCAAACCTCCAGAGAATAAAAACCACAGATTATACGGGGTACTGGGGTGAAATTGCAGTACCCATAATGAGGGAGAGGACTTTCCGCATGCGGCGGCGGCCAGCCAGAGCAGACTGAAGGAAAAAAAGTATAGATTCTTTGCGTAGTTACGCTAACGGCGTTTAACCGGTGACCGCCTCGCGGGCCATACCAATATGCGCAATACCGTCCTCATCGTAAACGTCGGTCACCGGTTGAAAACCGAAGCTGGCGTAAAAACGTTGCAGATGCGCCTGGGCGCCGAGATAGATAGCCTTGTGCGGCCAGTGACGACGACAGCTGGCCAGCGCCTGCTCCATCAGCTGATAACCCAGCTTTTCACCGCGCACCGCCGGGCTGACAATGACGCGTCCAATCACCACCGGCTCAATATCATCGTCGCTTTTCAAAATGCGCGCATAGGCCACCAGTTCATCCCCTCGCCAGCCGAGCAGATGGCGGTTTTCACCGATCAGGTCATCACCGTCAACATCCTGATAGGGGCAGGTTTGTTCGACGACAAATACCGCGCAGCGCAGCTGTAGCAAAGCGTACAGCTGCGGGACGGTCAGCTCTGCGTGGTGAAGATCCTGCCATGTAATCATTGACTGCTCCTGTATACTTGAGTTTTTTCACCCACGCCCTGAGGACACTGGACGATGGAATTGACATTTTTGGGGACATCCGCAGGCGTGCCGACCCGTACACGTAATATGACGTCTATCGTGCTGAATTTGCAACAGCCGACGGCAGCGGAGATGTGGTTGTTCGACTGCGGAGAAGGTACCCAGCATCAGTTTTTACATACCCCGTACCACCCAGGAAAACTGAATAAGATTTTTATTACCCACCTCCACGGCGATCATCTGTTCGGCCTCCCCGGCCTGCTGTGCAGCCGCTCCATGCAGGGCAACTCGCTGCCGCTGACGCTGTACGGCCCGACGGGGCTCAGGGAGTTTGTGGAAACCGCGCTGCGCTTAAGCGGTTCATGGACCGATTATCCGCTCACCATTGTCGAAGTGGGCCCCGGTCTGGTCTTTGATGAAGGAGGCTATCGGGTCAGCGCGTATCCGCTGAATCATCCGGTGGAATGCTACGGCTATCGTATCGAAGAGCACGCCCGCCCTGGCGCCCTTGATGCCGCGCGTCTGATTGCCGACGGCGTCCGCCCGGGCCCGCTGTTTCAGCGCCTGAAACAGGGAGAGACGGTGGAGCTGGAAGATGGCCGGACGATCGATGGGAAGCGCTATCTTGGCCCGGCGACGCCCGGCAAAACGCTGGCAATTTTTGGCGATACGGCTCCCTGCGAGGCGGCGCTTGAGCTGGCGCGCGGCGTTGACCTGATGGTTCATGAAACGACGCTGGAGCAGGCCATGGCGGAAAAAGCCAATAGCCGCGGTCATTCGTCGAGCCAGCAGGCAGCGGCGCTGGCCCGCGATGCCGGCGTCAGTATGTTTATCGCTACCCATTTTAGTTCGCGCTATGACGCGGAAGGCTGTCTGCGCCTGCTGGCGGAGTGTCGGGACGTGTTTCCCCGGACGCTGCTGGCCGAAGACTTTATGGCGTACAGCCTGAGTTAGCCGGGCTGGAGGGGATAAAACAGCGGAACGAGGCAAAAAAAATGCCAGCCCGTCTCACAACGGGCTGGCAGGGTTACAGGGCCAACGGTATCAACCCCGGCCCCGGCGATTACATCAGCGGTGTTGCCAGCTGCACAATGCTAATCAGCGGCTGCGGCCACACGCCAAGCACGAGGACCAGCAGCGCGGAGATCAGCACCACGATACCGCCCGCGCTGTACTGCCAGTTCGACGGCGCATCGCGATTCAGTTTATCCGGCGCGCTCAGGTACAGACTCACCGCCACGCGCAGGTAGTAGTACAGACCAATCGCCGAACCGATCACCACGGCGGCAACCAGCCACCACAGGTGTGCATGCACACCGACGGCCAGCACGTAGAATTTACCGATAAAGCCCAGCGTCATCGGGATACCTGCCAGCGACAGCATCATCACCGTCATGACCGCCGACAGAATCGGACGGTGCCAGAACAGGCCGCGATAGGAGTACAGCGAATCGGCATCCGGACCACGGTATGGGCTGGACATCAGGCTCACCACGCCGAACGCGCCGAGGCTGCTGAACAGATAGCCGGCCAGATAGACACCCACGGCTTCCATCGACATTTCACCGCTCTGCAGGGCAATCAGCGCCACCAGCAGATAGCCAAGATGCGAGATGGAGGAGTAGCCGAGCAGACGTTTGATATTGGTCTGGCTCAGCGCCATCAGGTTACCGAAGATGATGGAGGCAAAGGCAATCAGGCCAAGCACCACGCGTACCGCTTCGCTGTTGCCCACCGGCATGTACAGGAACAGACGCATCACCACGCCGAAGATAGCAATCTTGCTGGCGGTTGCCAGGAAGGTAGATACCGGCGCCGGCGCGCCCTGGTAAACGTCTGGCGTCCACAGGTGAAACGGCACCAGCGACAGCTTAAAGCCGAGGCCGACGATCATCAGGCCCAGACCCGCCAGCAGCAGCGGTTCGTGCAGAGCGTTGTCTGCCAGGCTTTTACCCAGCGCCAGGAAGGACAGGTTGCCCGAGTTGGCATACACCAGCGCCATACCGAACAGCAGGAATGAAGAGGCTGCGGCGGACAGAATGGTGTATTTGATACTCGCTTCCAGCGAACGCTTCTGGCGGAAGGCATAACCGATAAGGCCGAACAGCGGCAGCGAAATCAATTCAATACCGAGGAACAGCGCGGCCAGATGGTTGGCGCCCGCCAGCAGAATGCCACCCAGCGCGGCGATAAGCACCAGCAGGTAGAACTCTTCTTTGTTGTCCTTGTATCCCTCAAGCCACGGGTACGCGAAGGTACAGGTGGCCAGGCTTGCCAGCAGCACCAGCCCGGTATAGAGCATGGCGTAGCCGTCAACGCGAATCAGCGGCGTGACGTCCATCGCACCGTTCTGACCCACGAACCAGAGTGAGATCAGCGCAGCGTTCAGACCAAGAACCGACAGCGTGGCATTAAGGAAATGATTGCGTCGCCACGCAATGGAGAGCATCACAACCACCACCGTCAAGCCGACGATCAGCAGCGGTAGCAGTGCGATCAGTTGTTGTGGAGTTATTGTCATGGCGAATTACGGCCTTGTAGTAGAAACGGAATTAACAAACCACTGCTGAATGTTGCTCATCGCAGCATGTGAGGTGTCCAGAATCGGCTGCGGGAAGAAGCCCAGCAGCACCAGCAGAACCACCAACAGCAGAACAATCGACAGTTCACGCAGCGACATTCCCCGCATCTCCTGCGCCGCGATGTCGCTCTTCGCTTTACCGAAGTACGCGCGATGCAGCATTGAGAGCGAGTAGACGGAAGCGAAGACCAGTCCAAAGGTGGAGATCACGGTAATCACCGGCACCACTTTGTAGCTGCCGAACAGAATCATGAATTCGCCGACGAAGTTACCGGTACCCGGCATCCCCAGCGTTGCCACGGCGAAGAACATCGACAGCGCCGGCAGCCATTTAATTTTGCTCCACAGACCGCCCATCTGACGCATATCGCGGGTATGCAGGCGTTCATACAGCTGGCCGCAGAGAATGAACAGGCCGGCTGCGGACAGACCGTGGGCAATCATCTGAATGACCGCCCCCTGGTACGCCAGCTGGCTGCCGGTGTAGATAGCAATCAGCACGAAGCCCATGTGGGAAACGGAGGTGTAAGCAATCAGGCGTTTGATGTCGTACTGGCAGAAGGCCATCCACGCGCCGTAGAAGATACCGATAACGCCCAGCCACATGGCGATGGGAGCAAACTCGGCGGAGGCATTCGGGAACAGCGGCAGAGCAAAACGCAGCAGACCGTAGGCCGCCGTTTTCAGCAAAATACCGGCAAGGTCAACGGAACCGGCGGTCGGTGCCTGAGAGTGGGCATCCGGCAGCCAGCCGTGCAGCGGAACCACCGGCATTTTCACCGCGAAGGCGATGAAGAAGCCGAGCATCAGCATGTATTCGACGCCATGGGACATCGGGGTTTTCAGCAGATCTTCATAGTTGAAGGTCCAGACGCCGGTCGCGTTAAAGTGCACGAAGGCCAGCGCCAGGATGGCAATCAACATCACCAGGCCGCTCGCCTGGGTATAGATGAAGAACTTGGTTGCCGCCGTGATACGCGTTTTACCGTCGGAAGCCTTATGGCCCCACAGCGCGATCAGGAAGTACATCGGCACCAGCATCATTTCCCAGAAGAAGAAGAACAGGAACAGGTCGATGGCAAGGAACACGCCGATAACGCCGCCCAGGATCCACATCAGGTTGAGGTGGAAGAAGCCCTGGTATTTTTCGATTTCGCGCCACGAACAGAGCACGGCCAGCACGCCGAGCAGACCGGTCAGCACCACCATCAGCAGCGACAGACCGTCGATAGCCAGATGAATGCTAATACCGAAGCGAGGGATCCACGGCATCACGAATTCTGACTGCCACTGCGGAATACCCGCGGATTGCGTCAGCGAATAACCGCCCTGTAGCCACAGCTGCAGGGAGAGCACCAGCGTCAGTCCCATGGTAATCAGCGCAATCCAGCGCGGCATCTTCACGCCAAAGCGTTCAGTCTGCCAGCACAGAAACCCGCCGATAAAGGGGATTAGTATTAACCAGGGTAATAGCATAGCTAAGTATGTCCCTTATATTCTCACTCCCGAACAGGCTATCGCACTCGCCGATGACGCCTGGACTTCAGAAGCAGTTACCTAAAATTCATTCTTGGTTCACAAACCCGGCAGCGGACCGCCGCCGGGGATATTCACTCAACCCACAAACTCAGCGCAGTACCATCAGCAACGCCAGGACGACAACCGCCCCGACGCTCATTGACGCCACATACCAGCGTAGATAACCATTCTCGCTAAGCAGCAGGCCTTTACCTGCAAAGCGGGAGAGGATGGCCGGAATGTTCATCATGGCATTCAGCGGATCGCTCTTCAGCAGCCACGCGATGCCGAGGAATGGTTTCACGAACACTTTGTCGTACAACCAGTCGAAGCCCCATGCGTTGTACCACCAGGTACCCAGCAGACGGCCCGGCGCGCTGTTGGCGATGGAGGTCACCAGCGTACGTTTACCCAGCCACAGCCAGGCGGCAATCAGGATGCCGGCAATCGCGATGATCCCCGAGGCGATTTCCAGCGTCATCACGCGACCGTGCTCAAGTTCGGTGGTCTGCGGCAGTACGCCCTGCAGCGGCGGAACGATCAGTGCGCCAACGAAGGTCGACAGAATCAGCAGCACAATCAGCGGCAGATGGTGGGTAATCCCCTTCCCGGCGTGCGCGTGGATCTGTTCTTTACCGTGGAAGACGATGAAGATCATCCGGAAGGTATACAGCGAGGTCATAAACGCCCCGACCAGGCCGGCTACCATCAGGTTGATATGACCGTTAGCCATCGCGCCAGCGAGGATTTCGTCCTTACTGAAGAAGCCTGCGGTAATCAGCGGCAGTGCGGACAGCGCCGCGCCCCCCACCAGGAAGCAGACGTACACCAGCGGAATCGACTTACGCAGGCCGCCCATTTTGAAGATGTTCTGCTCGTGGTGGCAGGCCAGAATGACCGAGCCGGACGAGAGGAACAGCAGCGCTTTAAAGAACGCGTGGGTCATCAGGTGGAAAATCGCCGCATCCCATGCCTGTACGCCCAGCGCCAGGAACATGTAGCCAATCTGGCTCATAGTGGAGTAAGCGAGTACGCGTTTGATGTCGGTCTGAACCAGCGCGGCAAAGCCTGCCAGCACCAGCGTCACCGCCCCGACGATACCGACCAGATGGAGAATTTCCGGGGTCATCAGGAACAGGCCATGGGTACGGGCAATCAGGTAGACGCCCGCGGTCACCATGGTGGCGGCGTGGATCAACGCGGAGACCGGCGTCGGACCGGCCATCGCGTCCGCAAGCCAGGTCTGCAGCGGCAGCTGCGCCGATTTACCGACCGCACCGCCCAACAGCATCAAGGTAGCCCACCACAGCATATTGTTGCCGGCTTCAAAGTGCGCAGGCGCCAGTTCGACCATTTCGCGGAAGTTCAGGGTGCCCAGCTCGTTGTAGAGAATGAACAGCGCAAACGCGAGGAACACGTCACCGACACGGGTCACCACGAAGGCTTTCATTGCGGCGGCGCCATTCTTCGGATCGGTATAGTAGAAACCGATCAGCAGATAGGAGCACAGGCCCACGCCTTCCCAGCCGAGATACATCAGCAGCAGGTTATCGGCCAGCACCAGCACCACCATGCTCGCGATAAACAGGTTGGTGTAGGCGAAGAAGCGGGAGTAGCCCTCTTCACCGCGCATATACCAGGAGGCGAACATGTGGATCAGGAAGCCAACGCCGGTGACCACGGAGAGCATGGTCAGCGAAAGACCATCCAGCACCAGGTTAAAACCGATGTTGAAATCACCCACCGACATCCAGGTCCACAGCGGTACGCTGACCGCCTGTTTGCCGTTCGCAAAGAAGTCGACGCCGACAAACGCGGTCACCAGCGCCGCCAGGCCGACTGACCCCATTCCCACGGTGGCGGAGAGGTTTTCCGACCAGCGGCCACGGGAGAATGACAGCAGAACAAAGCCAATCAATGGCAGAAGAATGGTTAAGGCAAGCATGTTCATCCACGCAACTCACTTACTGAATCGATGTTCAGGTTCTGGCGGCGACGATGGAGCTGCAGCAACAGCGCCAGGCCGATACTCGCTTCCGCAGCCGCGAGGCTGATGGCGAGGATATACATTATCTGACCGTCGGTCTGACCCCAGTAGCTGCCTGCCACCACGAAAGCCAGCGCCGCGGCGTTGATCATGATTTCCAGGCTAATCAGCATAAACAGCAGATTGCGGCGGATAACCAGACCCGTCAGGCCGAGCACAAACAGGATCGCGGCGAGGATCAGCCCATGTGTTAAGGGAATCATGCGTGTTCCTCCGTTTTTCTTTTGTCGCTATCGCCCTGACGGTTGCTCAGCACTTCACCGGCGCGCTCTTCGCGGCCAATGTGGAAGGCAACAACCAGACCGGCCAGCAGCAGCATGGAGGCCAGCTCCACCGCCAGTACGTACGGCCCAAACAGCGTAATACCGACTTCTTTCGCGCTTATCGCCGCGCCATCAATCCCCTGATCGTTAAGACCGAGGATGGCATACACGATAACCACCAGCAGCACCGCGGACAGGATAGCCGGGCCAATCCAGATCCCCGGCTGCAGCCATTTGCGTTCCTGCTCGATTTCGCTACCGCCCAGGTTGAGCATCATCACCACGAAGACGAACAGCACCATGATGGCCCCGGCGTAAACGATGATTTCCAGCGCCCCGGCGAAGTACGCGCCCAGAGAAAAGAACACGCCGGCAATCGCCAACAGCGAAATAATCAGGTACAGCAGCGCATGCACCGGATTGGTGTGGGTGATCACCCGCAGGGTTGCGAGGATGGCGATGAGGCCACAGATATAAAAAGCGAATTCCATTGCCCTCTCCTTACGGTAACAGGCTCTTGACGTCGATAGGCTTAGCTTCGTTCTCTGCTTCGCCTTTATCTTTGCCGTCGATTGCCATACCCGCCATCCGGTAGAAGTTATATTCCGGGTATTTGCCCGGACCGGAAATCAGCAGATCCTCTTTTTCGTACACCAGATCCTGACGCTTGTATTCACCCAGTTCGAAGTCCGGGGTCAACTGAATCGCCGTGGTCGGGCACGCTTCTTCACACAGACCGCAGAAAATGCAGCGTGAGAAGTTGATACGGAAAAACTCCGGGTACCAGCGGCCATCTTTGGTCTCTGCTTTTTGCAAAGAGATACAGCCTACCGGACACGCTACCGCACACAGGTTACAGGCCACGCAGCGCTCTTCACCGTCCGGGTCGCGCGTCAGCACGATACGGCCACGGTAGCGCGGCGGCAGATATACCGGTTCTTCCGGGTACATCTGGGTCTCACGTTTGGCGAAGGCATGCATCCCGATCATCCAGATACTGCGGACCTGGGTGCCAAACCCCACCAATAATTCTTTTAAGGTCATGGTCAATTCACCCCTTATTGCGCCTGCCAGAGAATGACAGCCGCCGTTACCAACAAGTTGATCAGCGTTAACGGCAGGCATACCTTCCAGCCAAAGGACATTACCTGGTCATAGCGCGGACGCGGTAATGATGCGCGGATCAAAATGAACATCATCATGAAGAACGCGGTTTTCAGCGCGAACCAGATGAACGGAGGTAACCATGGGCCATTCCAGCCGCCGAAGAACAGCGTCACGATCAGCGCTGATACGGTGACAATCCCGATGTACTCACCGACGAAGAACAGACCGAACTTCATGCCGGAATATTCGATGTGGTAACCATCGGCCAGTTCCTGCTCGGCTTCCGGCTGGTCAAACGGGTGACGGTGACAGACCGCCACGCCGGCGATAGCGAAGGTGACAAAGCCGAAGAACTGCGGAATCACGTTCCACAGATGCGCCTGGTTGTTGACGATATCGCTCATGTTGAACGACCCCGCCTGTGCCACCACGCCCATCAGCGACAGACCGAGGAACACTTCATAGCTCAGGGTCTGCGCGGATGCACGCATCGCCCCCAGCAGCGAGTATTTGTTGTTACTCGACCAGCCGGCGAACAGCACGGCGTAAACCGCCAGACCGGCCATCATCAGGAAGAACAGGATGCCGATGTTCAGGTCAGCGACCACCCACGTCGGGCTGACCGGCACGATAGCAAAGGCCAGCAGCAGCGACGTAAAGGCGATAACCGGCGCCAGAGTAAAGATTACGCGGTCCGTAAAGCGCGGAACCCAGTCCTCTTTAAAGAACATCTTGATCATGTCGGCGACGAGCTGCAGCGAGCCGCCCCAGCCGACACGGTTAGGTCCGTAGCGGTTCTGGAACAGGCCCAGCAGACGACGTTCGCCAAAGCTCATGAACGCGCCGCAGGTCACCACCACCAGCAGAATCACCACTGCCTTGAGGATGCTTAACAGAATGTCGATGAGATCCGGTGTTAACCAACTCATGCTTTCGCCTCCTGCAGAGTGTCAATACGTGCTCCGGTCAGTACCGGCGCAATACCCGGCATGCCCATCGGTAAACCCACCTGCCCTGCCGTCAGTCCTGCAGAAATCACCAGCGGGAGGCTAAGCGTCTGGCCTTCAACGCGGAACGAAATCATCGCGCCCTCATTGACGCCAAGCTTCGCGGCATCGGCCGGGTTCAGCTTGATGTACGGCTGCGGCATGCGGCTCTGGAAGACCGGAGAACGCTGCGACAGTTCATCACTGCCGAACAGATGGTAGTACGGCGCGATACGCCATTGACCTTCTTCAGCCTGGAAGCCTGCCGGCACCGCGGTAAAGTACTCCAGACCGCTGGCGGAAGCTTCGATCAGACGCACGCCCGGATCGCCATGGCGCAGTTTACCGCCCACTTCATCCTGGAATTTGTTCCACGCCTGCGGGGAGTTCCAGCCCGGCGCCCAGGCAAACGGAATTTGCGAACGCGGTGCAGACGGCTGGTTGTTCCCTTCCATCGAGAAGGCAAACATGGTGTCTTTATCCTGCGGCTGACGCGGTTCATGCACGCTGATATTGGCGCGCATCGCCGTACGACCGCTATAACGATGCGGTTCACGAGCCAGTTTCTGCCCGCGAATGCGGAAGGTCGCGTCCGGCGCGGCATCTTTAATCCCCGCCAACTGCGGCAGCTTAGCAATGGCGGCATCAATCACATGATCCAGCTGCGTCCAGTCAACCTGACGGTTGTCGACGGTGCTGTGTAGTGAGTGCAGCCAGCGCCAGCTTTCCAGCATCACGGTATTCGCATCGTAGTAGGACGGGTCGTAGACCTGGAAGAAACGCTGTGCGCGCCCTTCGTTATTGACCACGGTTCCGTCGCTTTCGGCGAAGCTCGCCGCAGAAAGCACCAGGTGCGCTTTGTCCATAATTGCGGTGCGTTGATGGTCAACGACCATCACCAGCGGCGCTTTGGCCAGCGCGGCGTCAACGCGCGCGGCAGAAGCGTGACGATGCAGATCGTTTTCCAGCACCACTACCGCATCGGCAGCGCCGGTTTCCAGCTCGCTCAGCGCCTCTTCCAGAGAACCGCCGCCAATCATGCCAAGGCCAACGCTGTTCACTGCCCGGGCCACCATGGTGACGCCGACGTCAATACCGCGGCCTTTCAGCGCTTTGGCTACGTTGGCCGCCGCCTGAATGATTTCAATGCTGCCGGCGTTAGTCCCGGAGACAATCAGCGGTTTCTTCGCTCCGGCCAGCGCCTGAACGATCACGTCAATTTTGCCTTTCAGATCGCTGCTCAGACCGTCCACCGCCGGTGCGGTTTCATCCAGCGCATGGGCAATCGCAAAGCCCAGACGCGCTTGATCTTCAACCGGTGCGCGGTAGGTCCACGCGGCGACATCGTCAAGACGGGTGTCGTCAATATTGGTAACGAACAGCGGATGCTTCGCGCGTTGACCGATGTTGAGGATTGCGGCTATCTGCCAGTCGGCGACTTTCTGCGCCGCCGCCATTTCACGCGCTTTCCCTTTCACCGCCTGGCGCACGGCCAGGGCAACGCGGGCGCCGGTCTGGGTAATATCTTCCCCGAGTACCAGAACCGCATCGTAGGATTCAATGTCGCGCAGCGTCGGGGTATGAATACCGCCGTCACGCAGCACGGTCAGCATCATCTGCAGACGTTCCTGCTCAGCCTTCGCAATGCCGGTATAGAAGTTCTCTGCCCCGACCAGCTCGCGCAACGCAAAGTTGCTTTCAATGCTGGCGCGCGGCGAGCCGATACCAATCACCTTTTTCGACTGACGCAGAATATCTGCCGCACCCTGCATTGCCTGCTCGGCGTTAAGGGTAATCAGATCGTCGCCACGGCGCTGAACCGGCTGACGCGGACGGTCTTTCAGGTTCACATAGCCATAGCCAAAACGGCCGCGGTCGCAGAGGAAGTAGCGGTTAACGGTACCGTTGTAACGGTTTTCGATACGGCGCAGTTCGCCATAGCGCTCGCCTGGGCTGATGTTACAGCCGATGGAACACTGCTGGCAGATGCTCGGCGCAAACTGCATATCCCATTTACGGTTATAGCGCTCGGAGTGCGTCTTATCGGTGAATACGCCGGTCGGGCAGACCTCAACCAGGTTGCCGGAAAATTCGCTTTCCAGCACGCCATCTTCCGGACGACCGAAGTAGACGTTGTCATGCGCACCGTAAACGCCCAGGTCGGTACCGTCAGCGTAATCTTTGTAGTAACGCACGCAGCGATAGCAGGCGATGCAGCGGTTCATTTCATGAGAGATGAACGGCCCCAGGTCCTGGTTGCGGTGGGTACGCTTGGTGAAACGGTAGCGGCGGAAGCTGTGACCGGTCATGACGGTCATATCCTGCAGGTGGCAGTTGCCCCCTTCTTCACAGACCGGGCAGTCGTGCGGGTGGTTGGTCATCAGCCACTCAACCACGCTCTCGCGGAACTGCTTCGCTTCACCGTCGTCGATAGAGATAAAGGTGCCGTCGGATGCCGGTGTCATACAGGACATCACCAGGCGACCACGCGTGTCTTCCGCGTTTTGATATTGCTTCACCGCACACTGGCGGCAAGCACCGACGCTGCCAAGCGCCGGGTGCCAGCAAAAGTATGGAATATCAAGACCAAGAGAGAGACAAGCCTCTAACAGGTTGTCCGCTCCGTTGACCTCGTATTCTTTGCCGTCTACATGAATCGTAGCCATTAGCATGCTTCCAAATTAAAAAATCGTTACCACTTCCTCTTCCCGGTTGCCGCCTTCGCGTCGCCTGGAAGAGCCTGTGGAGACATTACCAGCGCGTCTTAAGCAGGTTCGGCTGAATCCCGTTGATAGCATGGGTATTACTGAACTGCTGCTTAATGCCTGCTTCGAATTCGTCGCGGAAATATTTAATGGCGCTCTGCAGCGGTTCTACCGCACCTGGCGCATGCGCACAGAAGGTTTTGCCCGGGCCAAGGAACCGACACAGTTGCTCAAGTGTCTCGATATCTCCCGGCTGACCTTCACCGCGTTCCAGAGCGCGCAGAATTTTCACGCTCCACGGCAGACCGTCACGGCACGGCGTACACCAGCCGCAGGATTCGCGGGCAAAGAACTCTTCCAGATTACGCACCAGCGACACCATGCCAATCTCATGGTCAACGGCCATCGCCAGCGCGGTACCCAGACGGCTCCCCGCTTTGCCAATACTTTCGAATTCCATCGGCAGATCAAGATGCGCTTCGGTCAGGAAGTCAGTCCCCGCGCCGCCCGGCTGCCAGGCCTTGAACTTCAGGCCGTCGCGCATGCCGCCGGCATAATCCTCGAGGATTTCGCGCGCGGTGGTACCAAACGGCAGTTCCCAGACGCCCGGGTTTTTCACCCGGCCAGAGAAGCCCATCAGCTTGGTACCAGCATCTTTGCTGGTTGAAATGTTCTGATACCACTCGACGCCGTTGGCCAGAATCGCCGGGACGTTACACAGGGTTTCAACGTTGTTCACGCAGGTCGGTTTACCCCACACGCCGGAGCTCGCCGGGAACGGCGGCTTGGAACGCGGGTTGGCGCGACGGCCTTCAAGGGAGTTAATCAGCGCGGTTTCTTCACCGCAGATGTAACGCCCTGCCCCGGTGTGCACGAACAGTTCGAAATCGAAACCGGTGCCGAGAATGTTTTTGCCCAGCAGACCGGCTTCGGTCGCCTCGGCAATGGCGCGGCGTAAATGCACCGCCGCTTCAATATATTCGCCGCGCAGGAAGATGTAGCCGCGGTACGCTTTCAGCGCAAACGCGGAGATCAGCATGCCTTCCACCAGCAGGTGCGGCAGCTGCTCCATCAACAGACGGTCTTTATAGGTGCCCGGCTCCATCTCATCGGCGTTACACAGCAGGTAACGGATGTTCATGGATTCGTCTTTCGGCATCAGGCTCCACTTCAGACCGGTGGAAAAGCCCGCGCCGCCGCGCCCTTTCAGACCGGCGTCTTTCACCTGATTGACGATCTCATCCGGCGCCAGGCCCAGCAGCGCCTTACGCGCACCGGCATAGCCGTTTTTGCTCTGATACTCTTCCAGCCATACCGGCTGTTTATCATCGCGCAGTCGCCAGGTCAGCGGATGCGTTTCGGGAGTGCGGATCACTGTCTTCATTTATACTGCTCCAACAGGTCAGGAATCGCCTCCGGCGTCAGATAACTATGAGTATCCTCATCAATCATCATCGTCGGTCCCTTGTCGCAGTTGCCCAGGCAGCAGGTCGGCAGCAGAGTAAAGCGGCCATCAAAGGTGGTTTGACCCGGTTTGATGTCGAGCTTTTTCTCGATAGCTGACTGAATGCCCTGGAAGCCAGTGATGTGGCAAACCACGCTATCGCAATAGCGGATCACGTGACGGCCAACCGGCTGGCGGAAGATCTGGCTGTAGAAAGTGGCTACCCCTTCCACGTCACTTGCCGGGATCCCCAGTACGTCGGCGATCGCATAGATCGCGCCATCCGGCACCCAGCCGCGCTGTTTCTGAACGATCTTCAGCGCTTCGATGGACGCCGCACGCGGGTCTTCGTAGTGGTGCTTCTCGTGCTCAATGGCCTCACGCTCTGCCGCACTCAGCTCAAAAGCCTCGGTTTGTGGTTGTTGATTCTCGTGCATAATTAGCGGTCCACGTCTGACATAACAAAATCGATACTACCCAGATAAACGATCAGGTCGGATACCAGGCTGCCGCGAATCGCCGACGGGATCTGCTGCAGGTGCGCATAGCTCGGCGTGCGGATACGGGTACGATAGCTCATGGTGCTGCCGTCGCTGGTCAGGTAGTAACTGTTAATACCCTTCGTCGCTTCTATCATCTGGAAGGATTCGTTGGCCGGCATGACCGGGCCCCAGGAAACCTGCAGGAAGTGCGTAATCAGGGTTTCGATATGCTGCAGCGTGCGCTCTTTCGGCGGCGGCGTCGTCAGCGGGTGATCCGCCTTGAACGGGCCTTCCGGCATATTATCGAGACACTGCTGGAGAATGCGCAGGCTCTGGCGCAGCTCTTCGACTTTCAGCATCACGCGGGTATAGCAGTCGGATACACCGCCGCCAACCGGCACTTCGAAGTCAAAGTTCTCATAGCCAGAGTATGGACGCGCTTTACGCACGTCGAAGTCGATCCCGGTGGCGCGCAGACCGGCGCCGGTGGTGCCCCACGCCAGCGCTTCTTTCGCGCCATAAGCGGCGACGCCTTTTGAACGGCCGATCAGAATGCTGTTGCGCAGCGCGGCTTTCTCGTAAGAATCCAGACGCTTGGGCATCCACTCAAGGAATTCACGCAGCAGACGATCCCAGCCGCGCGGCAGATCGTGCGCCACGCCGCCGATGCGGAACCACGCCGGGTGCATACGGAAACCGGTAATCGCTTCCACCAGATCGTAGATCTTCTGACGGTCGGTAAAGGCAAAGAACACCGGCGTCATTGCGCCGACGTCCTGAATAAAGGTCGAGATATACAGCAGGTGACTGTTAATGCGGAACAGCTCGGAGAGCATAACGCGAATCACATTGACGCGATCCGGTACGGTGATCCCCGCCAGCTTTTCGACCGCCAGAACGTACGGCATCTCATTGACGCAGCCGCCGAGGTATTCGATACGGTCGGTATACGGAATGTAGCTGTGCCAGGACTGACGTTCGCCCATCTTCTCAGCGCCACGGTGGTGGTAGCCGATATCCGGTACGCAGTCGACGATCTCTTCGCCATCAAGCTGCAGAACAATACGGAAAGCACCGTGGGCAGACGGGTGGTTCGGACCGAGGTTGAGGAACATAAAGTCCTCGTTTTCGGTTCCGCGCTTCATGCCCCACGCTTCCGGTTTGAAAGTCAGCGCTTCCATCTCCAGATCCTGCTTGGCTTTCGTCAGCTCAAACGGATCGAATTCGGTGGCGCGCGCCGGGTAGTCTTTACGCAGCGGATGGCCTTCCCAGGTCGGCGGCATCATGATGCGCGTCAGGTGCGGGTGGCCTTCGATATCAATCCCGAACATTTCCCACGTTTCACGCTCATACCAGTTGGCATTCGGGAACAGTTTGGTCAGTGTCGGCACGCGCAGATCGTTTTCAGACAATGCTACCTTGAGCATGACGTCACGATTGCGTTCAATAGAAATCAGGTGATAGAAAACGGAAAAATCCGCGGCGGGCAGCCCGTCACGGTGGGTACGCAGACGTTCGTCCATGCCGTGCAGATCGAACAGCATGACGTAAGGTTTTGGCAATTTCTTCAGGAAATCAACCACCTCCAGCAGCTGCTCGCGCTTGACCCAGACCACCGGAACGCCGGTGCGGGTAGGCTGAACGGTAAAGGCATCCGGCCCAAAACGATTGCGCAGTTCGCCGATCACCGGGTCATCGAGGTGATCGCGGGTTTGCCAGGCTGGTGCGGCGTCATGCGCATGTAAATCGGTCATATTGTTCACCATTGCAAAAGGTCCGTGGTGACTGCCGGGCGAGGCTTCGCGCTGTTGTAGATTGATTTGCGAAGTGTTATTCCGCCGCCCGCAGGCGCAAGTTAAATCTCGTCCGGTGTCCGCAGATTGGTCACTGCAATGCGTTCACCACGTTTACGCTCGCGTTCCGACTGCATGTTGGCGCGGTACACGCCCTGATCGCCAACCACCCATGAGAGCGGGCGACGTTCTTTGCCAATGGACTCCTGCAGCAGCATCAGCGCCTGCATATAAGCTTCCGGACGCGGCGGACAGCCCGGGATGTAAACATCAACCGGAATAAACTTGTCCACGCCCTGGACGACAGAATAAATATCGTACATCCCGCCGGAGTTGGCGCAGGCGCCCATGGAGATAACCCACTTAGGCTCAAGCATCTGGTCATACAGACGCTGAATGACCGGCGCCATTTTGGTGAAGCAGGTGCCGGCGACCACCATCAGGTCCGCCTGACGAGGAGAAGCACGCAGTACCTCGGCGCCAAAACGCGCAACGTCATGCACCGCAGTGAATGACGTCACCATTTCAACGTAGCAGCATGACAGGCCGAAGTTGTAGGGCCAGATTGAGTTCTTGCGGCCCCAGTTCACCATGTCATGCAGCGCATGTTCGAGTTTCCCCATATACACGCTTTTATTGACTTCTTGCTCCAGGGGGTCGGTTACGATCTCCTGTTTCTGCAGGGGGTAACGGTCGTTCTCACCGTTAGGATCTATGCGGGTGAGCGTATAATCCATCTTATTGCCTCGCTTTTACTGCATATGACGGTTAGTGGGACTGTCTGTTTCTGAATTAACCAGCGTGCGACGGGAACGCGCAGGCGTCCAGTCCAGTGCGCCGATACGAACGAGGTAAACCAGACCTGCCAGTAGCACTAAAATGAAAATTGCGGCTTCCACAAAGCCGACCCAGCCGCTTTCGCGGATAGAAGTCGACCATGCGTAGAGATACAGAGCTTCCACGTCGAAGATAACGAAGAACATGGCAACCAGATAAAACTTCGCAGAAAGACGTAAGCGAGCCGAACCAACGGAGTCGATCCCCGATTCAAACGGCGTGTTCTTGCTACGCGCGCGCGCGCGACCGCCGAGGTACCAGCCCCCGACAAGCATCAGGCAGCACAGGCCGATGGCAATGATGAGAAATATAGCGAATGCCCAATGATGAGCGATGACTTCAGTGGATGTTGACATACGCATTGCTTAACCAAAAAAGTGTAGCGCTAAACCCTCTGCTCTTGCTGGCAGATGAACGCCACAGCGTTTCACGGGGAGGAATAAAAAAATAACCTTGCAAAAAAGCGTCCCTACTTAGCGTAGAAGGCTGTATGCGGTGGCTTTTTACCCCTTTCTTTAACCTTTTGTCAACTTCAACAAAAGTTTTAACAACATTAATTTACATTAGATTTTTTTCATTAACATTAAATGCCCTTTTATGCGGAATAACCTTGCATACAAACCGGATTTAGTGTTGTTGAATCGTGTCCGTTTCTGGTGTAAATCAAAATTACCCGTCTATTTTGACAGGATTTAGCCTCGATTCCTCCCCCTAAGGAGGGGTATTTTTTTGATCTGTGACACGGTTTTGTTAATTAAACCTATAAAACAGCAACAATCCAGCCGGTTTTTTAACATTAGCATGAAGTATTGAAAGTGCAGGGAAAAGTCGGGGAGTGAGCGCCACATTGAATGTAACCAACTGATAAACATACAAATAAAACAATAAAATATTAAAAATCCCTGTAAAATAAGAAAAAAAAGAACCGCAAGGCATAATTCAGACCTTAGCGGCTCATTTTTACACTTACAATTTGTTACCAGCTTTTTGTGATCTGTGTAACTAATTCCACTCAGGAAATGAGGGAATTATCTCCCCCTTCCGGGGTAAGCGCAGGCTCAGATGACCAGGGGGTATAATCCTGGGTCAGCGACTGGAAAATAGCCTGCGCCGACTCGCTTATCCTGTGCGCGTTACAGCTCAGCACATATTGCGTATCCGGCAGAACAGGAAGCCCCTCATTCTTGCCGACAACCCGTAGCTCGGGACTCATCATTTCTACCGGACGGGCAGTCACACCCAGCCCTGCTTTTACCGCCGCTTTGACGCCCGCAAGCGTCGAGGCGGAATGGGCCAGATGCCACGGCGCACTGGCGGCATTCAGCGCGGCAATGATGTCCTCACGGAACGGGCCTGGCTCTTCCAGCAGGATCAGCGGGATCGACTCCTCACGCGGCAACACATAATCAGCAGCGCAGTACCATAGCGTTGGCGAAGTGCGTAGGATCAGCGTATCGAAATCCGCGGCCTGGTGAGTCGTCAGCGCGAGATCAATCGCCCCGCTCGCCAGCCTGTCCACCGCTTCAGCATGATTAAGAACCTTAATTTCCAGCGTCAGTTTCGGGTAGAAACTGCCGATCCGGTTCAACAAAAACGGCAAAATAGTCTCGGCCGTTTCATCAGATGCGCCAATGGTTAAGATCCCTTGCAGGCCGCTGAACATCAGCGACATACAGGCTTCATCATTAAAACGCAGGATTTTGCGTGCGTAGCCCAGCAGTTGAATACCCTGCTCAGTCAGCAATTTATTGCGCCCATGGCGGGCAAAGAGCTCTTTTCCGACCAGCTGTTCCAGACGTTGCATCTGTTGACTTACCGCAGACTGAGTTCGGCATACCGCTGCTGCGGCAGCGGCAAACGTATTCAGATCGGCGACGGCAACGAATGTTCTCAGCAGATCGAGGTCGAGATTCAGTATCGGACGATTTGCATTTATCATATTTCTTCACTTACAGGTGGCGAATGCGGACCTGCCTTATTGACGCTGTGCTCCAGGTTTCCGGCTAATCCTTGAGCCTTGTGCCATTCACAAACGGAATGTGCAGCTGGATGAACGTTATTGCATGTGAAAGTACTCGCCCGCGACAAGTGCGCGAAACGTCTGAGTCATATATTGTTCGTAGTTCTACGCTTTCTATTACACCGTTTTGATTTCTGTGACGGCCTTCAAAAAAAGGCATCTACGGCAAGTGATGTTGCCATCAGCATCCCGGCACATCCATTGTAAAAAGCGAAAAAATCAAACAAAAAAAAGCCTGCAATAACAATATATTAATAACTTAACCTGCCAAAAAACAGGTTCTTAATCGATATTAACGCCGGTATCCTAACCGAAAACGGAATTCTTTATAAGGTCTAATCATTATTATTAAAGCCAATTTTAAATTTTTTTTCATGACTTTAATTTAATTAACAAAAAGAAAATTCCAGATTGCGAAAAAATAAAAGCTTTTTAATTAATTAAATATTCTTATTAAGCATATTTAACATTACCGTTACAGCCGCCACGTTCTACCCGTTATACGCCTTTTCATACCCACCTGCGTGCCATGCGCAAAAAATAACCTCCGGCACTACGCTCAGGACATCAAACCATATAAATGTTCACAAAACAGCGAATACAACACAATTATTGACCATTAAAATACCACTTAAAGGCATATTCTATAAAAGACACAGGCAATCAACAGACAAATCAATTAAACCAAAAAAATCACATAAGCAAAATCTTCTCCTGCTAACCCTTCAAAACCTCGGGGATGAAGAGTACATTGTTCCGTGCTGACTTCCACGGCAGGGAGTGGCGATAACAGCTAAAAGGTCAAAGATTCATGTCCCCTATCGAAAAATCCAGCAAGTTAGATAACGTCTGTTACGACATCCGTGGCCCGGTTCTGAAAGAGGCAAAACGCCTTGAAGAAGAAGGCAATAAAGTCCTGAAACTGAACATCGGCAACCCGGCGCCGTTTGGCTTTGACGCCCCCGACGAGATCCTTGTTGATGTTATTCGCAATCTGCCTACCGCCCAGGGTTATTGTGACTCTAAAGGCCTTTACTCGGCGCGTAAGGCTATCATGCAACACTATCAGGCGCGCGGTATGCGCGATGTGACGGTCGAAGATATTTATATCGGTAACGGCGTCTCAGAACTGATTGTTCAGGCCATGCAGGCGCTGCTGAACAGCGGCGATGAAATGCTGGTTCCGGCACCGGATTATCCGCTGTGGACAGCCGCCGTCTCGCTCTCCAGCGGCAAAGCGGTGCACTATCTGTGCGATGAATCTGCCGACTGGTTCCCGGACCTCGACGACATCCGCGCCAAAATCACCCCGCGCACCCGCGGCATCGTGATTATTAACCCGAACAACCCGACCGGGGCGGTGTACTCGAAAGAGCTGCTGATGGAGATCGTTGAGATTGCCCGCCAGCACAACCTGATCATCTTCGCCGATGAGATCTACGACAAGATCCTCTACGACGAAGCCCAACACCATTCGATCGCCGCACTGGCTCCCGACCTGCTGACGGTGACCTTTAACGGCCTGTCCAAAACCTACCGCGTTGCCGGTTTTCGCCAGGGCTGGATGGTACTGAACGGACCGAAGAAACACGCAAAAGGTTATATCGAAGGTCTGGAGATGCTGGCCTCTATGCGACTGTGCGCTAACGTACCGGCGCAGCACGCGATTCAAACCGCATTAGGCGGCTATCAAAGCATCAGCGAGTTTATCGTTCCCGGCGGCAGACTGTACGAACAGCGCAACCGCGCCTGGGAGTTGATCAACGAGATCCCCGGCGTTTCCTGCGTGAAGCCGAAAGGCGCGCTGTACATGTTCCCGAAGATCGACGCGAAACGCTTTAATATTCACGATGACCAGAAAATGGTGCTCGACTTCCTGCTGCAGGAGAAAGTCCTGCTGGTTCAGGGAAGCGCCTTTAACTGGCCGTGGCCGGATCATGTGCGAATTGTCACCCTCCCGCGTGAGGACGATCTGGAAATGGCGATTTCTCGCTTTGGTCGCTTCCTCTCCGGCTATCACCAGCTCGGATAAACATTGCCCGGCCGCCGGTATTTGCATCCGGCGGCAATCCCTGCGCACAATAGGACCCGATGTTGTCACTGATTAAGGGTTGCTATGAGTCAGAGTCATTTCTTTGCCCACCTCTCTCGCCTGAAGTTAATTAACCGCTGGCCGCTGATGCGTAATGTACGCACCGAAAACGTCTCCGAACACAGTCTGCAGGTGGCGATGGTTGCCCACGCGCTGGCGGCGATCAAAAACCGGATGTTTGGTGGCAAGGTTAACGCCGAACGAATCGCCCTGTTGGCGATGTACCACGATGCATCGGAAGTGTTAACCGGCGATCTGCCGACTCCAGTCAAATATTTCAACTCGCAGATTGCGCAAGAATATAAAGCCATCGAGAAGATTGCCCAGCAGAAGCTTATCGACATGGTTCCTGACGAACTGCGCGATATCTTTGAACCACTGATCGACGAGCATCGCTATAGCGAAGATGAGCAATCGATCGTCAAGCAGGCCGACGCGCTCTGCGCCTACCTGAAATGCCTGGAAGAGCTGTCTGCCGGCAACAACGAGTTTCTGCTGGCCAAGGGCCGGCTTGAGAAAACGCTGGAATCCCGGCGCAGCGAGGAGATGGACTACTTTATGCAGGTCTTCGTCCCGAGCTTCCAGCTGTCGCTGGATGAAATCAGCCAGGATTCCCCGCTGTAAATGTACTGTGCCCCGGCCTGCGCGATGCGTATCAGACCGGGGCTGCGCCGTGGCGGTTAAAACGGAAACAGTATCGGCACGAGCAGCACGCAAACCACCATCACCAACACGGTGAACGGCACGCCAATCTTCACAAAATCGCTGAAGGTATATTTTCCCGGTCCCAGCACCAGCGTATTTACCGGTGAAGAGACCGGCGTCATAAAGGCCGCCGAAGCCGCCATCGCCACCACCATGGCAAAAGGATAAGGCGAGACATCCATTGATTTCGCCGCCGCCAGGGCTATCGGCGCCATCAGTACCGCCGTGGCGGTGTTGGAAATAAACAGACCGATAGTGGCGCACATCACGAACAAACAGCCCAGCATCACGTAAGGGCCTTTGCTGCCGGCGACATCCATCAACCCTTCCACCACCAAATCGACGCCGCCAGTTTTTTGCAACGCCAGTGCAAAGGGCATCATCCCGACGATTAATATAATGCTTGGCCAGTGAATCGCTTTATAAGCGCTCTCAGCATTAATACAGCGGAACTTACCCATCAGCAGGCAGGCGATAATCGCCGCTATCGGGTTGGGGATCTCGTCGGTGAGCATCAGGGCGACCATCAGTACCAGGCAAAAGATGGCGTGCGGCGCCTGGCTGTGCGCGGGAGAAGCGTCATTTACTTCAACCGGCATGTTGAGGACCACAAAATCGCGACCGCGTTTCGCCAGCTGGCCGATGTGCCGCCAGTCCCCCACCACCAGCATAATATCGCCCAGTTGAAGCGACTCATCGACCACTGACCCATCAAGGGCTTTACCATCGCGCTTCAGGCCAACGATATTGAGGCCAAAGCGGGTACGAAAACCGATTTCGCGCACCGTTTTGCCGATCAGCTCTGAGTCGGGAATCAAAGATACCTCCGCCATGCCGACATCCAGCGCCTGGTCAGCGAAATATTCGCCGCGCAGCACCATTGGTTCGAGCATTTGCTCGCCGCAGAACTGGCGTAAATCAACGTCTGACGCCGACATGTCGATCAGCAGCACGTCGCGGGCGCGAAACTCGGACACACCGTTCACGTTGACGATAACCCGGCGAAAACGGCGCCAGCGCTCTACGCCGATCACGTTGGCGCAGTAACGTTCACGCAGCTTGAGGTCATCAAGCCGCTGGCCGATCATGGGAGAACCCGGACGAATGGCCAGACGGCGGGCCCGGCCGGTCAAGTGGTACTCTTTGATTAAATCGCGAAAGGTGCTCCTTTTGCGCCCGTCCCGCGCATGGTCGCTCTCCCCGCCTCTGAGCATAAAGCGCACCGCCAGCATATAGACGACGCCCAGCAGCAGCACCACCAGGCCAATCGGCGTGACGCTAAAGAAGCTGAATCCATGTAGCCCTTCACGTAACAGTTCACTGTTCACCACCAGGTTCGGCGGCGTAGCGACCAGCGTCATCATCCCGCTGATGAGCCCGGCAAAGCTAAGCGGCATCATCAGGCGCGATGGCGACGTATTCATCCGCATGGAGACGCTGAGCACAACCGGAATAAAGATAGCGACCACGCCGGTCGAGCTCATAAAGGCGCCCAGTCCGGCGACGGTCAGCATCAGAAAGACCAGCATTTTTGTTTCGCTGTTGCCGGCCACGCTCACCAGCCAGCTGCCGACATTGGTAGCCACCCCGGTACGGACCAGACCATCGCCGATAATAAACAGCGCCGCAATCAGGATCACGTTCGGATCGCTAAAACCCGAGAACGCTTCGCTGAGCGTCAGCGTATCGCTGAGGACAAAGGCGACTATCACCAGCAGCGCAATCGCGTCCATGCGCACTTTCCCGCTGGCAAAGAGCACGACCGCGACGGCAAGAAGAGACAACACCCAAATCAGTTCACCGTTCACAACTTATCCTTGTCTGAAGATGGAGCCGGAATTTTTGCATAAAAAAGCCCCGGCCATGCGGGGCTACATCATGAGATCACGCTTTAAGAGCGACATTCACCCTACCGTCCGCCAGCTTCTCAACCGCCAGGCTTTCAAGGCTGGTCAGCACAAAATCAGCTTCATTGAGACGGGGCGCATCCGCCGGCATATTCACGGCGATGGTATGACACCCGGCGGCCAGACCGGAAAGTAGCCCGGCAGGCGCATCCTCCACCACGACGCACTCCTGCGGCGCCAGTCCCAGCAGTTCCGCTCCAAGAAGGTAGGCATCCGGCGCCGGTTTTCCATGCTTCACGCGCTCCGCGGTGACGAAGACTTTGGCCTCAGGCAGCCCCGCGGCGCGATGGCGGGCGTGAGCAACGGGCACCGAACCAGAGGTGACGATGGCCCACGGGATCCCCGCCTCATCCAGAGTGGTCAGCAGCGCCACCGCCCCCGGCAGCGCCGTGATGCCATCGGTATCCGCCGCTTCCACCGCTTCAAGACAGGTGAACTCCGCCTGAATTTCCTCTTCACTGCGCCCCGCTAAAAAATGGCGTAAAGAGGTTATCGCCTGCTTGCCATGAATGAAGTTCAGCACCTCATCGTGCGGGATGTCGAAACGATCCGCCCATTTGCACCACGAGCGCTCCACTACGGGTAATGAATCGACTAACGTCCCGTCAAGATCAAACAGGAAACCTTTACACTGCACGGAAACCTCCATCAGGCATTAATAATTTGATTAATTTCGTTGCTGCTTAAATGGTACTGACGCGGGCAAGCGTGCCAGGCGTTGAGCATCCGCTGATATTTATCCCACATCGGTGTCTGTGAGTTAAAGCCATGGGTGCCGGCGTCAAAGTGGCTGTAGCGTCCCTCAACGTTGACGATAAAGCGAACGTAGCCGAGGAAGCGCGCTTCGGTTGCGACATCAAATCCGAGGAAAGTGACCCGGCGTTCGTCGATTTCACTTGCGTCCTTCAGGTTCGTCCAGGAGACATGCAGCGCATGATACATTTCCATAATATCAATGATGGTACGGCAGGTTTCTTCCGTTAGCTGGCCAAACTCGCGATCCAGTTCGCGCATTTGCAATCCGTATCCACGCTCAATGATGGTCTGTAGACGGCGGTAACGTTCAGCGTTGTCCGGGTCGAGCATCGTCATCATCTTGTACTGATTAGATAAAATCAGACGCTGCGCATTGGTCATTTCCATTTTTTGACTCCTGTAGCACTTTACGGCGTGAAAAAAGAAGGCGCATTAATCATGCGCCTTCTTTTATATGCGTTTTCCTTAGTGAATTACAAATCATCAAGGAAAGTTTTATCCAGTTGTTTGAAGGCGCGCTTAAGCGTGTCAGCTAATGCCTGATAATCCGGCTTACCGTCGACAGGCGCCAGCGCCTGTCCTGCCTCCTGCAATTTGCCACGCACTTCATAAAACCAGTTCAGTACCGACGGCGGCAGCGGCGTCACCGAACGCTTACCCAGCCACCATAATCCCTGCATCGGCAAACTCAAGGCAAATAGCGCAGTCGCCACCGCCGGACCAAGCTGCCCACCCAGCGCGATTTGCCAGCACAGCGTAAAGACCGCGATCGGCGGCATGATGCGGATAGCGTAACGGGTGGCGCGAATAATGCGGTTTTCAATAAATACCGGGGCGAGGCGTTTGTCCAAAGGCCAGGTCTTTGCGTAGTGCTGCCCGCGGCGGAACAAGCTAAAGAAGCTGACGGGACGATTATCGGGGGTCGACATGGCTTTACCTCAACTTTACATATAAAACTTAAAAAATTCGTGCAAAACACCAACTGTGCATGACAACGTTCAAAACATTTTGGCAATGGCTGCGGCAATCAGGTATCCTGTGCCCGCCTGAAAGGGCGATAGACCCTTTGACCAGGTTAGTCAAATTATCGCACATTCTGCCATTGGCTGAAAATTATCCAAAATGGCATAAAATCAAATGTACTTCTCCCATCGTGCCCGAAAACAGAACAAGGCATGATGTTAATCATAAATGTCGTTGTCATCCTGCGCTACGCTTTGTGACACACTGACGTTTTTTTAGCCACGTATCATAAAAGGTACTTCCATGTCGAGTAAGTTAGTACTGGTTCTGAACTGCGGTAGCTCCTCACTGAAATTTGCTATCCTTGATGCCGTAAACGGTGACGAATATCTGTCTGGTTTGGCCGAATGTTTCCATCTTCCTGAAGCACGTATTAAGTGGAAAATGGACGGCAGCAAACACGAAGCAGATTTAGGCGCTGGCGCCGCTCACAGTGAAGCGCTTAACTTTATCGTTAACACTATTCTGGCACAAAAACCAGAACTGTCTGCTCAGCTGACCGCAATCGGCCACCGTATTGTTCACGGTGGTGAAAAATACACCAGTTCCGTGGTCATTGATGATTCCGTTATCCAGGGCATCAAAGATTCCGCCTCTTTCGCTCCGCTGCACAACCCGGCTCACCTGATCGGTATTGCTGAAGCGCTGAAATCATTCCCGCATCTGAAAGAGAAGAACGTTGCCGTGTTCGACACCGCGTTCCATCAGACAATGCCGGAAGAATCCTATCTGTATGCCCTGCCGTACAGCCTGTACAAAGAGCATGGCGTACGTCGCTACGGCGCACACGGCACCAGCCACTTCTACGTAACTCAGGAAGCGGCTAAGGTCCTGAACAAACCGGTTGAAGAGCTGAACATCATCACCTGCCATCTGGGCAACGGTGGTTCTGTTTCCGCTATCCGCAACGGTAAATGCGTTGACACCTCTATGGGTCTGACCCCGCTGGAAGGTCTGGTCATGGGTACCCGCTCTGGCGACATCGACCCGGCTATCATCTTCCACCTGCACGACTCCCTGGGCATGAGCGTTGATGCTATCAACAAAATGCTGACCAAAGAGTCTGGCCTGCTGGGTCTGACCGAAGTCACCAGCGACTGCCGTTATGTTGAAGACAACTACACCGATAAAGCCGATGCTAAACGTGCAATGGACGTTTACTGCCATCGTCTGGCCAAGTACATCGGTTCCTACACTGCGCTGATGGACGGTCGTCTGGATGCCGTTATCTTCACCGGTGGTATCGGTGAAAACGCAGCGATGGTTCGTGAACTGTCTCTGGGCAAACTGGGCGTTCTGGGCTTTGAAGTTGATCACGAGCGTAACCTGGCTGCCCGTTTCGGCAAGTCTGGCTTCATCAACAAAGAAGGCACCCGCCCGGCTCTGGTTATCCCGACCAACGAAGAGCTGGTTATCGCGCAAGACGCCAATCGTCTGACTGCCTGATTCCACACCGCCAGCGATAGCCCTGAACCACTCGAGTTGCAGGAAGGCGGCGATGCCGAAAATCCCCAGGAGCGTACAAGTAGTACGTGACTGGGGTAAACCGGGAAAGCCAACGCACATGCTGCTTGAAATATAACGGGAAGCTGGTGGTGCAGTTTTGTATCCCGCCTGATACCGGCGGTAACGAAAGAGGATATATCGTGTCCCGTATAATCATGCTGATCCCGACCGGAACCAGCGTTGGCCTGACCAGCGTCAGCCTCGGTGTTATCCGCGCAATGGAACGCAAAGGCGTTCGTCTGAGCGTCTTTAAACCTATCGCCCAACCGCGCGCTGGCGGCGATGCACCAGATCAGACGACCACCATCGTTCGCGCTAATTCAAGCCTTCCGGCCGCTGAGCCGCTGAAGATGAGCCACGTCGAGTCGCTGCTGTCCGGCAACCAGAAAGACGTGCTGATGGAAGAGATCATCGCCAACTATCACGCCGCGACTCAGGATGCAGAAGTGGTGCTGGTAGAAGGTCTGGTCCCGACCCGTAAACACCAGTTTGCTCAGTCTCTGAACTTCGAAATCGCCAAAACGCTGAACGCGGAAATCGTCTTCGTGATGTCTCAGGGTACCGACACCCAGGAACAGCTGAACGAACGTATCGAGCTGACCCGCAATAGCTTCGGCGGCGCGAAAAACACCAACATTACCGGTGTTATCGTCAACAAGCTGAACGCACCGGTTGACGAACAGGGTCGTACCCGTCCCGATCTGTCGGAAATCTTCGATGACTCTTCCAAAGCGAAAGTCGTGAAGATCGATCCGGCTCAGCTGCAGACTGGCAGCGCTCTGCCGGTTCTGGGCGCGGTGCCGTGGAGCTTCGATCTGATCGCAACGCGGGCGATCGATATGGCCCGCCACCTGAATGCCACCATCGTCAACGAAGGCGACATCAACACCCGCCGCGTGAAGTCTGTCACCTTCTGCGCACGCAGCATCCCGCACATGCTGGAACATTTCCGCGCGGGTTCTCTGCTGGTGACTTCCGCAGACCGTCCTGACGTACTGGTCGCCGCCTGCCTCGCCGCCATGAACGGCGTTGAAATCGGCGCGCTGCTGCTGACCGGTGCTTACGAAATGGACGCGCGCGTCAGCAAGCTGTGCGAACGTGCATTCGCGACCGGCCTGCCGGTCTTTATGGTGAACACCAACACCTGGCAGACCTCCCTGAGCCTGCAGAGCTTCAACCTCGAAGTTCCGGTTGACGATCACGAGCGTATCGAGAAAGTTCAGGAATACGTGGCCAGCTATATCAACGCCGACTGGATCGAGTCTCTGACCGCCACCTCCGAGCGTAGCCGTCGCCTGTCTCCTCCGGCCTTCCGTTACCAGCTGACCGAGCTGGCGCGCAAAGCGGGCAAACGTGTGGTTCTGCCGGAAGGCGATGAGCCGCGTACCGTTAAAGCCGCCGCTATCTGTGCAGAGCGCGGTATCGCGACCTGCGTGCTGCTGGGTAACCCGGATGAGATCAACCGCGTTGCCGCCGCTCAGGGCGTAGAACTGGGCGCAGGCATCGAAATCGTCGATCCGGAAGTGGTTCGCGAAAGCTACGTGGCTCGCCTGGTCGAACTGCGTAAGAGCAAAGGCATGACCGAAGCGGTCGCCCGCGAGCAGCTGGAAGACAACGTGGTTCTCGGCACCCTGATGCTGGAACAAGACGAAGTCGACGGCCTGGTGTCCGGCGCGGTACACACCACCGCCAACACCATCCGTCCGCCGCTGCAGCTGATCAAAACGGCGCCGGGCAGCTCCCTCGTATCTTCCGTGTTCTTCATGCTGCTGCCTGAACAGGTTTACGTTTACGGCGACTGCGCGATCAACCCAGATCCGACCGCAGAACAGCTGGCCGAAATCGCGATTCAGTCCGCGGACTCCGCGATTGCGTTCGGCATTGAGCCGCGCGTGGCGATGCTCTCCTACTCCACCGGGACTTCCGGTGCCGGTAGCGATGTGGAAAAAGTGCGTGAAGCGACCCGTCTGGCCCAGGAAAAACGTCCTGACCTGATGATCGACGGCCCGCTGCAGTACGATGCTGCGGTGATGGCTGACGTGGCGAAGTCCAAAGCACCGAACTCGCCGGTTGCCGGCCGTGCGACCGTGTTCATCTTCCCGGATCTGAACACCGGTAACACCACTTACAAAGCCGTACAGCGTTCTGCCGACCTGATCTCCATCGGGCCAATGCTGCAGGGTATGCGTAAGCCGGTCAACGACCTGTCTCGTGGCGCGCTGGTAGACGATATCGTCTACACCATCGCTCTGACCGCGATTCAGTCTTCCCAGCAGCAGTAATCTGCTGGATTATCCGCCTGGCGTTTAACGCCGACGGAAAGTAAAAAGGCGACCATCTGGTCGCCTTTTTTATTACAGCAGCTCGCGGGCCGCAGACACAATGTCGTGCGCCGTCAGGCCGTACTCCTTCTGCAGGTAGTCCTGAGTCCCCACCTGGCCATAGCGCTCCTTCACGCCAACCCGGCGCATCGGTACCGGGCAGGTCTCTACCAGCACTTCCGCCACCGCCGATCCCAGTCCGTTGTGGATACTGTGGTTTTCACAGGTCACGATGCGTCCGGTTTTCTCGGCGTAATTTTTTACCAGCATGCGGTCAATGGGCTTCAGGGTAAACATATCGATAACCGCCGCGCTGACCCCCTCCTGCTCAAGCTGACGTGCCGCCTCCAGCGCCTCGGACACCATGATACCGTTCGCAATCAGCGTAATATCATCGCCTTCGCGCAGCACATTTCCCTTGCCGATGGTGAAGGTCGAACCCGGCGCATAGACGCTCGGCGCCTGCTTACGGATGGTTCGTACCCAGTAGAACCCCTCGAGATCGATCAGCTGACGCAGAATATCCTCAAACATCGTCGCATCGGTGACTTCCAGCACCACCGAATGCGCTAATCCGCGGACAATGCCCATATCTTCAAACGACATATGGGTACCGCCGTTATGGCAAGCGGTCACCCCGGCATCCGAGGCGATGACCTTGACGTTATTGCGCTGATAATCCAGGGACATAAACAGCTGATCGAAACAACGACGGCTGGCGAAGGCGGTAAAGGTATGCACAAACGGCTTGCGTCCGGTCAGCGACAGGCCCGCGGCAGTGCCAATCACATTGGCCTCCATGATGCCGCAGTTGATGACATGCTGCGGGTATTTCCGCGCAACGCTGTCCATCGCCATAGAACTCATCAGGTCCGCTTCAAGGGCAATAATCGACGTCCCCTTTTCCACCTGCTGTGAGACGAAACCGGCGTAGATTTTACGCATTTCTACGGCATCTTTTTGTCCTGCGGGTGCAACCTTAATCATGCTCGGCCTCCAGTTGGCGAATCGTCTCGTTGAGCGCTTCTGTCATTTCATCGGTCAGGCGCAGGTGATGGGAGTTGCTGAGCTGCTCCAGATACGGCACGCCCTGCCCTTTAATACTGTCAAGGATCACCACTCGCGGACGGGCATCTGCCGCCGGCCGCGGAGAGACCGTTTCAAGCAGCCGCGGTATGTCGTCCCCTTTTACCGTGACCACATCAAAACCAAAGGCGCGGAACTTACCCTCCAGATCAAAGGCACAGATAATCTCGTCCAGTTCGCCGTCAAGCTGCTGTTTATTCCAGTCGACAAATATCGTCAGGTTAGTTAAACGATGATGGGCAATAAACTGGAACGCCTCCCAGCACTGGCCTTCATTGAGTTCGCCATCGCCGACGATGCAGAACACCCGGTTAGCGCGCCCCGCCAGCTTATGCGATAACGCCATTCCGCCGGCAATGGAAATCCCCTGTCCCAGCGAACCGGTGGTGGCATCCACGCCGCGGGTCTTCAGCCGATCGGGATGGCTGGGCAAGCGGGTGCCGTTATGATTCAACGTGCTCAGCTCCTCGATCGGAAAGTAGCCCTTGATAGCTAAGGTGCTGTACAGCGCCGGGCCGGCGTGGCCTTTCGACAGCACAAAGTAATCACGTTCCGGCCAGTCGGGATCCGCCGGGTCAATGTTCATCACCGCGCCATACAGTACGGCGAGCGTCTCCACCACAGACATGCTGCCGCCGTAGTGGCCGAAGCCGAGCTGCGTCAACGTTTTAAGCGTGGCAACGCGGATATCGCGCGCCAGCTGAGTCACTTCATTCACATTCATGGTTTCGCTCCGGTGTTTTCCTGCGTGTTACCACGCGCAGATTTGTTTTTAGCCAGTACGTTGTACGCCACCAGCAGCGCGAACAGCGCCACGACGAGCCCGGTAATGGCAAATGGCGATAAATAGCGCGCGAGATTGCCCAGCACGATGCCGATAGCGCCAAAGTCAGCATCGGAGAAGGTGGTGTTGGCAAAACCGATAGCGCCTAATACCGGCAACAGCAGCACCGGCAGGAAAGTAATCAGCAGGCCATTGGCGAACGCGCCAATCATCGCCCCGCGGCGCCCGCCGGTAGCATTGCCAAACACCCCAGAGGTCGCGCCGGTAAAGAAGTGCGGCACCACGCCGGGGAGGATCAACACCAGCTTCATCTGTCCGAGCAGGAACAGCCCCACCAGTCCCCCGAGGAAGCTGAACAGGAAGCCAATCAGTACCGCGTTAGGCGCATAGGGATAGACGACCGGGCAATCCAGCGCCGGGCGGGCATTCGGCACCAGTTTTTCCGAGAAGCCGGTAAACGCCGGAACGATCTCCGCCAGAATAAGACGCACGCCCTGCAGAATGATGAACACGCCGGCTGCAAAGGTGATGGCCATAATAATGGCGTACACCAGGTAGTTCTGACCGCCGCTGAAGGTGCTTTCGACATACTCTCGCCCGGCGCTCACCGCCATTATCAGATAGATAATCATCATGGTCAGGGAGATAGAGATTGAGCTGTCGCGCAGGAAGCTTAAATTCTTCGGCAGGTTCATCTCTTCGGTAGAACGCGAGCCTTTGCCGCACAGGCTGCCAATCCAGCCGGCGAGGACATATCCCAGGGTGCCGAAGTGGCCAAACGCAATATCGTCGGTACCGGTAATCCGCTTCATATAGCGCTGCGCCAGCGCCGGGAAGAAGGCCATCACCAGGCCTAAAATCAGCGAGCCGGTGAACACCAGGCCGATGCCATCAAAGCCGGCCACGGTGAGGATCACGCCGATCATGCAGGCCATATAGAAGGTGTGATGCCCGGTCAGGAAGATATATTTCAGGCGCGTAAAACGGGCGACAATAATATTGGCTACCATGCCAAAAGCCATGATTAGCGCCGTCGATGCGCCATATTTCTCCAGCGCAATGGAGACGATGGCTTCATTATTTGGAATAATCCCCTGGATATTAAATGCATGTTCAAACATGCCGCCCAACGGATTTAACGACCCCACCAGCACCGTTGCCCCGCCGCCTAACACAATAAACCCGAGAATGGTTTTAACCGTCCCTTTCACGACGTCTGAAAAAGATTTTTTCTGCGCCACGAGACCAATCAGGGCAATTAATCCCACCAGTACCGATGGGACTTTGAGAATATCAACAACAAAATTCAGCGTCTCAAGGATAAACATATCCGCCTCGCTTAAAATAAGGTTATTGTTTATCGAACCATGCGCGCAGCTGCGCTTCGAGTTCATTAATATCGATGATGTTTTTAATCACCACCAGCTGGCTTTCCGGTACGCTGGCGCTGGCGGCGATATCTTTCGCCATCACGAACAGATCCGCGGCACCGGGGGTCGCCGATGACAAATCGGAATGTTCAACTTCGGCCTCGATAGCGAGTTTTTTCAACACTTTCTTAATATTCATTTCGACCATAAAACTGCTGCCGAGGCCGGAGCCACAAATTGCCATGATTTTCATCATTATCACCTTTTTTAAGTAGAGGGCGTCCGCATTACGCTCGCGCGTAATGTGCGGTGAAATCAGGTTATAAAATTAAATCAGAAACGTGCGATTATTTTTTTAATATCCTCCAGGGTTGTCGCCTGATGTAATTTCCCCATTTCCTCCTCGCTGGAAAATAATTCTGCGAGGGCGGAAATCATCTCAATATGACTATGCTTATCGGGAGCGGCGAGCATCACGATAACATCCACCGGGTCAAACTCTTCAGCGCCAAATGCGACGCCCTCTTCCAGCTTGAGCAGAGACAGCCCTAACCCTTTGGCCCCCTCCTCCGGACGGGCATGCGGCATCGCCAGACCGGGCGCCAGAACATAATACGGCCCCAGCTTTTGATGCTGGTCGACAATGGCGGTGATATATTCAGGGCCGATAACCCCCGTAGCCAGCAGCGGTCTGGCGCAAAGTTCCAGGGCCTGCCGCCAGTCCGCTACGCTTTTCTGCTGCGTAATAGTTGCATCAGAGATCCATTTTTCCAGCATGTTGTCCCCCATCAGTAAGCCCGCGATGAGCAAACTCTATTCAAGCTGACAACAGTTAACTGCGATTACGGTCACAAAGATAGCGCTACCATCGGCTAACATTCAAAATTGTGATAGCGCTATCAATTCGCGTTTTACCGAGGAAAACACAGCAAAAAAAAGGATTTAAGGCGTATACTCCGTGAAAGGTGAAATAAAGGATGATGGTAAAAGCATCTGCTCTGCAGGAATTCGTATGTCTCTAACCCGAAAACGGCGTAGTACCGGTAAAGTGACTCTCGCCGACGTTGCCCAGCTTGCCGGCGTGGGAACCATGACTGTTTCACGCGCATTGCGCACCCCTGAACAGGTTTCCGATAAACTGCGCGAAAAAATCGAAGCCGCGGTGCAGGAACTGGGATATATGCCCAATCTTGCCGCCAGCGCACTGGCGTCCGCTTCATCGTGGACCATCGCGATGGTGGTACCTAATCTTGCCGAGGCGGGATGTTCGGCCATGTTTGCCGGTCTGCAGCAGGTATTACAGCCCGCGGGATACCAGATCATGCTTGCGGAATCACAGCACCGCCTGGAACAGGAAGAAAAGCTGCTGGAAACCCTGTTAGCTTCCAATATTGCCGCGGCGATTCTGCTGAGCGTCGAGCACAGCGATACCGTGCGCCACTGGTTAAAAAACGCCTCTATTCCGGTCATGGAAATGGGGGCGATGCGCGCCGACCCGATTGATATGAATATCGGTATCGATAATGTGGCCGCCATGTATGAACTGACGGAAATGGTCATTAAGCGCGGCTATCAGAATATCGGCCTGCTGTGCGCTAACCAGGAGCAGTGGATTTTTCAGCAGCACCTGCAGGGGTGGTATAAGGCGCTGCTGCGCCATCATCTGTCGCCCAACAGGGTGATTAACGCCGCCCTGCCACCGAATTTCTCCACCGGTGCCTCCCAGCTGCCGGAATTTTTACTGGCGTGGCCGGAACTGGATGCCCTGGTCTGCGTTTCAGATGAGCTAGCCTGCGGGGTGCTGTATGAATGCCAGCGGCGACGCATCAAAGTGCCTGACGATCTGGCCGTTGTCGGGTTTGGCAACAGCGATGTGAGCCGGGTGTGCCAGCCGCCGTTAACAACCATGACGGTACCGCACCATAAGATTGGCATTGAGGCCGGGCGGGCGCTGCTGGAACGGCTTAACGATGGGGACTGGAGCGACCGGAAGGCGATCGTCTCCAGTTTATGTCTGCGGGATAGCTGCTAAAGGCTATTCGGCTGCTTCTGGTTTTTCTGGTTTTTCCGGTTTTTCCGCTTTTACCTGGTCATTATTGGCGTTGCGGGTCATCCACAGCGCCAGCGCTTTCAACGAATCCGGGGTGAATTCATCGCAGCGAGCGGTAATCTCTTCCGGCGTCAGCCAGCACACTTCGCTTACTTCCTCTTCCTGCAAGGCAAAGGGGCCGTGCGACACGCAGCTAAACAGGCTCCCCCAGACGCGACAATGCTTATCTTCGTAATAGAACTGGCCATGATCGGCGAACGGCACGCCGGCAATCCCCAGCTCTTCTTCCGCTTCCCGGCGAGCCGAATCCAGCAGCTGCTCATCGGCCTGCACCACGCCACCGGCGGTAGCGTCCAGCATGCCCGGCTGGAAATCTTTAGTCTCGGTACGACGTTGCACCAGGATTTTGCCCATCCCATCGTGAACAACAATATAGGTTGCCCGATGACGCAGGCACTGCGCGCGCATTTGCTCGCGGCTGGACTGCGCTATCACCTCATTGTTTTCATTAACAATGTCTACCCATTCTGTGCTTGCCAAATCGTTCTGTTCCGCCATCAGGAAACCTTACTTTTGAAAGCGCTCTCGCGGCGCGTCTTTACGGTTGGGGGGTAAATTACGGGTTAATTGCAACCTCTGCAATAACCTGATGATCATCAAGTGCTAAAACCTGTAGTCGGTCCCCTTCCATGAGGCCATAGCTGGCGGAAAATCCCCCTTTGGGAATACTGACCGAGCCGGGATTGAAGAGAAAAATAGTGCCGCGCTTCTCGGCTACCGGAATATGAGTATGACCATAAACCAGGACATCGCCAGCGGCGAGAGGAGGCATATTTTCGGGGCTGTACAGATGCCCGTGGGTCAGAAACAGGCGAGTGCGTTCGCTCAGCACCTGCTGCCAGGGCGCAGTGACAGGGAAATCCAGCAGCATTTGATCGACTTCGCTGTCGCAGTTGCCGCGAACGGCGATCACGCGTTGCGCGACGCCGTTGAGCTTCACAGCGACGTCCGCCGGCGCATAGCCTTCGGGTAACGCATTACGCGGCCCATGATTGAGCACATCACCGAGAATAATCAGCCACTGCGCCCCACTTTGCGCGAACCGTTCCAGAACGCGTTCAGTAGCGGGCAGGGAACCATGAATATCCGATGCAAACATCAGCTTCATTTCTTCCGTCTCCACGCATTTCGATGCGCCTATGATAGCGGAACCGCTGCCGCGAATCAGCCCGCGCGTTTAGCTGACAGTGCGACAAAACGCTGCACCGACGCCCGCTGCCACTGGAATGTCGCATAGTCCGCCAGCGGCTCCGGAACCGCATCGCCGTTAAGCACCAGCCGGTTGATCATCAGGGCGAGATCGGTATCGGCAATCGACCACTCACCGAACAGATTATTGCCGCCGTGGGCCAGCAGTTCAGCAGCAGTTTCGAATAATTTTTCCGCGCTTTTGCGGCCCGCGGCGCTAAGCTCCGGTTTCTTTTGCCCACCGAACACCACGTCGGTAGAGCGCTCCTCGCGGATGGGCAGCAGATCGCTGCGTAGCCAGGCTTGCACCTGCCGCGCCCGGGCCCGCTTTTGCAGATCGTGGGGATAGAGCCGCTCCCACTCCGGCGGGGCGAAACGTTCATCCAGATACTCGCTAATTGCGGACGATTCGCTAAGCGCGAACGCCTCCACCTCTAACAACGGCACGCGGCGGGTCACGGTGTAACCTTTCCAGCCAGGCTGCTGATTTTCACCGCTATCGAGATCGATGGTTTTGAGAGCAAATGGCAGGCTTTTTTCCTGCAGGGCAACGTAGACAGACATTACGTACGGCGAGAAAAAGCTCGAATCGGACCACAGGGTAATGGCGGGCTGGCTCATGGCATCCTCAATAAATTATGGGGCGATAAGTCAACATATCCTGTCTTTTAAGGGATGTCACTTACCGCACCATGAGGATTTTGCATCCCCTGACGGCTAGCCGATGATCATCGTTTTCGGCTCCAGATAAGCCTGCATCCCCCATTTGCCCATTTCACGCCCCAGACCGGATTGCTTGAAGCCACCGAACGGCGCCTGCGGTTCATGTTCAAGGGTATTGACCAGTACGCGCCCGGACTCTATCGCCAGCGCAACCTCCTGACCACGCTGCCGATCGCCGCTTAATACCAGGGCGCTCAGGCCATAGGTCGTATCATTGGCAATTGCGATGGCTTGCGCCTGATCCTGATAGGGAATCAGTACCAGCACCGGGCCAAAGATCTCTTCTCGCGCAATGCGCATCTGGTTGTGGACATCGCTGAATACGGTCGGTTTCACACACCAGCCTTTTTCCATGCCCTGCGGTCGCCCTTCACCGCCAATGAGCAATCTTGCCCCCTCCTGCTGTCCCAGGCTAATATAATCCTGCACCCGTTGCCACTGCTTCCGACTGACCATCGGACCAATCGTCGTTCGCGCGTCGCGCGGGTCGCCGGAGATATACTCCGCCATTCCCTGCACGATGGCCTGTTCAAACTCCGCCAGACGCCCGGCAGGCACCAGAATTCGCGTCCCGGCGATGCAGGCCTGTCCGCTATTCATAAACCCGGCCGCCAGCGCCAGGGGCACCGCCTGCTGCACATCGGCATCATCCAGAATGAGGGTCGGTGATTTACCGCCAAGTTCCAGCGTGACGCGTTTCAGCGTTTGCGCCCCGCTTTCGATAATATGTTTCCCTACGGCGGTAGAACCGGTGAAAGAAATTTTAGCAATATCGGGGTGATGGTTAATAATATCCCCCACCACTTCGCCCCGTCCGGTCACGATGTTAACGACCCCGGCGGGGATCTGCGCCGCGTGCAGCGCTTCGGTGACGATCTGCGTCTGCCAGGCGCTCATCTCGCTGGGTTTAATCACCGCCGTACAGCCTGCCGCCATCGCCGTCGCCAGCTTGCTACAGATAAAACCGGCATCGCTGTTCCACGGCGTAATCAACCCCGCCACGCCGACCGGCGTCATCACCACCTGCGCACGCCCCGCCGGTTCAACAAATTCGAAGCTCGCCAGCGTCTCCATCGCCTGTTTAATGGTTTGCGCCGGCCATGTCGCCATCCATTGCGAGCGCGAAGCCGGGGCGCCATATTCGGTGACAATCGCCTCGAGTAAATCCGCCTCTCTCGCCCGGACGGCCTGGTACATCCGCTCAAGGACATCCAGACGCTGCTGTTTCGTCGTCCGTGACCAGCAAGGAAAGGCAGCTTTTGCGGCGGCAATCGCTCGCCGGGCATCCTCTTCGTCCGCCAGCCGCGCCTGGCCAATCATCTCTTCCGTCGCCGGGTTGAACAGCGCAAAGGTTTCGCTGCCGTGCGGGGTGACAAATTCACCGTTGATATAAATTTTATCGATGTGCAGCATCTTCGTCTTCCTCATTGGTTTGATGAAGGGAAGTATAGAGTCGACGTATTGCCCCGATAAGAGGGTATAATCAACACAGCCTGTCACGAAAATCGGGATAATCATGCACCGTAGCGGTCTTACTGAACTGGAAGTCCTCCTTGCCGTTGCCCACCGCCAGAGCTTCCGAGCGGCTGCCCGGGAGCTGGGCATGTCGGCCACCGCCATCAGCAACGCCGTCGCCGGACTGGAGGCGCGGCTCAACGTACGTCTGTTTAACCGCACCACCCGCAGCGTCGCGCTGACGGAGGCCGGGCGACGCTACGTCGAGCGCGTGGCGCCTGCGCTGGCAGAAATTCAGCGCGCATCGGAAGAGATTGCCACTCAACCGGAAATGCCGACCGGCACGCTACGCATCAATGCGCCACGCGAGAGCGTTGCCCTGCTGTTCGGACTGTTCGATACCTTCCTCAAGCGCTACCCGGACATGCGTCTCGACATCACCACCGAATCGCGGCCGATCGATATTGTCGCCGAAGGTTACGACGCCGGCATCCGCCTGGCGGAGTCGCTGCCGCAGGATATGATTGCCGTCACGCTGACGCCCGATGTGCGGATGCGTATCGTCGGTGCGCCAGAATATTTTGCCCGCCGCGGCATTCCGCACAGCCCGGAAGATCTGCTGCATCATCAGAGCATCGGGATGCGTATGTCACACGGCGGACTCTATCACTGGGAGCTGGAGCGCCAGCAACACAAGCTGACGGTGAACGTCCCGCCGCGTATTACCCTCAGCGAAATGGGCGCCATCCATTGTGCGGTACTCGCCGGCCTTGGACTGGCCTATATCTCGGACTGGTTTATCAAGGAAGATCTGGCCTGCGGCAAGCTCGTCAGCGTGATGGATGAGTGGTGCCCGTCGTTTGCCGGTCTACGCCTCTATTATCCCGGCCGCCGCCACGTTCCGCCCGGGCTGAAGGCTTTTATCAGCCTGGTGCACGAGTTGCGCGACCATCCCGACCCTGCGGGCAAAATTTAGCCCCCCGCCTCCCGGATGACGGCAGGTCGCCTATACTCGAACACGTGCGACCTACCACGGCGGGAGTCACCATGATCGACCTTTACTACGCACCCACCCCTAACGGCCAGAAAATTATTCTCTTTCTCGAAGAGGCGCAGCTGGCCTACCGCCTGATTCGGGTCGATATCAATAAAGGGGAACAGTTTCGCCCGCAGTTTCTCGCTCTCTCGCCGAATAATAAAATTCCCGCCATCGTCGACCACCTCCCCGTTGACGGTGGCGCGCCGCTCGGCCTGTTTGAGTCCGGGGAGATCCTGCTCTATCTGGCAGAAAAATCAGGAAAACTGCTCAGCGGCGAGCTGCGGGAACGCCATACCACGCTCCAGTGGCTGTTCTGGCAGGTCAGCGGATTAGGCCCTATGCTGGGGCAGAACCACCATTTCAACCACAGCGCGCCGCAGGCGGTGCCCTATGCCATAGAGCGTTATCAGGTCGAGACCCAGCGGTTGTACAACGTACTGAACCGTCGTCTGGAGGTCAGCCCATGGCTCGGCGGCGAACATTACAGTATTGCCGATATTGCCTGCTGGCCGTGGATTCGCGCCCACCCTCGCCAGCGTATTGATCTCGCGCATTTTCCGGCGATTCATAACTGGTTTGAACGCATTCGTCAGCGTCCGGCCACCGGGCAGGCGCTGATAAAAATACAACACCAATAACCCCCCTGCTCGCATGGCTTGCTTTCATGTATGATTGCGGAAATGACAACACGGAGGAAGCCTGCAATGTCTCAGCCAGACGCCATTATTCGTATAAAGAACCTACGCTTACGTACTTTTATTGGAATCAAAGAAGAAGAAATCGCTAACCGCCAGGATGTGGTGATCAATGTGGCGATTCACTACCCGGCGGAGCGGTCCCGCAACAGTGAAGATATCAACGATGCGCTGAATTACCGCACGATTACCAAGCGTATCATCAGCCATATTGAGAATAACCGCTTCTCGCTGCTGGAAAAATTAACTCAGGATGTGCTCGACATCGCATGCGAACATCACTGGGTCACTTATGCTGAAGTTGAGATCGATAAACTTTATGCACTGCGCTACGCCGACTCTGTCTCAATGACCATGAGCTGGCGACGCTAAGCTTCTTAGGGAGGCGCTATGAGGATTCTGCTTACTGGCGGTACCGGCCTGATTGGCCGGCATCTGATCCCCCGGCTGCTGGAGCTTGGGCATCACGTAACGGTATCAACGCGCAGCCCGGAAAAAGCGCAAACCCTGCTGGATGCCCGCGTCACCTTGTGGCGCGGTTTCGAAGACCATCATCACCTCAATGATATTGATGCCGTCATCAATCTGGCGGGCGAACCTATCGCCGACAAACGCTGGACGACAGAGCAAAAGCAGCGCCTGTGTCACAGCCGCTGGGATATCACTCAAAAGCTGGTGAATCTGTTCAACGCCAGCGATACGCCCCCCGCGGTGCTGATCAGCGGTTCTGCCGTAGGCTTTTACGGCGATCTCGGGGAAGTGGTGGTGACCGAAGATGAGCCGCCGCACAATGAGTTCACCCATAAACTCTGCGTCCGCTGGGAGCAGCTGGCCTGCGAGGCGCAAAGCGACCGCACCCGCGTCTGCCTGCTGCGCACCGGCGTGGTGCTGGCGTCTACCGGCGGGATTCTGGCCAAAATGATGCCGCTTTTCAGGCTTGGTCTCGGCGGCCCTATTGGTAACGGCAGGCAGTATCTGGCCTGGATTCATATCGATGATATGGTCAACGGTATTCTGTGGCTGCTGGATAACGATCTCAGCGGGCCTTTCAATATGGTTTCCCCTTATCCGGTCCGCAATGAACAGTTTGCTCATTCTCTCGGGCATGTGCTGAATCGTCCGGCAATTTTCCGCGTACCGGCAACGGCGATTCGCCTGCTGATGGGAGAGTCGTCGGTACTGGTACTCGGCGGGCAGCGGGCGTTGCCCCGGCGCCTGGAGGATGCCGGTTTTGGCTTCCGCTGGTACGATCTGGAAGAAGCGCTAAGAAATATTGTCGGGTAAACGCAGCCCATTTTCCTCCCGGGAGAGTTACCGCTCTGCCGGGAGGGTCCCCGATGGTCCATCGCCAGTGGTACCCGCCTTCATTATCGCGGTGAAGATTATGCCTGCGTCTGCCTGAACCGGCGATTCTATTGGCGATCGATAACCTGAATCTGGCTCTGCAGCTGCGCGCCTCACCGCCTGGCGAAACCGTACCGGGCTAGTTTCACGGGCTCGACGCGCCTTGCCCGACTTCACCTGCTGTCAGGTAATCCACCGCCACGAGCGGTATAAGATCATATTATCCGGTACTTTCTGGTGTTAAGGTGAGCTAACGATCCACCGAACAACCTGCAAATGATGACCTTAACAACCCCCCGACTGCTGCTTTCTCCGTTTACGGAAGCCGACTGGCCGTTTTTCCTCCGCCTGCGTCGCGATCGCGAAGTGATGCGCTTTATGGGCGAAATGCTCGATGAACCCGCGCTGCGCCCCCTGTTTGCTGCGCGCTGCACGGATCCCGGCGTGTTTGTGCTACGCGATAGAAAGGGTGAGGCCATCGGTGATATTGGCCTGCGCATCAGCAGTAAAAACCCGCATGAAGCCGATGTCGGATATGCCCTCATCCCGGAGGCACAGGGTCAGGGATATGCCAGTGAAGCGCTGCGGGCGATATGCGATTACGGCTTTAGCCAACTCGGCGTCAATGCCATTAACGCCTGGGTACTGGGTGACAATATCGGGTCGGCGCGTCTGCTGGAAAAACACGGTTTTGTGCGGATTCAGGTGCTGGAAAAAGCCTACCACCTGAACGGCGTCGATTACGATGACTGGGTATATCGGCTGGAGCGGTAATCTGCTCCCGGCGAACTGTTTCGCCGGGAGAGACCGCAGGCTTACTTCAAGGAGCCTTTCAGGAACTGCTGCAGGCGGGGGCTTTTCGGATTGCCGAACAGCTCATCCGGATGGCCTTCTTCTTCAATCTTGCCCTGGTGCAGGAAAATGACGTGCGACGAGACATGGCGCGCAAAGCCCATTTCATGGGTCACTACCACCATGGTTTTCCCCTCCTCCGCCAGCTTCTGCATGATACGCAGCACTTCCCCTACCAGTTCAGGGTCAAGCGCGGAAGTCGGTTCGTCAAACAGCAGCACATCGGGCTCCATCGCCAGCGCACGCGCAATGGAGACACGCTGCTGCTGACCGCCGGAGAGATGCACCGGGTATTTGATCTGCTGGCGCTCATCAATGCCCACTTTCGCCAGATATTTCACCGCCCGCTCGCGCGCTTGCTGCTTACTCAGCCCGAGAACCTGAATCGGCGCTTCCATGACGTTTTCCAGCACCGTCATATGGCTCCACAGGTTGAAATGCTGGAACACCATCGTCAGGCGCGTACGCAGCAGACGCAGCTGGTTTTTATCTGCGACCTTCAGCTGACCGTCTTTGTCGCGGACCAGACCGATATTCTGCCCGTTAACCACTATCGTGCCTTCGCTGGGCTTTTCCAGGAAGTTAATGCAGCGCAAAAAGGTACTTTTACCGGAACCCGATGAACCGATAATGCTGATAACGTCCCCGGCTTGCGCCCGTAACGAGACGCCTTTCAGCACCTCATGCTCGCCGTAACGTTTATGGAGATCGATAACATTTAATTTATTGTCGGACATGGCGGTCTCAATGCGTCGAAGAAGGTTTTATATGCTGCAACCAACGCTTTTCCGCCTTGCGGAACAGGCTAATCAGCACATACGAAATAATTAAATAGAGCACCGCGGCAATCCCGAAGGCGGTAAACGGCTGATAGGTCGCCGAGTTAATATCCCTGGCGATTTTCAGCAGATCCGGCACGGTGGCAGTAAAAGCCAGCGCGGTGGAGTGCAGCATCAGAATCACTTCGTTGCTGTACGCTGGCAGCGCGATACGCAGCGCAGACGGCAAAATAATGCAGCGATACATTTTGACCGATGAGAAACCATAGGCCCGCGCCGCTTCAATTTCCCCGGGAGGAACGGAACGGATCGCCCCGGCAAAAATCTCCGTGGTATAGGCGCAGGTATTGAGCGTTAAGGCCAGCACCGTACAGTTGAGGCCGCTGCGGAAAAAGGCGTTCAGCAGCTCGGTGCCTTTGACGATTTCCAGCGTATACATCCCGGAGTAAAACACCAGCAGCTGCACATACAGCGGCGTACCGCGGAACACATAGGTAAACAGCCAGATCGGAAACTGAATGTATTTGTTGCTTGAGACGCGCCCGATAGCAAGAAACACCGCCAGAATGCCGCCCATCACCACCGAGGAAATTAACAGCCACAGCGTGATGGCCACCCCGGTAAAACGGTAGCCGTCGGTCCACAGCAGCGATTTCCAGTACTCCTGAATAATCTCAATCACAGGTCAGCCCTCTTCACGCCCACGGAGTAACGGCGTTCAAGCAGCAGCAGTACACCATTGGAAACGGTTGTAAACACGAGATAAACCAGGCCGCAGACAATCGCAAAGTAGAACGGCTGCCAGGTGCTTTTCCCTGCCAGCTGGGTGGCTTTGACCACATCCTCCAGCCCCAGCAGAGAGACCAGCGCCGTTGCCTTGAGGATAACCTGCCAGTTGTTGCCAATTCCCGGTAATGCATAGCGCATCATTGCCGGAAAGAGGATCCGCCGGAAGGTCTGGCCGTTGCTGAAGCCAAAGGCCGTCGCCGCTTCGATGTGACCTTTCGGAACCGCCATAAAAGCGCCGCGGAAGGTTTCAGTAAAATAGGCGCCGTAGATAAAGCCCAGCGTAATAATCCCCGCGATCATCGGGTCAATATCAAACTGCGATAGTCCCAGTGCGTCGGTGAGCGTATTCAGCGCAATCTGCAGACCGTAGAAAATCAGTAGCATCAGCACCAGATCGGGCACGCCGCGAATTAACGTGGTGTAGCCTTCAAATACCAGCGCCAGCGGTCGATTGCTCGATAGCTTAGCTCCGGCACCCGCCAGACCAATGAGGACCGCCAGCACAACCGAACTAAGAGCCAGCTCCAGCGTGACCAGAGCGCCCTGTAAAATAACCTGTGAAAACCCGTACAGCATGCTGTCTGCCCTGTCTGTCATCGACCATCGCGCGCCAACATGCGCGCGATGGGGTACGTATGATGCTTAGTCACCGTACACGTTAAAATCGAAATATTTTTTTGCCAGCTTGTCGTAGGTGCCATCTTTGCGCATATCCGCGAAGGCTTTATTTAACGCCTCACGCAGCTCGTTGTCCTCTTTACGCAGACCCATGCCGGTACCGACGCCAAACAGTTTTTCATCCTTAATCGACGGACCGCCAAACTGGTAATCTTTGCCAACAGGCTGTTTGAGGAAGCCTTCGCTCGCGGCGACTTCATCCTGGAACGCCGCGTCGATGCGCCCGGCGGTCAGGTCGGAATAGATATTGTCCTGGCCCTGGTAGGAGACAATTTCAATGCCTTTCGGTGCCCAGTGCTCATTACCGTAGGTCTCCTGGGTGGTCCCCTGAAGCACACCGATCCGCTTGCCTTTCAGTCTGGCGAGATCCGGCGTGATATCACTGCCTTTTTTCACGACAAGACGGGAATCCGCAGCGTAAAGTTTGTCGGTGAAAGCAATTTCCTGCTGACGTTTTTCGGTAATGGACAACGAAGACATAATCGCATCGATTTTCTTCGCTTTTAAAGAAGGGATCAGCGCATCCAGCGGGTTTTCAACGAAGGTACATTGCGTATTGATACGCTTACACAGCTCTTTTGCCAAATCGATGTCAAAACCAATCAACTGACCCTGCGCATTTTTCGATTCGAACGGGGCATAAGTTGGATCGGTACCGATACGTAGTTTTTGCGGAATGGCTGCGAATACCGTGCTAACGCTGGAAAGGGCCAGCGCTAAAGAAAGAGACAACGCCAGTTTTTTCATAACTATCCTCAACAGACTGTCATTCTAACGAGTTTATTAGAAGTACTTACGCCAGTTATCGTGCCATTATTCGCCCCGGTAAGGCAAAGCATTCTGCGCCCGGAAGCCAATTATTTCGCACCATAAACGCTTAACTATGCACTAAGCGCCCGACAAAACCGCCTTTTATGCACCAAATCGGAACACCGCAGGTAAATTTGCACCAATTTAGTGCAATCGTGGACATGCGAAATCCCTCAGGCCCGGTTTCCCGGGCCCGCGGCGTGTTTAGTCACCGTAGACGTTGAAGTTGAAGTATTTCTTCGCCATTTTGTCGTAGGTCCCGTCTTTACGCATTTCAGCCAACGCACTGTCGAAAGCGGCTTTCAGCTCGCCATCGGTTTTACGCAGGCCAATGCCGGTACCATCACCGAAGAATTTTTTATCTTTGACAGAGGGGCCGGCAAAGGCGAAATCTTTACCGGCAGGTTGTTTGAGGAAGCCTTCGCTGGCGGCGACTTCATCCTGCAGCGCAGCGTCAAGTCGGCCGGCAGCAAGGTCGGAATAGATCAGATCCTGGTTCTGGTAGGCAACGACATCCACGCCCTGGCTACGCCAGCGCTCATTGCCGTACGCTTCCTGAGTGGAACCCTGTAGTACCCCGACGTGTTTGCCCTTCAGGGATTCCAGCGTCGGCTGGATTGATGAGCCTTTTGGCGCAATCAGACGGGAGTCAGCGGCATACAGTTTGTCAGAGAAGGCAATCTCCTGCTGCCGTTTTTCAGTAATCGATAAGGAAGAGATAATGGCGTCAATTTTCTTCGCCTTCAGCGAGGGAATCAATGAATCAAAGTCGCTCCCCACCCAGGTACATTTTACTTTGATACGCGAACACAGCTCATTGCCCAAATCGATATCAAAACCCACGAAATCCCCTTTCGCATCTTTCGAGGAGAAAGGCGCGTAGGTGGCATCGGTACCGATACGAATGCTTTGCGGAAGCGCGGCAAAAACGCTGGAAGCGCTGCTGATTCCCATGATTAAAGAGAGGGCCAGGATCGTCTTCTTCATACAATACCCTTAAGTGTCGTGATGTTGTTATATGGTGCGTTGTTTCGTTATGTGTAGCCGACTCATCCTGCAGGTTTTATGCCATCTTCTCAGTGCGTGCTGGAAACAGCGTTAAATTTGTTAATATAAAGTTGCAGGATTGTCTTAAGAGGGAAGATAACAGCATTGACGGACAAACCGCAGTGGCCGAACGCAAAAAAACAAATTAAATGTTGAGGATTTGATCGAGGCGACAAAATTGCACTGCGGAGGCGCAAAAGTTCACGGCACGCACTACTTTAGTGCGTCCGAAGGTCCCTGCCAACGGGTAAACAGATCCTGCGGGAGGGTAATATCGAACTGATCGATAACCCGGTTGACGGTCTGATTAATCACATCATCGAGGGTTTGCGGGCGATGGTAGAAGGCCGGAACCGGCGGCATAATCACCGCTCCCATCTCTGCCGCCTGCACCATCAGGCGCAGATGCCCGAGATGGAACGGCGTTTCCCGCACGCACAGTACCAGCGGACGACGCTCTTTGAGGACCACGTCCGCCGCGCGGGTCAGCAGACCATCGGTATAGCTGTGAACAATGCCAGAAAGCGTTTTCACCGAGCAAGGCAGAATCACCATTCCGGCCGTCTTGAACGACCCCGACGAGATACTGGCGGCGATATCGCGCGCATCATGGACCACATCCGCCAGCGCCTGCACTTCCCGCAGAGAGTACTCGGTCTCCAGCGCCAGCGTCTGCCGCGCTGCCTGGCTCATGATCAGATGCGTTTCGACATCAGGCACATCGCGTAAAATCTGAAGCAGTCGCACACCGTAAATGGCGCCGCTGGCGCCAGAGATACCAATAATAAGTCGTTTCACGATGATGCCCTCTTCCACATAATGGGGCAGACTTTGCCGGATTATAGCAGCGGACGCAAGCCTTGCGGCCACGCGTTAAGAACACAAAAGCCCGCGGTCATATGACGGCGGGCTTTTCACAACGCCAGGGTCAATTAGCCTTCGTTATGCATCTCTAAATTTTCCACTTCGTTCAGACGCTGCACCGCTTTCGCATCGTCATTACGTAAGGAATCGAGATAATCGAGGTACTGCTGGTCCACATCCTTAGTGACGTATACGCCGTTAAATACCGAACATTCAAACTGTTGAATATCCGGATTTTCCACACGTACGGCATCAATCAGATCGTTCAGATCCTGGAAGATAAGACCATCAGCGCCAATGATCTGGCGGATTTCGTCCACTTCGCGACCGTGGGCGATAAGCTCGGTAGCCGTCGGCATATCAATGCCGTAAACGTTCGGGAAACGAATCTCTGGCGCCGCGGAAGCCAGATAGACTTTTTTCGCGCCGGCTTCGCGCGCCATCTCGATAATCTGCTCCGAGGTGGTGCCACGCACGATGGAGTCATCAACCAGCAGGACGTTTTTATCCCGGAATTCTGCGCGGTTAGCATTGAGCTTACGGCGTACGGATTTCCGGCGCAGCTGCTGACCTGGCATGATAAAGGTGCGGCCAACGTAGCGGTTTTTCACGAAGCCCTGGCGATAGGGTTTATCGAGGATTCGGGCGATTTCCAGCGCAATATCGCAGGAGGTTTCCGGAATCGGAATGACCACGTCGATGTCCAGATCTTCCCACTCGCGAGCGATCTTCTCACCCAGTTTGGTGCCCATATTGACGCGCGCGCTGTAGACGGAAATTTTGTCGATAAACGAGTCCGGGCGAGCAAAATAGACGTACTCAAAGAGGCACGGGTTGCTGACCGGATTCTCGGCGCACTGACGGGTAAACAGCTGGCCCTTCTCGGTAATATAGACCGCTTCACCCGGCGCCACATCGCGCAGGAATTCGAAGCCCAGGGTATCCAGCGCCACGCTTTCGGAGGCCACCATATACTCGGTACGACCATCGCCAACATCACGTTTCCCCAACACCAGAGGGCGGATGCCGTTCGGATCGCGGAACGCGACCATACCGTGACCGATAATCATCGCCACGCAGGCATAGGCGCCGCGGATCTGACGGTTGGTGGCGGCAATCGCGGCAAAAATGTTATCCGCTTCCAGTGGGTAATGACGGAAGTTATCCAGCTCGCTGGCGAAGATGTTGAGCAGGATTTCAGAATCGGAGGTGGTGTTGATATGGCGGCGTTTTTCTTCAAACAGCTTCTTGCGCAGCTCGTGCGCGTTGGTCAGATTGCCGTTATGCGCCAACGTAATACCATACGGTGAGTTGACATAGAAAGGCTGCGCTTCGGAGGCACTTGAGCTGCCCGCCGTAGGATAGCGAACATGGCCAATCCCCATATTGCCCTGCATACGCTGCATGTGGCGAGCTTCAAAAACGTCGCTCACCAGTCCGTTCGCCTTACGCAAACGGAAACAGTTATTTGCATCAATAGTGATGATGCCTGCGGCATCCTGGCCACGATGCTGAAGCACCGTTAACGCGTCATAAATCGACTGGTTTACCGGCATAACACCGGCGATACCGACAATACCGCACATACGTCTTTTCCTCGTTCAGCCACATCCCAACGCTTATGCTTTGGGCAAGAAACTTGACGAGCTTTGCAGATAGTCAAAAAACCATCTGATAACGAAACTGAACTGCGGGATAAGCTCTGACTTTTGCCAGTCTTCGCTTTTCGCCATACCGGTAAAGCTATCGAGAAAGAACAGAATCGCAGAGACAATCAGCACGCCACGCAGGGCGCCAAAACAGATCCCTAACACCCTGTCGGTACCCGACAGGCCCGTTTTCTCAACCAGTGCGCCAATCACATAGTTAACGATGGCGCCAACGATAAGCGTTGCGATAAACAGTATCGCGATAGCAATCCCATTGCGGACCATTTCGTCTTCAAAGCCCGTGAACCAGACAGCCAGGTAAGTGTAGTAATGACTGGCGACAAAGAAAGCACATCCCCAGGTTACCAGCGATAACGCTTCACGAACAAAGCCGCGGATCAGGCTTACCAGACAGGAAAAACCAATCACCGCTATAATGACGTAATCAATCCAGACCATAAACATCCCACGATTTACGCCCTGTCGTCCGGTTCGGGGCGCATTCTAACAGAAAAAGAAAACGTTTGCGTAGGGATTTCCGTGCCCTACAGAAATAAAAATGGCGCTGAAAAAACATTCAACGCCATGCTGCCTTGCGCCTCCTGAAAGCGCGTCAGACAGGAGCTTCGCCCCTCATCAGCGCGGCAAGGGGCAAGATTAGTTGGGGCTATATCCCATGACCACACCGCTCAGGCCGGAGATCTGTTTCAGGTCGCCAAGCTGCCCTTTCAGTTTATCTTTTGAGGTATCGGGACCGACCAGAATACGGGTAATTTTACCCTGAACCGGCGTCGAAGGCGACGTGTAGACCTTAAACCCGGAGGAACGCAGCTTACCGACGATTTCGTTGACCTTATCCGCATTCTTCAACGCACCGAGCTGTACCACATAGGCTTTGCCGGTCGGAGCAGGTATCTCTGCCGGTTTCGCCGGCGGCGTCTGGGCAACGGTTTGTTGCTGCGGCTGCGGCTTCTCAACCGGCTTCGGCGGCTGAGGCTGCGGTTTAGGCTGAGGCTGCGGTTTGGGCTGCGGCTTCGGCGCGACCACCGGCTCCTGCACATCATCGAAACTGTTGCTGTTAACCGGAATACGCGACGGATCCAATGACGGCGCAGCGGCGTCTCCCGCTCTGACCTCTTCCGCCGCCCCTTCCGGCGGTTGGGCCGGAAGGGCCTGAGTCGCCGCCGGAAGCATATCCGGCTCATCGCGATCGCCCGGTTTTGGCACCAGTGGAATGGCCGCGAACTCGTCCTGATAATGCTTTTTCTGACCGTCAAGCAGTCCCGGGAGGATAATCACCCCCAGCGCTACCAGTACAATCGTCCCGACTAAACGGTTCTGAAACTTACTCGCCACCGATTCTCCCCGCCTCTATTTCTTCCATTACATGCGCCACCGTATGGAATGAACCACACACCAGCACCGTATCTTCCGGTCTGGCATCGGCCATCGCCGCATGCCAGGCCTGAGCCACGTTGGCATAAGCTTTTCCTGCGTGCAAATGCTCCTGCAGCTGTTGCGCCGTTGCACCGCGCGGCCCCTCCAGAGGCGCACAGTACCAGCTATCCACTTCCGCCGTCAGGTTTGCCAGCGTGCCGGCAATATCCTTATCATGCAGCATACCAACAACCGCCAGCACGCGCCCCGTTTTCGACAGGCTTTTGAGACGTCCGGCGAGCCAGGCTGCCGCATGGGGGTTATGCGCCACATCGAGAATAACGCGCGGCGTTTCGCTGATTATCTGAAAGCGCCCCGGCAGCATAGCCTGTTTAATACCGTCGCGAATCGCCCGATCGCTCACCTGAAGTCGGCTGGCTCGCAGCGCCGCCAGCGCCGTTGCGGCATTTGGCAGCGGAATCTGAGGCAACGGTAAATCTGCCAGTGTCCCCTCCCCGTCACTGAATGACCACGTCTGCGCACCGGCGGCATAGCGCCAGTCGACGTCGCGACGCAGAAGCGTTGCGCCTTTCCCGGCGGCTACCTCTGCGATGGTATGGGGCATCTCCGGTTCGCCAACGACGGCCGGTTTACCGGCACGGAAAATACCGGCCTTCTCGCGGCCAATGCTTTCCCGATCCGGCCCCAGCCAGTCAGTATGATCCAGGGCGATGCTGGTTACCACCGCCACATCCGCATCAACGATATTGGTGGCATCAAGACGCCCGCCGAGACCAACCTCAAGGATCACCACGTCGAGCTGCGCCTGCTTAAACAACCACAGTGCAGAGAGCGTACCAAACTCGAAATAGCTCAGGGAAATCTCACCGCGCGCGGCTTCAATTTCAGCAAAAGAGGCGGTATGCGCCGCTTCCGGCAGCTCCGCGCCCTGTACTCGCACGCGCTCGGTATAGCGCACCAGATGCGGTGAACTGTAAACCCCCACCTTGTAGCCCGCCGCCATCAGCACAGACTCCAGCGTGCGGCAGGTGGTTCCTTTACCGTTGGTTCCCGCCACCGTAAAGACGAACGGCGCCGGCTTTAACACCGCCATTCGTTCGGCGACTTCGCTCACGCGGGTCAGCCCCAGATCGATGGTTTTACTGTGCAGATGCTCCAGATAGGAAAGCCACGTAGCCAGGGGCGACGTGGCCTGAGGAATAGGTTCTTTTTCCATGATGTCCGCGAGTGTTAACGGTAAATACGCTTCATCCTTCAAACTGCCTCTTGCCGGCAGCGCTCGTCACCCACGCTGTCCACTGGACCGGGCCCTGACGGGGCTTTAGCCTTTCCGCCGCGCCGCAGTTTGAATGATGGCGCATAGAATTAAAAAAGGGCAGCGCCGTCAGGCCTGCCCTCCGAATTATCAGGCCTCTGGTTCCTGATCCGGTGCCGGTGGCACCACCTCACCTTCGTGAGAGACGTCCTGGCTGGGCGCCGGAAGATTCATCAGCTTCGCCAGAATGCTGGCCAGCTTCAGACGCATTTCCGGGCGACGAACGATCATATCGATCGCCCCTTTTTCAATCAGGAACTCACTGCGCTGGAAGCCCGGCGGCAGTTTCTCACGTACGGTCTGCTCGATAACGCGAGGACCCGCGAAGCCGATCAGCGCTTTCGGTTCCGCAATGTTAAGATCGCCCAGCATGGCGAAGCTCGCCGATACGCCGCCCATGGTCGGGTCGGTCAGTACGGAGATATACGGTAAACCACGCTCCTGCATTTTCGCCAGCGCGGCTGACGTTTTCGCCATCTGCATCAGCGACATCAGCGCTTCCTGCATACGCGCGCCGCCGGAAGCGGAGAAGCAAATCAGCGGGCAATTATCTTCCAGCGCCTGTTCTACCGCGCGCACGAAGCGAGCGCCAACAACCGAGCCCATCGAGCCGCCCATAAAGGAGAATTCGAATGCTGCTGCGACAACCGGCATCTCGTGCAGAGTGCCCTTCATGACCACCAGCGCATCTTTTTCACCGGTCTCTTTTTGCGCGGACGCCAGACGGTCTTTGTATTTTTTCGAATCGCGGAACTTCAGCACATCTTTCGGCTCGAGCTCGCTTCCCAGCTCCACCAGGGAACCTTCGTCCAACAGGCTATGCAGGCGATTACGCGCCGACATACGCATGTGGTGATCGCACTTAGGGCAAACCTCCAGGTTGCGCTCCAGCTCCGCGCGGTACAGAACCTGCCCGCAGCTGTCACACTTGGTCCATACACCCTCAGGAATGCTTGCCTTGCGGGTGGGAGTGATATTGCTTTTAATTCGTTCAATCCAGCTCATTGATAACCTTTCTGCCTGAACCTGGTCGATGCCAGTTTTGTCGTAAGGGGCGCATAATGCCATTTTTGACCCTTACAGACCATGAATGTTGCACATTAAATCATAACATCCCGTAACATGGGATAAAAAAGTGGTCGTACCGCTCACACTTCCCTCTTCGGGCAGCACGCTGCTGCCCGAAGCAGATAAAAGCAGGAGGGTTATTTGGTCTGCTTCGCCGCCGCGCGCTTGTGGCGAATAATTTCAATGACCCCAGGCAGCACCGACAGCACAATAATGGCGACAATCAGCAGCTTCAGGTTTTCCTGAACGATCGGCAAATCGCCAAACAGGTAGCCTGCGTAGGTAAACAGCAGAACCCACAGCAGCGCACCAACCACGTTATACGCTGCAAAATGACGATAGGACATATGGCCCATTCCCGCCACAAACGGCGCGAAGGTTCTGACGATCGGCACAAAACGCGCAAGAATAATCGTTTTACCGCCGTGACGCTCATAGAACGAATGGGTTTTATCCAGGTAGCTACGACGGAAAATCTTCGAATCAGGGTTACTGAAGAGCTTTTCGCCAAACAGCCGTCCGATAGTGTAGTTCAGCGCATCGCCGACAATGGCCGCAATGACCATCAATGCCACCATCAGATGCACGTTCAGATCGTTCGTCGGCAGCGCCGACAGCGCGCCGGCCACGAACAGCAGCGAATCGCCGGGCAGGAATGGCGTCACCACCAGACCGGTTTCGCAGAACAGAATCAAAAACAGAATGGCGTATACCCAGACGCCATAGTTGGCCACCAGCTCAGCCAGATGAACATCAATATGCAGGATGAAATCAATTAAAAAGCGAATCAGGTCCATATTGTATGAGTCCTTAATGACACGACACAAAATCGGCCAGGATACCGTGCGACAACAAACCGGTCGTTTCCGGTCGCAGAAAGAATTCCCCGACCGGAACGCTCAGATGCAGCCAGCAAGCAGGCAGCCTGAAGGATAAAGCGTTAATGTTAGTCCGCCAGAAACAGCGGGCCCATCGGCATCACCGGCAGATCGTAGCGGGCCGGATAATCCACCGACACCAGATACAACCCTTCTGCTTTTGCCGTCGCGGCGGCCAGCTTCCTGTCTTTCGCCGCCAGAAGTTCTGCTATCCAGCTCTCTGGCTGGTTCCCGGCCCCCACTTCCATCAGGCTGCCGACAATGTTCCTTACCATATGATGTACAAAGGCATTCGCTTTGATATCTACCACCACATACGCGCCATACCGCGTGACGCTAATATGGTTAATATTCCGCCACGGCGTGCGCGACTGGCACTGCACCGCGCGAAATGAGGTGAAATCATTTTCACCCAGCAAACACTGGGCGGCGCGCTGCATCCGCTCCGCATCCAGAGGCTGATGATAATGGGTGACGCCCTGGCTTAACACCGCCGGACGCAGGCGGTGATTATAGATGACGTAACGGTAGCGACGCGCGGTAGCGCTGAAGCGAGCGTGGAAATCATCCGGTACATGCTTCACCCAACGGACGGCGATGTCTCCAGGCAAATTCGCATTAACCCCCAGCGTCCAGGCCGCGTCTTTGCGCAGCGCATGGGTCTCAAAATGCACAACCTGGCCGGTGCCATGAACACCGGCGTCGGTGCGACCAGCGCAGAACACGGTAATCGGTTCATTCGCCACCTGCGAGAGCGCCTTTTCCAGCTTCTCCTGCACGCTGCGAACTTCGTTTTGCCGCTGCCAGCCGTAATATTTGCTGCCGTCGTACTCGATGCCCAGCGCGATTTTATAGACCGGCTGCTGCTCCATCTCAGACATCAGTACAGATACTCCTGCACCAGTTTCTCGGCGATTTTCACCGCCATCAGCGCGCCGCCGAAGCGCACGTTATCGGCAACGGACCAGAACTGAATCTGTTCCGGCATCCCGTAATCATTGCGTACGCAGCCGACGGAGAGTTGCGCGGTACCTGAAGCATCGCCGACCTGAGTCGGAAATTCGCGCTCGGCGGAGAGCTCAATATCTTCGCCGCGAGCGAAGGCATCACGCGCCTCTTCTGCCGCCAGCGGGCGCATTGCTTCGAAGTTCACCATCTGCGCATGACCGTAGAACACCGGCGACTGCACGACGCTGGCGGAAACCATCAATCCTTCATCCTGGAGGATCTTGCGAACTTCATCGACAATACGGCGCTCTTCGCGCACGCTGCCCTCACGATCCGGCAGCAGCGGCAGCATGTTAAACGCCAGCTGACGGCCAAAGAAATCTTCATCATCGATGGGCATACCGTTGAGCAGCTTCGCGCTCTGACCTGCCAGCGCATCAACGGCTTTTTTACCGTATGCGGAAGCGGAGATCAGGCTGGTCACGCTGATACGCGACAGGCCGCCTTCATCGATCAGCGGTTTCAGCGCCGTCAGCAGCTGGCTGGTCAGGCTGTTGGCGACGGCGATGACGTTGCGATTACGGTAATCGGCCAGTACAAACGGGTTCACTTCCGGCACAACCAGCGGTACGTCCGGCTCCAGCGCAAACAGACCGCTGAGATCGATAACCAGACAACCGGCATTGGTCGCCTCATCAACATAGGCCGCACTCGCTTCAACGCCGGCGGCAAAAAAGGCCAGCTGTACCTGGGTCCAGTCAAATACGGCAGCATCCTGCACGATCACCGACTTACCGCTAAAACGCAGATGCTCTCCCGCGCTCTCATTGCGCGCCAGCGCATAGATATCACCCACCGGGAACTGACGTTCAGCAAGGGTGTCGAGCAGGGCTTCGCCGACGGCGCCCGTTGCGCCCAGTACGGCAATATTCCAGCCTTCAGACATGGTGGTTTACTCCAGAGAAAAGCGACCCTGCCGGAGTATCCAACAGGGTCATTAAGAAGACATTAACGAATGGGGTGATGTACGGCATTAAAACCGAGCTGACGCAGCAGCGTCGCCGCCTGCACATCGCTGCACTGCACGTACAGTGATGACCATTCACGGCGTTCCTGATAATTCTTGCGCAGCTTATCAAATTCACCCGGCACGCCGGCCACTTTTCGCAGCGGCGCATCATCGCGGCGCACATCATACACCAAATGCACCAATCGTTTCAGCGTTGGCTGATCGAGCGCGCCGTGCAGGGTAATGCGACCAAACTCCGGGGCTGGCAGCAACGTGTCCAGCGCTACCTGTTGCGGATGGCCGATAAAGGCGCTGTAGGCTTCAAAAACCTGCGTCGTCCCGCGCGCTTTCCCTTCGAGGGTGTAGCCTGCAATGTGCGCAGTGCCAATATCGACGCGATCCAGCAGCGCAAGATTCAAATCCGGCTCAGGTTCCCAGACATCAAGCACGACGCTCAACGCCTGCCCGCTTTGCAGGCAGGCCAGCAGCGCAGCGTTATCCACCACCGGTCCGCGGCAGGCATTGATCAGCACGCTTCCCGGTTTCAGACGGCGAATCAGCGCCTCATCGGCCAGATGCAGGGTTGTGTAACGACCTTCTTTATATAAAGGGGTGTGGAACGTCAGAACGTCCGCTTCCTCTACCAGCTCATCCAGGGTGCGGAAGTCGCCTTCATCTCCCCGATCGGCACGCGGCGGATCGCACAACAGCGTTTTGATCCCCAGCGCTTCCAGACGCTTTTGCAGGCGCCCACCGACGTTGCCGACGCCGACGATCCCGACGGTACGATCGGTCAGCGCGAAACCGTCGCGCTCAGCCAGCATCAGCAGCGCCGAGAAAACATATTCTACGACCGCGATCGCGTTGCAACCCGGCGCGGCAGAAAAGCCAATTCCGGCCTGCTGCAGCCACGTCCGATCGACATGATCGGTACCGGCTGTCGCGGTGCCCACGAATTTAATTGCTTTGCCGGCGAGCAGCGCTTCATTGACTTTGGTGACCGAGCGAACCATCAACGCATCGGCGCCGGTCAACGCATCGACGGGGACCGGACGGCCGGGGACCGCCTCGACTTCGCCCAGGCGACTAAAAAGCTCGCGGGCATAGGGCATATTTTCATCAACGAGGATTTTCACGGTTCAGTACCTGTCTGAGAACGAGAGTAAACCGGGGAAGTGTGCCATAATCTCGCCGCCAGGAACATCATCACCGGGCCTCTGTACAGCAATACGGAAAGGATTAATATGACACAACCCGTTTCAGGTATGTCCGATCGTCCCCCGGGGACCGGCGCTTCCGTCGCCGGAGAGCCCGCGCTAACCATGCAACAACGTACCGTTCTCGAGCGACTGATTACGCGCCTGATGGCGTTAACCTCGCAGCAGAACGCGGAAGTGTGGGCGGGAATCAAGCACGATCTGGGGCTCAAAGGCGATGCGCCGCTGCTGGCTTGCCACTTTAGCGCTGCCGAAAACAACCTGAATCAACGCTTAACCGTGGCGCAGCAAAACCACCATCAGCGCCAGATTCTGGCGCAGTTGAGCGAGTTGCTGAGTCAAGGGAACAACCGTCAGGCAGTGAGCGACTATATCCGCCAGCATTATGGGCAAACGACGCTGCACGCACTGACGCAGGAGCAGCTGCAAAATGTGCTGCAGCTCCTGCAAAACGGCCAGCTGTCGATCCCTCAGCCGCAGCAGCGCCAGCCGACTCTGCGTCCGCTATTGCCCGCGGAGCACAATACGCTGAATCAGCAGGTGAGCAGGCTTGCCGCGGCGACCGGCGAACCCGGCAAACTTATCTGGCAGTCAATGCTGGAGCTGTGCGGTGTGAAAACCGGTGAACTGATTCCGGCCACCCATTTCACCCCCCTCTCCTACTGGCTGCATGCGCGGCAGACGCTGAGCGCGCAGGCCGCTCCGACGCTCACCTCGCTACAGGCGGCACTGAAGCAGCCGCTGGAAGCTCAGGAGTGGCAAAAGATCGTCGATTTTGCCCAGCACAGCTGGCACGTCACGCCGCAAACGGCGTTGAGCGCAACGCAGATTCTGACGCTACTGAATAAGGTCTTTGTGCTTCGTGTCGCCCGGGCGCAAGAAACGCTGGCTATTCCCGCGCTGCCACCGGAACCCGCTTCGCTCGCCGGGAGGCTCAAAAAGCCGGGAGTGATTGTTGTGGTGTTGATACTGCTTATCGCTCTGCTCTGGCTGGTGATGTAATTCCGCGTAGCTCGCGGTCAGACAGGGTATCGTTGGCGATTATCTTTTTACTCAAACGCCCGCATGATGCGGGCGTTGATGTCTTGATGAGGCAATTACCACCACACCTCGGCCTGCACGCCCAGCATCAATTCATCCTTACTGTCGTCGTTGAACCGATACTGTGACAGGTCGTTATCCAGAATATTGATATAGGTTCCGTAGAAACGAATTTCCGGTCGCGAACCTAACAGACTCGGCCCGACTTTCAGCGCATGATAGAGCGTCGTTTTATATGCCGATTCTTTCAAATCTCTGCCTTGCTCCGTTTTGTTTTTCTGCGCAAACCAGCCTAACTCCACCCCGGTCTGATTCCAGGTATCCCAAATCCATGCCGGACGAATCACCGCGCGGAAGCTGTCAAAATCACTATGCGCGCCGCTTTCGTAACTGTAGATATCGTTCCCGTGCGACCAGACCAGCGCATTAGCCATAATCACGCGATCGGCCAGGTACATTTCGCCCTGTGAAATCAAACGTAAAGCGACACCGTTAGTATGATCGCCATAGTAGTAGCGCCCGTGGGCCATGGAGTTACTGGCACCGGAGAAGTTCGAGAAGCTGCTGGCATAAGAGTTATTCGCCACCTGGAGCGTAAATTCATTAAAGCCCTTACGCTCCAGCTCCTGACGGATGATCCCGGTGGCCATCCAGCTATCCTTGAGCCTAAAGTAGCTATTGTTATCCTCGTTTTTCTCCTGTTCATCATTCTTGTTTGCAAAAGCATATTTGCCCATCAACGACAGCGAGCCGTTGTTCCACAGCGGAATATTGCGGTAGCGCAGATCCAGCGAATTGGTGTTCATTTGTGTGGTCTGCGTGAAATCACGCGAATAAACATCCACATCATTGCGACTGAGAGAAGCGTCAAGCTGCCCGACGCCCAGCGCCCAGTTCTGGATCCCGACACCGGCTGCAACATCGGTGGTCAACGATTTCCAGTCAAGCATCTGGATCTCATATTCCGGAAGTTTGTGTTTACCTACCCAGAAATCAGCCTCCGGCGCAAACGGCAGGAATCCTTTGGTGGTGAGATAGATATCGCTGAACTGAAGAATATTTTCGTTATTGGTGTCGCCAAACCAGGCATCGTTATACTGCTCACCGACATTACCATCGTAGGTCACGACGGCATTGGCGGTTTTCCCATCCTGGTTATAAACCCGCTGATTTAAGGTCAGATCAAACCAGCCGCTCATTTCATTACCAAAGCGGCCCAGCGAACCCGCCGCATAGGTCTGCGACGACCCGTGATTTGAGGTGCCCCAGCCGGAACGTAGATATCCCTGATAGCTGAAACCAATATCCTCTTTGACGAATTTGCTGAGATCTTTCATGGTCACGCTCTCAACTTTCGCCTTCTTACCGTCGGTATTAATGACCGCCACCTGCTGTGTCGCTTTGACTTCTGCCGGCGCCGCCCGTTGGCTGATTTCATTATTTTCATTGGCGATATTTTCTGCCGCCGGAGAGGTCGCCGTCGGGTAACCCGCGGTGACATTTCTTTTCTCATTTTCTTTTATACTTTTTTGTAACACGGCCACTTTATCTTTATACGTCGATAATTGTGATTGCGTTTTTTGCAATTCTTTTTTATTGGCTGATAATTCTGATTCCAGCAATTCAAGACGTTGTTCAATAGTTAATTTCGCCGCTAAAACAGAGGGTGACGAAATAGCCAGAAGTACCGATAAAGACAATAAGCTAACCTTCAATTGACTTGAATACATAGAGTACCTTTCATATTTTTATAATACGCCTTCAGCCGGATGGCTGAAGGCAGAGAAAGTCAGGCAGTGAGTTCTTGTCGCAACGCAATAATTTCTTTAGCTAAATCCTGGCACAGCATCGCGGTCATTAAATGGTCCTGCGCGTGAACCAGAATAAGATTGACGGTAATTTTCCCGCAGCCTTCATCCAGACCAATCAGCGCCGTTTGTATCTTGTGCGCCTCCCGGCAGGCCATTTCTGAACTGGCCATTAGCTTCTCAGCGGTCCTCCATTCCCGGCGGCGTGAGGCGGCGATGGCCTCCATGGCATCCGAGCGGGCCTGTCCGGCATGGATAAGCAGTTCCATCACCGTGCTTTCATCAGCAAACATATTTATTTCCCCACGTCTTTTTCATTACTCAGCGGTCGCTGCGGTATTCACCTTATTCGCCGCAATAACAAACGGTAAATAGATCAGCGTTGAAACAGCAAGGCACAGAATGCCGACAAAGAGCGCTAACCAGTTACCGCCGGTACCAAAGAAGGCAATCAGCGGACCTGGCGTGGTCCACGGAACCGCGTAGGCAATCGGCGGGATAAATTCCATGCTAATAAAGAAGTAACCGATCAACGAGTTAATAAAAGGAACCAGAATAAACGGAATCACCAGAATCGGGTTCAGGACTATCGGTAAACCAAACATCACCGGTTCGTTGATATTGAACAAGCCCGGTACGAAGGCCATTTTCGCCAGATCGCGATAATCTTTACGCCGCGAAGCGATGAAGATTGCCAGCAGCAGACCCAGCGTCATCCCCGAGCCGCCGCAGTTGGCAAACGCATCGTTGATGCCGGTCCAGGTTATCGGATAAGGCGCCCCCCATGTGGTGCCGTGTGAGGCCGCATAGGAGAGGTTTTCCAGATTCGCTTCCGAGAAGATAGTTTCACGAATCGCCGCAACGGTATTGGGGCCGTGGATCCCCAGCACCCACAGGAAGTTTGCCACCAGTCCCAGAATCAGAACGGTGATAATGTTGGTGCCCATATCCTTTAGCGGCGCCTGAATCAGCGTATAGATCAGATCGTTAAGGCCGTTCGGCGAGATGCGGGTCAGCAGGTAGTTAATGATGGAAAAGGAAATCATCACAAAGAAGATCGGCAACAGCACCTTGAACGAGCGCGCCACCGCCGGCGGTACCGCTGCCGGCATCGTAATCGTCACTTTCGGGTTACGCGCTAGCCGGCAAAAGACCTCGCTGGAAATCAGCGCAACGATAATGGCCACAAACAGCCCCTGCGGCCCGAGATATTTTGTCGTCAGATAAGCCTGACCATCGATGATGGTATAAGGTGTATAGACCACAAAAAAGGCGCCAATGGCCGTTAGTCCGCACAGCAGATCGTCCTGCTGGAAGCTAATCGCGATATTGCGTGCAACGAGAAAGGTAATCAATATTGCCATAATATTGACTGAGCCATTCATCACTGGAGTAAAAATTTGCTGCGCGTCAGCAAGATTCGGGAATATTGTTCCCAAATGTAAAATGCTTGCAATAAAACCATCAGGAGACAATATTGCAAAGTTAATTAAAATAATCAGCGAACTGGCCATCACGATTGGGAAGGATAAGATAAATGCATCCCGAATCGCCGATACGTGAATCTGAGAATTTAGTTTTATAGCCACAGGGACAAGGATTTTCTCCATGCCGCGTTCAAAGGCATTCATAAAACTCATGATGAATCCTTATTTTTATCGATAATCTGCGATAGCGCCCCAGCAGTGGAGCAGAGGTATCCGGCGGCACGACGCTGATATTCAGGCGTTAACCGGGGTAATAGATAAAAAATTATTTATTGGCCAGTAAGGTGAGCGCGCTGTCTAACACGGCCGGACCATCCATTTGCCCGTAATATTTCATATCAATAACCGCAACCGGCATTTTACCGTGAGCGACCTCTTCTATTTCACTTTTCTGGAAACGAACCTGCGGCCCTAATAAAACCACATCCACTTCGTTTTTTTTGATTTTTTCTTTGGCTTCAGAAATGGCCAGCGCATTGATATTTACCGCTATCCCCACCGCCGCAGCATGCTCCTGCATGCGTTTCACTAACATACTGGTGGACATCCCGGCAGCACAAACTAACAATATATTTTTCACTTTCCTTCCTTTTCCTGTTCATCAGTCTCAATTGACGAGCACTGTAATAATTGTTAATTTTCTTATCCGCAGTTGCGATCACAGTTAGCAAGAGAAAAGTTGTTCAAAAACCAGGAAAAAAATGAACGTGTTAGCGTAAATTTAACGACACACAACGACAACCCAATGTTTTAAAAGGGATTATTGAGGTTCAAAAGTGGTTTATAAAAATGTAGTTAATTTACTGAAAAACAAAATTAATAGCCCGCTCTATAGCATTGGCGATCTTCTGCCATCAGAAAAAGAATTAGCAGAACTTTATGATGTTTCGCGAAATACACTGCGTAAGGCGCTAAAGACTCTGGAGGAGGAGGGTTTAATCGAACGGAGACACGGTTCGGGAACCTGGATTAGAAATAAACATTTCCAGGCGTCGGTAACGCATTTAGACAGTTTTACCGAAATTGCCCGCAATGAAGGTAAAACGCCCTCTAGCCAAATTCTCAAATTTGAATTGCAAACCGCATCAGAAGAAATCGCAAAAGCTTTGCAGTTACAGCACGGTGAACCTGTATATTATGCTAAAAGATTGCGTTTTATCGATAGCATTGCGATGCAATTAGAAGAAACCTGGCTCTCGGCAACGCGCTTTCCTGACCTGACCATCGCCCATATGAAAAAGTCGAAGTTCTCGTATATCGAAAACGAATGCGGGATACGCATTGACGGTTGCTACGAATCCATAGTGCCGATACTTCCCTCTCCGGAACTGGCCACGCTGCTGCATATCAGCCCCAAAGATCCGATCATCAAAATGCAAACCCAGGCGATTGATGAGCAGCATCAGCCGATAGACTATTCCATTCTCTATACCAACATGTTTGAGTTTCAGGTGAAGTATTACCTTCCACGCAAAGCCCCCGGTCTCCCTCGCTGAAGACCGGGAATCGCGTTATCGACGTAGGGAGAACAGCGTCATGAGCATGCCCAGCACCGCGCATATTGCGCCCGCCAGAAAGACAGAAGAGTAGCCCAGCGATGTGGCAAGCAGCCCGGCAAGCGGGCCGGTGACACCGTATGAAATATCCTGAAAGGCCGCAAAGCCGCCGAGCGCGGTACCGCGAACCTGAGCCGGTACGCGTTTGACAACTTCAACGCCGAGGGACGGGAAGATGAGCGAGCAGCCGCAACCGGTCAGCGCCGCCCCGGCCAGGGCAACCCAGGCGCTCGGCGCCAGCCACAGCAGCGTCAGGCCAATGGCCTCGATCAGCAGCGACACCATCGCTACCTTTACGCCGCCAAAACGGTCCGGCATCCAGCCAAACAGAATACGCATCAGCACAAAGGCGCCGCCGAACGCGGTCAGCGTGAAGCCTGCCATCGCCCAGCCGCGGCTGGCGAAATAGAGTGAGACAAAGGTGCCAATCACGGCAAATCCCACCCCTTGCAGCCCCAGGCCGATACCCGGGCGCCAGATCATACCGACGACGCTCCATAACGATGGCCGTTCGCCCCCGTGCGCCGGAACTTTACTGACCGTACCATTGATGGCCAGCGCCAGCAGCGGTAGTCCCATCGTGACGCAGGCGAGAACCACAACGCCAAAGTGTGAGTAGATCATCAGTCCCAGCGGCGCGCCCACGGCCAATGAGCCGTACATCGCCATCCCGTTCCAGGACATGACCTTGCCTGAACGCGCAGGGCCAACCAGCCCCAGTCCCCAGCTCAGGTTTCCGGTCAACAGCTGGCTTTCACCAAATCCGAGGATCAAACGCCCCAGCACCAGCAGCGCAAATTTTACCAGCACGGAAACCGGCAGTAACGCGGCCAGCAGCCACGCCGCCCCGGCTAATGCGCAGGCTAACATGCCCTGCAGCACCGAGCGCTTTGCACCATGCTGATCGGCCAGACGACCGGCATAGCCGCGGGTCAGCACCGTCGCCAGAAACTGAATGCCCACCGCTACGCCCACCATCGTGTTGCCGAAGCCCAGCTCATGGTGGACAAAGAGCGGGATCACGGGTAGCGGCAGGCCAACGGTCATATAGGTCAGAAAAACGGCAAAGGTAATACGAAATAATGGAATATTCGCTGAAGAGGTATTTGTTGTTTCAGTTGCTGCGGACATGCTTTACTCCAGTTCGCAGAGTAAGGCGAGGTAGTAGCCACGCCCCCTCCACCTGATTATCAGGGTTAAGGCGCGTTGGTTGACGTTAAACGCTTACGCATTACCGGGGTGATAATGTTTCGCAGCAGTTTGCCTGTAGAGGTCCGGCTCTGTCAAGACGACAAAAAAGGGAGCCCGCAGGCTCCCTTTTTACATATCGGTTGAATAACCAGCCGATTATGCCTTGTGTTTACGCATGACCAGCGTGGCGTTGGTGCCGCCGAAACCGAAGCTGTTGGACATCACGGTCGTCAGCGCTTGTTCGGTCGGTTTGGTGACGATGTTCAGACCCGCCGCCTGCTCATCCATCTCTTCGATGTTAATGCTTGGCGCAATAAAGCCATGTTCCAGCATCAGCAGAGAGTAGATCGCTTCCTGCACGCCCGCGGCGCCCAGGGAGTGGCCGGTCATCGCTTTGGTCGCGGAGATAGCCGGGCTGTGGTCGCCGAAGACTTCGCGAATGGCGCCCAGTTCTTTCACGTCGCCGACCGGAGTCGAGGTGCCGTGGGAGTTCAGGTAGTCAATCGGCGTGTCTACACCGGCCATCGCCTGTTTCATACAACGCACTGCGCCTTCACCAGACGGAGCAACCATGTCCGCGCCATCAGAAGTTGCGCCGTAGCCGACCACTTCCGCATAAATGTGCGCGCCGCGCGCCAGAGCATGCTCCAGCTCCTCAACCACAACCATACCGCCGCCGCCGGCGATAACAAAACCGTCGCGGTGCGTATCATAAGTGCGGGACGCTTTATCCGGCGTTTCGTTGTATTTGGTGGACAGTGCACCCATGGCGTCGAATTCACAGGCCATTTCCCAGCACAGCTCTTCGCCGCCGCCAGCAAAAACGATATCCTGTTTGCCAAGCTGAATTTGTTCAACCGCGCTGCCGATACAGTGAGCTGATGTCGCGCAAGCGGAGCTGATAGAATAGTTCACACCGTGGATTTTGAACGGCGTGGCGAGGCAAGCGGATACCGCAGAAGCCATCGCTTTGGTCACAACATAAGGACCCACTGCTTTCAGGCCGCGCGGGCTACGCATCGCATCTGCGCCAAACACCTGAGATTTAGAAGAACCGCCGGAACCGGCAATCAGACCCACGCGAGGGTTGTTTTGATAAACTTCTTCTTTCAGTCCAGCATCGGCTACAGCCTGCTGCATAGAGAGATAAGCATAGATAGAGGCATCGTTCATGAAACGGACCACTTTGCGGTCGATAAGACCTGTGGTGTCCAGTTTAACGTTACCCCACACGTGGCTGCGCATACCAGAATCTTTGAATTCTTGAGAGAAAGTGATCCCCGAGCGCCCTTCACGCAGAGATTCCAGGACTTCCTGCTGGTTGTTACCGATGCTGGAAACGATGCCCAGGCCAGTAATCACTGCACGTTTCATTCAATACCTCTGTAAGTCACACTATTTTAAGTTTCGAGTCGCACAATAGCGTACACTTGTACGCCGAACAAGTCCGATCAGCCATTTTGTGTATAAATTTGCGCCCCCCGGCACACATCGTTAAGATCGTTCTACGCCTTGAGATTCGAGTAACTTACGTGAAACAAAACGCCATACAACCTGCCAACCTGGAATTCAACGCTGAGGGTACACCTGTTTCCCGAGATTTCGATGACGTGTACTTTTCCAATGACAATGGTCTGGAAGAGACGCGCTACGTTTTCCTCGGCGGCAACCGCCTCGATGCACGCTTCCCGGTCCATCCACACCCGCTGTTTGTGGTCGCCGAGAGCGGATTCGGCACCGGTCTCAACTTCCTGACGCTTTGGCAGGCGTTTGATGTTTTTCGCCGTGATAATCCTGAAGCTACCCTGCAAAGATTACATTTCATCAGTTTCGAAAAATTTCCGCTGACCTCCGCCGATCTACGGCGGGCTCATCAACACTGGCCGGAACTGGCGCCGTGGGCAGAACAATTGCAGGCGCAGTGGCCGCAGGCGATCGCTGGTTGCCATCGCCTGCTGCTGGATGACGGGCGCATCACGCTGGATTTGTGGTTCGGGGATATCAATACGCTGACCCACGAGCTCGATGATTCGCTGAATCAGCAGGTCGACGCCTGGTTTCTTGATGGTTTCGCCCCGGCGAAAAATCCGGATATGTGGACACCGGAGCTGTTCGGGGCAATGGCCCGCCTGGCCAGACCGGGCGGCACGCTGGCCACCTTTACCTCCGCCGGTTTTGTCCGTCGCGGCCTGCAGGAAGCGGGCTTTACCATGCAGAAACGCAAAGGGTTCGGCCGCAAACGTGAAATGCTGATCGGTGAAATGGCCCGGACGCTGAATATCCCCGCCCGCACGCCCTGGTTTGCGCGAACCGGCAGCCAGCAACGCGATGCGGCGATTATCGGCGGCGGTATCGCCAGCGCCCTGCTTGCGCTCGCGCTGCTCCGCCGCGGCTGGCAAGTCACCTTATACTGCGCCGATAACGCACCGGCTGAAGGCGCATCCGGTAACCGTCAGGGCGCGCTCTATCCTCTGCTTAGCCAGCACGATCCGGCGCTGGCCCGCTTCTTTCCGGCGGCATTTACCTTCGCCCGCCGCCTGTATGACGCCCTTCCGATCATGTTCGACCATCAGTGGTGCGGCGTCACCCAGCTTGCCTGGGACGAGAAGAGCGAACAGAAAATCGCGCAGATGCTGGCACTCGAGCTGCCGGCAGAGATTGCTGCGGCCGTCAGCGCGCAAACTGTCGCGCAGATCGCCGGCGTGGAAACCGGCTGCGGTGGCATCACCTATCCCTCCGGGGGCTGGCTCTATCCGCAGCAGCTGACGGCAGAACTTTTTGCGCTGGCGGCAACACGGGGCCTGCGCACCCGATATAACGTTAAGGTCACAACGCTTACTGCTGACCATGACGGCTGGCAGCTCAATGCGCAGCTGCGTCATGAGGTGGTCGTACTGGCAAACGGCCATCATCTGACCGACTTCCCTCAGACTGCGCGATTGCCGGCATATCCGGTGGGAGGACAGGTGAGCCATATTCCGACCACGCCTGCGCTGTCAGCTTTGCGCCAGGTATTGTGCTACGACGGCTACCTGACGCCACAAAATCCACGTTATCAGCAGCACTGCATCGGCGCCAGCTACCACCGCGGACAGACGGAGGCGACCTTTAGCGCCGATGATCAACAGCAAAACCGTCAACGACTGATCGACTGCTTCCCGCAGGCAGCATGGGCGCAGGACGTGGATACCCGTGGAAATGACGCCCGCTGCGGCGTGCGTTGCGCCACCCGGGATCACTTACCGATGGTGGGAAATGTACCGGATTATGACGCCACGTTAGCGCAGTACGCGACGCTGGCCGAACACAAAGCGCAGGCGCCGACGGCACCGGTTTACCGCAATCTGTTCGTGCTGGGGGCGCTGGGTTCGCGCGGACTATGCTCCGCCCCATTGACAGCGGAAGTACTGGCGGCGCAGATGAGTCACGAACCGCTGCCGCTGGACCGAGAGACGCTGGCGGCGTTGAATCCGAATCGATTATGGGTGCGGAAACTGCTGAAGGGAAAAGCGGTGAAATAAGCCGGGCGGCGGCGACCGCCGTCGGTTGGAGGCAAAAAGCAGCGCGACATCAGGATGATACCCGGTGTCGCGCCGCCTGGCCGCTTTTTCAGGCCAGGCGGTCAGGGGATTATTGCTTTGCCCGCTGATATAAGTTATTCCACATTCCCTGCACCAGAATCTGGTCCGGCGGCGACAGTTCGCCTGCGCCGATCGCTTTCTCCAGGCTGCGCACCACCCGATCGTTGATTGCTTTCGCAGAGTGATCGTCCCCTCCTTCCAGCTCGGCTACCGCCAGCGTCAGGTGGCCGCGCAGATAGCCGCTGGCAAACAGTTCATCATCACTGGCGTGGTCTACCATTTCATCAATCAACGCCAGAATGCGTGATTCAAACTCCGCGAGCATTGTCTTTCCTCTTCTAGTGTCAAACGTGGCTTTATTGCAGGTCTTCCGGCCACGGGAATTGTTCTGCCGTCAGTGGCGGCGTCTGATAATATTCTTGTAACGCGCGGATAAACCGCGCCGGACGTTCAGGGATCCCTTGCTCCAGCAAGGTCATAACCTGGGCATGAACTCGCCGCTGAAAGGCAATGCGGTCAGGTTCGAAGTCGCCTTCCAGATTGTCACAGCTCACGTTAAACGGAAAACCTGCCGCCACGCAAAACAGCCAGTCCAGCGCCTGCGGTTTCACCTCAACATCTTCAAACTGACACTGGGTCATGGCATCACGGCCATCCGGGCAGTACCAGTAGCCGAAATCAACCTGCTCGCGACGCGCTTTGCCCGCGATGCACCAGTGAGAAATCTCATGCAGGCCGCTGGCGTAAAAACCATGGGCAAACACAATGCGGTTATACGGCACGTCGCTATCTGCCGGAAGATAGATCGGTTCGTCATCGCCTTTAATCAGACGGGTATTAAAATCATCGGCAAAGCAGCTGTCAAAGATAGCGATCAGTTGCTGATAATGGTGTTGCTGTTGCATTAATGAATTCCCAACCACTGAAGAATTTCAGCACCGTGGCTGTCATAAAGAAGTTTCGCGCTCATCACGGCGGAGACAACCACAATCATCGGACGAATCAACGATTGTCCTTTACTCAGAACCAGACGTGAACCGGCGCGAGCGCCAATAAACTGCCCCGCCATCATCACGAAACCGGTCGCCCAAATCACTTTGCCGCCAATGATAAACAGCAATAGCCCACCGACGTTAGAGGTCGCGTTCAGCACTTTGGCGTGAGCGGTTGATTTGGCGAGGTTAAACCCGGCAAGAGTGACGAAAGCCAGCGCGTAGAAAGAACCCGCGCCAGGGCCGAAGAAACCATCATAAAAACCCACGCAGCCGCCGGCGATCAGGGCAAACGGCAGGCCGTACAGCCGACGCTGACGGTCTGCTTCGCCTAATTTTGGCATCAGCAGGAAGTACAGGCCAATGCCGATCACCAGCACCGGCAGGATCTGGCGCAGAATATCGGACTGGACGTGCTGCACCAGCAGCGCACCGGCGGTTGAGCCGATAAACGTCATCAGGATATTGAGCTTCTGATCCGCCAGGTTCACCACCTTGCGGCGGATAAAATAGAGCGAAGCAGAAAGCGATCCCCCGCAGGCCTGCAGCTTGTTTGTCGCCAGCGCCTGCGCCGGAGGCAGCCCTGCCGCCATCAGCGCCGGAACCGTCAGTAACCCGCCGCCGCCCGCCAGGGAGTCAATAAATCCCGCCAGAATAGCCACGAAAAAAAGCGCCACCAGTACCGTCGGCGACACCATAAACAGCTCAATAAAGCTTTCCATTACAGCACATGCTCATCCAGTAGCGCCTGGCAGGAAGGCGGCAGCGGAGGCGGCGTCTTCTTCACAGGAGAGGTTGTTCCGGGTTTTGGGGGTTCAAACCAGCTTTGTAGCTCGGCTCCGCAGCCATCGCCTGGCGGCGGTGGCGCCTGTTCTTCGCACTCCAGGCTGCCCGCCGGGCAGCGCAGACGAACATGCATATGTGCGCGATGCTGGAACCATGGCCGGACTTTGCGTAGCCACCCGCGATCGTTGCCAGCATCGAGGCAGAGCTGCTGTTTGATTGCCGGGTTAACAAAGATACGCGTGACGTCGTTATCTTCTGCCGCCAGTTTAATCAGATGACTGATTTGCGGGCTCCACAGCGACGGCACCACGCGCTTGCCGTCGCGAGCCACCAGATCCAGCGCCTGCGGTTTCAGGAGCTGCGCTGAACTCCAGCGCGTCTGCGGGAGCTGAAGGAAAATATCAACATCCAGCCCGCTCTGGTGACTGGCATGACCGCCGTTAAAGCGTCCGCCCGCTGGCATCCCCATATCGCCAATCAGCAACGTCCCCATGCCCTGACTCTGCACCTGATTGCCCAGGCGCTGAATAAACTGGATCAGGTCCGGATGGCCGAAGTAGCGGCGCTGGTCGGTGCGCATGACCTGGTAACTGGTCGCGCTCAGCGGCAGCGCCTGCGCGCCGACAATACAGCCGTTGGCAAATGCGCCAATTGACTGCGCGCTGCCGCTAATCGGCTGGGTGATTTTTTGCCACGGCGTCGCCGCAAGGCAGGCAGAGCTGGCGACCAGCGCCAGCAGAGCGATAACGGTTTTTTTCATCGATTACCAGCGTGGAATTGATGTCGTCACGTCGCCATTTTGCGCGCGTTGACGCATAAAGTGATCCATTAGCACGATCGCCAGCATGGCTTCCGCGATCGGCACCGCACGGATGCCCACGCAAGGATCGTGGCGACCTTTGGTGATCATCTCGACTTCTTCACCGTGACGGTTAATCGTATGACCCGGTACGGTGATGCTGGAGGTCGGCTTCAGCGCGATATTCGCGACGATCTGCTGACCGCTGCTGATACCGCCAAGAATGCCGCCCGCATGGTTGCTCTGGAAACCGTTTTTGGTGATTTCATCGCGATTTTGGCTGCCGCGCAGTTTCACTACCTCAAAACCATCGCCAATTTCCACGCCCTTCACCGCATTGATGCTCATCAGCGCATGGGCAATGTCGGCATCCAGACGGTCGAATACCGGCTCACCGAGCCCCGGAGGCACGCCGTCCGCGACCACGGTCACTTTAGCTCCGATGGAGTCGCCCTCTTTTTTCAGGCCGCGCATCAGTTCATCAAGCGCTTCAATTTTATCCGGATCCGGACAGAAGAACGGGTTTTGTTCAACCTGTTCCCAGTCTTTGATCGCCAGAGGAATATCGCCCATCTGGGTCAAACAGCCGCGGATAACAATGCCGAATTTTTCCGCGAGGTATTTCTTGGCAATCGCGCCAGCCGCCACCCGCATCGCGGTTTCACGCGCTGAGGAACGTCCGCCGCCGCGATAATCGCGCAGGCCGTATTTCTGCTCGTAGGTATAGTCAGCGTGCCCAGGACGGAAAACGTCTTTAATCGCGCCGTAATCCTGAGAACGCTGATCGGTATTCTCAATCAGCAGACCAATGCTGGTCCCGGTCGTCACGCCTTCGAAGACGCCGGAAAGGATCTTCACCTGATCCGGTTCACGGCGCTGCGTGGTGTAGCGCGAGGTACCCGGACGACGACGATCCAGATCGTGCTGCAGATCGGCTTCCGTCAGCGGAATGCCCGGCGGCACTCCGTCAACAATGCAGCCCAGCGCCAGACCGTGCGACTCGCCGAAGGTAGTGACGCGAAAGAGTTGTCCAATTGTGTTTCCTGCCATCACGGCTCCGTCATGTTTGCGTGTTGTTTTTAGTCTTTATAAATGCCGAAATGCGCGCGGGCGGCGATCAGCTGTGGTTTGGTCAGCATGAACACGCCATCCCCGCCATTTTCAAACTCAAGCCAGGTAAACGGCACGTCCGGATACTGCTCAATCAGATGTACCATGCTGTTACCGACTTCACAAATCAGAATACCGTCGTCGCTGAGATAATCCGGCGCATTACCGAGGATACGGCGCGTCAGCTTCAGACCATCGCTGCCGGAAGCCAGACCCAGTACCGGCTCATGACGATATTCGCCCGGCAGATCGGACATATCTTCTTCGTCAACGTACGGCGGGTTGGTGACGATAAGGTCGTACTGCACTTTCGGCAGATCGCGGAACAGGTCGGAACGAATCGGCGTGACCTGATGGATCAGGCCGTGCGCTTCAACGTTCTGCTCGGCAACGGCCAGCGCGTCAACGGAGATATCCACCGCGTCCACTTCCGCTTCCGGGAAAGAGTAAGCGCAGGCGATCGCAATACAGCCGCTGCCGGTGCACATATCCAGAATGTGCTGCGGTTGATGGTCAATCAGGCCGGCGAAGTGATTATTGATAAGCTCACCGATCGGAGAACGCGGCACCAGCACACGTTCGTCCACGAAAAATTCATGGCCGCAGAACCAGGCTTTATTGGTCAAATAGGCAACCGGAATACGTTCGTTGATCCGGCGTATCACGCGCTCAACGATGCGGTGTTTTTCGCTGGAAGTCAGACGCGCGGAGTGCATATCCTCCGGAATATCCAGCGGCAGGTAGAGCGATGGCAATACCAACTGCAGCGCCTCATCCCACGGGTTGTCCGTGCCATGGCCGTACCAGATATTCGCCGCGCTGAAACGACTGACCGCCCAACGCAGCATGTCCTGAATGGTATGCAGCTCATTGACCGCTTCATCAACAAAAATTTTATCCACGCCATCCTCCAGGACACGCTCTACTGTAAATTCGGCGGCTAGTTTGCCACGAAGACGGCGATAAATCAGCATTCTTACGTCAGGCGGACGGGGAAAAATACGTTTTGCTTGCCTGAATACAGGCCGAGTCGGGTAAACTAGCGAAAAGAAATGATGAGAGTGGGCAATGAAAAAGAAAACATCGCTAAGCGACGAGGATCAGGCGTTGTTCCGCCAGTTAATGACCGGCACGCGTCAGATTAAGCAAGACACCATCGTGCACCGCCCGCTGCGCAAGAAAATCACCGAGGTACCGCCAAAACGCTTACTTCAGGAGCAGGCCGATAACAGCCACTATTTTTCCGATGAATTTCAGCCGCTGCTGAATACCGAAGGGGCGGTCAAATATGTCCGTCCGGACGTGAGCCATTTTGAACTGAAAAAACTGCGCCGCGGCGATTATTCGCCGGAGCTGTTTCTCGATCTGCACGGGTTGACCCAGCAGCAGGCTAAGCAGGAGCTGGGGGCGCTGATCGCCGCCTGTCGTCGCGAACATGTCTTTTGCGCCTGCGTGATGCACGGGCACGGCAAACATATCCTCAAGCAGCAAACGCCGCTCTGGCTTGCGCAACATCCGCACATCATGGCTTTTCATCAGGCGCCAAAAGAGTACGGCGGAGACGCCGCACTGCTGGTGCTGATTGAAGTTGAAGAGTGGCAGCCGCCGGAGCTTCCGTAATACGGATGCTCCGGGGGGAGTCAGATAGCCTTCGCCATCTTCAGATTGCAGGGGCTCATCTGCCAGTTGAACTCGCCCTTGCCATCGGCATCAAGGGTGACACAGGCAATAGCCGAAGTGGTGAACATCGGGGGAGTTTCTCCCGGGCACAGCTCTGAGACGAGGTACCCCACCAGCGGCAGGTGCGAAACCACCAGCACCGTTGAAACACCTTCATTGGCCAGCGTCTGAAGCCAGGCGCTGACCATGCCAACATCGCCACACGGCGTGAGCTCCGGCATCACGTCGACATTTTCAGGCAGGTCCATGCACTCTCTTACCACATCCAACGTCTGTTCAGCACGCAGGTAAGGACTGACAAGAACCCGTTCAATATCCACTTTTTGACCTTTCAGCCAGGTTGCCATCTGACGGGACTCGTCACAACCACAAACGGTTAAGGGACGAACCGAGTCACTGGCTGCATCGAGGGCAGCGTCGCCGTGACGCATGATAAAAACTTGCATATTGCACCGCTTTTGTTAACCAGAAGCACCGCAGTCTTACCTGCGTAGATAGCACGCAGTCGACCCGGTGGCCGGGCATTGTGCCTGATTCATCCAACGAATGAAACGCTGTTTTTTACCTCAATGGCGTAAGTATAGTCAATGATCGTTTACAAAACAGCCAACCAACAGCGTCATTCATCGCCGGATTTATCTTCTTTGACCAGAACTTAGGTCGTCCGTTCAGCAGCGGGCCAAAAGGTTGCCCCCTGCCCGGCCATGCGCAATAAATTTTCGCATGGGGTAAACCGTGGGCCGTACTGAGCGGCCAGACGTTGCAAGATGGCAACAACTTCACTCGCCCCGAGTTGATCCATATAACGGAACGGGCCGCCAAGAAACGGCGGGAAGCCAATACCGAACACCGCGCCAATGTCGCCATCGCGGGCGCCGCGGATGACCTGCTCATCGAAGCAGCGCGCGGCTTCGTTAAGCATCATCATGACGCAACGCTCAGCTATCTGCCGGGCGGATAAGCGCGCCTGCGGAGCAGAAACGCCCAGCAGCGAATAGACCGCAGCATCGGGTCGTTTTTTGCTTGTACGCCCTTTTGGCTCATAAAGATAGAAACCGCGGTTATTTTTTCTCCCTTTGCGATCGTCATTCAAGATCGCATCAATGATGTTTGCAGGCGGGCTAAAACGTTCTCCCCACGCGGCTTCCAGAACCGGCAGAATTTTGGTCCCGGTATCAATTCCGACCTCATCCAGCAGTTGAATCGGCCCCACCGGAAAGCCGAATTTCACCAATGACTTATCGATATGATCAATGGGCTCACCTTCCATGAGTAAGCGCATCGCTTCGTTGATGTAGGGCGCCAGAATACGGTTGACGTAGAAACCCGCTTTATCAGCCACAACGATCGGCGTTTTGCCCTGCATTTTGGCCAGCTTGACTACCGTCGCAATCGTCTGCGGATCGGTATGCTGATGGGGGATCACTTCAACCAGCGGCATTTTCTCGACCGGGCTGAAGAAATGCAGGCCAATCACCTGCCCCGGTCGGCTGGCCTGCGCCGCAATGTCGCCGATGGGCAGCGAAGAGGTATTGGAGGCAAAGATCGTCTGCGGGCTGCAGTGTGCTTCGATCTCAGCCACCATCCGCTGTTTAAGAGCTAAATCCTCGAAGACAGCCTCGACAACCACATCGCGATGGGCGAAGCCCTGATAATCCGTGGTGCCGGAAATCAGCGCCAGCTGACGATCCCGTTCGCTGGCGCGCAGATAGCGGCGACGCACCTGCTTGTCCAGCAGTTCCCAGCTGTATTTCAGCGCATGGTTAATTCCCCGTGCCTGAATATCTTTGATACGCACCGCAAGCCCGCCTTTGCAAGCGGTAACATACGCAATCCCGCCGCCCATCAGACCGCCACCGAGAATGCCGATGCGATTCAGTGGCCCGGCCTGCGCATCGGCGCCGCGATCTTTCTTCAAATCCGTGCTGGCAAAGAATATCGATCGCAATGCCTGAGACTGCGCAGTCATCGCCAGCTCACCGAAGGCACGCGCTTCCTCGGCATAGCCGCTGCTACAGCCGTGAGCTAATCCATTTTCAATCACCTGCAGAATGCGCTCGGCGGCAGGATAGTTGCCCTGGGTTTTCTGTCGGGTCTTTTTCCCCACCAGCCGAAACAGCAGATTACGGCCCAGCGGTCCGGCAAGCACCCGTTCGCGGATCGGCATACTGCGGCTCGCCGGCCGTCCTTTCAGCGCCAGCTCCACCGCCGTCTGCAGCAGAATCGATTGCGGAACCACCTCATCCACCAGGCCCGCTTTTAACGCCTGACGCGCGCGAAGCTGCTTGCCGGTCAGAATCATCTCCAGGGCGCTGCTGACACCGATCAGGCGGGGTAATCTCTGAGTGCCGCCGGAGCCAGGCAGCAGCCCCAGCTGGACCTCAGGCAGACCCAGACGCGTTTTCTCGTCATCGCTGCATACCCGTCCATGGCAGGCCAGCGCCAGCTCAAGGCCGCCGCCCAGGCAGGCGCCGTGGATGGCGGCGATCACCGGAATCGCTAACCCATGGATCTCCGCCATAATTTGTTGCCCCTGGCGGGCGAGCGCTTCCGCTTCCTGAGCGCTGGCGCAGCGGGCAATCATATTGATATCCGCGCCGGCGATAAAATTGTCCGGTTTTGCGGAAATCAGCACGACGCCGCGCAGAGATTTATTATCACGAATCTGGCGAACGATCGCCCGCACCTGCTGGCCAAATTCGGCCTTCAGGGTATTCATCTTTTCACCGGGCGAATCGATAGTGATGACGCCGACGTTATCCGGGCGAATATCGAGGGTAAATGCCGATGCCATGTCCATTATTCCACCTCCAGAATCATCGCCGCGCCGAGTCCACCCGCCGCACAGGCGGTAACCAGGCCAAATCCGCCCCCCCTGCGCCGCAGCTCATGCAGCGTCTGGGTAATCATCCTCGCGCCGGTGGCAGCAAAAGGATGCCCGTAAGCAATTGAACCACCGAGGACATTGAATTTACTTTCGTCGACTTCCCCGGTCGCCTGCGAGCGTCCAAGCACCTCGCGGGCAAAGCGGTCGCTGGCCAGGCACTGAAGATTCGCCAGCGTCTGCGCGGCAAAAGCCTCATGCATATCGATAAGCGTTAAATCAGCCAGGCTCAGTCCCGCTCTTTCCAGCGCCAGCGGCGTTGACCACGCCGGCCCCAGCAGCATATCCTGGCGGACATCGATGGCGGTAAAGGCATAGCTGCGCAGGTAGCCAAGCGGGGTTAAGCCCAGCGCTTTGGCCTGAGACTCGGTCATCATGATCACCGCCGCGGCACCATCGGTTAGCGGCGTACTGTTTGCCGCAGTGACCGTGCCATGCTTGCGGTCAAAAGCCGGACGTAACTTTTGGTAATCAGCCAGGGTTGAATTTTTACGAATATTGTTGTCGTTTTCCAGCGGTACACGGAACGGCGGCACATACGCGGTCATCACCTCAGAGGCCAGTTTCCCCTCTTCCCAGGCTTTCGCCGCCAGCTGGTGCGAACGGTGCGCCAGCGCGTCCTGCTGTTCGCGAGTGATACCCCATGTTTTTGCCATTTGCTCTGCGGTATCCCCCATCCGCAGCCCGGTCGAATACTCGGCCACCGCAGGCGGTACCGGTAAAAGATCGCGAAGGCGTAAACGGGAGAAGAGCTTCAGACGCTGCCCGAGAGTGCGCGCTTTATTGGCATCCACCAGCGTACGGGCCAGCTTTTTACTGACGCCGATCGGCAGAACGGATGAAGAGTCGGCGCCGCCGGCAATACCTGCGCGGATCGTTCCCGCCATCAGGCTCTCCGCGACGTTGGCAACCGCCTGAAAACTGGTGGCGCAGGCGCGACTTACGCTGTAGGCATCGGTGTGTACGCTCATGCCGGTGCCAAGCACAATTTCGCGCGCAATATTTGGCGCTTCGGGCATCTGCACCACCTGGCCAAATACCAGCTGCTCAATCATTTCCGGGGGAATATCGCTACGAGCCAGCATTTCGCTGATAACCATTTTTCCCAAATCAACGGCGGGAACACCGTGAAATACCGTGGCCTGGCGGGCAAACGGCGTACGTAAACCGCTGACAATGGCAATGCGATCGCCTTGACGGGTGACAAGCGGTAATGGCTGACTCATGACTTTCCCCTGTTAACCGATAAAACCAAGTGGTCTGACCTGATAACAGTTTTAACTAATTTTTTACATTAAGCCAATCAGCGAAGAGAAAAAGTGGGAGCCAAAACACATACAAAGCAGGAGATAACGCCCCTGAAGGGAGGGGCGTTGAGGAGAAATTAACGCAGACCAAGCTGGAAAATCAGCGTTTCGGCTTCACAGCAGAAGACAAAATCGATATCCATCTGCACTCCGCCTTCAACGTCGGTAAAAGTCGGGGTAATTTTGCACGGTTCAGATTCCACACCTCGTGCTTTCTCAGTCAATGCGGCGAGAGTTTGTTCCGCTTCGGCGCGATTGGCAAAAACCCGGCTGTAAGAGGCGGTGCAATCGGTGTTGTCCATAATGGTGCCAACATCCATACAGCAGCAAACCGGGGTTTCATCAGCACTACATTTACTCATCGTAGATTTCCTCTGTATATGCACTCAAGGTGCCAGACAAATAATGAGGTTATTTTACGCGCGGCGCCTCCCGGCCTCCAGTCGTTAATGGCGACAAAAGTCCTAAGTGACCGAAATCACACTTAAAAATGATCCAAAACAAAAAATGCCCTGTTTAGATAATGCGAACGAGGCCAATTTTGCTAACTGGATCGCTTTTTTCGTATCACAACTGAAAAATCTCATAAACAAACTTGCAACATCTCATCTGGTCAGACCTATACTCAGCGCACTGGTCTGATTTCTCTGTCGTAAAGCAGACCCTACACTTCGCGCTTCTGTTACGGCATGTAACATAGTTTAAATAAAAATAACTCAATGAGGTTATGGGCATGAGCCAGAAAACCCGCTTTACCCAATCTGCCCTCGCAGTGGCTGTAGCACTTGTTTCAACACAGGCCTGGTCAGCAGGCTTTCAGTTAAATGAATTCTCTTCATCAGGTCTGGGCCGCGCCTATTCCGGTGAAGGTGCAATTGCTGACGACGCGGGCAATGCCAGCCGTAACCCAGCATTGATTATGATGTTCGATCGCCCGACGATGTCTGCGGGCGCGGTCTTTGTCGACCCTAACGTCAATATTTCCGGCCAGTCGCCAACAGGCAAAAGCCTGAACGCCGATAATATTGCGCCAACCGCATGGGTGCCTAACTTCCACTTTGTATCGCCGATTAACGATCAATTTGGTTGGGGGGCCTCTATCACCTCTAACTATGGTCTGGCGACCGAGTACGCCGATGATTATGCCGCCGGCAGCATGGGCGGAAAAACGGACCTGACCACCGCCAACTTCAACCTGAGCGGCGCCTATCGCCTGGACAGCCACTGGAGCTTTGGCTTAGGGTTTGATGCGGTGTATGCGAAAGCGAAGATTGAGCGCTATGCAGGCGATTTGGGGCAAATCGTTGCGGGCTCTGGCGCGCTGCCGCCGCAGCTGGCCGGCCCGGTATCGAAAATTCCTGCCGATACGCAAATTGCTCACCTCAACGGTAACGCGTGGGGCTTTGGCTGGAACGCCGGTATTCTTTATGAACTGGATAAGAATAACCGCTATGGCTTCACCTATCGTTCTGAAGTGAAAATCGACTTTGACGGTAATTACAAAAGCAGCTTACCTTCCGCATACAACCAGATCCTCGGTAACTTCGGGCTTCCGGCGGGCACCAACGGTCAAACTACCGATGGTTCTCTGACGCTGAACCTGCCTGAAATGTGGGAACTGTCCGGCTATAACCGCGTTGCACCGCAGTGGGCGGTCCACTATAGCCTGACCTACACCAGCTGGAGTCAGTTCCAGGAGCTGAAAGCAACGGGTAGCAACGGTGAGACGCTGTTCTATAAAGATGAAAGCTTTAAAGACGCCTACCGTATTGCGCTGGGTACCACCTATTACTATGACGATAACTGGACCTTCCGTACCGGTATCGCCTTTGATGATAGCCCGGTTCCTGCAAGCACCCGTTCTATCTCCATCCCGGATCAGGATCGTCTGTGGCTGAGCGCGGGTACCACCTATGCCTTCAACAAAGATGCTTCGGTTGACGTGGGTGTTTCATACATGCACGGTCAGCACGTAGAAATTAAAGAAGGTCCTTATACCTTCCGCTCTGAAGGTACCGCCTGGCTGTACGGCGCGAACTTCAACTACCGCTTCTGATCGGTCTGGCAGCATAAAAAAAGGGTAAACGCGAGTTCACCCTTTTTTATTGTCATATTTACTCGTGTTTACTGCGAGTCGATATCTTTCAGATCGCCCTGAATCGCCTGAGCGTTAGGGTTCTCGACCGGCGTAAGTTTACCGCCGTTGGCAATAAAGTCATGACGCTGGAAGTAGGCTTCGCGAACCATGATATACGGGTCGGAAGACTGGCGCAGCAGGCCGTCGGAATCCAGCAACTGAGCACGGGTCTCAACCCCTTCAACCGCCCACTTACCGATAGACATCGGCCAGGTCAGCCAGGAAAGGACCGGATAAAGACCATCAGCCATATCACCGCCTTCATCACGCAGCGTAAAGCTGCCATAGAACGGCAGTTGTACGTAAGGGCCGTAACCCACGCCATAATGACCCAGGGTGCTACCAAAGCGATGCGGTTCAACACGCTGCAGTTTCGGGTTCGCCATCCCGGCGACATCAATCAGGCCGCCCATTCCGAGAAGGGTATTAAGGAAGAAGCGGGTAAAGTGCACCATACCTTTATAGGGATCGCCCTGCAGGAAGTAGTTCGCCATCACCGCCGGTTCTTCAAGGTTGCTGGTGAAGTTACTCAGCCCATTGCGCGCCGGCTGCGGGACATAATCACGCCAGGCAACGGCAACCGGACGCAGCACGTACGGATCCACCACGTTAAAGTTGAAGTCGAACATCGTACGGTTAAACCCTTCAAGCGGGTCTGAACGCCCCTGCGGCAGATCGCCAGAGCTGGAACTGGCACATCCCACCAGCAATGTGGCGCCAAGCGCAAGCGCCGACAGGCGAAAATTCATAGGTGTCTCCCTGTTAATTTTGGCTATTGCGGTGGGCTATCCGGGGACCACTGCCTCCATGACGATACCACCCGAAGCAAATTGCAATCTGGTGCCTGCTTTCAGCATAGCCTTCTTTGGCATAATTGTTGCGCCCTGATTCTATACATATTTTGCAATATTCGTATTGCTATTCTTGCCATCAGCAAAAATTTAGGAGGTTATCCCGGGCCAGTCGGGTGAAACATCTCTACGCTTATGAGAATGAAAAAACGCAGGAGGAAATGCCATGACGACAGATCCCAAACCTCACGAGCGCCCTCATAGCGAAGAGGTGGAGGTTGAAAGCGATGAAAAACAGGATGGCGAACCGATTGAGGTCAACGAGAAACGCCTGCCCTCGCGTGCAATGGCCACCCATGAAGAGATCCGTCAGGAGGGGGAAAAAGAGCTGGAGCGCGATGCCCTTGCACTTCTGTGGTCAGCGGTAGCCGCTGGTCTGTCGATGGGGGCCTCGATGGTGGCGAAAGGGATTTTCCATGTTCACCTGGGCGAACTTCCCGGTGGTTATTTAGTGGAGAATCTGGGTTATACCTTCGGGTTTGTTATTGTCATCATGGCTCGCCAGCAGCTGTTTACCGAGAATACCGTCACCGCGGTATTACCCATCATGCATAAGCCGACGCCCGGGAATATCGGCCTCCTGCTACGGCTCTGGGGCGTGGTGCTTATTGGTAACCTGGTCGGTACGGCAATTGCGGCCTGGGCCTTTAATATGATGCCGATTTTTGACGATGCCACCCGCGGCGCGTTTCAGGAGATCAGTTTAAAGGTCATGGAAAATACGCCGTCTGAAATGTTCGCCAATGCGATTATTTCCGGCTGGCTGGTGGCGACCATGGTGTGGATGTTTCCCGCCGCCGGCGCGGCAAAAATCGTGGTGATCATCATGATGACCTGGCTGATTGCGCTCGCCGATACCACCCATATCGTTGTCGGCAGCGTTGAGATTTTTTACCTGGTCTTCAACGGCTCGCTGCCCTGGCAAGACTTCATCTGGCCTTTCGCGCTGCCGACGCTGGCTGGCAACATTTGCGGCGGCACTTTTATTTTTGCGCTGCTCAGCCATGCGCAGATTCGCAACGACATGAGCAACGACAAAAAGGAGCGGCTCAAGGCAAAAAAACACCCTTAAGTGGCGAGAGTTTAAGCATTCAACCCATAGATGCTTAACGAACAAGGAAAAAAACGCTATACTCCCGCCGCTTCGTCCCCTTAGTTAAATGGATATAACGAGCCCCTCCTAAGGGCTAGTTGCAGGTTCGATTCCTGCAGGGGACACTTCTTAGCCGTTCGCCACACTCCGACACAGTTCGCTCAACCCCTTACGTACCAACTATTTAATAAAACGCCTGTTCGACAGCAACGGACTCTATCTCATGGTCAACATAACGGCTCAACGTGCCCGCGCATGAAATATCTCTTGCTCACGCTTACAGACTTGCAAACCGTCGGGCGGTGGATGGCGGAATAGAGGGAAAGCGATTGTCAGGAAAGAGTAAAAAAGCCGACAGGCTATCTGGCACGCCAATCAAATTAACACAATGAATAATATAAGTTTTATTCTGATGCCTTCTGTTTTATTTCAGCATAACGGGCAGCCAATTGCTTCAGATGCATCTCCAGTTGAGTCCTGTCAGCAACCGGTAAAGGGTTGCCGGCAGGCGTTTGTGATAATGCCCGCAATTGCTCTTCAGCGGGTATGGCTTGATTAAAGGACTGCATAGCGGAAAAGACCACTGATTTCAGCTCACTGACCGTCATGTATTTCCCCTTCTGCTCATCAAGCCGGTTCAGCCTGTCGCTCAGTTTTTGTAGCGTCGTCATTCCCTGATACCAGCCATTGAGATTTTCTGCCGGCAATGAGGCAGCAGTAAGCTGTTGCTGCCACTGTTGTGCCAGAGATTTAGCCTGCTCCGGCCAAAGCGTCTGAGCCTGTTCCAGAAGCTGCCTGCTCCAGGCGATATTCCAGTCAGGGGGAAGCTTGTCCAGTCGGGCAAGCTGCTGCTGCGTTTGTGTGATAACCGCAGGTGATAACGAGGATCGCTGGCGCAACACATCCAGCTGTGCAGGTGTGAGCGTTGCAGGTAACGGCGCAAGTGAGGCGGCGAGCTGAGTCTGGAGTGGATCAGACCGCAGTAAGGTATGCCAACCCCACGCCGTCGCCACGCTTACCACCAGCATGGTGCACATCCCGGCAACAAAGGATTTCGTTTTTTTTACCGGCGCGGGCATTGCCGCCTGTACTTCGATATTCGCCTGGTGTTCTGCTTGCGCGACATACACCCGCTTCGCTGTACTATCCGCCGCGCGACTCCCTTCCGGCGGACCATCAGCCGGAGCGCTCATTGCTCCCCCTGAACCATTCATTACCGTGGCAGGCAGCCCGATCCCCGTCTCAATGCTCGCCCCAGCACAACCGGAGGTGTCATCACCGTTTTCCAGCCGGGCGGCATTGTTGTGCATCAGTGTACGCAAGGCAGCAAACTGACTGAGGTGTTTAAGTTCCAGGCGCTGTAACACGACGCAGAGAGCGGTAAGCAACTGCTCTGCCCGATATAGCTGGCAGAGGTCGCTGTAATTCGGCAGGAGCGTGCGCATCCGTTGCTGCAGACGCTGACTCAGACCACTGAGGATTTCGATGCGGGCATGTACAGGTTGAGGCCAGAGCGCGCCCCACTGATGGCTTATCAGGGCCTCCAGGATTGCCAGCCCTTCATTTAAACCAGACAATCCGGCCAGATGCGTCCGCGCAAGCGTATACCAGGCAGCCGTCTGCAGTTCAACACCGTTTTGTTCAAATAATGAAAGGCAGAGCTTTTCGGCATATTGCCAGTTCACATCCGGGCGCGCCGGATGGGTCAGCTTACTCAATTCATCACGTAGGGCTGCATAATCCGGCAGGGTACGCGGATCGCCGCCGGTTTTAATTTTATGTGGGGTAATGTCATTCATGACCAGATATCCATCTGACGTGTCTGAAACTATGGAGGATTTTTGAGGCCCGGAGATATGACTGATATGGCGCTATCCGGCCTTACATGCGGGTTGTCGTGTCGAGATACTGCCGTTGCTTCAGGTGTCGCAGCAGGACCCGCCCTTCGGGCATAAACTCGGTGCCGTAGCGCACCAGGCCAACACCGTTGAGTTCAGCGTCAATGGCATAGTGCAGTTCACCTGGAATTTCCTGTTTCTCCAGGACAACGGTTATTTTTTTCAGGCGCGGCTCATATTTCAGCAGAACCGCAGACAATGTCGCCATCAGCTCATGGGCGCTACCCGGCATCCCTTGCAGGATTCTGGTCATATCCGGCAGCCCGTAATCCGGCAGGTGCGCCAGCGTCCCGGCACGGCAGTTGAGAACCCGCAGCATGTTGTCCAGCACAGACAGGATGACCTGATTTTCTTCACTGACCTGATTGACAGCAAGGCCACCGGTAAAATGACCGGTGAGCATTTCATACAGCGAAGGCGTGCGATGTTCCCGGGGCATTAGTCGTCCTTGAGCGGTTGCAGCGTCAGATGATTGTTACTGGCTTCCAGAATGCGCGGCTTATCCGGATCGAGGTCTTCACGCTGAATCACCCGCTTCCAGGTATTGTTAACCATATCCGGGTGACGAAACAGTCCCGCCACTGCCACAAACTGCGCACCGGCTTCCATTGGCATGTTGAGGCTCGCATCTCCGCCCGGCTTCACCACCACATCACGGCTCGCCAACAGGTCAGCTTTCAGAATGCTATCCCCATCCTGGAGCAATTGCTGGTAAACCGTTTTGTCGAAGGTTTTGCGGTCTTTCAGTTGGTAGACACGGACCACCACTGGCTCAGACAGCGAGTTACTCTCGCGGGAGTCGGTGTTCAGCGCTTCACGGGCGGTGAAATCCAGGTGCAGCACCTTAATATTTTTGTAGAACACGGCGTTAAACGCCGATTTGGTGCCATCGGTGATGCCCTGGGTCACCCCACAACCCGCCAGACTGAATGCCAGCAGGGGCAACAGCCAGCGCGCTGTTTTAGTTAAATTTGTACGTAACACGTCGGTTTCCTTGTTGTGGTGTTGCAGGCTCCAGCCCGGTGTAGTCACCCAGTTCTGTCGTAAAGGTCTGAGGGAGATCCTCCGGGAGGTCATCGCCTTCCATGCCCAGTACGCCGTTCATGCCGAGCCAGAAAGGACCGTCGCCGAGCGGCGGAGCGGCCAACAGACGGGTCCGGGTGGTGAAGGTGATTTTTGCCTTAAAGCGCCAGCCGAGATAAACACGCAGCATCACCAGGAAATCGTGGTACAGCAGACCATCCGGTTTCCAGCCCTGCGCCTCCTGCTCGTTATCCGTCGTGAGCGCAACCAGCAGTTGGCTGCCCGCATCCATCGCTTCGTCACCCAGGGGGGTGTTGCCGTCCAGCAGAAAATCATCATCGCCGTAAAAGCCCAGTGGCCGGCTGACTTCCACCGGCCGCAGGCAATACGGGCTGACCCTGACGGTGGTCTCCGGGGCCAGCAGGATCACCAGCGCCTGCATCCCCTCCTGGGTTTTACCAGGCTGGCGCAGCACCCCCAGCAGCGCCAGAAATCGGGATACCGGTGTGGCAATGTGGTTCGCCGTGCCGGGAATACCCAGTCCCACCAGGCCCAGCAGTGACTGCGAAATGTTGTCGGTCCCCCCTGGCTCAAACGTGGCGGGGTAAGAGTATTTACGCCAGATGCGATAAAACTGCGTCAGGATGCGGTGGCTGAAAATATCCAGAAAGCCCTGCAGCGCCTCATGCCCTTCCCGGCGCTGGGTGATGTCATCAAGATAGGCGGTCGGCAAGGGGGAATCCACGCCATACATCCCCATAAATGTGGCGCGGATAACCGGCGGTTTGCTGTCATTATCCTCATCATATTCAACGGCTTTCAGCTCACTGGCCGGAAACCCCATCCCCGGATGCGGGGCAAAGCGGACCGGATCATCCACAGGGTGGCTGGTCGAGCCCATCAGCGGCCTGTGCGGATTACGTTTCTCCAGCAACTGACAAAAACGATAAAAGTTAATGCGGTGAAGATCGGCCTCCAGCCGCGGGGTCAGCCGGGAATGCGGCGGTTGTGCTTCTCTTGCCATTCCAGGCGCTCTCCGGTCGGTTGTAGAATGATAATCAGGCGGTTAAACAGATAGATGTCGGTGTAAAGCGCAAAGAAGCGGCTCAACATCTCGCCGAACAGGCAGATGTCACCGCGTCCGGCAAAGCCGTGACTATCCAACGTCACCTCAATCTGCACGCCGCGCACCAGATAGCCCTGTTCGAAGCGTTGAGCTTCACCGTGCTTCACATCGATGATGGCTTCCAGACGGCGGCGGTTCATCTCACTATCAGTCCACTCATACAGCGCCAGAGTGCCACGCAGCACGTCAGCGTTATCCATCATTGAGAGAAAACCGCTGCCAAGGTGGCTCAGCACGCGCCAGTGAAAACGGTCCTGCGCCGGCGGATAACAGGGTAGCGTCGGCGCGCACAGATTGCGCACGGCGATACTGGCCGAAGTGGTTTTCATCACCGTATCGAGCACGGCGCTTTGTAGCGCCCGGCGAGGCAACTGACCATTGGTGCCGGTGAGCGTCAGCGACAGGCTTTCATCTTCCGGCACCGTGTGGTTATCAAACGCTTCGCCACCGAGGATAAGCCAGGTATTGTGTAGCCCGGACGGGCCGCGGCGCACGCGGGTATGATAGAAATACTCCGGCGCGTCGTGTCGCAGCATTCCGCCCTTGTGGCGAAAGCTCGAGAACGGCACGTAAGAGTGCTGGCTGGAAGACATCACCGAATCCACTGCGTAAATCTCAGTATGGCCATCCTGCACGCGCATCGGGCGCAGCATGTATTCGGTTTGCAGAGAGTTGAGCGTCAGCGGGTCAGATTCCAGCGGGAACAAGTTAATCACCGGCACGCAGTTCAGGCGCAGATGCTTTTCGGTAAAGCTGAAGTCATGCTCCCAGCGTTCCGCCAGCACCACGTCGATTTCGAACCAGGGGAGCTCAGCCGGGAATTCCACCCTCTCCAGCCCACGCAGGCCGATGAACATAAATTTCTCGCGGAAGGTGAAATATTCCAGCAGCAGCTGGTAACCGCTAAAACTGCTGCCCCCTCTCGGCCACAGGTCGTCGTCATCGCCAAACCCCAACGCGGTGAAATATCCGTCCAGCGGTCTTCTGTCCACGTCGCCTGGCATTCTCAACCAGAGACGCGCAGTGTTCATGGTAAAGGCTTCATGCATGGCGCAGGCCAGCGGTGCATCGGCGTTAAAGTAGAACGGGATCTGGCTGAGATCGACACGACGCCAGTCAGCAAGATGGCTGCAGTTAAAGCGCAGGCTGATGACCGAGCGCCCGTCAGGGTCTGACGACAGGCGGGCGTGATCCAGCGACAGCGGCTGAAGCGCGATCTCTTTCGTTGTCGTATAGCGGCAGCGAGTGCCCTTCTCACCGATCGGCCGCGAGTTCACCTCGAAACCTTTGACAATGCGCATCTGCTCTTTCATCTCGCGCCAGTCAGGGGTGAACTCCACCACCGACATTGACGGAATGGTGCGCAGGTAGTGTGGCCAAAGCAGGCTGACCAGCCCTTCGGTCAGTTCCGGCAGATCGTCATCGAGCTTCTCACGCAGCCGGCCCATCAGGAAGGCAAAGCCTTCGAACAGGCGTTCCACGTACGGATCGCGCGCCCCCGCTTTATCGAGATTGAGCATTGCCGCCTGCTCGGGATGAGCACGGGCAAACTCTTCGCCAGCTTCCAGCAGGTAGCGCATTTCAGCGTCGTAATAACGCAGGGTTAAGTCGTCCATAAAAACCTGAATATATGAATTTTAAAGGTATGCCAGGCGTTTTTACCCGCAAAGTACCGCGCTGCTGGCTGGATCGAGTGCGATCAGACCGGCCAGAAGCTGGTCCATCTCAGGCTGTAACCGTGATTTATCGGTTTCACCGCGTGTGGCTTTCATGCGCAGCAGTCTGAGGCGACGCGATTTGACTTCGAATAACAGTGTCGGCGTCCACTGCGTGAGGGTGATGGACTGCGCAGCGCTATCGAGTTCCCTCAGCAGATGCAGGGCCAGTTCATTCTTACCTTTCTGTTCGGCCACGCGGGCCATCAGCAGGCGCAGTAGCCATTTATCTTTTATGGCGTCGGTGCCCGGGCGTGTTTGCAGCCAGTGAAGAGTGGCATCCAGTCCGTCACTGTCAGCTTTCTCCAGTGCTTCTGGTTCAAGTGCCAGAATGTCGTTGTCAGCCCCTCTGGCGGCACTGACCGGTTCATCCCGCCAGCCGGATATATCGTCCAGCACGTTCTGATTTATCCAGTTCAGCGTGACCTCATCGGCAAAGGGCGTACCGTCATTAAAGGCCAGCGTTTCAAGTCCGGTGAGGCGGCGCAGCAGCCCTTTCAGGTCGGCGGTGATGATGTCGGCCAGCACTGCTTGCCCGGACTTCAGCAGGGCCTGATGGATATACCACTGCAAATCCAGCCAGAGATGATTAGCGCCGCGTGAGAAGGTGCTGTCCGCCTGATCCAGTATTTCCAGCCAGCTCTGCTGCAGGTACAACCGCTTGAGCATGGCCCGCTGGTCAGCCCGCGGCGGTTCGATACGCGTTTTCCCTTCGGCATTCGGTGCCGGAATAGCGCTCAGCGTGTCATGGCGTAGGCTTTTCATTAGCCGATGTGCCGCAAGCCAGCCATCGGGTTGTTCACGCAAATATCCGGTCAGGATTCGGGCCTGGGCCAGTAAATCCTGACCGGACGTGATGCGACTCAGGACCGGCGCGTCAGGCTCGGTCGTAGGCGCGGAGGTCTGTGACTGCCCCTTGTTACCGGCGTTTTGCGGCACCACCGCATCCATGCCACCGGCCTTCATCAGACGAGATTCCAGCGCGCTGTACAGGGCATTCATCTCCGGACGTGACGCTTCCGGCCCGGTTTCCAGACTGTTGCGGATGAGCAGCAGCGCACCGGCAGTGCGCAGGGCATCCTCGCGCACCACTTCCGGCCAGAGTGACAGGCTATCGAGAACACGGGAGCCTGCGAGCCACTCCAGCGCCGGTTTACGGCTCCGCTCCCGCTGAGGGTGAAGTTTCGTCCCATAGTGCTGCAACAGCCCCGCCAGCAGCTCAAGCCCTTCGGCAAAACCGGCTTCGCCGTCCTGGTGCAGGCGCGCCCAACAGTAATAGGTGGCAACCCGGATATCTTTAGCGGTGCCAGTCAGCAGCTTTTCAGCAAGCGTGCAAATCAGCCCGGTATTGATGCCGGAAAGTTTGTTGACCTCTTCGCGGATACGCTGAAAATCCTCGTCATATCCCGGGTCTGCTCCCGTCGGACTGGTATCGCTGACCGGGGCAAGCCAGGGATGCCAGCTTTCCGTGCGTACCTGCGCCTGTTGCGACAGCAGGTTTTTATCCGCCTGACAGGCGGCAACCAGATCCTGCAGAGTGCTCATCATTCGCTCCCATCGATGTCACTGTTTCCGCTGTTGTCCATCAGCGCCTGAGCGGTGGCCGCGCTGTCGACACTGAATATCTGATCCGGCAGCGTGAAACCGCGCAGATCCAGCAGCGTCAGCGGACCTTTTCCGAGTTGTGAGCGCAGTACCCACTGCAGAATTCGACCGTCCGGGGCGGTAAAGCTCATCATCCACTGGCTACGGTCAAGCTGCTGGCGCTTGCCCTGCTCCAGCCAGCGAATAAAGCCCCAGGTGCCGCTGTAATCCCCAAACAGGCGCGCACCGGCGCTGGTTGAGGTCCAGGTCAACATCGTGCCTGGCTTATACGTTTCTCCCGGCCAGCGGAAAGATTGCCAGTCGGCCATCTGGTTAAAGTAATGCAACTTTTGTCCATCAATTGTCAGTTGGGTTTCCACCACCTGCGATGCAGGACGCGCCTGCAGTTCGAAGCTGATGCCCTGACTGCCATCGGTGAACAGAATGTCTGACAGCTGGCTAAGCTGGTTAATGGCCCGCAGAAAGGCCGGGTTAAAACTCAGCCCCTGGCTGTTGACCTTATCCGGTGCCCACTGGCTGCCTTCCTTGTGCAGCACACCGCTGAGCTCTGTCGTCAGGAAGCGATCAATTCGTCCGCTGTCCTTGCGCACAAATTCAGCCAGCATCGGCAACGAGGCGTCACTTTTGCTGGCGGCAAACGGAAAGCGTGCGTCGAATGCGGTGTGCCAGTTCGCCGTCACCGAGCGACTCCACTTATCATTCAGGCTCGCTGCCGACGGCTGCAGTACGGTCTCCCAGGCCTGGGTCAGCGGCTGCACAAACATCGTGTTACCGAAGCCGCTCCACTCCTCGCCAAGGCTTGCCGAAATCAGGCTGCCATATTGTTGGGTATCGGTCAGGTCAACGCTTTTACCCTGAAATACCGTCTGCGCCAGGATCTGCATCATCTCCTGCGGGTCAGAGGCGCTGGCTACCTGCTGCAGACGGAGACGTACGCGGGTGATGCGAGTCAGGTAAGTTTGCAGGCTCAGTGAGTTATCAGCCGACATCACATTGCTGCTGGTGTTTTTGCCCAGAAGCTGAAGCAGCGGGCCAAAGGTTTCATCCAGTGGTCCCTGTGGGCCTGACGCAGACTGGTCAATCACCGGTTTGTCTTTCCCGCCCACCAGGTCTTTAGCCGATTTGATGAGGGAGTCCGAAAGCCCTTCGCTTTGCTGGCCGGTCTGCCCCTGCCACGCCAGCGTATTCATCAGGGCAATCAGCGGTGACTGACGGACATCACTCATCAACGTCAGTTGGTCGGTGACGTCAGCGATATTGTTTGCCGGGTTAAGTCGCAGACTATTCAGGAAGCTCAGCCAGCTGCCGGCAAAGTCGGTGAAGTAACGTTGCGTCAGACGCGCTTTCAGTGCTTCCGGCGACAAGTCTGAGGAGACAGCTTTTCGACTGTCGCTCAGCACCCAGTCAATTTCATCGCGGCGCGAACTGGCCGCTTTCTCGATGGCCTGCTGAATCCCCCCTTCCCATGCCTGGCGGGTAAACATGCCCGGCACCACCTCCTCGGTGATGAACAGGCGGCGAGCATCGGTGCCGCTGGTCATGTCTTCCAGAGACACATCGGCGAAATTACGGCGTACCGATTTGAGCATGTTTTCATACAACGTGCTTTCGGCATTGCGGTGCCCAATTTGCTGCAACAGCACCTGGCGGCTCTGACTGACCAGTTGCGTATTCGGCGTAATTTTCCACTGCGGCTGCTTTGGTAGTTCGGAGATGTAGAACGCCCACAAATCCGGTGACAGGCTTTGCCACAACCCGGTTGAGATGCCTATGCGCGTCGGCTGCACCACTTTCATGGTCTGCGCGTAAAACGCGCCGTCGGCTTTATCCGGCCGGGCCATCATCAGCCAGGCTTTCAGCTGGTCATAGCCCGGTTTCGCCAACTGCGCACGCTGGTCACTGTTCGGCGCTGAGTTAGCCAGCGCGCTGAGCTTTTGCGTCAGGGCGACATTCGCCGGATCGCGAATCAGTCGGTTGTTCACCACGCCGTACCAGGGCAGCATCGCGTTCAGCAGCTGCGGGTTGTGGTCGAGACCAAAGCGCTGATACCAGGGCGCTCCCTCCCGGACACGGTGCAGCAGGCGACCGGCGTCATTACGCAGAGTATGCAAGGCCGTCAGTTGGTAATCCGATACGGAAGGATGCTCTACCAGGGCATGAGCCTGCTCAGCAACAGAAACTATCTGCATGCGGTTGACAGCGAACGACAGCAGCGTCCCCACTCCCCAGACACCGATAATGGCCATCAGCGTCCAGGCAAGCGTCTGTTCCCACGCCATGCCGACACGGCGGCCACGTATGCGGGCGCAGTCGTCAACGATACCCTGCCAGGACACCGGCAGGGTCAGCGCATGGCGTTGTGATTCCGGGACATATTTCTCAGCATCGGCAGATGCAGGTGCTGCTGCTCTCTCAGATGTATCAGCGGTTTTATCGCCTGGCAGGCTGAACATCAGGCCACGCAGTGGAACGCGCTGCTGAGAGTCGAAGAGCCATGGCACCAGTTGCTGAGCCCAGCGGGCGATACCGCCGTCTTTCAGACGCTGGCCCAGGCGCAGCAGGAAGTCGTGACCGTTGTTCTCAGCGACCTGACTCACCCCCTGCGTTCGCAGGACCGGCAGCATCAGTTCTAGCTGGCGGGTAATATCATCAGGCTTAGCACGCAGCGGGAAACGGGCTCCGACCGCCTGCTCAGGGCGTGTAGTCTGCGACCAGGCGCTGTCGCACAGTTGCCACAGCCAGACCGGGGCGGAATAACGGAGCAGTTCACTGATTTTTTCCAGCCCGCGTAAATCGCTGTCGCTGATTTGTGGGGTCAGGTTTAGCGACGCGGGCATAACGCGAACAATACCGTCCAGTGGGCGCCCGCGGCGCAGCTTGCGCAGCGCGGTGTATTTTTCGCGATCGGGCTCAGCAGTCAGACTGCCGCCGTAAATCAGCACGGTACGGCTGCCTTCCAGCCACTGCTGTTGTTGCAGGCCGGGGACCAGTTGTTCGATTGCCGCCTCATCGCCGGTGACCAGCAGCAACTGCACCTTACGCTGCCAGAGCAATGTGTAACGTCTTTTGAGATGCTTGCTGAGTGCTGAAAAATAATATTGTTCCGGCGTTCTTTCCTGACTGTCACTAGTTCCGCCATCAGGCGTAACGGGAGAAAGATTTTGTTGCCCGGACAACATAAAAAATACCAGAGAGCATAGTGCGGCTGTTAAGGTGATAACACCTGCCAGCACGAACCAGAAATTATCGTCACCGTTTCCAGAGGGCAACTGCGTTGTCTGTGCTAGAACAAAGAGTATCATCAACAGGACTGCCACGATGAGTAGTCCTGCTCCTAAGGGCTTTGAAACCTTTTTCATGCCGGTTATTCCTTTCCGGACTGTCGCGCGACCCTGATAAATTCGGGGCGCTGAAGACGGGCTGTAATTCGTCGCAGCAAAATGACCAGCCCAGGTAATGTCACTAGCAGTGACAGCAGAAGAAGAGAGATCCCTGACCAGGATAATGCCGTTGAAGGGAAATAGTTGATCATCAGGCTGTACAGCCCGACATTCAGCAGTAACGCCATCAGAACAGAGCCCCCGGGGAACGGTGGCTGAATAACCCAATGACCATACCCGGCTGCAGGGTCGACGTTTCCGAGCGTTACTGCCCAGGCATCATCTTCACTTTCGAGAAGAAGCCACTGGCAGGCGGGGCCATAAGCGGCCATTTCAGCCGCAGCCCCGATCATTGCCCAGCCAGCAAGACCGCCATACCGGACGCATGCGCTGTCATAATCAATGACGCCGCCAGTACCGATGCCATCATACAGAGGGACCGACAGGTCATTCAGCACTCTGCTCACTGACCGCCGTGGTGCATCTGACAGTCCGCTGTGCCAGACAAGATGTTTCTTGCTGGCAGGCGTGAGGGCCATATCCCGTAATTCACTAAGTTCGGTTGCAAGCGTACGGGTGTTGAGCGGCATCGCCCGGAAAAGCCGTAACGCATTTTTTTGTTCTCCCTGATTCAGCATTGACGGTGGCATCAAAAATAACGCACTGGCAAATTCCGGCAAAACATCGTCGGGTAACCGATAGTGCATCGCCAGTACCAGTACGGGGCGCTTTGATGAACCCACAAACTGATTCCAGTCATCAAGGGATGCGTCTGCATCCTGAACATGAATCCCCTCTTTCCAGGACAGAGATCCGTCTGACCAGATACGGTGAAATGCCTGAGATTCCCGGTCCTTATCGCTACCGTTGGTCTGAACAATAATCTGGAGCGAGCCCACGGGATAATACCGCTGAATAGAAGGTGTTATCTGAGCAATGAGATGGTGAAGTAACTGCTCAAAACGTGAAATGCCGGGAGTAAGCGGTTCGTCCGGCAACATCGTTAAAGGCGGAATGTCTGCACTTCCCTCTTCCTGGGTATGTGCAAGACGAGGCAACAGCCCCATATCAGCAGCGATGAAAACATGGCTGAGAATGACGAGATGCTGATGTGCACGTAAGCGCCACTTCAGACGCATGTTCCGGCACCACTCATTCCAGTTCCAGACACGAATTGCCCGCGTTTCCCAGCAAAAACTGTAGACGGCGATGACTGCCGCAATGCCCGCAAATATCCAGACCGTCAGTGGCAACCAGGCCCCACTGCTCAATGAAGGTAACCCTGTCGTCGGTGATTTCAGTACAGCAACAAGCAACCCAATGAAAAGTCCGAGAAAAATAATCAACAGACAGAACCACGGTGACCAGGATGGTGCCTGCTCTTTTTCAGGCACCTCCGGAAGAGACCAACCCATCAGCCAACCTCCATATCCTGCATGCTTGCGATGACACTCGCCCCACATTGTGTTTTACAGCCATGTAATACAATTCCGCGTCCGTTTTCTTCATATGCAGAAACATCGCACTCAATGATTTTGTTTGTGCCGTGCTCTGGGCAACTGACGGTATCATTTAAAAGTGCGGCATTTTTACCGGATATATCGAAACTGGATGAGGCCGATGTGACTTTGCCACCATGCGAAGTGGCGTCTCCCAAAACGACGGCAAATTTCCCCATATTTCACTCCTTAAAATTAAAGTGCATGCATCGCCAACCGTTGATGTTATTTTTTGAGTTGCAGCCGTTCCATTTCATGGGTTCTCTTTTCTGCGGCATCGACTGCCACATCTCTTCTTATAATTGCAGGCATAGCAGGGATCGTCAGTTTACCTGTCCAGTAATAGTCGTCACTTTCCAGCCAGTCAGCCTGATAACGTAATTCAGCAAGGCTTTCCCTGTCCCAGGAGTGCCAGCAATAGCCAACTGGCAAATCATAGGCAACGACCCTGCTCATGAAGCGCTCATCCATTGGCAACGAACTGTGATCTGTAGGCCGCTGAACATAAGTACGAACATCTTCCAGCATTTCTTCTCTGGACTGTTTTTCATATCTGTTACGGTCTTCTTTTGATCCCGGCCCGGGCAATTTAATCCCTGAGGAATCTTTGAGTTTCATTTTCTGGTCAAAATAGCCGTAGAGCGATATATAATAGCGGTAGTCGACATCAATGGGGATATTCTTGCCGGGATCTATTTGTCCGTAACCATAGCCAATTTTTCCTGTCTGTTTTTCTTTACTGCGATAATCCTGGTCAAAATTCTCCAGTTCTTTCGCTGTCATCGGCTCTGGCACCAGAGGGGCATTAATTGCCAGTTTTTGCCCTCTTATAGGTTCTGGCCAAGTCATTTTTTGAATTATTGATGTCGTACTGTCCCAGAATGGATTACCATCGCCCATATCACTAAAGTTTGTTTGCGGGTTAGGTTCACCCCCACAGGGAATATTTCGCCCAAGCATACGAACATATAATGTCTCACCTGCTGCTTTAAATAATGAATGAGGTTCAGTAAAATGACTGGCTTCCGTATTGGGTAATCCCTGCCAGCCAATACTGCGTAAAGGCGCAGATCCCATCACCCGATCATGAGGGTTACAGTAGATCCATGTTGTGTCATGGTTATCACGCTCAGGCACACCTCCGTGAGTTTTACCTTCCGGCGTCCAGCTTTCGCCATCACTGCTGGCCCCGGCCAGTAATCTTTCATATCCTTGTTTCTTCAGGCGTGTTTTGTTTTCAGCCACTTTCTTTACAATATCGGCAAATGTCGCTTCTCTGGCTTCTTTACTGATGATTTCATTCATGGGATATGAAATATAAGTTGTCATTTCATTATCCAGCGCATAGGGCGAATTCATCACAAACAGTGCATCCGGGGCTTCGATTGCAGCAGCGGCCAGGGCAATCATGGTTCCCTGGCTGTGTGATAACACCGTCACCGTATCTTCAGGATGTTTGTCACGGATGGTTTTAATGAGCTTTGCCAGACGACCTGCTGCATGAGCATAATAATGACGTGGTGGAGCTGCTGTAAGAAGTCTGTCGCGTTCCCCGTTCAGTAATTGAGTGCTGAATGGAACCGGAATGCCCAGTGCTGAAGGCCAGTTATCAAACCCTTTTTCACTCCATAAACTGACCAGCTGGTTGCAGCCATTCTGGAACGGGCCGCCCCCCCAGTAAAAGGGCCCTTTATTTTTTCGCTGCTCAGGCATCAGGTCGTAATAATTATCACCCTGTTTATTTTTTAGCGGGATCGCATATTTGTCGGTTTCATTTTCAGCAGCACGATAACCCCAGTAAAAGCGGATAACAGGAGAATGACCTTCTTCAGTTATTTTTCGCGGCGGCACTACCCAGGTAGTGTGTTCATCACTCCAGTAAGCTTTTTCATATTTGTTCCCCAGTAACTGAAATTGCTCATCCAAAGATGTCAATTCCAGTCGTTTATTCAATCCGTCGCATAGTGCCTTTTCAGCATGGTCATACCATTCACCCTCAGAATTTACTCCATGAACGAATATAATCAGTCCAGGCAATTGCAAGGGAGGTTGAACCTCTGCATTAACTTTAACATTTTTATGTGATGTCACAGAATAGGAGAATGGGGCGCCATTATCTGTAGTATAGACCTCGACCTTTCGTGTAGGAGACGTTTTATTGTTCATTTGACACTCCTTCCTACTGGTTTTTCGGTTCAAGGTTACGATCACATTGCATAATTTCCTGGGGTACCTGAGAAACGTCAAAAGAAAGCTCTGGTTGATAAATTGGCCCCGTTACTCCAGGGTAAGCAGGATTAGATTTTTTGGTGGCCGGACTAAATGTCCACTTCAAGGCATACGCACTAGTCGGAGTTCGTTCCTTAAAAGCGTACTCAATCATATAAAATCCATCATTAGTTACCAGCATGTCGTAGTCTTTTGTATCACCATTGGGATCTTGTGTATTTGAACCGTACGTCACTGAGCGTACTGTTTTCCCGCCATCTGTTGTCACAGCAACAACATTCAGACACCCTTTATCAGATCCCTTACACGCTGCCTTATTATCATTTGCTGTTATTGGAAAAGCCAGATAATCATCCCGGTTTGATAACCAGAACAGACGTCCTTTAAATAAATAACCTGAAGAGAGTGTAATCTGGATATGAATTCCTTTCGTTTCATTATTATAAAATGTTTTTCCATTTTCGCAGCGGGTGTACTCTTCAAGCGTAAAGTAACGGTCTTTATCAATGCGATAAATTATCTGCGGCGGGCCATACACCTCAGGCTGCTGTTTTTTCTTTTCCGGTTCTTTCTGCATATCCTTCATAGCAGAAAAAGGATTCACAAAGGCAACACCGCCACCATAAGGCCCCACTACACAACCACTCAGAACAGACACAACATATATAAAGCAGAACCGCATAATCAGATTTATCATAACCCTGTTCCTTTCTTTATTTCTTCAATACGATCTTCAGTCCATCAACCGCTTTTGACATTATTAATGATGAGTTTCCTGAACTATCAGTGACACCAGACAAAACTTTTCCATCCGGCATATGAATATCATAATTCTGATTTGCCAACGGTTTACCAGATACAGGGGGAGTAATGACGAATTTCTCATCAAACGTTGAAGGCTCAAATGATTTCATCACGCCCTGCATACTGCCTGAACCGGCCTTCTTTATTCCGGCATTCTTGACCAGCAGTTTTCCGGGGCCGCCTATTTCCACGTTGCCGCCCTTGATTTTGATATAGCCGCCACCGCATATCAGCGTCAGTTCATCCTGGGCTGTAACAACCAGTTTCTTGCCACTCGAAATATGCGTGTCCTGCGTGGACCAGGTGGTGATATTCCCGCCCTGCGCCTGAATATCAATATCGTTGTTCGAGCTGAACAGTTTTGCACCCTCACGGCTGTACAGGCTGAGTTGTTTACCGGCCGCCAGAGTGAAATCCTTCTGGGCACCGATATCCAGTTGCTTACCCGCTGTCAGCGTCAGATTGTCACGGGCTGATAACTGCATATCTTCACCGCTCACCAGCGCCATCCCTTTCGGTGCACTGCCCAGGATAACCTCTTCGTGCAGCTGTTCGATTTTCTGCCTGAGGAGTTTTTGCTGACGGCTGACATCGGCAGCCAGCGCCTGAGCCTGTTGTGCGTTGGCTGCAAGGGATTCCATCTCCACTAATGCTGCTGAAAGCCTTGCCAGTACCGGCTACATCTCCAGCACCAGAGCCTGCCCGTCCTACGAGATAAATATCCCCTTCTGCGCCCGGATGGCCCCCAGCTGTCGGTTCTGAGCTCAAAGCTCTCGCCGTGCTTCTACCCGTAGGCATCCACTAAATGACTGAGCTGCGCAGCGAAGGTAACTCTGTTGTTGGTGATTTCAGCACAGCCACAAGCAGTCCAATGAAAAGACCCAGGATAATAATCAACAGACAAACCCACGGTGACCAGGATGGTGCCAGCTCTTTTTCAGACACTTCCGGCAGAGACCATCCCATCAGCCAACCTCCATATCCTGCATGCTTGCAATGACGCTCGCACCACACTGCGTCTGGCAGCCATGTAATACTATTCCGCGCCCGTTTTCTTCATACGCAGAAACATCGCACTCAATGATTTTGTTTGTGCCATGCTCTGGGCAACTGACGGTGTCATTTAAAAGTGCAGCATTCTTCCCTGAAATATCGAAACTGGATGAGGCTGATGTGACTTTACCGCCATGCGTAGTGGCATCCCCTAAAACAACAACGTTCTTCCCCACTTTTCATTACCTTTTAAATATTTCATTTAACCTTATAAAGCACGCTAAACATTAAAATCAGCATAAAACATATTCATGCCTTATTTACAGATCTGTAAGCAGATAGCTTACTTTGCGCTTTATTAAATTCATCAATGACCGTATCCCGGCTAATTAAATCAGGCTCTGGCACTTTGTCAGGTATTCCACTAAAGAGGTAGGGATCCTCCCCCTGTACCCAGTCCGCTTTTCGCCGTAAATCAGCCATAAATTCCTTATCCCAGGTTGCATCGCAATACCCAATCGGCAAATCATAAGCTACCACCTGCGACATGAAATCAGCACGCATTGGCAAAGTACTATGGTCCGTGGGCTGGGAAACGTAGGTTCTCAGGCGAAGATCTTTTTCTTCAAACGTTTCCTCACGGCTTACGGGAATCAACCGCGGTTCTGCTTCTGTACCCACATTTTTAAAACCAATCACAATATCCTGATTAGGGTAAAGATTAATGTAGTTGTCATAGGTATTGTCGTTTTTATTTTTTTTATCCGGGTTGAACTCTCCCCAGCCATCTATTTGCCTGGCGTCATGTTCCATCCCCACTCGTGTTACATCAAAATTTGCCAATTTAGTAGCATCAATAGGCTCCGGAACTTTTTCGGCATTAATAAAAACCGTTTGCCATTCTGGAGGATCCGGATAGATGAAACTACTGCTTTGATACTGGTCGCCTTTATCATCCCAGAAAGGTTTTCCATCCGGCAATTTCGCAAAAGGCGTCACGGGATTTGGAGCTTCGCCACATGGAGTACTGCGAGCCAGCATCCGCTGAAATAAATTTCCCTGATGCTTTTTCAGAAGAGGATGGGGATACCCCTGAGAATCATTGGGTAATCCCTGCCAGCCAATTGAGCGTAGCGGCCGTGACCCCATAACACGGTCATGAGGACAAAAGTAGATATAAGTGCGCCCGTGATTATCGCGTTCGGTAAGACTGGTACCATTTTCATCAGCAAGAGTGACATCAGGTCGCCAGTTTTTTTTATCTGCCGTTTGTCCGACACAAAACCCTTCATAGCCCAGTGATGACAAATGATTTTTTCTTGAAGCCACCTTATCAATGATGGCAGATAACGTATTCTGCCGCCCTTCTGGCGAAATGCACTCATCTGCCGGAAGTGACGCGCCATTAAGATCGTTATGGTCCAGCGCATAGGGGGAATTAAGAACAAACAACGCATCAGGTGCTTGTTCAGCAATTGCTACGGCAGCCATTGCAATCATCGTTCCCTGACTGTGAGAAACAATGGTCACCGTATCTTTGGGATATTTTTTACGAATACTATCAACCAAGTCTGCAAGACGTTTGGCCGCATGGGCATAATATTTTCGCGGCGGGGCATTGGTTAACAGGCGGTCTTTATCTTCATTAAACCACTGAACTTTGATACCTGCGACTCTCTCTTTAAATCCTTTCTCACTCCATAAAGAGTGCAGATTATTTGTTCCGTTCTGGAATGGTCCGCCGCCCCAGAAAAATGGCCCCTGAGCAATAATATTTTCATGAGAAACACCTTGCATTTTCAACTGATGATAATCAACACCTTTCCTATTGGCTAACGGTATAACATATTTATCTTCATTACCTTTAGGTGAGGAATACCCCCAATAGAATCTAATCACAGGAGAGTTTGATTCTTTTGTGTTTGTCACATCTCTTTCAACTAATGGTGTAGTTGAAACCACAGAATCGCTTTTGTATTTATTCTTAATTAGAAGATATGGTTTTTCAAGGCCAAGCCGTTTATTTAAACCTACACATAGGCTTTCTTCAGCGCTCTCAAACCATTCTCCCGTTGAATTAACACCATGGACCAGTATAATAATCCCAGGTAAATGAGGTGGTAAATCACATCCACCTCTAACCTGACAATTCTTATGTGAAGGAAATGAACTCCAGGAAGGGTGTCCATTATCATCGAACTTACACTCAAGCTCACGGATTGGCTCTTTGCTATTGCTCATTTTTCACTACATCCCTTTTACCATATTTCGATATATAGATTATAGTTTTGGCTTTAACTTCATTATTGCATTGATAAGCTCTATCACTACCTTCATCAGATAATCGGGGGAACACAATTTTATTTTTATAAACATCTCTTGTCATTTTCGTGGCTATATCAGATAGCTCATTTGCCAGTCTATTAGTTTCGTCATGCGATTTAGGCGGAATAGACTCCCTTGCATAGTCAAATATATTAAAACGCGGACCATAATCATTAGCATATGGTTGTTTTCTTCGAGACACTTCCTTCTTTATCCGTTTTTCAACTTCAATATCCATATCATTAAATACATTTATTAACTTACCGCTATTGCTATCGAAGCGAAATTTATTCACACCAGAAAGACCATCAGTATATCCATCACTATAAACTGGCTCTTTCTTGGACTCATCCCTTAGATAAACACCATCATTAGCCACTACAACTTTAAGCTGACTAAAACGTTTTGGGGTGCTGTACTCCTCAGCTATAATTTTATAGATAAAGGTTTTTCCATAATCTGCTGAAAAGAAGAAAAACACAGGACAACCTCTTTCTGACCTTCCGCTACCACAATATTGCCTGGTTGATGCACCGGGGAATGCCAGATAACCATTATCTGCACCATTAATAATGGTTCCCTGATAAGCCGCAACATTATTACCACGACGATATGAGAAATCATAAAAATCTGTATCCCATCCCAGTTGGGTTTTTATTTCCCTTTCAGTATTATTATAATAAACCTGCCCACCCTTATCACAAGATATGTAGTTTTCCAGCGTCAGGTATCGATTTTTATCTATGCGATAAATAATTTGAGTCGGAGAATCCGTTTCAACTTTTCGTGACTCTTCTGTCTTTTGAGCACCGCTCATTCCTCCAAGGCCGACACCAAAACTGGCCCCCATTGATACACCGGCCAAAAACTGAAGCCCCTTATACAGGGCATACAGGAGTACACCAACAATCGCTATAATTGTGAGGACTTGCCTGTCTGACTGATTCCATCTCATCTTAACTCGCCTTAACCAAGGTGATAATCATATTGTCGATAACATCAGAAGAATTAAGTGACGTTGATCCAGAAGCATCTGTAATACCGGAAACAACAGAACCATCTGGCATAGTGATTTTGTACGCCTTACCCGGTAGAGGTTCTTTTGTTAGCGCATTTCTGATAACAAACTTTTCATCAAACGTTGAAGGCTCAAATGATTTCATCACGCCCTGCATACTGCCTGAACCGGCCTTCTTTATTCCGGCATTCTTGACCAGCAGTTTTCCGGGGCCGCCTATTTCCACGTTGCCGCCCTTGATTTTGATATAGCCGCCACCGCATATCAGCGTCAGCTCATCCTGGGCTGTAACAACCAGTTTCTTGCCACTCGAAATATGCGTGTCCTGCGTGGACCAGGTGGTGATATTCCCGCCCTGCGCCTGAATATCAATATCGTTGTTCGAGCTGAACAGTTTTGCACCCTCACGGCTGTACAGGCTGAGTTGTTTACCGGCAGCCAGCGTGAAATCCTTCTGGGCACCGATATCCAGTTGCTTACCCGCTGTCAGCGTCAGATTGTCACGGGCTGATAACTGCATATCTTCACCGCTCACCAGCGCCATCCCTTTCGGTGCACTGCCCAGGATGACCTCTTCATGCAGCTGTTCGATTTTCTGCCTGAGGAGTTTTTGCTGACGGCTGACATCGGCAGCCAGCGCCTGAGCCTGTTGTGCGCTGGCGGCAAGGGATTCCATCTCCACTAATGCTGCTGAAAGCCGTGCGAGCGCTGCGCCCATCTCCAGCACATTCCCCTGCGCCTTCGCCTGCCCGTCCGCACTGATGAAGATGCCCTTCTGCGCCCGGATGGCTCCCCAGCTGTCGGTTCTGAGTTCAAAACCCTCACCGCGTTTCTGCTTCTCAGCATCCACTAAATGTCCGAGATTCAGCTGGCTCTTGCCGCCGTACTCCGTGCTGACCTTGATATGCTCTTTCCCGCGTTCATCGTCGAGGCGAATTTTGTTGTTCGCCGGGGTGCGCAGGACGTTACGTTTGTAGTTGCGGATAGTGACATGGTCACCGTGCGCCGAGTCATGCAGCACACCGGAAATGTACGGCCTGTCCGGGTTACCGTCCTCAAAGCCAATCGCCACTTCGGTTCCCGCCAGCAGCGGCAGGTGCAGGCCGTAGGTATCTCCTGCATATTGGCGTGACTGGCGCACCCACAGGCTCTCGAACCCGGTCTCCCGGTTATCACGATCAAACAGCATGTTGACCCGGTAACGGCCGTCTTTATCGATATGGCCGTAGGTGTCGTTTTCCGTGGTGCTGGTGACGCGGGCCGGTAAGGTACCGGCCATCACCGGGCGCGAGCCAGGCTCAGGGCGGAAACTGAAATCAGTGCTGTCCGGGATCCCGTCGAAATCAACCGCCAGGTCCTTATCGCGGCGGGCATGCGTGCGCAGGGCTGTGATAACCACGCCATGAGCAAACACGTCGGCCACTTCGTAGCCGCCGGTGACTTTCAGTACCTGACCCGGCGAGAGAGTCGGGCAGCTGGTGATGGCACAGGTCTGCGTCTGGCCATTCAGGTAACGCTCATGACGAATGCGGGCGTAAAACGCCCCGGACTCCGGGGCCGGATTGCGGTCCCAGGTACTCCCCTGAGTCAGATAGTTATCGGCATAGTGATAGGCATCACCGTAGGTGGTGAAATCCCCGCGGGTCGCATCCACCTGGATGTTCATGTCTTCCGTCGCCTGGCGGTAGTTGTAATCACGGGTGCTGACCTGCTTCTGCACCACGTTATGATGACTCTCCATTCCCCACACCGAGTCCACGCCTTGCGAGTGCTGGCCTGACGGTGGCACCGATGGCAGGGTCAGGCCTTTTCCATACCCCTGCTGACCGTCGTAAAACTCCACCACGTCGATGTTCAGGCGCGTATCGGTGGTAAAGCGGAACCAGATACCGACTTCGCCCAGCAGGCGGGAGATAAAGCGCAGGTCGTCCTCTCCGTACTGCATCACCTGCTCACGTCGCGGGTACTCTTTTGCAAGCGAGAACAGAAAATCCTGACCGCGCATGCCGTGGCGCTCGCGCAGGATTTTTTCCACGATTTGCGGCACTGACATATCCTGATAAATGGTATTCTGGTGCGAACGGTCAAGCAGCGCCAGGCGCGGCTGCAGCGTCAGGGCGTAATGGGTTTCATCTTTTGAGGTGCCGAAGCGTTCAAAGCCCGTCACCACTCCCTGAATCACCCGCACCGGCTGCTGCATTTTACTGCCATAGCCCTGATCAACCGGGGCCTGCAGCGTCAGGGAGGCGGGCTTCATCAGCATCATCTCTTTACTGATGGCATGGTCGCCACTGGTAAATTCAATGCGGTAGCTGAACGGTTTACTCAGGGCTTCGTTGCCTTCAAATGCCAGCACATCAAGCTCGGCTTCACACCCCTTCACCGAAAGCCAGTGGTGGTTGTGGCTGAATCTTATCGGGGGATGGTTGCTCATGCGTTCACTCCTTCAGTGCGGTTGAAATCCAGTGAGATCCCCTCATCCTCGCTCCAGCCGAGCGTCAGGAATTGCGGCTTCTGTTTTGCAGCCATATAGGTCAACAGCTGCTGGCTCAGTACAGGCAGGATTTGCTGATTGAGTAAGCTCTCCACGTTACGCGCACCGGTATCCGGAAGCAGGCAGGCGGCGGTCAGTACGTCGTACAAGCGGTCATCGATACAGGTGATCAGGCCGTAGTGGCGGTGCAAGCGTTTACTGACCTGGGCGAGCTTCATTTCCACGATAGTGCGCATGGCGGTTTCAGCCAAAGGCCGGAAAATTACGGTCTGGAAGCGGGCGAGTAGCGCGGGCTGAAAATGATCGCGCAGGATCGGGCGCAGCAGTTCGTGCAGGTCGCCCTCGCTGGCTTCCGGTTGTTCGTCCAGAAGCTGCATCAGAGGGTCGCTGCCGAGGTTGGAGGTCATCAGAATAACCGTGTTGCGGAAGTCGATTTCTCGACCTTCGCCGTCGCGCATAAAGCCGCGATCGAATACCTGATAGAACAGATTCATCACATCACGGTGGGCTTTTTCCACTTCATCGAGCAGCACCACGCTGTACGGGCGCTTGCGCACGGCTTCGGTGAGGATCCCGCCCTGCCCGTAACCGACGTAACCCGGAGGTGAACCCTTCAGTTGAGAAACGGTGTGCGGCTCCTGGTATTCCGACAGATTGATGGTAATCAGCGATTTTTCCCCGCCGTACATCACGTCCGCCAGCGCCAGCGCGGTTTCGGTTTTTCCCACGCCGCTCGGGCCAACCAGCAGGAACACGCCCTGCGGGCCATTCTCGGAGGTGAGTCCGGTTTTGGCGGCACGCAGGCGTTGCGCGATGGCAGTCAGCGCCACATCCTGTCCGACCACACGCTTGTCGATTTCATTTTCCAGGGTCAGCAGCCCGGTCTGCTCGTCTTTCATCAGCGAGGACAGCGGTACGCCCGTCCAGTCAGCAATCACCGTTGCAACGGTACGCACGTCCACATCAACGCAGAGCAATGGGTGGCGGTCCTGCATGCCGGTCAGCTCCTGTTGCAGCGTGTGAGTCTCACTCTGGCGGGAGATATCCTGGCGGCTTTCCAGCAGTTGTTCGGTGAGTTTCAGCTCCTGACCGTACTGGGTTTCCAGCTCGTCGAGCGCAACGATGAGGTCGTTCTCTTCCTGCTCAATGGCGCTCAGGCGTTTACCGTGGCTCTGATTGCCAAGCGCGATATCCTCCAGCAGCGCCTGCTTCTCCATTTCCAGAGCGGTAATCTGTGAGCGGATGCGGGTCAGCGGTTCCGGGACGGTGTCGAGGCTCATGCGCACGCGGGCGCTGGCAGTGTCGAGGAGGTCAACGGCCTTGTCCGGCAACTGACGGCCTGTCAGATAACGGCGAGAAAGCGTGACGGCAGCTCGCACGGCATCATCGGTAATGTGCACGTTGTGGTGCTCAGCATAGCGGGATTTCAGACCACGCAGCATCAGACACGCCGTGTCATCATCTGGCTCGTCCACCTTCACCATCTGGAAGCGACGCTCCAGGGCAGCATCGCGTTCGAAGTACTGCTTGTATTCGGACCAGGTGGTCGCGGCGATGGTGCGCAGTTCGCCTCGCGCCAGCGCCGGTTTCAGCAGGTTGGCGGCGTCTGCGCCCCCGGCCTGATTGCCGGCACCAATGATGGTATGCGCCTCATCGATAAACAGCAGAACCGGAGTGGATGACTGTTGCACGGCATCGATGACGTTTTTCAGGCGCTGTTCAAATTCGCCCTTCACGCCGGCGCCCGCCTGCAGCAGGCCGAGGTCAAGCGTGCGCAGAACAACAGGTTTGAGCGATTCCGGTACATCGCCTTCGGCGATTCTGAGTGCGAGACCTTCCACCAGCGCGGTTTTCCCCACGCCTGGCTCACCGACCAGGATCGGGTTGTTTTTACGGCGACGCGAGAGAATATCCACCATCTGGCGGATTTCCGTATCACGGCCAAACACCGGGTCGATTTTGCCTTCCTTCGCTTTGGCGGTGACGTCGAGGGTGAACTTATCCAGCGCGTTTTGTAATGCCGGGCTGAGCTCGCTCTCTTGCACTTCAGCCCCAACCGGGCGCCCGACAAACGCCACTCCCCCGCCATGGCTCTGCGCCAGTTCAGCTTCCTGCTGTACTTCGGGACGTTCATCAGACTGTGCATCAAGCAAGGGACGCAGGCGCACCAACTGACTCTGACCCAGCGTCAGCAGTGGCCACAGTCCGTCACAGTGGGCCAGTTTTGGCTTACCGACCAGTGCCATCAGCAAATGGAGGCTACGGATTTGCTCTTCTCCATTAAGGGAGGCAATCAGCCAGGCTTCCTGCATCAGCGTCTGGATGTTTTCCGAGAGCTGCGGTCGGTGGCGCACTGAGCGCGGTTGTTTATCCAGCCAGCCGAGCAAATCCTGCCAGATGCTGTCCATATCCCATTCGTAGCGACGGGCCAGCACCGTGAGATCGCCTTCCCCCTGCTCCAGCAGTTTCAACAACCAGTGCTCCGGAAGAATTTCCGCATGCGCGCGGCTCTGGCAGAGCGAGGCCGCCCCTTCCATCGCACGGGCACAGTAAGGGTTCAGACGTCGCAGCAGGATGGCTGGATTTTCCATGAGTCTCTCTCTTTGTCGGTTCCTGGACACGCTACCGCCCCTCGCTGTTTCCCGTGAAGGGGACCAAAGCGCATCCGGTCGGCTGGCAGATTGTGGGTTCTTTGCTCAACGCCCGCGTGGGCAGACGTTCAGCAAAGACAAAAAAAGCGGACAGAGTGGACTGTCCGTCTGAGTGGTTACTCTAAATAGTTCGTGCAGTAACAAGGCGGCAAGTTCGCGAATCCCCGGGAGCTTACAGCGGTAAGTGACCGGGGTGAGCTAACGCAGCCAACACCGTTACCGCGCGAAATATGACGAGTAACTTAGGCGGTGGCGCGTTCGTTCCACGAATCGGAATGAATGATGTTGCCGTCTTTGTAGGTCCAGGTGATTTTTTCGTAACGCAGCTCAATCTGCTCAAGGTGGTTGTGTTTCTCGAAAGAGGGATCCTTGATGTCGTGCATCACCGGGTTCACTTTCACCACTTTTACGTTTTCGAGTCTGGTGTTGAAGTACTCCACTTCCTGGCCTGCGTCGTTGATTTTGTACCACTTGAATTCCGCAGACTTGAGGGTCTGACCGGTGGTCACCGCCTTGTACAGATACGGGCTGGACGAATCGATTTCCTTGGTGAACAGGAACGGCGTGTGGATACGGGTACCCGTCAGTTTGCCGGTGTTGTTATCGGTCGGGATGTACAGGTTATGCTGCTGCGCCACCACTTCGATGCTGCCTTCGCGATCCTGAACGTCCACAGACCCTTTAATGTCCGCGCCGCCGTCGTCTTTCAGCCAAAGATAAACAGGAATTGCCATGGAATTACTCTCCATTGTGTAGTGATGCGCCATCATCCTGCGATGACGCCGGGGTTTTGCCAGGTATCTGACAGGCACTGGCCTGCGGTACCAGACTGATTTCGACACGGCGGTTGAGCGCACGGCCCTCCGGAGTGTCGTTGGTTGCAGCAGGACGGCTTGCGCCATAGCCCTGCACCGCAAAACAGCTTTCCGGCACGTCGCCGGTATCGCGCATCCAGTCGCGCACGGCTTCGGCACGTTTCTGAGAAAGCCTCTGGTTCAGTTGCGAAGTGCCGGTGTTATCCGTATAGCCGGCGACCACAATCAGCCAGCCCGGCTTTGCCTTAATGCCGACCAGCGAGTTGACCAGCAGCTTGGTCGAGCCGGGTTTCAACACGGACTGCCCGGAGTCGAACAGCGACATGCTGTCGAGGCGCGCAATTTTCGTTACCGGTTTGGATTTCGGCTGCGGTTCAGGCGGCGGGGGCGGGGGCACCCAGGAGCGGATCGCATCCAGCACAGGCATTCGCAGACGCTCACCCTGATACAGACCGAAGCTCATCCGGGCCGGTACGCCATTGCGCACCCAGCCATCCAGCTGTTCCGCATCGTCACGCAGGACGGTAACGGCGTCGGCTTTTGGTCCGAAATCATGCATCGGGATACGGTCATAGAGGGCAATATCGAAGCTCACACGCTGCAGCAGCTGGTGATTGTTCCAGCCACTGCTGAGCAGCGCAGCAATGGCCGCCAGCGTGAAGATCCCGAGCGAATAACGGAAGGCTCGCCCACGCGGCGTCAGGCCTCGCCCTTCAGGCAGCAGCGGCAGGATAAAATCCGGCAACGGGGAGATAACCGTACTGTCCGTTCCCACCGGCTGCCAGCCCGCAACCTGCTGCATCGCAGTGTGGCGGGAAAGCCACCCCGTCCAGGCCGATGTGGCCAGACTTCCGGCAAGAATCGGCCCCATTCCCCACAGCACCGCAACAGGTGCAATGACGGGAATATCGGGGTTTTCATCCATAAACACGGCTTTGACGTGCTGATGGAACCAGCTCATCAGGCTGTTCATCAGTACCTGTTGCTGCATCGCCATAGCACCACCGGTGGCAACCCAGGCTGCAATGGAGCCCGGAGCTGAAGATTCACGCCAGACCCTCCCCCCTTCCCCCGGGATAGCCGCCTGCCAGAGCATGTCATTCGTCATCGCGCTGCCAACCTGACCATTCAGAACCAGCGGCACAGAATGACCGGTTTCTTTACGCAGCCGGCTGATTTGCCAGCGCAGGGCCAACAGACGACTGGTAAGGCGCTCGCTGTCAGCGTGTTGCTGTGGGCAGACGCTGACCATCACCGACAGCTGACGCCCCCAGTCAGGGCGTAGCCACAGTACCTGGCGGGCTGCCTGCTGCAGATCCTGATGATCTGCCACGCGGATCCAGCATCCCTGGGTGACAGTGAGCACCAGTGACTGCTGCATACATGCCAGCGGCAAATCACCACAGACCAGCACCACGGGCTGACGGTAAGTGGCTTCCGGTAGGTCATCCAGACGCAGGATGACATCATGCTGCGCACGACGACTGGCGGCGTACCAGAGCGTCAGGATAAGCCCCAGCACCACCAGCAGAACGAGCGCAGAAACCAGTCGGGTGACCGGCAGAAAACCCAGGCAGACCACGGCGCTGAGCAGGGCGGCCCACAGCGCAAGCCCGCACTGTTGCGCCGGACTCATTTCACGGCTCCCGGCAACAGGGTCAGCAGCGTCTGATCCAGCCAGTGATCCAGTCCCAGCCAGAGTGCAGCCACCGCCACTACACTCAGGCCAATACGCACGGGCCATGACGCCAGCCAGCCGCCCATTCCCCATCCGGTACGGCTTTCGGCCAGGACCGAATGGGTTTGTGGGTAGCTGAACGGCGTGACATGCTCACTGAGCGCGCTGACGAGTTTCTGGCGCTCCGGGTCGTTCAGAGAGCGGAAACTGCCGAGGAATCCCAGCATCATGACTCGCTGGAAGCAGGTCACGACGGCGTGGTCTGGAGCCGGTTCGCGCAACACATCACGCATCCGATCGCACAACGTATCGCCAGCGTCCATGGTGCCGAGGAAGTGCCCCTGCAGGGGAGTGTCATACCACTGCACACAGGCGTCATCCTCCACGCCGCGATCTTTGACCGCCTCATCAAGCAGCGCACACTGTGCAGTGAGAATATGCTGACAGCTGGCTTCATCGAGTTCGCTCGCTTTCAGCTCACGCTGGACACGTTCGACATCAGCAATGCAGCGCTCCCACAGCGTGCGCCCTTCTCCATCCTGAAATTTCGGGCCATGACGCAGGCTGATCGCCTGCAGCCAGGTGTCCTGCAGGAGGGCATCAATATCAATGGACGCGGCAGCGCCGCGTTTACGCTCACTCATGTTCGCAGTACCGCAAAGAGTTCAAGTTCAGGCTCGCCAAGCATTCCCGGAACGTAAAACATACAGGTGCCGCTCTGGAGCATTTCGATGGCCAGAGGATGAGAGACATCAAGGCTGAAATACTGGTTTTCCAGGCGCAGTGGAATAGCTGCCGGCACATGACGCAGCGGCGTCAGAGGAACGCCCACCCGCGATGAATTGACGATGCTCCTGACATGATCGGGACTGCCGACCTTGCACAATTGCGGGAACTGTTCCTGCAGCTGTGCCACCGGCATCGGTGAACGCACGGAGAGATAGTAATCAGCGCCTTCGCGCAGACGTGGGTCATGCAGACGAGCCTGCGAGAAGTGAAGTCGGGCATCATGCTCAAGCTCAATCGCCACCACCCGCGACGGCAGGCTGGCTTCCAGCAGGTCGCCCAGTAAATCAAACAGCGGCGGGAAGACGTTATTCAGTTGCTCATGCTGCCAGACCGGAATAGCACTCACCTGATGCTCCAGTGAGAAGGTCAGCAGGCTGCCCGCAAGCCGTGCCAGCTCCGGATACAGACGCTCAGGCGGGATTTGCGGGTGGCGCAGAAACTGTCCGAGCACGGGCTCAGCGCTGTTCAGGGCATTGAGCAGCCAGAACAGTGACACGTCGGCCACGGCAAAATCTGCCATTCGTTCGTTACTCTCCCGGCGCATATCCATCAGGCGACTCAGACGGGCACGCAGTTGCGTCATCAGCTGCTCCAGCTGGGTCACCAGCCAGCGGTTGCCCTGCAGAGCCAGCAGTGGCGGGAGATAGGTTTCATCGAGTGCCCAGTTCCCCTGCGAATCCTGCTGCAGACGGGCGACCGGACAGGCCAGATAATCGCTGTTGTTTTGATGGGCAAACCGCAGCGTCAGCTCTGGCTGCATCACCGCAATCTGGCGGGTATCATCTCCGAAAATATTGCGGACATCCCGCCAGCGCTGGCGATAGCGAACAGGACGCTCGGCCACTTCATCAGGTTTAAGGCAGTTACCGCCATTCGCCCGCAGCAGCGGAAGGGCCAGAACCACCATCACGTCCTGTGATTCACCTTCAAGCGCCAGCACCGGCGGCAGGTCATCAGCATTATCCGTGTCGATAAGCGTCCCGTCCGGGAACCGGAGATGCAGATGACGGGCCTGCAGGCGGCCCAGCTTCAGTGTTTCCGGTTCGAAAGCGACATTTATCACGCCCCAGGGCTGTGATAAACCCATCCGGGCGATACCTTCGGCGGACCAGGCCGCATACGCGGCCTGTTGCTGGAAGTGCTGGGGCGAAACCATAATCCCTCGACCCCATAACGGTTGTTCCGTTTTCATCGGCTTCCTGCCTTACGTTACGATTTGGCTTTCGGCATCTGGGAAACCAGTGACAGGTTGACATCCATCCCTTCCACCTGGAAATGCGGCACGGCGAACAGCTTCACGCGGAAATAGCCCGGGTTGTCTGCAATGTCTTCCACCACCACTTTTGCATCGCGCAGCGGGTGAGAAGCCTGAAGTTCGTCACCGGGGTCGGTCATTTCAGTGACCAGACCGCGCACCCAGGTATTGAGTTCCAGCTCCAGCAGGCGGCGATCTTTGGTGGTACCGATGTTTTCACGCTGGATAAGCTTCAGGTGGTGCGCGATGCGCGACAGCAGGAAGATGTATGGCAAACGCGAGTTAATGCGGCTGTTGGCCGTGGCATCGGCAGTGTCATACAGGGCGGGTTTCTGGGCGGAGTTCGCAGAGAAGAAGCAAGCGTAGTCGCGGTTTTTGTAATATGACAGCGGAATAAAGCCGAGGCTGGAGAACTCAAACTCGCGGGTTTCCGGGATCATCACTTCGGACGGAATTTTCACCTGGTTGCCGGTACCGAGGTCATACAGGTGGATCGGCAGGTCTTTCACTGCACCACCGGCCTGCGGGCCGCGAATTTGCACGCACCAGCCATTATTGATGAAGCTTTTCACCATGTTGGCTGCAAAGGCGAAAGACGCATGAGTCCACAGGTATTTGTTGTGATCCGGACCTTTCACTTCTTCGACATAGTTGAAACTGCGTACCGGTACGGTGTCCGGACCATACGGCAGGCGAGCAAGCACGCGCGGCATCACCAGGCCGATATACCGCGAGTCGTCGGTGTCGCGGAAGGATTGCCACTTGATGTACTCGGCGCGCTCGAAATAGTTGCTGATATCTTTGATAGCCGCCACCTCTTCCATCGTCTCTTTGAGGAAGAATTTTGGCCCCGCAGAGCCAATAAATGGCATATGCGCGGCGGCGGAGACTTTTGAAATATGACGCATCAGCGCTACGTCCTGCGCGGTGGCATCGAACTCATACGCTGAAATCACTGCCGCAATCGGCTCACCGCCAGGGGTATCGTATTCAGCGATGTAGGTCTGCTTGTACAGGCCGCTCTGGACAATTTCCGGCGAATCTTCGAAATCCTGACGCAACTCTTCTTTGGACAAATCGAGGATTTCCAGCTTCACGTTCTGGCGAAAGTCAGTCTTGTTCACCAGGGACTGAAGGCCACGCCACACGGACTCCACTTTCTGGAACGCGTCATTGTGCATGACTTCATCAAGCTGACGGCTGATCTGGAAATCCAGTTCAGCGATATGGTGGTCGAGTAATGTCTTATCGAGCTTCTCGACCTTCTGACCGGACTTGTGCAGACACTGCATGAAAACCTGAACAGCGGCGGTAACACGTTCATCGGCCGAGGTTTCCGCCATTACGGTATTATCTTCAAATCCATTCAGGCCGCCGATTTCAGCAACCGGCGTTAAATTAATTTTGTCGAACAGTGAGGCATATACACCGTTCTGCGGCAGCATTTTTTCAACTGTGGCTGCCCTTCCCTCATTCTGGATTTCGTTATTTACTGACATCAGCATTTTTCTCGTTAATATTCCGTTAAAGTTTCCAGAAATTAATCCTGGTCCAGGGCAAGCGCATTCAATTCACTGCGTAGCTCGTCGGAAAGAGCAGGGTCTTTTAAAATGATTTCCAGTTCTTTCCGGAAAGTAACGTTGTCCAGCAGATTGGATTTCAAATCACGTAATAAATTACGCATAGCAAGCATCACACGAAGCTGTGGAATTTGCCGCGCTACCGCCTCTGGTTCAAAATCCTTCATATCCTGAAAGGCCAGTTTCACACTCTCTTCGGAACCATCGTTGGCGAGGGTATTTTTAACGGTGAGATAAACTTCGGGATTGAGATCCGCGAGAACGCTGTTGAAATTGCGCATAGTGATATTGATTTTTTCGCGCTCTGAAAGCGTCCCTTGAGCCTTGCCGTTGCTGAAATCACCAACACTCAGGAGCTTCAACGGCAGTTCAACTTTCTTCTGAGCGCCACCCGTCACCAGATCCAGTTTTATATTTACACGCGCACGAGGTATCTCATTCTGAAATGATTCAGACATATATATTTATCTCCTGAATAAATTAGTCCTTTTGCCGGACAGAGTATCGCTATATAAAAATATGTTTTTATTTTAACCAGTAATTTGCTTTAAGGTAAAGCAGGCAAAAAAGGTGATAATTACAGCCAGCAGCTGAAATATTTAATACTGGTGTAAACACCGCATCATCACTGGATTTTCAGATTAAATCGCTCAACTATTTAAAAAATTCAAAACAACAACCTCACTCAAACAATAAATATTGCGCAGGCATTAAGAGAAAAAACTCTCCTTTAAAAACGAAGTTATATAAAACTTGCCATGTCTTTGTAAGAAGGTATTCATAAAATGAATGGGTTGTATTTTTGCGCCGCAGACATAAGAGAATAATCATCCGAATTTATGGAAGGTGTCATATATATAAAAAGGAGCGTGCTATGGTCTGCCATGTTCCAGGAAGTCACCAAAAGGTCAATGGCGTCAGCGTGTTGAATTTGCCAGGCGATACGGCACTTGATGCACTGAAAAACAGTGCGCGCCGGCCAAGGGAAATGGATACAATGCGGCGACTGGCTTTCGACAAAGCAGTGCAAAGCTCATCCACCGTAGCGAAACCATTCGCAATCTCAGATCTCACGTCAGGCGGCTAAATGAAATACATCACTTTCAGCGACATGCAACAGCAGAGCGACGCGGCAGCGCGTTCACCTCGTTTACGTGCACATCGTAATTTTCACCCGGAATTAACCGATCCCGTACAACGTCTGGCGATCGCGATGGAACCGGGAACCTATATTCGCCCTCACCGCCATCCGCACACCTTTGAGCTGCTGTTAGCTCTGAGCGGGCGCTTTGTGGTACTGACTTTTGATGATCTCGGTTACGTCACTCGCCGCATCGTATTAGGCGAAGAATGTACGGCGCTAGAGATGGATGCCGGGACCTGGCATGCGGTTCTGTCGCTGGACGCCGGCGGCGTTATTTTTGAGGTCAAACACGGCGGTTATCAGCCGGTTGCTGCCGGGGATTATGTCTCGTGGGCTCCGGCGGAAGGTGAAGCGGGGACGTTTGAACTGATGGAGTGGTATCGTCAGGCTCAGGTTGGCGACGGCGGGCACATTCGCTCACGCTGACCGGGCCGGTTAAAAAAACAGTCCGCTGCCGGGAAGCGGCGGATTAGAACCTTTCTATCTCATCAAACCGGCCAGCATAAATTTAGAAAAAACAAAAACTCGCCCACTGACTGACCTGCGCTGGTATATATTCACATTAGCAATGCTTTATCTGCAAAACAGCATCTACGCGTATTAGCTCTATAATCCCTCATCATATTTGGAATCCGGATGAAACCATTTCGCTACCCTGCTGCTCTCTGCTCCCTGATGCTGTGTTGTTCGCCCGCCAGCGCCGAGGTTGACCTGGGTTCCATCGATATCTTCTCTGCATCGAATCCAAATAGTCCGGTACCAAAAGGAGTGGTGCTGGGAGCCGCAACCATCAGCGGAACGGCGCGCTACGAGAAGCAGAATAATGAAACTTACGTTATTCCCGGCGGGCTCTACTTCGGCGATCGGTTTATCTATCTCGGCGATCGCGCCCGCTACTATTTTCATATCGACGACAACGTTGCTTTTTACGGCTATGGCCGCTGGCGATTTGGCAACTTAGATCCCAGCGATAATAGCGCGTTCAAGGGCATGGAGCAGCGAAAAGGCGAGTTTGAAGCCGGTATCGGCGCCACGCTGATTACGCCGTATGCGCTGCTGAGCGCCCGTATCAGTTCCGACGTTACGGGTCGCAGCAATGGGCAAGAATTGCTTTTGTGGGCAGACTTTCCCGTCATCAAGGATAATCTGCTGATCATGCCGGGGATGGGACTGATGATCCGCAGTAGCAATATGGCCAACTACTATTTTGGCGGCGTCTCGGCCAGCGAAGCCACCAGCCAGCGCCCACAGTGGGATACCGGCACCACCGTCTCACCAATGGCGGCGATTATTACCAGCTACCGTTTCAGCCCCCACTGGGTCGGCATGTTCGCCGCGAACTACGAGCTGTATGATAAAGATATCGCCGACAGCCCCCTTGTTCAGCACAACGGCGAGCTGTATGGCATTCTGGCCGTCGGCTATAGCTGGTAAGTGGACGCTATCACGAGGTTTCCCCACCGCTAAGTTCCCCGGCTATCTGGAATGCCATCGCACGAAACGCGCGCGTCGCGGCGCTCTGCCAGGCCTCTTTGTGCTGCAGCAGGCAGGCCGTGCGCTCCAGCAGCACCGGCGTGAGCGCCACCGCGACCAGATCGTCGCGGCCCCGTACGATGGCGGCCGGTAACAGCGTCCCAAGCTGGGTATGTTGAATTACCGTCAGCACCGCGCTGATAGAATTGGCCTCCATGCGCACCGTTGGCTGAATACCGTGCTGCCGGCAACAGGAGTCGATTTGCCCGCGCGTCGCAAACTCCTCGCTCAATAAAATCAACGATTGCTGATTGAGCGCCTCCAGCGTCATACGGCGCTGACCCGCCAGCGGATGATGCCGCCCCACCACCAGCGCCAGCGTTTCGCTGAATAAAGGTGCGGCCACGATATCCCGTGAGCCGCTATCGGCAAAAGCAATCCCGGCATCCAGCTCATCGTTAAGCAATAACGCTTCCATCCGTTCCTGGGCCATTTCACGCATCGTCAGCGTGATGTTCGGATAACGCTGATAAAAAGCCGCTACCAGCGGCCCCATAAAGTAGGTCGTAAACGTCGGCGTCATCGCCACCCGCAGCGTTCCCCGCTGCAGGTCTTCTACCTCCAGCAGGGCTCGTTTGCCCTCTTCCAGCTCCTGTAGCACCCGGCGGGCATAAGTGAGCCAGACCTCGCCGGAATCGGTCAAACGGATCTGCCGCCCGCTGCGGTCAAATAACAGCACGCCCAGCATCTCTTCAAGCTGGCGGATCTGTTGTGAAAGTGCCGGCTGCGAAACATGCAGCGCCGACGCGGCTCGGGTAAAACTGCGATGTTCCGCAACCGCCAGAAAACAGGTGAGATGGCGTAGCAGCATGGGCCCCCCTATAAGCAAAACCAATAGAGTCAATCATAAATAAGTCTTTTAACTTATAAAACAAAATGCGTACTCTGACCCTGTGCACAACCGTAAAGTTCCTCTTCCCGCAACATCTCAGCCTTTCCTCTCCGGAGCCGCTATGTCAGTTCACGATAACTATCTTCAGCATGCCATCGCCCTCGCCACAGCCAATGTTGAAAACGGCGGGCGTCCGTTTGGCGCGCTCATCGTCCGCAGGGGTGATATTGTCGCCCGGGCCGTCAATACCCTGCATCAAAACGGCGATCCGACCGCGCATGCCGAACTCAACGCCATTCGCGACGTCTCGCAGCGTCTGGGTAGCCAGGTGCTCAGCGAGTGCATCATTTATGCCAGCGGTCAGCCCTGCCCGATGTGCCTGAGCGCTATCTATCTGACCGGCATACGCGAGGTTTATTTCGCCAACAGTAACCGGGATGGCGAGCCCTTCCGGCTCTCCACCGCCGCTATCTACCACCAGCTAAGTCAACCGCTGGAAACGCAATCACTCCCGATTCACCATAGCCCTCAGCCCGAGGGCCTCGCGCTTTATCAGCGGTGGGCGGATAAGCACAAATGAACCCGACGTCGCGCAACGGCCTGATGCTTCTGGTGCTGATGCTGATCGGCATCAATATGCGCCCGCTTTTAACCTCCATCGGCCCGCTTCTTCCACAACTACAACAGGCCAGCGGAATGGGGTTTAGCCTCGTTTCGCTACTCACCGCGATCCCGGTCATCGCGATGGGACTGCTGGCGCTGGCAAGTCCGTGGACTCAGCGCCATATCAGCGAAAGTCGCGGGATTGTCCTGAGCCTGATGATGATCGCCTCAGGCGCTGCGCTTCGGGAATTCACGCCGCACAGCGGGCTGCTGCTGAGTAGCGCCCTGCTCGGCGGGATCGGAATTGGTATTATTCAGGCGACGATTCCGGCGGTGATAAAGCGTCAGTTCCCCCACCGAACGCCGCAGGTCATGGGCCTGTGGTCAGCGGCGCTGATGGGTGGCGGAGGCCTGGGAGCCGCGTTGACGCCGTGGCTGGCGCAGCACAGCGCCCTTTGGCATTACGCGCTCGCCTGGTGGGCCCTGCCCGCCATCGCAGCGCTGCTTAGCTGGTGGTCAGTCAACCGCATGCAGCCTACCGGGCAACATCAGGTCGCGCCCCGGGCAAACGGGTCTGTTTTCCGCCGCCGCCGCGCCTGGACGCTCGGGCTGTACTTCGGCCTGATTAACGGCGGTTACGCCAGTCTGATCGCCTGGCTGCCCCCCTATTACATGCAGTTGGGCTATAGCGCCCAGTTTAGCGGAACCCTGCTGGCCATGATGACCGTCGGCCAGACCGCAGGCGCGCTGCTGATACCAATGCTGGCACGTCACGACGATCGCCGCAGACTATTACTCTTGACGCTGATGCTGCAGCTTATTGGTTTCTGTGGGTTCATCTGGCTGCCGCTACAGCTCCCGCTGCTATGGGCTGTGTGCGGCGGCATAGGGTTAGGCGGCGCATTCCCGTTGTGCCTGGTACTGGCGCTCGATCACGCCCGCCATCCGGCGATTGCAGGCCGACTGGTGGCCTTTATGCAGGGCATCGGTTTTATGGTGGCCGGCGCATCCCCGTGGTTATCGGGCCTGCTGCGAAGCCTGAGCGGTAATTATGTGCTGGACTGGGCGTTTCATGCCGTCTGCGTCGCCGCTCTGATGGGCGTCACCCTGCGTTTTGCACCGGCACGCTTTCCGCAAGCGTGGCGCCAACCTGAACATGCCGCCGATTAAGCCCGAATGTTGCGCTGCGGGAGCGCGTTTCCCGCAGCGCATCCTCGGCATCGCCAATAGAATAAATCCCAAAATCAAACAGCTATCGCGTAAAGGCGGCTACGGCAAAATGCCGTCGCCAGAATGGAATTTATTACCGAATGAAATTAATGTGTCGCCGAATCACGACACTCGTAAGTAACTAAAAATTAATAAAAAAATGCCTCTTGTTTCCCTCATTTTTTAGGCGTACATTAGCGCCATCTGGAGCAGTTACAGCACAGAATTTCGACCTGCCGCGGCCGCCAGAATCCTCTGGTTTTGCCGCGACGGATCAGAATCAACAATGAAGATTAAATTCATTTAGGCGTTTCGCCGAGAACGCGGAGTGATGAGTCGTGAAATACTTTATTATGGGCGTATCTTTTATGGTCATCGTTTGGGCCGGTACTTTTGCCCTGATGATTTAAGCGCAGCCAGAGTCAAAAAAAACGGGAGCCAGCGGCTCCCGTTTTTTGTTGGCACTTTTCTTTCTTTCGCGCCGTTATTCGAGGCCTTCGCCGGCTGACTTGCCCGCTGCTGGCAGCAGCCCGTCGGCACGAAACATCGATTTGATCCCGCGAATCGCCTGGCGGATACGATCGCGGTTTTCGATAAGCGCAAAGCGCACATGGGTATCCCCGTAATCACCGAAGCCGATACCCGGCGAAACGCATACTTTCGCATCCTGCAGCAGCTTTTTCGCAAACTCCAGCGAGCCCAGCGCCGCATACTGCTCGGGGATCTTCGCCCAAACGTACATGGATGCCTTCGGACACTCGACCATCCAGCCTGCTTCGTACAGCCCTTTAACCAGCACATCGCGACGGCGCTTGTACTGCTCGGCGATATCACGAACGCACTGCTGGTCGCCTTCCAGCGCCGCAATTGCCGCGACCTGCAATGGAGTGAAGGTGCCGTAATCGTGATAGCTTTTAATACGCGCTAATGCATTGACCAGCGTTTTATTACCGACCATGAAGCCGATACGCCAGCCGGCCATGTTGTAGCTTTTGGAGAGGGTAAAGAACTCCACGGCCACATCGCGCGCGCCGGGAACTTCCATAATCGAAGGGGCCTTCCAGCCATCATAAACGATGTCGGCATAGGCCAGATCGTGTACCACCAGCACATCGTAACGCTTGGCCAGCGCGACCACTTTTTCAAAGAATTCCAGTTCGACGCACTGCGCGGTCGGGTTGGACGGGAAACCGAGGATCATCATTTTCGGTTTCGGGTAACTTTCACGAATCGCCCGCTCCAGCTCATTGAAGAAATCAACGCCCTCCACCAGCGGCACGGAACGTACCTGCGCACCGGCAATCACCGCGCCATAGATATGGATCGGGTAGCTTGGATTGGGCACCAGCACCGTGTCGCCATGATCCAGCGTCGCCAGCATCAGATGCGCCAGCCCCTCTTTTGAGCCAATTGTGACAATTGCTTCCGATTCCGGGTCGATTTCAACGTTATAGCGATCCTGATACCAGCGCGAAATGGCGCGGCGCAGGCGAGGAATACCGCGGGAGGTAGAGTAGCCGTGCGTATCGGGCCGCTGGGCAACGGTGCACAGTTTTTCAACGATATGCGGCGGCGTCGCGCCGTCCGGGTTGCCCATGCTGAAATCGATAATATCTTCACCGCGCCGACGCGCAGCCATTTTCAGTTCAGCAGTAATATTAAAAACGTAAGGGGGCAGACGATCGATACGCGTAAAACGGCGTTCAGGACTGGATGCAGTCATAGATTCCTCAGAGTAACGTTAGCGCCCGGACCGTCCGAGCGACGCTGTCGCGTTTGCGACGAGCTTAGAAAATAACCCGAAAAAAATGATGCTGTCGAGGGGGTGAGAAAAAAATAATCGCTGGCGAAAAAAACGGGCATCAGCATCATGACATGCAGCGGCGGAGGTCCTCGATTTAGCCGGTACGAAAATTAGATGCAACATATTAATATCTATTAATTTACCTGTTTATATCATTCACCCTCCGCTCATCACGTTGACACCGGCCCGGCGATCAATCCCCTTTTCTTAGTGTGACTTTTCCCTATTCAACGCTTCGGCTGGCCTTCTGGCGCGAGGTTTTTTATCATGTCGCTTTCCCGCGATAGACACGGCGCACCCATGCACGAAATATTCACAATGCTGCTGGCGGTTTTTGACCGCGCGGCACTCATGTTGATTTGCCTTTTTTTCCTTATCCGTCTGCGCCTGTTTCGCGAGCTACTGCATAAATCGGCACATACACCGAAAGAGCTGCTGGCGGTTATCGCCATTTTTTCCCTGTTTGCTCTGTTCAGTACCTGGTCTGGCGTGCCGGTAGAGGGTTCTCTGGTTAACGTGCGGATTATCGCGGTGATGTCGGGGGGGATTTTATTTGGCCCCTGGGTCGGAGCTATCGTGGGGGTGATTGCCGGCGTTCATCGTTATCTCATTGATATTGATGGTGTAACTGCTATCCCCTGCTTTATCACCAGTATTGTCGCCGGGTTGTTGTCAGGGCTGATTAATCGCAAAGTGCCAAAAGCTCAGCGCTGGAAGATCGGGATTCTCGCCGGGATGCTCTGCGAAACCTTAACCATGATCCTCGTGGTCTTTTGGGCGCCGTCGTTTTCGCTGGGCGTAGATATCGTCTCCAAAATCGGGATCCCGATGATCCTTGGCAGCGTCTGTATCGGTTTTATCGTGCTACTGGTCCAGAGCGTCGAGGGTGAAAAGGAGGCCAGCGCCGCGCGCCAGGCAAAACTGGCGCTGGATATCGCCAACAAAACGCTGCCGCTCTTCCGTCATGTGAACAGCGAATCCCTGCGTCAGGTGTGCGATATCATTCGCCGCGATATCAATGCCGACGCGGTGGCCATCACCACCACCGATCGGGTTCTGGCCTACGTCGGGTTTGGCGAAAGCAACTATCGCGATAGTGATAATGACATCAGCCCCACCACCCGCCAGGCTATCGAGAGCGGAAAAATCATTATTAAAAACAATGATGAGGCCTACAGAACGCCAGAGATTCACTCCATGCTGGTCATTCCGCTACGGGAGAAAGGCGTGGTGACCGGTACGCTGAAAATTTATTACTGCCACGCCCATCGCATCACCTCATCCCTGCAGGAGATGGCCGTCGGTCTGTCGCAAATCATCTCTACTCAGCTGGAGGTCTCGCGGGCGGAACAGCTGCGTGAAATGGCCAACAAGGCCGAGCTGCGCGCCCTGCAGAGCAAAATCAACCCGCACTTTCTCTTTAACGCCCTCAATGCGATTTCATCCTCGATTCGCATGAATCCGGATACCGCCCGTCAGCTCATTTTTAATTTGTCGCGCTATTTACGCTATAACATTGAATTAAAAGACGACGAACAGATTGATATCAAAAGAGAGCTGTACCAAATCAAGGATTATATTGCCATCGAACAGGCGCGCTTCGGCGATAAGCTGACCGTCATCTACGACATCGACGATGAGGTCAGCTGCGTGATACCGAGCCTGCTGATTCAGCCGCTGGTGGAAAATGCCATTGTCCACGGGATCCAGCCGTGCAAAGGCAAAGGCGTCGTCACCCTCGGCATCAACGAGTGCGGTAATCGGGTCCGGATTAGCGTTCGCGATACCGGGAATGGTATCGATCCTGCCGTGGTCGCGCGGGTGGAGGCGGATGAAATGCCGGGTAATAAAATCGGTCTGCTCAACGTCCACCATCGGGTAAAATTGCTGTATGGCGAAGGGCTCCATATCCGCCGCATGAATCCGGGAACGGAGATTGCGTTCTACGTGCCTAACAAGCTTGTCTCCCAGACCACTCCGGTGTCTCTGTTGCCATGAACGGAGAAAAAATGAAAGTCATCATCGTTGAAGACGAGTTCCCGGCACAGCAGGAACTCACGTGGTTAATTAACACCCACAGCCAGATGGAGATTGTCGGGACCTTCGACGACGGGCTGGACGTGCTGAAGTTTCTGCAGCACAACAAGGTTGATGCCATTTTTCTCGACATCAACATACCTTCGCTGGACGGCGTTCTGCTGGCGCAGAATATCAGCCAGTTCGCGCATAAACCGTTTATTGTGTTTATCACCGCCTGGAAAGAGCACGCGGTAGAGGCATTTGAACTGGAAGCGTTTGACTACATCCTGAAGCCATATCAGGAATCACGCATCATTAACATGCTGCAAAAGCTGACCAGCGCCTGGCAGCTACAGCAGCAGTCAGGCAGCCAGACCGGGACGACTGCCAATCCGCAGCGGGAAAATGACACGATCAATCTCATTAAAGATGAGCGAATTATCGTGACCAGTATTCACGATATTTACTATGCGGAAGCCCACGAAAAAATGACCTTTGTCTACACCCGACGGGAATCATTCGTGATGCCAATGAACATCACGGAGTTTTGCGGCAAGCTGCCGCCAGCGCACTTCTTCCGTTGCCACCGCTCATACTGCGTTAACCTGAATAAAATTCGCGAGATTGAGCCCTGGTTCAACAACACCTATATTCTGCGCTTACGCGATCTGGAGTTTCAGGTGCCGGTCAGTCGCAGCAAGGTCAAAGAATTTCGCCAGCTCATGCATCTGTAGCAAGGGCCGAAGAGAGTAGCCAGCCCTTGCACGGCGGCGCCGGAACGGGCTGGCTATGACAAGATTAGAGAATCTGTCCAAGCGTCTGGCGCAGATGCGCCCCGGAGCCCAGCAGGCCCGGATTATCGTGAACGATCAGGTAGACCGGAATATCCTGGACGAAGGCTTTAAAACGCCCCTTGTCTTCAAATCCTCCGCGGAAACCGGAAGCTTTAAAGAACTCCAGGAAGCGCGGGACAATGCCGCCAGCAATATACACGCCGCCGAAGGTGGCCAGCGTTAGCGCCAGGTTGCCGCCAAAGCGCCCCATAATCACGCAGAACAGCGACAGCGCACGACGACAATCGATACAGGTGTCGGCCAGCGCGCGTTCGGTCACATCTTTCGGCTGGAGGTTTTCCGGCAGGCGGCCGTCTGATTTCACTATCGCCCGATACAGATTAACCAGCCCCGGGCCGGATAATACACGCTCGGCCGAGACATGCCCCAGCTCCGCGCGCAGCTCTTCGAGGATAATCCCCTCTTCTTCGCTGTTCGGCGCGAAATCAACGTGCCCCCCTTCACCCGGCAGACTCACCCAGCGTTTGTCGACATGCACCAGATGCGCCACGCCCAGACCGGTGCCTGCGCCGTAGACGGCGATAGGTTTCCCCTCTACCGGCGTCGTGCCGCCAAACTGAATCAGATGCTCAGCCTTCAGCATCGGGATCGCCATCGAAACCGCCGTAAAATCGTTGATGATCTCCAGATGTGAGAACCCGAGGTTCTTTTTCATCTCGGCGATGGAAAAGGCCCACGTATGGTTGGTCATCGCCACCCAGTCACCGGTGATCGGGCAGGCGATGGCGATGCAACCGTCTTCAACCTCAACGCCCCGCTCGTCAAGATAGACGCGGACAACGGCTTCAAGACTGGGGTAATCGAGCCCGGAATAGGTTTTTGCCTGGGAAATCTCCCCGCTTGCCATATCGCATAATGCCAGTCGGGCATTGGTTCCGCCGACGTCTCCTACTAAAGCAAATTTTGTCATTCCGTTACGGCTCCACTAAAGTCAAAATGATTCTTTTGGCACACTGTAAATTCATGATGCCTTAACAACAACGACCAACGTATAAGTGCCCACAGTTTAGCGACCTATGTCACATTTAGGTTGTAATCTGTGCAAAATGATTTTCAACGCACTGCGGGATCGTCAGGCATAGCCATCAGTTTATCGTTTCAGCACCATTTGCATCGACGCCCCTCAGAGGCACGGGCAAAATCGTGCTTCACAACCTTTAAAAGGAAATGTTTCATGCTGCATCCGCGCGCCAGAACGATGCTGTTGTTATCGATACCCGCCGTGATTATCGGTATCGCTTCCAGCCTGGTATTGATTGTGACGATGAAGATTGCAGCCATATTGCAGCATGTTATCTGGTCCAGCGTGCCGTTGAGTTTAGGCATCGAAGCCAGTGGCCAGCTGTGGACTATCGCCGTACTCACGCTAACCGGTATTGCCGTGGGACTGGTGGTACGTTTTAGCCCCGGGCATGCCGGGCCGGACCCGGCCACCGAATCGTTAATTGGCGCTCCCATCAGCACCGGTGCGCTGCCGGGTCTGGTCGCCGCGCTGGTATTAGGTCTCGCGGGCGGGGTCAGCCTCGGGCCTGAGCATCCGGTCATGGTGATGAATATCGCCCTTGCCGTCGCGATCGGCTCTCGCCTGTTCCCCCGCGTCAGTTCGCTGGACTGGACCATTCTTGCCGCCTCCGGCACGATCGGCGCGCTGTTTGGCACCCCGGTGGCCGCCGCGTTGATTTTTTCGCAAACCCTCAACAGCAGTAACGATGTGCCGCTGTGGGACCGGTTATTCGCGCCCCTGCTGGCGGCAGCGGCGGGTGCCCTGACTACGGATCTGTTCGTCCATCCTAATTTCTCGTTGCCCATCCCCGTTTATCCGCAAATGCATTTCGTGGATATCTTAAGCGGCGCTATCGTGACGCTTATCGCTATTGCCGTAGGAATGGTGGCCGTCTGGTGCTTGCCGCGGCTGCATGCGTTGATGAACCGTCTGAAAAATCCGGTACTGACGCTGGGTCTCGGCGGCCTGCTGCTGGGGATTCTCGGCGCTGCCGGCGGACATATTACATTGTTTAAAGGCCTGGAGGAGATGCAGCAAATCGCCTTAAGCCAGACCCTGACGGCCGGCGACTTTTTGCTGATTGCGCTGGTGAAGCTGGCGGCGCTGGTGATCGCCTCCGCCAGTGGTTTTCGCGGCGGGAGAATATTCCCCGCGGTCTTCGTCGGCGTGGCGCTCGGATTTATGCTGCACGCCCATGTCGAGGCCGTTCCGGCCGCGATCACGGTCTCCTGTGCCATCCTGGGCATGACTCTGGTGGTAACCCGCGATGGCTGGCTCAGCCTGTTTATGGCGGCGGTCGTCGTGCCGGATACGACGCTGCTACCGCTGCTGTGTATCGTGATGCTCCCGGCCTGGCTGCTTTTGGCCGGGAAGCCGATGATGATAGCCAGGCGACGAAACGACTAGACGCGGCTGTTTCTCTCTTCCAGCGCCTGGGTTACCGCGCGCAGGAAGTCAGGAATATCCATTTTGGGCAGCATGACCTCCACCAGCGTCAGCTTATCGGAGCCAATACTGTCGGCCATCGCCTCTTCAAGCTCTTCCGTGCGCGTCACGCGCCAGCATCGGGAAGGAACATTGGGGGCGAAGGCTCCCGGCAAGCGGTTCCAGTCCCACAGCGCAATATCGTTATAACGCTGCTCCGGACCGTGAATCGCTCGTTCAACCGTATAACCCTCGTTATTAAGCAGCAGGATCAGCGGGTTCTGTTTATCGCGTAGCATCGACCCCAGCTCCTGGATCGTCAGCTGAGCTGCCCCGTCGCCCACTATCAGCACCACCCGTCTGCCCGGCGCTGCGGTTTGGGCGCCGTAGGCGGCCGGTAAAGTAAATCCTATCGATCCCCATAGCGGCTGGACCAGCAGGGTGGCGTCGGAGGGCAGCTTGAGCGCCGCAACGCCGAAAGCCGCGGTTCCCTGATCGGCAAGAATAATATCCCCGGGACGCAGCTGCTCTTGTACGGTACTCCAGAAACTGCTCTGCGTCAGGCTGTCGCCCGCCATGCTTTCCACCTCCGGCGCAGAGCAGTCTGGCAACCTCCACTCTGCTGACAGGCTGGCAGACAGAATCATTAACTCCTTAAGGGCTTGATCCATCGGAATACGGCTGAACCAGTGGTCGCCCACTCTGACGGCAAAAGGCTGAATTTCAATCGTGCGTTCAAGGGGTAAATGCTGGGTAAATCCGGCAGTGATGGTGTCGGTGAAGCGGGTTCCAACGCAGATGATCGTATCGGCGTTTTCGATTGCCTCACGCGTTTGCGGCGCGCTGGCGATACCGCTATAGGTGCCGACAAAGCCAGGCTGCTGCTCATCAAACAACCCTTTTCCCATCAGCATCGTGGCGCAGGCAATCGGCGTTTTCGCCACCCACATCCGTAGCGTATCCTGCAGACCATAGCGCTGGGCGAGGAAATCCGCCAGCAATGATACCTGCCGACTGCTGCGCAGCATCTGCCCGGCATGCTCACGGAATCCGGCCAGCTGATTCTCATCCGCAGGCGGCCCTTCGATCGCCAGACGACGAGCGGGCGGCGTCGCTTTTGCTTTCGCCACATCGGCAGGTAACATCAGATAACCGGGGCGATGGTGGGTGAGCATCTCGCTCAGCACGCGATCGATTTCGTGGCAGGCATTCCCCGCCGTCAACGTAGCCTGCGTGCAGGTGATCTGCTCGCTCATCCGCGAAAAGTGCGTGAAGTCGCCATCCCCCAGCGTATGGTGCAGCAGTTCTCCGCGCTGCTGGGCCCCGGTGCCAGGCGCGCCGACGATATGTAGCACCGGAATATGTTCCGCATAGCTACCGGCCACGCCGTTAAGCGCGCTCAGCTCACCGACGCCGTAGGTCGTCAACAGCGCCCCGGCGCCTTTGATGCGCGCATACCCGTCGGCGGCGTAAGCTGCATTCAGCTCATTCGCACAGCCAACCCATCCCAGCGCTTCGTGCGCGATGACGCGGTCGAGGAATTGTAAATTGTAATCTCCAGGTACGCCAAACAAGCGGTCTATGCCGCAATCTACGAGACGATCCAGCAGATAATCGCCAATGGTGTAAGTCGGTTGCATCTCCATACTCCTCTTCCCGTTGCAGGTGATCTGAGTATTGAATAAGCGATCCAACTGTCCAGATAGCGGTCAATAATCGGGGTGGAAAGCAAAATTTACGCCTTTGAAGTGTGTACTCCGCGCTGAACATTCTTTAGTGTAAACGTATACACAACCTGTTCTATCTGCGGAGGAAGTATGGTTTACCAGGCAAATGCGGCACGATATCAAACGATGGAATACCGCCGTTGTGGCCGGAGCGGATTAAAGCTCCCGGCCATTTCACTCGGCCTCTGGCACAATTTTGGCGACGAAACGCGGGTGGAAACCAGCCGTCAGCTGCTGCGACATGCCTTTGATCTTGGCATGACCCATTTTGATTTAGCCAACAATTACGGGCCGCCCCCGGGCTCGGCGGAAAGCAATTTCGGCCGCATCCTGCGCGAGGACTTTTTACCCTGGCGCGATGAACTGATTATCTCCAGTAAAGCCGGCTACACCATGTGGGACGGCCCTTATGGCGACTGGGGATCGCGTAAATACCTGGTCGCCAGTCTCGATCAAAGCCTGAAGCGGATGGGGCTGGAGTACGTTGATATCTTCTATCATCACCGCCCGGATCCCGAAACACCGTTACAGGAAACCATGCGTGCGCTGGACCATCTCGTGCGCCAGGGCAAGGCGCTGTATGTCGGGCTTTCCAACTATCCGCTTGAGCAGGCTGCCGAAGCGGTGCGCATCCTCAATGACCTCGGAACACCGTGTCTGATTCATCAGCCTAAATATTCCATGCTCGAGCGCTGGGTTGAGGACGGATTGCTCGATTTTCTGCAGGCTGAAGGGGTGGGAAGCATCGCGTTTTCACCGCTGGCGGGCGGTCAACTCACCGACCGCTATTTACAGGGTATTCCGGCAGACTCCCGCGCCGCCAGCGGCAGTCGCTTCCTGCAAGCGGAGCAGTTAACCGAGGCGAAGCTCGAGAAGGTTCGTCAACTGGACGCGCTGGCCGGGGCCCGCGGGCAAAAGCTCTCACAGATGGCGCTGGCCTGGGTTTTACGGGAAGAGAAAGTGACTTCAGTCCTGATTGGCGCCAGTAAAACCACCCAGCTTGATGATGCCGTGGGTATGCTGGCGAATCGCCATTTCAGCGCCGAAGAGTGTGCGGCAATTGACGCCATCCTTGCGGCGTAAACTCAATTTTACTTTAGCAAAAAGTGCTCTTATCCGCGATTTAGGAGTTCATCCAATGCTGCGGGGCTTTACCGCCCCGTAATATCACGTTAACAGGCCCAATGAGCGCCAATATCATCCGGTGCTCAGGCCCCGATCGTGAAGGAGAAGAGTATGTTCAGGTCACTGATTCTGGCTGCGGTGCTTTTGGCCTCAGCGCCACTGGTTGCAAATGCCGGAGAGATCACCCTGCTGCCATCTGTAAAATTACAAATAGGCGATCGTGATAATTACGGTAACTACTGGGACGGTGGCGGCTGGCGCGACCGTGATTACTGGCGTCGTCACTATGAATGGCGCGATAACCGCTGGCGTCATCACGATAACGGCTGGCATCGCGGCTGGGATAAACGTAAAGCCTACGAACGTGGCTATCGCGAAGGCTGGAATGACCGCGATGACCGACGCGGCGGCTGGGGTCGCGGACCAGGCGGCGGTCGCGGCCACGGTCATGGCCATCATTAATCAAAAAGGGGAGCCAGATGGCTCCCCTTTTTGATGGCTATCGACATGATTACAGCCCGAAGATCGTGCCGACCAGCAGCCAACCATTGAGCAATACCACAACGCCAACAATCGCCCACCCCGTCCGTTTCACCCACAGGGTATTGACCAAATCCCCCATCAGCTGCGAATTACTGGTGAAAATCAGCAGCGGGACCAGCGCCAGGGCGATCCCAAAACTCAGCAGTACCTGGCTCATCACCAGAATTCTCGTCGGGTCCAGTCCCATCATAATGACAATAAACGAAGGCAGCATCGTTACCGCACGACGAAACCACAGCGGAATATGGAAGCGAATAAAGCCCTGCATGACGACCTGTCCTGCCAGCGTTCCCACCACCGTCGATGACAACCCTGCGGCTACCAGACTCAGGCCAAAGATGGTGGCTGCCGCGTGGCTTAACAGCGGTTCCAGCGTCAAATATGCCTGATCCAGATCGGCAATCCCCGTGTGGCCATTAAAGTGAAATGCGGCGGCGGCGGTGGCCATCATCGCCAGGTTAACAAACCCGGCAATGGTCATCGCTATCGCAACGTCCCAGCGGGTGGCGTGATAACGCTCTTTTCGCGTACCGTCGTGCAGATTCTGCGTTAACGACGAGTGTAAATAGATGACGTGTGGCATGATCGTCGCGCCGAGCACGCCGGCGGCAAGGAACACGGCTTCACCGTTTGGCAAACTCGGGACGATCATCCCTTTCGCCAGCGGCGCCAGCGCCGGTTGGGAGAAAATCAGCTCTACAATGTAGGCGGCTGCAACAAACAGCAGTAAACCACCGATCGCTTTTTCCAGCGGCTTTTGCCCGCGACGCTGCAGCATCAGGATTAAGAAGGTAGCAATCCCGGTTAATATTGCTCCCTGCAGTAACGACACGCCAAGAATCAGCTTAAAGCCAATGGCCGCCCCAATAAATTCGGCGAGGTCGGTAGCCATGGCGATAATTTCCGCCTGCACCCAGTAAAACCACACCACCGGGCGCGGATAGTGATCGCGAATCTGTTCCGCCAGGTTTTTACCCGTAGCAATACCGAGCTTTGCCGATAGCACCTGAATCAGCATCGCCATCAGATTTGCCCATACCACCACCCACAGCAGCTGGTAGCCAAAGCTGGCGCCAGCCTGAATATTGGTGGCGAAGTTGCCGGGATCGATATATCCAATGGCAGCAATGAACGCAGGCCCCATCAATGCGAGCTTCATCTTGCGCGCTGCGCGACCGCTGCTATTCTCAACGCGACTGCTAGTCATTTTCTGCCTCTGAAATATAGCCTTTGCTATGTTTTATGTTATCAAAATGCGAATGATTATCAAGTTCATTTAGGAAGATGATCATTATTGCTTTGATAGGGGGGAACGATAGCGGCTAACAACGAAAAAAATGGCATTGATGAATTCGCATCTCGCCAGTTCACAGATTAGTACAATCTAAGCAACTTTTAAAACCTTTACGCTACATAACAAAAATGTATGTTTGATCACTAATTTGGTGATTGGTCACAGTTCATTGCAATAGTGTGGATTTGATCTCGTTTTCTTTAGTCTTGTTACATAGAATGTGCACAGAAATTTAACCTGCCTCATATTTGGAGCAAATATGGACCGCGTCTTGCATTTTATCCTCGCGATCGTAGTGGTGGCTATACTGGCCCTTCTGGTCAGCCATAACCGTAACCAAATTCGTATTCGTTATGTTATTCAATTACTTGTCATTGAAGTTTTGCTGGCATGGTTCTTCCTGAACTCTGATATCGGTCTGGGTTTTGTGAAAGGCTTCTCCGAGATGTTCGAAAAACTTCTCGGCTTTGCAAACGAAGGGACAAACTTCGTTTTCGGCAATATGAATGACAAAGGCCTGGCTTTCTTCTTCCTGAAAGTTCTCTGCCCTATCGTCTTTATCTCTGCGCTGATCGGTATTTTGCAGCATATTCGTATCCTGCCTGTGGTCATTCGCGCCATTGGTACCGTGCTGTCCAAGATTAACGGCATGGGCAAACTGGAATCATTCAACGCCGTCAGTTCCCTGATTCTGGGCCAGTCAGAAAACTTTATCGCCTATAAAGATATTCTGGGCAAAATGTCGCGCAACCGGATGTACACCATGGCTGCAACCGCGATGTCGACCGTCTCCATGTCTATCGTCGGTGCCTACATGACGATGCTGCAGCCTAAATATGTCGTGGCTGCGCTGGTGCTCAACATGTTCAGTACCTTTATTGTCCTGTCGCTGATTAACCCGTATCGCGTCGAAGAAAGCGAAGAAAACCTGCAGATGTCCAACCTGCATGAAGGTCAGAGCTTCTTTGAAATGCTGGGTGAATACATTCTGGCAGGCTTTAAAGTTGCCATTATCGTTGCTGCAATGCTGATCGGTTTCATCGCCTTGATCTCCGCGCTGAACGCCCTGTTCGCTACCGTTACCGGCTGGTTTGGCTACAGCATCTCCTTCCAGGGGATCCTTGGCTACATCTTCTATCCGGTGGCCTGGGTGATGGGCGTCCCGGCAGGTGAAGCGCTGCAGGTGGGCAGTATTATGGCCACTAAACTGGTGTCTAACGAATTTGTGGCGATGATGGATCTGCAGAAAATTGCCAGCACGCTTTCTCCACGCGCTGAAGGCATTATCTCTATCTTCCTGGTCTCCTTCGCCAACTTCTCCTCTATCGGGATTATTGCCGGGGCGATTAAAGGCCTGAACGAAGAACAGGGTAACGTGGTATCCCGCTTTGGTCTGAAGCTGGTTTACGGTTCGACTCTGGTGAGCGTGCTCTCGGCGTCTATCGCCGCACTGGTTCTGTAAGCTGACAAGATGATAAAAAAAGCCGGGCTTGCCCCGGCTTTTTTACGCCCGCAGCTCACTGAGCGGCCGCGGCTTGCCGATTAAATATCCCTGCAAATAGTCGACGCCTAATGCCAGCAGTTTCTCTTTTTGCTCTTCCGTCTCAACGAACTCCGCCACCACCGTCATATTTTTAACTTTCGCCACTTCAATAATGGATTTAATCATAATCACATCCAGCGGCTCGCTCTCGAGATCGCGGACAAAACAGCCGTCAATCTTTACGATATCCGCCTGCAGGCGCTTCAGACGTTCGTAGTTGGCGTAACCCGTACCGAAATCATCAATGGCAATAGCGCAGCCAAAATCCCGCAGTAGATCAATGTTATGCATACTTTCTCCCGCATCGCTGAACGCCTGCTCTTCGGTAATCTCGATGGTGATGGCCTCCGGCGACAGCTGATAGCGTTTAAACAAGGCGATAATCTGCGCGGCGCTATCATTTTGCATCAACGTGTAAGGCAGCAAATTAACCGAAAAATGTTGCCCCGGGTACTGATGCAGCGTGCTGAAAAGCATCTCCAGCACCAGCATGTCAAAACGCTGGCTCAGGTTGAACTGAACAATCAGCGGAATAAACTGGTCTGGCGTCATCATCGACTGGCCACAGCGCATCCGCGTCAGGATTTCATGATACCCCTCGCCGGCCGAATTCTGGATCGGCTGGGCATACAGCACAAGATCGCGTTCATTCAGCGCCCGCTTCACCTGGGTCAACATCCGAACCTGCTCGCTGGTTTGGTCAGAAACCTGCTCTTGCGCGGCGTCCAGTGCCAGCACCTGCCGACCGTTCCCTGCCTGCTCTGACAGCCAGCTCAGTTGGCCCAGCATGGGATGCAGCTCTTCTTCGATGCCGCGATGTCTTGCCCAGGACGCGCCAAACTCCAGATCCAGCGTTTGATTATGCCAGCTGAACTTCTTGTGATTCAGCATCGCCACCATATGACCCAGCCGCGCGGAAGGATCTGGGCCGCCTAAAACCAGTAATAACTCGCTCCCCGGCAACTGGAAGAGTTCATCCCTTTCCCCCAGCAGCGGCCGTAATTTGCTGGCAATTTGCTGTTTGCAATGCACCCCCATCATCATGCCGTAATGACGGCTGAGAAAGTCGAGGTTAGCGATCCGTAAGCTGCTGATGACGAAATCAGCATCCTGGCGCAGATAGCATTCCAGCGCGCGCAGGTTCGGGAGCCCGGTTAACGGATCTTCCTGGGCCTGATCCCGCCATCTGAGTTTAATTCGTTCGTTCTGGCCGTAAATATCTACCATATAAAACAAACAGATGGTGAATGAGATCAGCACGGAAAGCACAAATGACAGGGAGTATTCAGTCTGGACACCTTGCAGAAAATTTTGATTATAGGCAACGAGTAAAAATGCCGAAACAGACCAGGAAATACGAATTAATACATGGCCCAGGCGGCTAATGCCGATAAAATAGAGAATGAAAATAAGTGGGACTAAATAACCTGCAATATAATCAGAATTATAGGGGGCGCAAAGCACCAGCAATATGGCCCCCAGCGCCATAAACCAGTACAGGGTAAATGCCCGTCGTTCGCGGGTAAACCATGGCTGGCAATGGCGCCGCCAGAATAATTTTGCGTAACGCGGACTGATAAGCATCCGCATTGGGTAATAAAAGAAGGTGGTAAATATTAACGCCGCGCTGATCAGGCTTTGTATATCAATAATAGTATACACGGCCGGCATCCCTTTGAAATAACTAGAGATAGCTAGCGGGAATGCGAAAAACACGCCGACCAGATACATGGTCAGTTTCATTAACACCGGCGCAAAAAAAGCGCCCCAGAAAATCCGCGTTCCCATATACTTTGCCGTTAGCCCGCTGCGCCAGGTTCTGCCAATCAGCATTCTGACAATCGCGCAGGACACCAGCACTGAAAATAGCTGGCAAAATAGCAGCAGCACCGACTGTAAGGCCGTCAGGGGAAGGATGATATGATTAGTAATAGCAAACGAAATAATTAATGGTGCGATTGCGTAGCGGCCAAAAATAAAGATAACCGCATACATCATGCTTAATGGTAGCCAGGCGAGAAAAACCTGATTCCCGTCGACGATAGCCAGAGGTGAAATAAACCTGGCTAATGGGATCGAAATTAAACAAACAACCAACGCGAGAAACGTTTTTCTGATATCAATGTTAAAATTATCAATCATTATTGTTAATAAAAACTCCGGCGCTGGATAATACTATTTTATATTGAATAAAATACTAAAGGGGATAATAAATCCAGGCAAGAAAATAACCTGAGGAAGAATCTTAAATTACATAGAATTCTAATGGCTGTAAGTTTTCTGACTTAACCAGAAAGTGCTTTACATTCGCGATGGCAAAAAAAAACCCCCGCCGTAGCGAGGGTTCTGAATTTGGTGGAGCTAAGCGGGATCGAACCGCTGACCTCTTGCATGCCATGCAAGCGCTCTCCCAGCTGAGCTATAGCCCCACAAGTGTTTTACGAACCAAACCTGATGGGAACAGTGTTTGGTGGAGCTAAGCGGGATCGAACCGCTGACCTCTTGCATGCCATGCAAGCGCTCTCCCAGCTGAGCTATAGCCCCGAACCGTAAAACGTGTCGTGTTGACGGGCGGCATAATATGAATTCCTTCGTCAGGTGTCAACGGCAAAATGAAGCCTCGCAATTTGATCGCTGAAAAAGCAGGCAACTCGCTGACATTGCGAGCCTTATCGCAGGTAGACGTTAAACATGTCACTCTTTCGCGTAAAAGGATGCTATAACATGAGCAACTAATTCCCACATTTTTACTCAGGAAATAGTATGCTCAAGGAACGAATGACACCTGAAGAAATTGCGCATCTTACCGGGTTCAGCCGGCAGACGATCAATAAATGGGTACGTAAAGAGGGATGGCAAACATCACCACGTCCCGGCGTGCAGGGCGGTAAGGCGCGTCTCGTACACGTTAATGAGCAGGTCAAAGAATTCATTCGCAGCGCGCAGCGCGTGGCGGAACCCTCCCCTTCTTATTCTCCGGCAGAAAACGACCTTGAACCCTTGCTGCTGACGCTCAGTAAAGAGATGACTCCCGGGGAACAGAAACAGCTGATGTCGCTACTGCTGCGCGAAGGCATTCGCGGGTTACTCCAGCGGCTGGATATTCGTGACCAGTAATATAATGATGAAACTAAAAGATAAAATGACGCCAGCAGAGCTGGCAGAATGCCTTGGGCTGGCCAGACAAACGATTAACCGCTGGGTCAGAGAACAAAAATGGCGCACCGAGACTATTCCCGGCGTAAAGGGTGGCCGCGCTCGTCTGATCATTATTGATAAGCCGGTCCTCGATTTTCTGGCCAATATTCCGGCACTCCGTCATCTGCTGACCGAGCATCAGCTGGCGGAACCGTCCAGCCACTATTTTGTTAACGATGCTGGCGTTATCTGGCGGCAGATTGCCGAGACGCTGCATCTGATGACGGCTGAAGAGCAGCAGCGCCTGCGGGACCTTCTTGCCCGTGAAGGCATCAGTGGGTTCCTGTCGCGTCTCGGTATTGCCAGTCAGAAATAGGTAAAAAAAACGGCAGGATATATCCTGCCGCTTCGTTACGCTTCGAGAAGCAAACCTGAATCAGGATTGCTGGCTTTCACGTTCGGCAATAAAAGTCAGCGCTTTATTGATACGTTCTACGCTGCGGGATTTACCGATCGCATGTACAGTCACATCAAGAGCCGGTGACTGGCCTGCCCCGGTCACTGCAACGCGCAGCGGCATCCCGACTTTACCCATCCCGACTTCCAGCTCATCCGCCGTCGCCTGAATAGCATGGTGAACATTTTCTGCTGTCCAGTCAGTGATGGCGGCCAGTTTGTCACGCACGACTTCCAGCGGCTGACGAGCAACCGGACGCAGGTGTTTCTTCGCAGCGTCCGCATCAAACTCGTCAAACTCCTCGTAGAAATAGCGGCAGCTTGCCGCCATCTCTTTCAGCGTTTTGCAACGTTCACCCAGCAGAGTGACCAGCTCAGCCAGCTGCGGGCCGTTACGGGTATCGATATTTTCCTGCTCAATATGCCACTGCAGATAGGTCGCTACGTATTCCGGCGCCATCGAATTAATATAGTGATGGTTCAGCCACAGCAGTTTATCTGTGTTGAATGCGCTGGCCGATTTGCTTACTGCTCCGAGAGAGAACAACTTGATCATCTCTTCACGGCTGAAGATCTCCTGATCGCCGCTGGCCCAGCCCAGACGCACCAGGTAGTTCAGCAGAGCTTCCGGCAGGTAGCCATCATCACGATACTGCATGACGCTCACGGCGCCGTGACGTTTGGAGAGTTTCTTACCGTCATCACCATTAATCATGGAAACGTGGGCGTATACCGGTACCGGCGCGTTCAGCGCTTTCAGGATGTTGATCTGACGCGGGGTGTTGTTGATATGATCTTCACCACGGATCACGTGAGTGATCTCCATATCCCAGTCATCCACAACCACACAGAAGTTGTAGGTCGGAGAACCGTCGGTACGACGGATGATCAGATCGTCAAGTTCCTGGTTGCTGAATTCAATTGGCCCACGGATCTGGTCGTCAAAAATAACGGATCCGTCCTGCGGGTTAGCAAAACGCACGACGCAAGGTTCATTATCGGCATGATGTTCATGGCCGTGGCGGCAGCGCCCGTCATAACGCGGCTTTTCACCCTTTGCCATCTGTTCTTCACGCAGCGCGTCCAGACGTTCTTTGGAGCAATAGCATTTATAAGCGGTACCCGCTGCCAGCATTTCATCAATGACGGCGTTATACCGGTCAAAACGTTTGGTCTGGAAGTACGGACCTTCATCCCATTCCAGATTCAGCCAGTTCATCCCATCCATGATGGCTTCAATTGCTTCCGGCGTTGAGCGTTCAAGATCGGTGTCTTCAATACGCAGTACAAACTCACCGTCATTATGACGAGCAAAAAGCCAGGAATAGAGAGCAGTACGCGCACCGCCAACGTGCAGATAGCCTGTCGGGCTGGGCGCGAAGCGAGTTTTGATTTTCATGAAATGGCCTTACGTTTAATAAAGATGCCGACAACCGGCAGAGTCCGTGGGTATTTATGGGTGAATATTCTAACACCGTGGGCTGATTCCTCAATGTTGTTCAGGTCTGAACGTCACGCTTTGCTATTTTTGTTTATAAATCATGCGTCGCGGATGCTTTTGCGATCGTTTTGGCTAATTTTACGACGAACAAACAAATTATTTAGAAAAGGCGTTGACTCATTTTCAACTCTCCCTATAATGCGACTCCACACAGCGGGGGTGATTAGCTCAGCTGGGAGAGCACCTCCCTTACAAGGAGGGGGTCGGCGGTTCGAACCCGTCATCACCCACCACTACTTATGTAGTCTCCGCCGTGTAGCAAGAAATTGAGAAGTGGGTGATTAGCTCAGCTGGGAGAGCACCTCCCTTACAAGGAGGGGGTCGGCGGTTCGATCCCGTCATCACCCACCACTTTCTCGCCAGCTGGATTTCTTGTTAAAATGTGAAGTACCGAAGTGGGTGATTAGCTCAGCTGGGAGAGCACCTCCCTTACAAGGAGGGGGTCGGCGGTTCGATCCCGTCATCACCCACCACTTCGGGTCGTTAGCTCAGTTGGTAGAGCAGTTGACTTTTAATCAATTGGTCGCAGGTTCGAATCCTGCACGACCCACCAATGTAAAAAAGCGCCCTAAAGGCGCTTTTTTGCTATGTGCCAAATTCAACAATTCGAACCTGCGGCAGGTTCGAGTCGAGCAAAGCGAGACAACGGAGCCGCTCGCGGCGACGGCCCGAAGGGCGAGCAAAGCGAGTTATCCTGCACGACCCACCAATGTAAAAAGGCGCCCTAAAGGCGCCTTTTTGCTATGTGCCAAATTCAACAATTCGAACCTGCGGCAGGTTCGAGTCGAGCAAAGCAAGTTATCCTGCATCCCACCACACATATTCTTTACACCCGTATTGTTGTTTCTGCACACCGCGCCCGCCCCCCCTGAAGCACGCTTCATCGCTGATACAGCGGATCGTCAGTTCTGCCCGCGGTCAGCGTATTTCCCTCTTCACGCACGACTTCCCATAACGCCTGCGCGGCGGTAGAGAGTGAACGATTTTTACGCTGCGCCAGCATCAGCTGACGCTCAACAACCGGAGTGAGTCGCTTGACCCGCAAATGACTGCCTTGAGGCAACGGTAGCGCCAGCGCCGGTAGAATGCTGATGCCAATACCCGACTCCACCATCGGAAACAACGTCGCCGGATGCCCAATCTCCTGCACAATATTGGCGTCAATGCCAAAGCGCGCCAGCGCGGCATCAATCAACGGCCGGCTGCCGGAGGCGTAATCCTGCAATACCAGCCTCTGGCGGTGAAGCTCCTGCCAGCTCACCGATGCTCTTCCAGCAAAAGGATGATCCTCCCGGCATAAAAGCAAAAAAGGTTCCGCCAGCACCGTTTCACATTGCAGATCGGTCGCCGCGCCGGGATCGATAACAATGCCGAAATCCACTTCCCCCTGGCGAATGCTTTCCAGCACCCACTGCTGCGGCCGATCGTGCAGAACAAAATCGATCTCCGGATAACGTTGATTACTGTGGGCAATACATTGGGGGATCAGGTGCGCTGAAATCGTCTGGCTGGCGGCCACCCGTACGGTTCCGGTTAACTGCTGCCCGACCCGTCCGGCATCACGCAGCGTACTGTTCAGTTCGTCCAGCAGCCGCTCAAGTCGACCGGCCAGCTGCTGTCCCGCCTCGGTCAGCACCACCTCCCGGGTCGTACGGTCGAGCAAACGAACGCCGGTCTGGTGCTCCAGCTCTTTGACGCTATGGCTGACCGCAGACTGACTAAGACCAATGATCTCCCCTGCCCGGCTGAAGCTTTTTGCTCTGGCGACGGTGACGAAGACCTTTAACTGACGCAGCGAATAATTCATCTTTTTTATTCATGAATGGATGCAATAAATTAATTTTATTTCTCAAAATAGAAAAAGCACAATAGCGCTATCGATTTTCAGGAGCGTTTATGAAACTTTTCCGCATTCTTGATCCCTTTACTCTGACTCTTATCACCGTTGTGCTGCTGGCCTCTTTTTTTCCGGCCCGCGGCGGTTTTGTTCCCTTCTTTGAAAATTTAACCACCGCCGCCATTGCGCTGCTGTTTTTTATGCACGGGGCGAAACTCTCCCGCGAGGCCATCGTCGCCGGCGGCAGCCACTGGCGTTTACACCTGTGGGTGATGTGCAGCACGTTTGTGGTATTCCCTGTTTTAGGCGTGCTGTTTGCCTGGTGGGCGCCGATTAATGTCGACCCTGCACTGTATACCGGGTTTATCTATCTCTGCATCCTGCCTGCGACCGTTCAGTCAGCCATTGCCTTTACCTCGCTGGCAGGGGGTAACGTCGCAGCGGCCGTCTGCTCGGCATCGGCTTCGAGTCTGCTGGGGATATTTATTTCGCCGCTCCTGGTCGGTCTGCTGATGAACCTGCACGGCGCCGGCGGCAGTCTGGAACAGGTCGGTAAGATTATGCTGCAACTTCTGCTGCCGTTCGTCCTGGGCCACCTCTCGCGCCCATGGATTGGCGACTGGGTTGCACGGCATAAAAAGTGGATCTCAAAAACCGACCAGACGTCGATTCTGCTGGTGGTCTATTCCGCCTTCAGCGAGGCGGTAGTGAACGGCATCTGGCATAAAGTCGGCGTCGGCTCGTTGCTCTTCATCGTGGTCGTCAGCCTGGTTCTGCTGGCTATCGTGATTGCCATTAATATCTTCGTCGCACGCAAATGCGGCTTTAATAAGGCCGATGAAATCACGATTGTTTTCTGCGGTTCGAAAAAGAGCCTGGCAAACGGTATACCGATGGCCAACATCCTCTTCCCGACGTCGATTCTGGGGATCATGGTACTGCCGCTGATGATCTTCCATCAGATTCAGCTGATGGTGTGCGCCGTTCTGGCACGACGCTACAAACGGCAGGCTGAAGCACAGCTGGCGCAGGAGAAAACCCGCGCCTCTGAGGCTTAACGCGGCTTCTTCAAGGGCTGAACCAGCTGGCTCAGCCCTTCTGTTTTAATCAACAAAGTTAATGCCATCAGCTCGCCAAGATGGCCGGCAGGAAACTGGTCTTTACGAGCAAACCACAGCAAATACTCTTCCGGTACATCAATCAGACGACGGCCTTTGTATTTGCCAAACGGCATTTCCGTATTAGCAATCTCAATGAGCTGATCCCTATCCACCTTATTCTCCCAGCAGCCGCAGCATTTCGGCTTCATCAATAACGGCAATGCCCAGCTCCTGCGCTTTAGCGAGCTTAGAGCCCGCCGCTTCGCCGGCAATCACCAGATCCGTTTTCTTCGAGACGCTGCCGGCGACTTTTGCCCCCAGCGCCATCAGCCGCGCCTTCGCATCATCGCGAGAAAGCTGGCTGAGGCTGCCGGTCAGGACAACCGTTTTACCGGCAAACGGACTATCAATCTCCTCGGCATTGACCACCACCGGCGCAGGCCAGTTGACCCCTTCGGCGCGGAGCTGCGCGATCACATCGCGGTTGTTCTCTTCAGCAAAGAAGTGAAAGACGTGCGTGGCCACGACAATCCCCACATCCGGAACTTTTTGCAGCTCCTCAATGGAAGCCTGCTCCAGCGCTTCAAGCGTGGCGAAATAGGCCGCCAGCCCGGCGGCCGTTGCTTCACCGACCTCGCGAATACCTAATGCGTAGAGGAAACGAGCAAAGGTGGTTGCTTTTGATTTTTCCAGGGCATTAACCACGTTTTGTGCTGACTTAGGCCCCATTCGATCCAGGCCAGTGAGCTTCCCGGCGGTTAAGCGGAAGAGATCCGCCGGTGTGTGAACGTACTCTTTCTCAACCAGCTGGTCGATAATTTTGTCCCCCATGCCCTCCACATCTAACGCGCGGCGGGAGACAAAATGCTTTAACGCTTCCTTACGCTGTGCGCCGCAAATTAACCCGCCGGTACAGCGCGTTACCGCCTCGCCTTCGACCCGTTCGACATCAGAATTGCACACCGGACAATGGGTCGGGAAGACTATCTCTCGCGTCTCCTCCGGACGCTCGGAGAGTACGACGTTAACGACCTGAGGAATCACGTCCCCCGCGCGGCGAATCACCACCTTATCGCCAATTCGCAGCCCCAGGCGCTCTATTTCATCGGCGTTGTGCAAAGTAGCATTACTCACCAGAACACCGGCCACATGCACCGGCTCCAGGCGAGCCACCGGGGTGATGGCTCCGGTACGCCCCACCTGAAACTCGACGTCGCGCACGAAAGTCATTTGCTCCTGCGCCGGGAACTTAAACGCCACCGCCCAGCGCGGCGCGCGGGCCACAAATCCAAGCTGTTCCTGAAGCGCCAGGGAATCGACTTTGATGACCACGCCATCAATATCAAAACCTAAATTCGGACGGTCTTCTTCAACTTTACGGTAGTAAGTAAGCACTTCCTCTGGGGTATGGCAAAGTTTCACCCGGTCGCTAACCGGCAGCCCCCACGCCTTAAACTGCTGCAGACGGCCGGAATGACTCCCCGGCAGCTCACCGCCATTCAGCGCTCCCACGCCGTAGCAAAAGAAAGTAAGTGGTCGCTTCGCCGTAATTCGCGGATCGAGTTGACGCAGAGAGCCTGCCGCCGCGTTGCGTGGGTTAGCAAACACTTTCCCTCCGGTGCGGCGTGCCTCTTCGTTAATTTTTTCGAAGCCGGCCTGCGGTAAGAAGACCTCGCCGCGAACCTCCAGCCGTGCTGGAATATTGTCGCCACGCAGTCTCAGTGGGATGGCGCGAATCGTCCTGACGTTGGCGGTGATATCTTCGCCGGTGGTGCCATCGCCACGGGTTGCCGCCTGAACCAGCACGCCGTTTTCATACAGAATGCTGACCGCCAGCCCGTCCAGCTTTAGCTCACAGCAATAGATCAGGTCATCACTGCTCTTCAGCCGATCCTGAACGCGCTTATTGAAGGCAAGGAAGCTCTCTTCATCAAAGACGTTATCCAGCGACAGCATCGGAACTTCATGGCGGACCTGGCTAAATGACGCCAGCGGCGCCGCGCCCACGCGTTGGGTTGGAGAATCAGGGGTAATCAGTTCCGGATGCAGGGCTTCAAGCTCGCGCAGTTCGCGCATTAACCGGTCATATTCCGCATCGGGAATCTCCGGGGTATCCATAACGTGGTACAGATATTCATGATGGCGAAGCGTGGTTCGCAGTTCAGTTAGTTTTTGTTCGATCGGTTCCATATCACACCATCAATGATAAAAAACCCCCGGCAGGCGGGGGTTCTGGATTGGTAGACGAAACGCCGGGGAATAAATCAGGCGTTGGCCTCTTTAACTTCACGAATACGGTCCTGATATTCGCGCAGTTTTTGCGGGGTCATCATCCGACGCTGATCGTCCAGCACCACACCACCGACTTCATCGGCAATATACTGTGCGGATTGCAGCATCAGTTTAAAGTTTTGTAGCTCATCACCAAACGACGGCACCTGCATAAAGATCGTTACGCCAGGCGTGGTCATGTCGGCCATACCATCGGGATTGAAGGTGCCCGGTTTAACCATATTTGCCAGGCTGAACAGAACCTGGCCGCTGCCGTCCGGGCTGAGATGGCGATGAAAGATATTCATATCGCCAAATTTAAAGCCCGCCTGCTGGATGCTGTTAATCAGCACTTCGCCGTTAATCTGCGTGCCCTGGTGCGCAGAAACGTTCATGACGATAACCGTTTCTTTGCGTTCTTTTGGCTGCGGCGCTGGCTGCTGAGGCTCGGAGACCTGCGGTTCAGCTACCGGCTGAGGCTGCGCGGCGACAGGCTGCGGCGCTGGCTGCGGTACCTGAGCAGGCTGTTGCGGCGCACTCTGAACGACCGGCTGCTGAGGCGACTGCTGAGGCTGATATTGCGGCGGCACAGGCTGCTGCGGCGCGACAGGTTGCGGTGGCTGTTGCCCCTGAGGCGACGGCACATGAGGCTGCGGTGCCTGATGCTGAGCGGGCTGCTGCCGTACCGGCTCTTCCGGACGCACAGGCTGCTGCACCTGACGCTCGTAAGGAGGCTGGTATTGGTGTTGCGGCGGCGCCTGACGAGGTGCTTCTTGCTCCCCATGCACGCCATTTGGGGCGTGGTTAACCCGGTGAACGCGAACTTCACCTACGCCTTCAACATCGTCATCAAAGTCATCGTTCTCAGACTCTTCGTCATCGCGAGACTTCATACGTTTCAGTGGGCGATCGCGAAACATCGAGGAACGTTCTTTACGGCTGGTCCAGAAACCGTGTACCAGTAAAGCGAGTATGGCGATCGCGCCAACAATGATTAATATCAGACGCAAATCCTGCATCATTATATTCTCTGTTGTTCTAACACCTTGCCACCACGGCAAACATTTACTCACTAAGAGTATTTGCCGATTACGTCGAGTGCAAGTGTGTCTACCGCTTTCACTACATAAAGATGAACTAAATCGTGCTTTTTGCTGTTTTTTCGAACATTTCCTAACTGGTTATTGTCTGACAACCCGATAAAATAAGCGGGCATTCAGTTAGGATGTCAAAAGAGGAGCATCGCCTGACCATGGTTTCAACATCCGCATCTACCCCGCGTAGCGGCGTCTACTATTTTTCGCAGGGCTGGAAACTGATCGGGCTGCCGGGGATTCGTCGTTACGTCTTTCTGCCTCTGTTAGTCAACATCATTCTGATGGGCGGCGCCTTCTGGTGGCTGTTCACCCGCCTGGATAGCTGGATCCCATCCTTAATGGGCCATGTTCCGCAGTGGCTACAATGGCTGAACTATCTGCTGTGGCCCATCGTGGTCATCTCTATTCTGCTCGTGTTCGGGTACTTCTTCTCCACCATCGCCAACTGGATTGCCGCACCGTTTAGCGGCCTGCTCGCTGAGCAGCTCGAAGCTCGTCTCACCGGCGCCACGCCGCCGGACGTGGGTATTTTTGGCATCATGAAAGACGTGCCGCGCATTATGAAGCGTGAGTGGCAGAAGTTCGCCTGGTACCTGCCGCGCGCGATCGTCCTGCTGATACTCTATTTTATTCCCGGGATTGGCCAGACTCTGGCGCCGGTACTGTGGTTCCTGTTTAGCGCGTGGATGCTGGCCATTCAGTACTGCGACTACCCCTTCGACAACCACAAGGTGTCGTTTAAAACCATGCGCGAGGCGCTGCGGACCCGTAAAGTCACCAATATGCAGTTTGGCGCTCTGACCAGCTTATTTACCATGATCCCGGTACTGAACCTGGTCATTCTGCCGGTCGCCATTTGCGGCGCAACGGCCATGTGGGTCGATTGCTATCGCGATAAACACGCCATGTGGAAATAGCGCCCTCTCCTTATGCTCAGTGCTTCAGGCCAGCAAAAGCATGGCCTGAAGCACAGCGGCTATATACCGCTCCTTATTCCTTCTGGCTTACCATTATTTCCCTTCCGAATATAGATATGCTAAATCCTTACTTCCGCATATTCTTTAAGCGGGTATGCTGAAGCCGTACTCCCAAATTTCATACAGTTAAGGACGGGCCATGAGTAAGATTTTTGAAGACAACTCCCTGACTATCGGCCACACGCCGTTAGTACGACTGAACCGAATCGGTAACGGGCGCATCCTGGCAAAGGTTGAATCACGCAACCCGAGCTTTAGCGTAAAATGCCGAATTGGTGCCAATATGATTTGGGATGCCGAAAAACGCGGTGTACTGAAAGCAGGCGTTGAACTGGTTGAACCGACCAGCGGCAACACCGGTATCGCTCTCGCCTATGTTGCGGCAGCGCGCGGGTATAAGCTGACGCTGACCATGCCGGAAACCATGAGTATTGAACGTCGTAAGTTGCTAAAAGCTCTGGGCGCGAATCTGGTGCTGACCGAAGGCGCGAAGGGCATGAAAGGCGCGATTCAGAAAGCAGAAGAGATTGTCGCCAGCAACCCGGAAAAATATCTGCTGCTGCAGCAATTCAGCAACCCGGCAAACCCGGAAATTCATGAAAAGACCACCGGTCCGGAAATCTGGGAAGATACGGATGGCCAGGTGGATGTCTTTATCTCCGGCGTCGGCACCGGCGGTACGCTGACCGGCGTGAGCCGCTACATTAAAGGCACTAAAGGCAAAAAAGATCTGATCACCGTGGCGGTTGAACCGACCGACTCCCCGGTTATCGCTCAGGCGCTGGCAGGCGTTGAGCTCAAGCCAGGTCCACATAAAATTCAGGGCATCGGTGCCGGCTTTATTCCTGGCAACCTTGATCTGAAGCTGGTTGATAAAGTGGTTGCTATCACTAACGAAGAAGCCATCTCCACCGCACGTCGCCTGATGGATGAAGAAGGTATTCTGGCCGGTATCTCATCCGGCGCGGCCGTCGCTGCCGCACTTAAGCTCCAGGAAGATGAGGCCTTTACCAATAAGAATATTGTAGTTATCCTACCGTCTTCAGGTGAGCGTTATTTAAGCACCGCGCTGTTTGCCGATCTCTTCACCGAGAAAGAACTGCAACAGTGATGCCAGCTCGTTAGCATCGTGTAAAAAAGCACCTTTCCAGGTGCTTTTTTGTGGCATACGTCAAAGTTTTACCCCTCCTGGCATTGATTCACCGCGTAGGGTCTGGTATTTAACCAACACATTTATTTTGATGCGCGAAATTATTCATAATCGGATTTCCGTAAGCTGAATCGATTTTATGATTTGGTTCAAGTCTTCCTTTCGCTGCATAATGTTTAATGACGTGCCAGACGTCCACGGCCAGATGGTCTTCACAGCGAACACGCTGCTGACACCTTAGCCAGACACGTAATGCCGGCGCTAACAATACAGGCTAAAGCCTTGCCGTTAGGCTAGACTTTAGGTCCACAACACTAAACCTATAAGTTGGGGAAATATAATGTTCCAGCAAGAAGTTACCATTACCGCTCCGAACGGTCTGCACACCCGCCCTGCTGCTCAGTTTGTTAAAGAAGCAAAAGGCTTCACTTCTGAGATCACTGTAACCTCCAACGGCAAAAGCGCCAGCGCCAAAAGCCTGTTCAAACTGCAGACTCTGGGTCTGACTCAGGGTACCGTCGTGACTATCTCCGCAGAAGGCGAAGATGAGCAGAAAGCAGTTGAGCATCTGGTAAAACTGATGGCTGAACTCGAATAAGTTCACGGGTTCTTTTTAATATCAGTCACAAGTAAGGTAGGGTTATGATTTCAGGCATTTTAGCATCCCCGGGTATCGCTTTCGGTAAGGCTCTCCTGCTGAAAGAAGACGAAATTGTCATCGACCGGAAGAAAATTTCTGCCGATAAGGTTGATCAGGAAGTCGAACGTTTCCTGAGCGGCCGCGCCAAGGCCTCCGCCCAGCTGGAGGTCATCAAAACCAAAGCTGGTGAAACTTTCGGTGAAGAAAAAGAAGCCATCTTCGAAGGGCACATCATGCTGCTGGAAGATGAGGAGCTTGAGCAGGAAATCATAGCCCTGATTAAAGATAAGCAGATGACTGCCGATGCGGCAGCAAATGAGATTATCGAAGGTCAGGCCACTGCCCTGGAAGAGCTGGATGATGAATACCTGAAAGAACGTGCGGCTGACGTACGTGACATTGGTAAGCGCCTGCTGCGCAACATCCTCGGCCTGGCTATCATCGATCTGAGCGCGATTCAGGAAGAAGTGATTCTGGTTGCCGCCGATCTGACTCCGTCGGAAACCGCACAGCTGAACCTGAACAAGGTGCTGGGCTTCATTACCGACGCCGGTGGCCGTACCTCCCACACCTCTATCATGGCGCGTTCCCTTGAACTGCCAGCCATCGTGGGCACCGGTAGCGTCACCACCCAGGTGAAAAACGGCGATTATCTGGTCCTTGATGCGGTGAATAACCAGGTTCTGGTTAACCCGACCAACGAACAAATCGAAGAGCTGCGTAAACTGCAGATTCAGGTCGCTGAAGAGAAAGCAGAACTGGCTAAGCTGAAAGATCTGCCGGCGATTACGCTGGACGGACATCAGGTTGAAGTCTGCGCCAACATCGGTACCGTACGTGATGTCGATGGCGCTGAGCGCAACGGCGCAGAAGGCGTAGGTCTGTACCGTACAGAATTCCTGTTCATGGACCGCGATGCGCTGCCGACTGAAGAAGAGCAGTTTGCTGCCTATAAAGCGGTTGCCGAAGCGTGCGGTTCTCAGGCCGTTATCGTTCGTACCATGGACATTGGCGGCGATAAAGAACTGCCGTACATGAACTTCCCGAAAGAAGAGAACCCGTTCCTGGGCTGGCGTGCCGTACGTATCGCGATGGATCGTAAAGAGATCCTGCGTGACCAGGTACGTGCCATCCTGCGCGCCTCCGCGTTCGGTAAGCTTCGCATCATGTTCCCGATGATCATCTCTGTTGAAGAAGTGCGTGCGCTGAAGAAAGAGATTGAGATCTACAAGCAGGAACTGCGTGACGAAGGTAAAGCATTTGACGAAAAAATCGAAGTCGGCGTAATGGTTGAAACACCGGCCGCGGCAACGATTGCCCGTCATTTAGCGAAAGAAGTCGATTTCTTTAGTATCGGAACCAATGATTTAACGCAATATACTCTGGCAGTTGACCGTGGTAATGATATGATTTCACATCTTTACCAGCCCATGTCGCCATCTGTACTGACGCTGATTAAGCAAGTAATTGATGCTTCTCATGCCGAAGGCAAATGGACTGGCATGTGTGGTGAGCTTGCGGGCGATGAACGTGCTACACTTCTGTTGCTGGGTATGGGGCTGGACGAATTCTCTATGAGCGCCATTTCCATCCCGCGTATCAAGAAGATTATTCGTAACACGAACTTCGAAGATGCGAAAGTATTAGCAGAGCAGGCTCTTGCTCAACCGACAACGGACGAGTTAATGACGCTGGTTAACAAGTTCATTGAAGAAAAAACAATCTGCTAATCCACGAGATGCGCGGCCCAAATTACTGCTTAGGAGAAGATCATGGGTTTGTTCGATAAATTGAAATCTCTGGTTTCTGATGACAAAAAAGACTCCGGAACTATTGAGATTGTTGCTCCGCTCTCTGGCGAGATCGTCAACATCGAAGACGTGCCGGATGTGGTTTTTGCGGAAAAAATTGTGGGTGATGGCATTGCCATCAAACCTACCGGCAACAAAATGGTTGCGCCGGTAGACGGTACCATCGGTAAAATCTTTGAAACCAACCATGCATTCTCTATTGAATCGGATAGCGGCATCGAGCTGTTTGTTCACTTCGGTATTGATACCGTTGAACTGAAAGGCGAAGGCTTCAAACGCATTGCCGAAGAAGGTCAGCGTGTGAAAGTGGGTGACCCGGTCATCGAATTCGATCTGCCGCTGCTGGAAGAGAAAGCCAAGTCGACCCTGACTCCGGTTGTTATCTCCAACATGGACGAGATCAAAGAGCTGATCAAACTGTCCGGTAGCGTTACCGTGGGTGAAACCCCGGTCATTCGCATCAAGAAGTAATTCTTGCCGCAGAAAAAATGGCGCCCTATTGGCGCCATTTTTTTTTACAGGATGGATTTTACCGGCCGAAAGCATTTCTCCCGGGAGAGGACCTTCATCCCCTCTGGTCCACTTTCCAGAATCCGCCGTTCGCTATCTGAAACCAACAGATCGCACTGGTATCCACCGGTGACGCCAAACAGCGACCGGGCCACGCAGACATCTTCCAGGGCATCATTACCGGCGGTATCAAAATAACCAACAATGCGCCCTTGCTGACGTACAACTAAACGATAGCTCTTCATGCGCTTACCTCCGGCGGCGGCAGGATCAGCTCATCGCAGCCCTGTCGATCGGTCCAGGTCATCACTGCCAGCACGCGCTGCGCCGCAGCATGCGTCGCCGCTCCCAGCGCCAGCCCCGACATCAGGCCGCTGATCAGCTCGGCGCAAAACAGGTCGCCGGTACCTTTCAGGTCCGTTTCAACCCGCGGATGGACCACCACCTCAACCGAATCAGCCGTCACCACCAGAACGTTAATCGTCGCGCTGTCCATTCCCGGAGCGCTGGTAATCACCACCCACTTCAGCGAGTCGGATAACAGACTACGCGCGGCAGCGATGGCCTCCTGCTGATGGCGGCAGGGCATGCCGCTCAGCGTTTCCAGTTCGAACAGGTTTGGCGTTATCCCCTGCGCCAGCGGCAGCAGATGAGTACGATAGGCATCCGGAATCTCCGCCTTTACGTAGATCCCGCTGTCGACATCGCCAATGACCGGGTCAACAAGAATACAGAGCTGCGGGTGAGATTTGCGGATCCGGCGTAACCACTGTGCCAGACGCTCTATCTGTACCGCGCTGCCCATATAACCCGTGGTCACCGCCCGTAGTTCACGCAGCGCGTCACGCTCCTCCAGCGCCTGCAGGTAACCCACAAACCACGCTTCCGGAATCACTCCGCCATAGAACGTATCGTAGTGTGGCGTATTACTGAAAAGCACCGTCGGCACGGCCATCACCCGCAGTCCATGCTGTTTAATGGCCGGCACCGCGATACTGTTACCGACGCTACCGTACACGACCTGCGATTGCACGGCGACGATGTCGACCTGCAGCGCCCGGCTCTTATCGTTGAAGAGCACTGATTGTATTTCGTCTTGTTGGCCCATCCCTTCTCCCCCCGCTGGACAGCGGGTCATACTCTGATTATCATTTGTCCTATGCTAAAATTCATTTTGTCATAGGTCAATAATGATCGTTGGAAAAACCGCCAGTGAAATTTTTGATAACATCCGCCATCTGATACAAAGCGGTGTATTAAAACCCGGAGAGACGCTGCCTCCGGTTCGTGAGCTGGCTGCTGAGCTGACGGTTAACCGCAACACCGTCGCAGCGGTCTATAAACGGCTGGTCACCTCCGGGCTGGCCGTCAGTCAAGGGCGCAACGGTACCGCCATTAAATCCGCGAACGCTCCCCTGCCGCAGGAAGGCGGAGATCCCTCGTCGCCACTCAGGGATATCTCCGGTGGTAACCCGGATCCCCGCCGCCTGCCGGATCTCGCTCGCTATCTGAATCAGCTCTCGCTGACCCCGCACCTGTACGGCGATGCTGCCGTGGAACCTAAGCTGGCGACCTGGGCGCAGCGCTGGATGCACCAGGACCTGGGAATCCAGGCTGAGATTAACCTGACCAGTGGCGCCATCGATGCGCTGGAGCGGCTGCTTTGCGCCCTGCTTCTGCCCGGCGATGGTGTGGTGGTTGAAGACCCCTGCTTTCTCAGCAGTATCAATATGCTGCGCTACGCCGGATTTAATGCCTGTCCGGTGGCCGTTGACGGAGAGGGGATATTGCCTGACGAACTGGAACTGGCCTTACGCAGCGGCGCGCGAGCCGTCATTCTGACCCCACGCGCGCACAACCCGACCGGCTGTAGCTTCAGTGAAGCCAGAGCAGCGGCTATTCGCGAGATACTGACTCGCTACCCGCAGGTGCTGGTGATTATTGATGACCACTTCGCATTGTTATCGGCAACGCCCTGGCATTCCCCCCTGCCCGCCACCACGCAGCGCTGGGCGCTGGTACGCTCCCTGTCAAAAACGCTCGGGCCGGACCTGCGTCTGGCGTTTGTCGCCAGCGATAGCACCACCTCGGCTGCGCTACGTCTGCGGCTCAACGCCGGCAGCCAGTGGGTCAGCCATCTGCTGCAGGGCTTTGCCTTTGCCTGCCTGAATGATAGCGTCTTTACTGCCTCGCTGGCGGAGAGTCGGCGCCATTATCGTCGGCAGAATGAAAAACTGGCCGCGGCCCTGACCCACCGTGGTTTCCCCCCCTTTCCTCCGGGAGATGGCCTGAATTTCTGGCTGCCGCTAACGCAGCCGAGCCAGCCAATAGCCCTGCGCTTAGCCCGCGCCGGCTGGTTAGTCCGCGAAGGCGAAGCGTTCGGTATTCGCACGCCATCGCACGGTCTTCGGCTATCGCCGGGGACGTTAAGCGATGATGAGATTGAGCGCCTGGCTGACGATTTACACCTCGTTCTACACCCCTGACGGGAGTGACGTCTATGCACATTTATTTTATCGTCCACGAACACTTTGAAGCACCGGGAGCCTACCTCCACTGGGCCCAGGAGCGGGGCTACACCACCGGCTGGACACGGGTATATGCCGGTGACCCGCTGCCGGCAAACGCCGATGCCTTCGATATGTTGGTGGTACTCGGCGGCCCGCAGTCGCCTCGTACGACGCTGGCGGAGTGTGCTTATTTTGATACGCATGCTGAGCAACATCTTATTGCCCAGGCCATCGCCGCCGGGCGGATGGTCATCGGCATCTGTCTTGGATCGCAACTGATTGGCGAAGCGCTGGGCGCCCCGGTCATGCAAAGCCCGGAAAAAGAGATCGGCCACTACCCTGTCACCCTCACCGTAGAGGGTTTACGCGACCCGAATATCGCTCATTTTGGCCCTGCTCTGGTCGTCGGGCACTGGCATAACGATATGCCCGGCATGACGCCGACGGCGACGGTTCTGGCCGCAAGCGAAGGTTGCCCGCGACAAATTGTGAAATATGGCGACCGGATATATGGTTTCCAGTGCCATATGGAATTTGACGCAGAGGTCATTGAACGACTAATCACCCATTCGCAGGAGGAGCTTGAGGCGGCAAGAGGCCGGCGTTTTATCCGTTCCGTACAGGAGATGCGCAGCTGGGATTATCGCGAGATGAACCAGAAACTGTGGACATTTCTCGATAATCTGGTGACCCATTGTCCGCACTAAACCCGGGGGGGTATGCATGGTAAACCCGCAGCTAAAAGCCGTCATTGAAGCGTGCGACCGCGCGATATCGCAGGAAGACTACGATACGTTAATGGACTACTACGCAGAGGATGCCCTGCTGGTGGTCCAGCCGGGACGGATCGTGAAAGGCAAGGAGAACATCCGCAAAGCCTTTCTCGCCATTGCCGACTATTTTCAGCACCGGCTGGTGGTGACGCAAGGCAAAATGGAGATACTGGAAGGCGGTGACACTGCGCTGGTGATTATGGAAACCCGGCTGGATATCCCGACTCCGCAGGGGGGAACCACCCAGGTTACACGCCGCGCCACCTATGTTTTTCGCTGGCAGGAACAGCGCTGGCTATGTACCGTAGATAACTCCTACGGTACCGATCTGCTGGACTCACCTGCCAGTTAAATACCCGCCCCCTGGCTGAAGTGCTCTTCGCCAAAAACCCCGGTGGACAGGTAGCGATCGCCGCGATCGCAGACGATCGCCACCACTACCGCGCCGGGGTTTTCCCGCGCGATACGTAATGCGCCGGCCACCGCGCCGCCGGAGCTGACGCCGCAAAAAATACCTTCCCGTACCGCCAGCATACGCATGGTGTTTTCCGCATCCTGCTGGTGAATATCCAGCACCGCATCGACCAGCGAAGCATTAAAAATTCCCGGCATATACTCTGCCGGCCAGCGCCGAATCCCCGGAATGCTGCTGCCCTCTTCCGGCTGAAGCCCCACGATGCTCACCGGCTTATCCTGTTCACGCAGAAAGCGGGATACGCCGGTAATGGTGCCGGTAGTGCCCATACTGGAGACAAAATGGCTGATTCGCCCGGCGGTCTGCTGCCAGATTTCCGGCCCGGTGGTGGTGTAATGCGCATAGGGGTTATCCGGATTGTTGAACTGATCCAGCAGTTTCCCTTCGCCACGCTGCGCCATTTCTGCCGCCAGATCGCGCGCGCCTTCCATCCCCTGCTCTTTGGTTACCAGAATCAGCTCGGCACCGTAGGCCAGCATCGCGGCACGGCGCTCCTGGCTCATGTTGTCCGGCATCAGGAGCTTCATCTGATAGCCTTTCAGCGCGGCAATCATCGCCAGCGCGATACCGGTATTCCCGCTGGTGGCTTCAATCAGGACATCACCGGGCTTTATTTCACCGCGTTTTTCAGCTTCAACGATCATTGAAAGCGCGGCGCGGTCCTTTACTGAACCCGCCGGGTTATTGCCTTCCAGTTTGACCCAGATTTCACTGCCGTTGTCCGGTCCCATGCGCTGAAGCTTGACCAGAGGGGTATTGCCGATGGTGTGTTCAAGTGTATTCACGATTTTTACTCAATAAAAAAGCCGGGTGGCGCTTCGCTTACCCGGCCTACAAGACGCAGTGATAACTGTAGGCCCGGTAAGCGTAGCGTCACCGGGCGATAAACATATTCAATAAACTATCAGGCTGACTCCGCCAGAGCAATATCCTCACGCGGCTCTATCCGCTGATTGCCGTTATAGAGTCGCGCATTCTGTAAGCCGACAAACAGCCGTTCACCGCGATACGGCGCGTCATCGCCCGACAGCACGACGGTCAGCGGTTCGTCATACCACCCTAATGGCTGAACAACTAATTGGGTGTAGTGCCCTTTCGGACTGGCTTCCAGTACCTGGACCGGCAAGGGTGAATCGAGGCTGGTACGGCGACTGATATCCACTTCCCAGGGGCGGAGGAACAGATCCACCGGCCCTTGATAAGCCGGGGTATACCCCAACGGCCAACGATGAGCACCGACATGGAACTGGCCACCGCGAACAATCCCTTTCAGGCGGTTAACCTCGCCCATAAACTCCAGTACAAAGCGGGTGGACGGTTCACGCCAGACCTGTTCCGGTGCATCGGCCTGTTCGATATTACCCTGGCTCATGACCACCACGCGGTCGGCCACTTCCATCGCCTCTTCCTGATCGTGGGTCACGAACACGCTGGTAAACTTCAGCTCTTCATGCAACTGACGCAGCCAGCGGCGCAGCTCTTTGCGCACCTGAGCGTCCAGCGCACCGAAGGGCTCATCGAGCAGCAGAATTTGCGGCTCCACGGCTAACGCTCGCGCTAACGCCACGCGCTGCTTTTGTCCGCCGGACAGCTGCGCCGGGTAGCGATCGGCAAGATGAGCCAGCTGCACCATTTCCAGCAGCCGGGTAACTTTCGCTTTGATCCCGGCGGCGTTCGGACGTTCACGACGCGGCAACACCGTCAGCCCGAAGGCGATATTCTCAAATACCGTCATATGGCGGAACAGCGCATAGTGCTGGAAGACAAAGCCCACTTTACGGTCACGGGCGTGAACGCGGCTCACGTCGGTACCATGGAAACGAATATGACCGCTGGATTGATTCTCCAGACCAGCAATAATACGCAGCAGCGTGGTTTTCCCGGAGCCTGACGGCCCCAGCAGCGCGACCATCTGTCCGGAAGGGATATCCAGAGAGATATCATTCAGCACCTGAGTGCGTCCAAAAGATTTCTTAATATTGACAATCTCAATGCTCATGATTCCCCTCCAGTTGCGCGCGTTTTTCCTGATTGGCCAGACGCCATTGCAACATACTCTTTAAAAACAAAGTCAAAATAGCCATTAACGTCAGCAGAGCTGCGGCGGTAAAGGAACCGACGGTATTGTAATCCTGCTCCAGCAATTCAATCTGCAGCGGCAGCGACAGGGTTTCACCGCGAATCGAGCCCGAAACCACCGAAACGGCGCCAAACTCCCCGATAGCACGAGCGTTGGTCAGCACCACGCCGTATAACAGCGCCCAACGGATATTCGGCAGAGTCACCCGGCGGAACATCTGCCAGCCGGACGCGCCGAGCAGAATCGCCGCTTCATCTTCATTACTGCCCTGACTGATCATCACCGGAACCAGCTCACGCACCACAAATGGGCAGGTGACAAAGATGGTGGCCAACACCATGCCCGGCCAGGCAAACATGATTTGCAGGTTATGCGCGTCCAGCCAGCCACCGAGCGGACCGTTGGAACCGTAGAACAGCAGATAGACCAGCCCCGCCACCACCGGCGAAACGGCAAAAGGAATATCCAGCAGCGTCAGCAGCAGCTGGCGGCCAGGGAAGTTAAAACGTGTCACCAGCCACGCCAGCAGCGTGCCAAATACCAGGTTTACCGGTACGGTAATCAGCGCAATCATCACCGTCAGCCAGATTGCGTGCAGCATGTCCGGATTAGCCAGGTTGTGCAGGACCGGCATCAGCCCTTTGCTGAAGGCCTGGACGAAGATATAGACCATCGGCACGATCAGAATGAAAGCGGAAACCAATATTCCGGTGCCGATCAGAAACCATTTCCCCCAGTTGATGCGGGGCGCATCGTAACGCTTCAATTGAGTAACTTCCGCCATTAGTGACCTACCACACGTCGACCAAAGCGACTTTGCAGGGTGTTGATGGAAAACAGCAGCAGCAGCGAAGCCGCCAGGATCACCGACGCAATCGCGCTCGCCGCCGGGTAATCAAACTCCTGCAGGCGCACGAAAATCATCAGGGAGGTGACTTCGGTTTTCCATGCGATGTTGCCGGCGATGAAAATCACCGCGCCAAACTCGCCAAGGCTACGCGTAAATGACAGCGCGATCCCGGCCAGCAGCGCCGGAGAGAGCTCAGGCAGCACCACTTTACGGAAGCTCTGCAGGCGCGTGGCGCCCAGCGTTTCCGCCGCTTCTTCATATTCCGGCCCCAGCTCTTCCAGTACCGGTTGAACCGTACGGACCACGAAAGGAATACTGGTAAACGCCATGGCGACCGCGATACCGAGCCAGGTATAGGTCACCTTAATATCAAACTTCGCCAGCCACTCGCCGTAAAAGCCGTTGACCGAAAACAGTGAAGCGAGGGTCAGGCCGGCGACTGCCGTCGGCAGAGCAAACGGCAGGTCCATCAGCGCATCGAGCAGCGTACGGCCAGGAAAGCGATAGCGCGTCAGAATCCAGGCCATCAGCAGGCCAAATACGCCATTAAAAATTGAGGCGACAAACGCCGACAGCAGCGTGACTTTGTAGGCCGCCACCACCTGCGGGTTGGTCACCACTTCCCAGTACTGCCCCCAGGTCATCTGCGCCAGCTGCATCACCAGCGCACTCAGGGGGAGCAGTAAAATCAAGCAGACAAACAGCAGGCTGGTGCCGAGACTCAGGGTAAAGCCCGGCAGCACGCGCTTAGATGCAGCAGCAAACATTACTTACGCCCCGCCGCCAGCAGTTTGTCCAGCTCACCGCCGCTGACAAAGTGGGTTTTCATTACCTGCGGCCAGGAGCCAAACTGGTCTTCGACGCGGAACAGTTCGGTCTGCGGGAATTTATCCTTTAACGTCTCCATCACCTGCGGGTTGTTCACGCGATAGTAATAGTCGGTGATGATCGTCTGCGCCTGCGGGCTATAGAGCCAGTTCAGATAAGCCTTCGCCGCCTTCTCGGTTCCGTTGGCCTTGACGTTTTTGTCCACCCAGGCGACCGGGAACTCCGCCAGAATATTGACCTTCGGCACCACCACTTCGAAGCCCTGGTCCTCGTACTGTTTGCGAATATTGTTCACTTCCGATTCAAAGGTAATCAGGACGTCGCCAAGTCCACGTTCAACGAAGGTGGTGGTTGCGCCGCGGCCGCCGGTATCAAACACTTCGACGTTTTTCAGGAACTGGGTCATAAACTGCTCGGTTTTCGCTTTATCGCCACCGTCAGCTTTATCTGCGGCTCCCCATGCAGCCAGATAGGTATAGCGCGCGTTGCCGGACGTTTTCGGATTCGGGAAAATCAGCTTCACGTCCGGGCGCACCAGATCGCTCCATTCATGAATATTCTTCGGGTTCCCCTTACGCACCAGGAACGCCATGGTGGAGTAGAACGGCGAGCTGTTGTTCGGCAGACGGCTTTGCCAGTCGGCGGGGATCAGATTGCCTTTGTCATGCAGAATCTGTACATCCGTCACCTGGTTATAGGTCACCACATCGGCTTTTAAGCCCTGCAATATGGCCAGCGCCTGTTTTGACGAACCGGCATGAGATTGTTTGATCGTCAGCTTATCGCCGGCATTATCTTTCGCCCACTGCTGTTCAAACGGCGGATTAAGGGCGGCAAACAGCTCGCGGGAGACATCATAAGAGCTGTTCAGCAGCTCAGTCGCCTGCGCCTGCGCAACCAGCAGCATCGAAGCAGCCAGTGCCAGATATCCTTTGTTCAGTGATTTAACCGCCATTGCGCACCCTTATCAGTTTGATGACTTTCTTATAGCCATAATATTTATAACGAGTATGAAAGGAGTAACGGTTTTATATACCGTTTGGCGATTTGGAAGTCGAAAAGAGAATAAGCCGTTTACAAACCCGTACGAAGGCGGATTTTCGGCGTGCTTCTCCCTCTATGGGCTGGGAGAGAAGATAAGGTATAACAAGGAGTTAAGCCGAATGAGGCCGCAAGGCAGGGAGAAGGTTATCTGCCCCTCTTCCGAAGGGAAGAGGGGCAGAGTCAACCCGGGATTACAGCGCCTGGAGACGATCCAGGGATGGCGCAAAGTAGTAGCCGCCGGTCACGGGTTTAGTAAAGCGCAGCATGGCATCACGCTTGCCGTCGGTATCGCCAAACATGCTCAGCAGCTGCTGTTCAATGTTATGGATACGCGCGCAGTACGCACAGAAATAGAGGCCGTGAGTGCCGCTGGCGGTGCCGTAAGGCAGGCTCTGACGAACAATCTTCAGCCCTTTACCATCTTCTTTTAAGTCGACGCGACTCAGATGCGAGGTTGCCGGGCGATCGTCGCCGTCAATCTCTTCATTGGCTTCTTTGGTCCGGCCAATCATCATCTCCTGGTCCGCAACGCTCATGCGATTCAACTGCTTGAGATTATGCTCCCAGCGCTGAACGAACACATAGCTGCCGCCGGCATCCACGCCATCTTTAATGATCGCCACTTCACGGCGGGTCTCAAGACCGGCAGGGTTTTCCGTACCGTCGACGAAACCGCTCAGGTCGCGCTCTTCAATCCAGCGGAAACCGTGCACCTCTTCTTTCACCTCAATCGCATCGCCGAAGGCCGCCATGGCGGCCTGAGCCACGGAGAAGTTCACCTCATGACGCGCAGAGAGGATATGAATCAGGACATCATACTGGGTAGACGGCGCCAGGCCCTTGCCGTATACCGGGAAATCTTTAAGCTCTTCGGCACCAACACCGCCGCTCAGCTGGCGCCAGACGTTATTGCCAAAAGCCACCACCGCACCCAGCTGGGCGTCCGGAAACTGCGTTTGAAAGGTCGCTAATTTATCAATAAAGACTTTGCTGGCTTCGCGCAGGGCGTTGACGTCCCCTTTGACATTGGCTTCAATCCAAATCGCCGCACGGCAATGTTCCGGCAAAATGCCGCTCTGAACCTGAGACATCGCTCCTCCTGAAATGATACAACCACAAAACTGTGGCACTTTTATCGCGCTATTGTACCCGTTTTTTCCCTGTGCCGTGTCCCTTCAGATCAAATTAGCCGCGCCAGATAATTTTGCTGACCTTCCAGTTTTTCAGCGTGTCGTCGGAAGGCATCAGCTCTTCCGGACCATTCCAGTGGCCGGTAAAGGCGTAGCTGATATGCTGACTGCCGTCCGCCTGGCACTCCACCACGGCGCCATTATCGTTTGCCCCTTTCTGACAATGACCAAAGGCTTTGCTATACAGCTCGCTAAATGGCGTGCCGACCTGAACGCCGCGGTCCGTTTTGATCTCGCTATCCCGCACTTCAATACGGTTGATGGTGCCGCCGTCGCCGTTAATGGTCATCGCGACTTTGTCATCTTTCAGCGCCTCAAAGTAGCGCACGATATTACCGTTGGCGGCTTTCATGCCGCTGCGCAGGCGATAGCTTCCGCCAAGCGCATCGCTGATGGCCTGTTCATTCAGCGGCGTTGTGGCCGTCAGTTTACCCACGCCCTGCTCGGTCACTTCCATTGAGGAACCAAACCAGTTCCATGGGTAGGCCGCTGACCAGTTAACCGCACTCATGGTGGAGCAGCCGGTTAATGCCAGCGGTAAAGCGCAGAGAAGTAAACGTAGCGATTTCATGACTCGGTCCTTTCTTGTTTATTTGACGCCTGTTGGAGTGCAGGATCGGCAAAAAGTGCCGTTAAACCCGATCTTCCTGAAAACAGGCTTTGAGTCGACGGCTGGCTAACAGCCACCAGAAGGCATAGAGATCGGCGATCAGCAGGCCGATAGTCAGCATCGAAGGTGACTCACCGCTCAGCCATAACAGCGGTTGCCAGAGCAGCAGCAGCGTCTGGGACAGCACCAGCAGCCAGCGCATTAGCGGCCAGAGACGGGGAAAGCGCTGCCGCTGCCCGCTTACGATAAACGCCAGTACTGCCGGGATGCCCGGCAGTAACCCTAGCCAGAAATTGTCGTGATCGGGATAGAACAGGTTCAGTAACACATCGCCCTGCTGGCGGGAGGCCCCCGCCATAATGAACAGCACCCAGGTCCGGGCCTGCAGCAGCAGTACGCACCAGAACAAAAACGGTAGCCTGAGCCGGCCATGAGCATCAAAATCAGAGGGGATAAACTCAGTATTCTTCATCTTCAATCAAACGTTTACCCAGACTCAGGATATCGGCATATTCGTAACCAAGCCGTTCATACATCCCCTGCACCACCTCATTATCATCGCGAACCATAATGTTAATTTTCGGGCAGCCGCGAGCAATCAGCTTTTTTTCCAGCCGGTTCAGCAGCGCATTGGCGATACCGCGGCCGCGATATTCCGGATGCACGCCAAGGTAGTAGGCGGAACCGCGATGACCGTCATAGCCGCCCATCACCGTGCCAACCACCTCGCCATTCACTTCCGCGACCAGAAACAGGCTGACATCGTGGTTAACTTTACGCTCAATGTCCATTTCCGGGTCATTCCACGGGCGCAGAAGCTCGCAGCGCTCCCACAGCGTAATCACTTCTTCAAAATCTTGCTGGCGAAAAACGCGTATCTCCATGGTATTCCCCATTTTTCAGGCTTAAAAACAGCGATTATGGCGCGATTTCAGCGGATAGCCAATATCAGGCGAAATGAAGTGGAAAAAATGACATAATATGCACTGTCATGTATTGAAATGAAAAGTAAAACAATTCTTGTTTTGAATGGTCGTAACGGAAAACGCGATACGATATAACACCAGGTACCACTTGTTTGCAATTCAGGCCGAATGAGCACTTTTAAACCATTAAAAATACTTGCTTCGCGCCGCCAGGTGCTGAAAGCAGGACTGGCTGCCATGACCCTTTCCGGGGTTTCATCGCAGGTCATCGCAAAAGAACAGCCGCTGACGACGTCCAACGGCCACAGTAAACCCGCGGCGAAAAAGGCGGGCGCAAAGCGCATCGTTATGCTCGACCCGGGCCATGGCGGTATTGATACCGGCGCCATCGGTCACAACGGTTCTAAAGAGAAGCATGTCGTACTGGCGATTGCCAAAAACGTACGCAGCATCCTGCGCAATAACGGTATTGACGCGCGCCTGACGCGTTCTGGCGATACCTTTATCCCGCTGTACGACCGCGTGGAAATTGCCCACCAGCACGGCGCCGATCTGTTTATGTCGATTCACGCCGACGGCTTTACCAATCCCAGCGCAGCCGGCGCTTCGGTATTTGCCCTCTCCAACCGCGGCGCGAGTAGCGCGATGGCGAAATACCTCTCCGATCGCGAAAACCGCGCCGATGAGGTCGCCGGTAAAAAAGCCACGGCCAAGGACCACCTTTTACAGCAGGTGCTGTTTGACCTGGTGCAGACCGATACCATTAAAAACAGCCTGACGCTGGGTTCGCATATTCTGAAAAATATTAAGCCGGTGCATAAGCTGCATAGCCGTAACACGGAACAGGCCGCCTTCGTGGTATTGAAGTCGCCATCAATCCCGTCCGTACTGGTTGAAACCTCATTTATCACCAACCCGGGCGAAGAAAAACTGTTAGGCACCACCGCGTTCCGACAAAAAATCGCCAGCGCGATCGCGTCCGGTATCATCAGCTACTTCCACTGGTTCGATAACCAGAAGGCCCACTCGAAGAGACGTAAATGAAGCCCGATGCGCACCAGGTAAAACGCTATCTCCTCCAGCTCCAGGAGACCATTTGCCAGAAACTGAGCGCCATTGACGGCGGTGAGTTTGTCGAAGACAGCTGGCAGCGCGAAGGCGGCGGCGGTGGTCGCAGCCGGGTTCTGCGCGATGGCGGCGTGTTTGAGCAGGCGGGCGTAAACTTCTCCCACGTTCACGGCGACGCCATGCCGGCTTCGGCAACGGCGCATCGCCCGGAACTGGCTGGTCGCAGCTTTGAGGCGATGGGGGTTTCTCTGGTGGTGCATCCGTGGAATCCCTATGTGCCGACCAGCCATGCCAACGTGCGTTTTTTCATTGCTGAAAAGCCCGGCGCAGAGCCGGTGTGGTGGTTCGGCGGCGGGTTTGACCTGACGCCCTTCTACGGCTTTGAGGAGGATGCGGTTCACTGGCATCGCACGGCTCACGATCTGTGTCAACCCTTCGGCGAAGAGGTTTATCCGCGCTATAAAAAATGGTGCGATGACTACTTCTATCTGAAGCATCGTCACGAGCAGCGCGGAATTGGCGGCCTGTTCTTTGACGATTTGAATACCCCGGATTTTGACCACGCCTTCGCCTTTATGCAGGCGGTGGGCAACGGCTATACAGATGCCTATCTGCCGATAGTTGAGCAGCGCAAAGCCATGCCATATGGCGAGCGCGAGCGGAATTTTCAGCTCTATCGTCGCGGCCGCTACGTGGAGTTCAATCTGGTGTGGGATCGCGGGACGCTGTTTGGCCTGCAGACCGGAGGGCGCACGGAGTCGATTCTGATGTCGATGCCGCCGCTGGTGCGCTGGGAGTATGACTACCGGCCGGAAGAAGGCAGCCCTGAGGCTGCCCTGAGTGAGTTTATTCAGGTTCGCGAATGGATTTAATGCCGGGCGGCGCCTTCGCTGGCCCGGCCTACGTTATTCCGTAGGTCGGGTTAGCGCAGCGCCACTCGACAAATCCCCTACAGCGGCTGAGTCTGTGCCTCGACCACCGCCAGCGCAACCATATTGACAATGCGGCGCACGGAAGCGCCCGGTGTCAGAAAGTGAGTCTGTTCAGTTCCACGCATGGATTTAATGCCGGGCGGCGCCTTCGCTTGCCCGGCCTACGTTATTCCATAGGTCGGGTTAGCGCAGCGCCACCCGACAAATCCCCTACAGCGGCTGAGTCTGTGCCTCGACCACCGCCAGCGCAACCATATTGACGATGCGGCGCACGGAAGCGATCGGCGTCAGAAAGTGAGTCTGTTCAGTTCCACGCATGGATTTAATGCCGGGCGGCGCCTTCGCTTGCCCGGCCTACGTTATTCCGTAGGTCGGGTTAGCGCAGCGCCACCCGACAAATCCCTTACAGCGGCTGAGTCTGTGCCTCGACCACCGCCAGCGCGACCATATTGACAATGCGGCGCACGGAAGCGATCGGCGTCAGAATATGTACCGGCTTCGCCACTCCCATCAGCACCGGTCCGACGGTCACCCCTTCCGAACTGGAGACGCGCAGCAGGTTATAGCTAATGCGCGCGGCTTCCATATTCGGCATCACCAGAATGTTGGCCGAGCCTTTCAACGGGCTGTCCGGCATCCGCTCATGGCGAATACTTTCCACCAGCGCCGCATCGCCGTGCATTTCACCATCGATCATCAGATCCGGCGCCAGCGCTTTCACTCGCTCCAGCGCTTCGCGCATTTTGCTCGCTGACGGACAGTCAGAGGAACCGAAGTTGGAGTGCGACAGCAGCGCCACGCGCGGCTCAATACCAAAACGACGGACGCTTTCCGCCGCCATCAGGGTGATTTCCGCCAGCTGCTCCGGCGTAGGATCGTTATTGACGTAGGTGTCGGCGATAAAGGTGTTACCGCTTGGCAGCAGCAGAGCATTCATGGCCCCCGCGGTGCTGACGCCGTCCCGGTAGCCGAACAGCGGCTGAACCACCCCATAATGCTCATGGTAGTCGCCGATGGTGCCGCAGATCATGGCATCCGCCTCGCCACGATGCACCATGATTGCGCCAATGACCGTCGTATTGGCAATCACCGCCCGCTGCGCCTGCTCCTGGGTCACGCCGCGGCGTTTCATGATCTGGTAATACTCGCCCCAGTACTCTTTAAAGCGCGGATCGGATTCGTTATTGACGATCTCAAAATCCACGCCGGCTTTGATCTGCAGCCCCAGCTTCTGGATACGCATTTCAATCACGCTCGGACGGCCGATCAGAATCGGTTTTGCCAGCCCCAGCGATACCAGCTCCTGAGTTGCGTGCAGGACGCGCGACTCTTCGCCTTCCGCCAGCACCACGCGCCTGGGCTCTTTGCGCGCCTGGGAGAAAATCGGCTTCATGAACAGGTTAGTTTTGTAGACAAACTCGCTGAGTTTCTCAATATAGGCGTCGAAGTCGGCAATCGGACGCGTGGCTACACCGGAGTCCATTGCCGCTTTGGCGACCGCCGGAGCGATCTTGACGATCAGGCGCGGATCGAACGGTTTCGGAATGATATATTCCGGACCAAAGCTCAGATCCTGATCGCCGTAGGCAGAGGCGACCACTTCGCTCTGTTCGGCATGTGCCAGTTCCGCTATCGCGTGGACTGCAGCCAGCTTCATCTCTTCGTTAATCGCCGTGGCGCCAACGTCCAGCGCCCCGCGGAAGATGAACGGGAAGCACAGCACGTTGTTGACCTGGTTTGGGTAGTCAGAGCGCCCGGTACAGATGATGGCATCTTCGCGGACCTGCTTCGCCAGCGGCGGCAGAATCTCCGGTTCCGGGTTAGCCAGGGCGAGGATCAGCGGCGCGCGGGCCATTTTTTTCACCATCTCCGGGGTCAGCACTTTCGGGCCTGAACAGCCGAGGAAAATATCCGCTCCGTCAATCACATCGTCCAGCGTGCGTTTGCCGTCATCTTCTACCGCGTAGGCCGCCTTGGTCTCTGCCATGTGAGGCTCACGGTCTTTATAGATGACGCCTTTGGAATCGCAGACCACGATATTGTGTTTCTGCATACCCAGCGCCACCAGCAAATTCATGCAGGCAATCGCCGCCGCGCCCGCGCCGGATACCACCATCCGAACGTCGGAAAGATTCTTCTCAACCACCCGCAGGCCGTTAATAATCGCCGCGGTGCTGATAATAGCCGTACCGTGCTGATCGTCATGGAACACAGGAATGTTCATGCGCTCGCGCAGCTTTTGCTCGATGTAGAAACACTCTGGCGCTTTGATGTCTTCGAGGTTGATGCCGCCGAAGGTGGGCTCCAGCGCCGCCACAACATCGATAAATTTATCCGGGTTCAGCTCATCGACTTCGATATCGAACACATCAATACCGGCGAATTTTTTAAACAAAACGCCTTTGCCTTCCATCACCGGCTTACCGGCTAGCGCACCAATATTCCCCAGTCCCAGCACCGCGGTGCCGTTGGAAACAACGGCCACCAGGTTGCCGCGGGCAGTATATTTGTAGGCGGCCAGCGGATCTTTCTCGATTTCCAGACAAGGTGCCGCCACGCCTGGCGAGTAGGCCAGCGCCAGATCGCGCTGTGTGGCCAGAGGCTTGGTTGGGACAACCTGAATTTTCCCGGGAACGGGAAACTCATGGAAATCGAGGGCACTTTGTTTCAACTGCTCATCCATTTTATTGTTCCTTTCACGTATCGGTCGTAGGGGGTGTGCGTAATGACTATCCTGGTGCCCACCCCAGGTGGCGCATAGTATCTCGCCTGACGGCTTTTCAAACTTTGAACGCCGCCAAACTCTCGCCATCGCAATGGTATATTTGTTATCGATTTATAACATTTATGTAACCTGATTTCGAAAGCAATGATAGTCCCGTCTGCTATGCTTTTTAGTTATCCACCCCATAAACGCCTCGACAGACAATCAACAAAAACTCATGCAACATCTTGTTTCAGGAGTCCATTATGTCCCGAAGAGAACTTGCCAACGCCATTCGCGCCCTGAGCATGGACGCTGTACAGAAAGCCAACTCCGGCCACCCCGGCGCCCCGATGGGGATGGCGGATATCGCCGAAGTCCTGTGGAATGATTTCCTTAAACACAATCCGGGGAATCCGCACTGGTATGACCGTGACCGCTTTGTGCTCTCAAACGGTCATGCGTCCATGCTGCTGTATAGCCTGTTGCATCTGACCGGCTACGATCTGCCGCTGTCCGAACTGAAAAACTTTCGCCAGCTCCATTCCAAAACCCCCGGCCACCCGGAACACGGCTATACCCCCGGCGTCGAGACCACCACCGGCCCGCTTGGCCAGGGGCTGGCCAACGCCGTCGGCATGGCGATTGCCGAGCGCACGCTGGCGGCGCAGTTTAACCGTCCCGGCCATGACATTGTCGATCACTATACCTGGGTGTTTATGGGCGATGGCTGTCTGATGGAGGGGATTTCCCACGAAGCCAGCTCGCTGGCGGGGACGCTGGGTCTTGGCAAGCTGATCGGCTTCTACGACCATAACGGCATCTCAATCGATGGTAAAACCGACGGCTGGTTTACCGACGATACCGCCGCGCGCTTTCGGGCCTATCACTGGCACGTGATTGGCGATATTGACGGTCACGACCCGCAGGCAGTGAAACAGGCAATTCTCGAGGCGCAAAACGTCACGGATAAACCTTCGCTGATCATCTGCCGTACCGTGATTGGCTATGGCTCACCGAATAAAGCCGGTTCGGAAGAGTCCCATGGCGCTGCGCTGGGGGAAAAAGAGGTGGCGTTAGCCCGCGAGAAGCTGGGCTGGAAACATCCACCGTTTGAGATCCCCAAAGAGATTTATCAGCAATGGGATGCCCGGCCGCGCGGCGAGCAGGCAGAACAGACGTGGAATCAGCGGTTCGCCGCGTATCAGCAGCAGTATCCACAACTGGCGGCGGAGCTAAAACGCAGAATGGACGGCGCGCTGCCGGAGAGCTGGGGCGATGCGGCGCACGACTATATCGCGCAACTGCAGGCCGAGCCGGCGAAAATTGCCAGCCGTAAAGCGTCGCAAAATGCCCTGAACGCCTATGGACCGCTTCTGCCGGAGCTGCTGGGCGGGTCGGCGGATCTGGCGCCGAGCAACCTCACCATCTGGTCCGGGTCAACATCGATCAAAGAGGACGTGGCGGGGAACTATATTCATTATGGCGTGCGCGAGTTCGGCATGACGGCGATCGGCAACGGCATTGCCCTTCACGGCGGCTTTATCCCTTATACATCCACCTTCCTGATGTTTGTCGAATATGCGCGTAACGCGGCGCGAATGGCAGCGCTGATGAAAGCCAGACAGATTATGGTCTATACCCATGACTCGATTGGGTTAGGGGAAGATGGCCCCACTCATCAGGCGGTCGAACAGCTGGCCAGTCTGCGATTGACGCCGAACTTCAGCACCTGGCGCCCCTGCGATCAGGTCGAAACGGCGGTGGCGTGGCAGGCGGCGATTGAACGGCAAACCGGCCCCACCGCGCTGATTCTGTCGCGGCAAAACCTGGCGCAAATGGCGCGGACGCCGCAACAGGTACAGGATATTGCCCGCGGCGGCTACGTGCTGAAAGATGCGGGGGGAAAACCGGATTTAATCCTGATAGCCACCGGTTCCGAAGTGGAGATAACCGTGCTGGCGGCGGAAAAACTGCTCGCCAAAGGGGTTAACGTGCGGGTAGTCTCCCTGCCCTCAACCGATGTTTTCGATGCGCAAGATGAGGCATATCGGGAGTCGGTTCTTCCGGCTAACGTCAGCGCCAGAATTGCGGTTGAGGCCGGTATCGCCGACTACTGGTATAAATATGTCGGGCTGAAGGGCGCCATCGTGGGAATGAGAAGCTACGGTGAATCAGCGCCGGCGGAGAAGCTGTTCCCGTTCTTTGGCTTTACCGTCGAACATATTGTCAGTCTCGCGGATGAAATATGTAACGGGTAACCCATAGCGTGGGCCAGGCATCTGGCCCCTGCCAGTTATCACACTGCGGCTGCTGCGCATAGCGAACCAGGCTAAACCGCTGGCCATCATAGCGCCAGCGGGTCTGAACCCCGCAATCGCCGGGGCCGCGCCCTTTATCCAGAGTCACCAGCTCGTGACGTCGCTCATCAATACTGGCATTAATCAGTTCAATATCACGCGCCGCATTGCCCGGCGGCTGGAAGGGCAGCGTCAAACGGACCTGGCGGGCCACATACGGCTGCTGGCGCGACACCAGCCAGGCCAGCCAGATGGTGTTGTACGCTCCGGCTTCACAGCTGACCATCAGTAACACCTTCTCATCCGTCAACGCGGTAACCCGAATCTCACGGCGGAAAGGGTCCAGCGAACAGGCGCTATTGTTCATCCGCTCGTTGCCGTAATCCATCAGATCATTGAGCTCCTCCCGACTGAGCGGTGATTGCGAGAAGTCAACTTTGCCAACTGCCCGCAGCGCAGGTGCCGGAGGCACGCTAAGCGGCGGTTCTTCCCCCTTCCCCACCCACGCGGTTTCACTGCCGACACGCTTTTGATGGTTATCGATAAACAGCAGCGCGGCTTTCAGCCCTTGCAGAGAAATGCTTTGCAGTCCGTTAACCAGGGTTATCTCCTGCCCTTCCTGCACCTGCTGGAGAAAAGCATCGATCGTCACGCTATCTCCGGTTTTGATCAGCTTATCCGCAACCAGCCAGTGTTTATCGGTCAACGCCAGCGGTTTACCGTCAAGCAAAAGACGAGGAGCGATCGGCGCCAGGGCGGCCACCGGGTTACCGATACCGCCCAGCTCAATGCGCAGGCTGGCATCCGTAACGGCGCCGGCGCTGCGGCTGAGAGTCATAACCAGTCCGTGATGCAGACCGACGTTGCGAGCGACGCAGAAATTCTGATTATTGCAGGTGACCAGCCAGTCGCCGAATAGCTGTTGTACCGGCGCCGCCCACGCCCACGACGCCGGTAGTAAACCGAAAAGCAGAAAAAAAAGAACCCGATAAAGCATGCGCGGCACAACCCCAGAGAAGAACGCTCAAAACAGCAGCCATCTTCACCAGCGGCGGCACGTTACTCAATCAGATTTATCAGATAACCCCGCCATCAGTCCCGATGTTTGCAGGTATTGCAGCAGAATCACCGCCTTGCCATCGCGTATCGCGCCGTCGGCGACCATCTGCAATGCCTGGCGAAAAGGCAGCTCCAGTACCTCGATATCTTCATCTTCAACGCCGCCGCCGCGCGTTTTGCGCTGCGCATCGCTGTACTCGGCGATGAAGTAGTGGACAATTTCGGTCACCCCGCCGGGAGACATATACAGCTCGAACAGCTTATGCGCATCGCCAACTTCGTATCCGGTCTCTTCGATGGCCTCTTTGCGGATGCAGGCTTCAGGCTCGTCGTTATCCAACAGTCCGGCGCAGGTTTCGATCAGCATTCCGTCCTCGTTACCGTTGACCCAGGTGGCGACACGAAACTGACGGACCAACACGACGGTTTGCTTGCGGCGGTTATACAGCAGCACCGTGGCGCCGTTGCCGCGATCGTAAACCTCGCGCTTATGACGGACCACGCTGCCGTCGCTACGCGTCAGCTCGTAGGTCATATTGCGCAAAATAAAGTAGTTTTCAGAGAGGAGTTTATCTTTGATAACGTTGATGTTGAGTGACATACGGCCCCGCAGCGTGGAATGACGCTGTCATACTACGCTGCGGAGTCGGGTTTGTCGTTAGTGAAGCAGGGCCGATTTTACGCCGAGATAATCCATGATCCCCTGCGCCGCATGGCGGCCTTCGGCCATCGCCGTCACCACCAGATCGGCGCCGCGGACGGCATCTCCGCCGGCAAAAATTTTGTCGTGCGTGGTCTGATAGCGGTAGCGGCTCTCGACACTGGCCTTAATCCGCCCCCGGTCATCGAGCTGTACGCCGACGGACTCCAGCCACGGCATCCCGTGGGGATGAAAACCAAAGGCCATAATCACCGCATCGGCCGGCATCACGAACTCGCTGCCCGGCAGCGGCGATGGGCTGCGACGCCCCTGCTTATCCGGTTCGCCCAGCTGTGTGCGCAGAAAACGTACGCCGTTAACCCGGCCGTCGCTATCCAGTTCCAGCGTCACCGGCTGAACGTTAAATTCGAACGCCGCCCCTTCTTCACGAGCGTTTTTCACCTCTTTTTTCGACCCCGGCATATTGGCCTCATCGCGACGATAGGCGCAGGTCACCTTTTTCGCCCCGTGACGCAGCGCGGTGCGCACGCAGTCCATCGCCGTGTCGCCGCCCCCCAGCACCACGACATTCAGCCCGTGGGTATTGACGTAAGGCTCTTCGGGTTGCTCACTCAACCCCATGACTTGCTTCGTATTGGCAATCAGGAACGGCAGCGCATCATAGACCCCCGGGGCATCTTCATTCGGCAGTCCCGCTTTCATGGAACGATAGGTTCCGGCGCCAATAAATAGCGCATCGTACTCTGCCAGCAAGGTGGTTAACGCCACGTCCTTGCCCACTTCACACTCCAGTTCAAAGCGGATACCCATCTCAGTAAAAATCTCTCGTCGCCGGGCCAGCAGTGACTTTTCCAGCTTGAAGGCCGGAATGCCAAAAGTCAGCAACCCGCCAATTTCCGGATGACGGTCAAAGACCACCGGCTGCACGCCGTTGCGGATCAGCCGGTCAGCACAGGCCAGTCCCGCCGGCCCGGCGCCGATAATGGCCACTTTTTTCCCGCTGTCGACAACCCTGGAGAGGTCCGGTCGCCAACCCTGTGCCAGCGCCCGATCGGAGATATAGCGCTCGATGTTGCCAATTGTCACCGCGCCATGTTCATCGCGCAGCGTACAGGCCCCTTCACACAGGCGATCCTGCGGGCAAACGCGGCCGGTTATCTCCGGCAGGCAGTTGGTTTGATGGGACAGCGCCACGGCGGCGTCGATATCCCCCGCTTGCAGCCGTTCAATCCACTGGGGTATATGGTTATGTAGCGGGCAGGTCCATTCACAGATACTGTGTTCGCCGCACTGCAGGCAGCGCTCCGAGGCCTGCTGCGCCTGCCCGGCGTTAAAGGGCAGAACGATCTCGGCAAAATCCTTCTTGCGGATCGCCGCGGCCCGTTTATCGGCCTCGCTACGCAGAGGCGTTGCCGCCATCTGGCTGACTTTTGCGCCAGCGCTCGGTAATGCCATATCGCCTGGTTGCGCATGCCACGGCCGCGCATCCATCCGCGCCGTACGCAGGCGTCGCTGTTTGGCCATCGCGGAAAGAGTCGCTTCCGTCGCCAGCTGCAGCGCCTGCGCCGGGCAGTTTTGCACGCAGGAAGGTCCGCCCTCACGGCCGCTGCACAGATCGCATTTATGTGCGGTGGCTTTCACTTTCCCCGCCGCCGCCGGTAACAGCACGATCTCCATGACGCCAAACGGACAGGCCACCATGCAGGATTTACAGCCGATGCACTTCTCCTCGTCAACCTGCACGCTGTCGTTTATCTGACGAATGGCATCATTCGGGCAGCTGCGGGCGCAGGGGGCGCTTTCACAATGGCGACATGTTATTGCGTTACGTTTTTGCTCGTGCTTCATCACGGTAATGCGCGGTAAGAAGCGCTGTGGGGTCAGGACGTGCTGCTCGTCGTTGTGTGCCATCACGCAGGCCACTTCGCAGGCTTTACAGCCGATACATTTGCGACTATCGCTGATAATAAAGTGGTTCATGGTATCCTTCGGTCTTTGCTAAATAACCCCTCGATTCGCATGACTATTTATTACCCGACAAAACGGGGCTGGAACAATGTTCATTTGCCCGAAATAGTTTTTTTCTGGAGATAACCCGTTTTGGATCAAATTCTTTGACTTAAATGAAATTGCGTTTTATTTAACGTAGCAAGCAGAAAACTGTCTAACGATGGCAAACAGGCTCCGGGGTAAGCGGCGGTTTTCGCAAAGAGAGTCGGAGAGTTCTTTACGGTGTCCGCTAAAGCCACACGATAAATTACACTATCTCCTTAATTTCTCCACGTTTGCCCGTGGCGTTGCCTATAAAGTGTCACAGACGGTGCGGTAACAAAAATGTACACAATGAGGTCTCAATTCTGATGGCGAATTTTTTTATCGATCGCCCCATTTTCGCGTGGGTTCTGGCGATCCTGCTATGCCTGACCGGAACGCTCGCAATCTTGTCACTTCCCGTTGAGCAATATCCCGATCTTGCGCCGCCTAACGTGCGCATTACCGCCAATTATCCCGGCGCCTCCGCACAAACGCTGGAAAATACCGTCACCCAGGTTATCGAACAGAATATGACCGGCCTCGATAACCTGATGTATATGTCTTCCCAGAGCAGCTCTTCGGGCCAGGCGACGATTACGCTGACCTTTACCGCCGGAACGAATCCCAACGAAGCCATGCAGCAGGTACAAAACCAGCTGCAATCGGCAATGAAAAAACTGCCTCAGGATGTGCAAAATCAGGGGGTGACGGTACGTAAAACCGGTGATACCAACATTCTGACCATCGCATTCGTCTCAACTGACGGCAGCATGGATAAGCAGGATATCGCCGACTACGTGGCCAGTAACATTCAGGAACCGCTCAGCCGCGTGAATGGCGTTGGCGATATTACGGCCTACGGCTCGCAATACTCAATGCGCATCTGGCTTGATCCGGCCAAACTCACCAGCGTGCAGATGACGGCGAAAGATGTCACCGACGCCATCGAATCACAGAATGCGCAGATTGCGGTCGGCCAGCTTGGCGGAACGCCGTCGGTCGATAATCAGTCGCTCAACGCCACCATTAACGCCCAGTCGCTGCTGCAAACGCCGCAGCAGTTCCGCGATATTACGCTGCGCGTGAATCCGGACGGTTCGCTGGTGACGCTCGGCGATGTGGCGAAAGTCGAACTGGGCGCGGAAAGCTACGATTACCTCAGCCGCTACAACCGCAACCCGGCCTCCGGCCTTGGCGTGCAGCTGGCCTCGGGGGCAAACGAAATGCAGACCGCGGAGCTGGTGCTCAATCGTCTGGATGAGCTGTCGCAGTATTTCCCTCACGGCCTTGAATATAAAATTGCCTACGAAACCACCTCCTTCGTGAAGGCCTCTATCCATGACGTGGTAAAAACGTTGCTGGAAGCTATCGTGCTGGTGTTCCTGGTGATGTACCTGTTCCTGCAAAACATCCGCGCAACGCTCATCCCAACCATTGCCGTACCGGTGGTTCTGATGGGGACCTTCGCCATCCTGTTTGCCTGCGGCTACAGTATCAACACCCTGACGATGTTCGCGATGGTGCTGGCGATAGGTCTGCTGGTGGATGATGCTATCGTGGTTGTCGAGAACGTTGAGCGCATCATGAGCGAAGAGGGGCTTTCGCCGCGTGAAGCGACACGAAAATCCATGGGCCAGATTCAGGGGGCGCTGGTCGGGATCGCGATGGTACTGTCGGCGGTCTTTATCCCGATGGCCTTCTTCGGCGGCACAACCGGCGCCATTTATCGTCAGTTTTCTATTACCATCGTCTCGGCGATGGTGCTGTCGGTACTCGTGGCCATGATCCTCACCCCGGCCCTGTGTGCTACCTTGCTGAAACCCATGAAGAAAGGCGAAGAACACGGTAAAAAAGGCTTCTTTGGCTGGTTTAACTGTATGTTCAACCGTAACGCCAGCCGTTACGAAACCGCCGTAGGCAAAATTCTTCACCGTTCGCTGCGCTGGATAGCTATCTACGCGCTGCTGTTGGGGGGGATGGTCTTTATGTTCTTACGCCTCCCGACTTCGTTCCTGCCTCAGGAAGACCGCGGCATGTTCCTGACCTCGGTGCAGCTGCCGAGCGGCGCAACGCAACAGCAGACCTTAAAAGTCGTGCAAAAAGTTGAGGACTATTTCTTTAGCCATGAACAGGCCAACGTTGCTTCGATTTTCGCCACCGTGGGCTCTGGCCCGGGAGGCAATGGTCAGAACGTCGCGCGCATGTTTATCCGCCTGAAAGACTGGGATGAACGGGATGCGAAAACCGGTACCTCGTTTGCGATCATTGAACGCGCGACAAAAGCCTTTAACAGCATTAACGAGGCGCGCGTCTTCGCCACTAACCCACCGGCCATCAGCGGACTGGGCAGTTCCGCCGGTTTTGATATGGAGCTCGAAGACCACGCCGGCAACGGGCACGCGGCGCTCATGGCAGCCCGCGACACGCTGCTCGATCTGGCAGCGAAAGACGACCGGTTGACCCGGGTTCGCCATAACGGCCTTGACGATAGCCCGCAGCTGCAGATTGATATCGATCAGCGGAAAGCCCAGGCGCTGGGCGTGTCTATTGACGATATCAACAACACGTTGCAAACCGCCTGGGGCTCAAGCTACGTGAACGATTTTATGGATCGCGGCCGCGTGAAGAAAGTCTACGTCCAGTCCGCCGCCCCTTACCGCATGCTGCCTGACGATATTAATCTGTGGTATGTGCGCAACAGCAGCGGCACGATGGTGCCCTTCTCGGCATTTGCCACCTCGCGCTGGCAAACCGGCTCCCCGCGCCTGGAGCGCTATAACGGCTACTCGGCGGTGGAAATCATCGGTGAAGCGGCTCCGGGCATCAGTACCGGTACCGCGATGGCTATCATGGAAGATCTGACCAGACAGCTGCCAAACGGCTTTGGGCTCGACTGGACGGCCATGTCCTATCAGGAACGACTGTCCGGCGCGCAGGCGCCGGCGCTGTACGCCATTTCGCTGCTGGTGGTGTTCTTGTGTCTGGCTGCGCTGTATGAGAGCTGGTCTATCCCGTTCTCGGTCATGCTGGTGGTGCCGCTGGGGGTTATCGGTGCGCTGATGGCCACCTGGATGCGCGGTCTTGAAAACGACGTGTACTTCCAGGTTGGCCTGCTGACGGTTATCGGCCTGTCGGCGAAAAACGCCATTCTGATCGTCGAGTTTGCTAATGAGCTCAACGAGAAAGGGGAAGATTTACTCGCCGCCACGCTGTCGGCCTGTCGCCAGCGTCTGCGTCCGATCCTGATGACTTCGCTGGCCTTTATTTTTGGGGTCCTGCCGATGGCGACCAGCACCGGCGCCGGTTCCGGTAGCCAGCATGCCGTGGGCACCGGGGTGATGGGCGGAATGATTTCCGCCACGGTCCTGGCTATCTTCTTCGTTCCGCTATTCTTCGTACTGGTACGTCGACGCTTTCCGCAAAAAGAGCGCCCGCAATAAGCCGGCACGATCCTGAGCGTCCCGTTTCTTCCCCGGGAAATAACAAAAAGGCGACTGTCATAGTCGCCTTTTTTATCTGCTTACCACCGTCGGGCTATTATTTTAGCCGTACGATTACCCTGCTCACATTGAGGATTTTATTTACGCAGCATACCTTCAATAAAATCTTTCCAGTTCCCTAGTTCATGTTCAATCATAATAGCCTCTCTTATTATTATGGGTAATTTTATGCAAATCGGTTTGGGAAAGGAAGTGCATTAAGGTTATCACTGCGATTGCTGGTAACCCCTTCTACGCCATCATCTCTCTGATTTACTGCTACTATGGGCCCGGGAGTGGAAATTTAATGTGATGCATAGCAACATTTAGCAACATTACGCCTGTTTTCAGATAATTTACACTACCGATATCCTGCTCTTTATATCCCCTGCCTGCAGGCGATTTCCGGGTTATCGTTAGCGGACTGGTTAATATTCACCCAGTGCATATATAGAGGGTAAAAAAGGATATTTATTCACGCGATTCACGTATTATTTTATACAGCCTGCTGTATTCGGAAATTTCTGAGTTAATCACTTAAACCAACGTAAAAGAAAAGGTTTCATTTATGCTGACTATGTACGGAATCAAAAACTGCGACACCATTAAAAAGGCCCGCCGCTGGCTGGAAGCGCATCAAATTGCATATCAGTTCCATGATTATCGTGCCGATGGCCTGGATCGCGAGTTGTTAAACACTTTTATCGCCGAACTGGGCTGGGAAGCATTACTCAACACGCGCGGTACAACCTGGCGGAAACTGGATGAAACCGTGCGTGCCGGTATCAATAACTCCGATGCCGCCGCCGCGCTGATGCTGGAAATGCCGGCAATTATCAAACGCCCATTGCTCTGCGCGCCCGGGCAGCCTATGCTGCTGGGTTTCAGTGAACTCACTTATAAGAAGCTTGTTAACGAGGTATAGTCTATGTCTTGCCCGGTCATTGAGCTGGCTCAGCAGCTTATTCGCCGCCCTTCCCTCAGCCCCGATGATGCGGGATGTCAGGCGTTAATGATTGAACGCCTGCGTGCGATTGGCTTTACCGTGGAACCGATGGATTTCGGCGATACGCAAAATTTCTGGGCCTGGCGCGGGCGCGGTGAAACGCTGGCCTTTGCCGGCCATACCGACGTGGTTCCGGCCGGCGATGCTGACCGTTGGATTAACCCGCCCTTCGAACCCACCATCCGCGACGGCATGCTGTTTGGCCGTGGCGCGGCAGATATGAAAGGCTCGCTGGCCGCGATGGTGGTTGCCGCCGAGCGCTTTGTCGCCCAGTACCCGAATCATAAAGGTCGTCTGGCCTTTTTGATCACCTCTGATGAAGAGGCCAGCGCGCATAACGGAACGGTGAAAGTGGTCGAAGCGCTGATGGCCCGCAACGAACGCCTGGACTACTGCCTGGTCGGCGAACCGTCAAGCACCGAAGTCGTCGGTGACGTGGTCAAAAACGGTCGTCGTGGCTCACTCACCTGTAACCTGACCATTCACGGCGTGCAGGGGCATGTCGCTTACCCGCATCTCGCCGATAACCCGGTGCACCGCGCGGCCCCTATGCTGACGGAGCTGGTAGGAATCGAGTGGGATAAAGGCAATGAATTCTTCCCCCCCACCAGCATGCAGATAGCCAACGTACAGGCGGGTACCGGGAGCAATAACGTGATCCCCGGCGACATGTATGTTCAGTTCAACTTCCGCTTTAGCACTGAACTGACCGACGAGATGATTAAATCCCGCGTCGTCGAGCTGCTGGATAAATATCAGCTGCGCTATACCCTGGACTGGTGGCTGTCTGGCCAGCCGTTCCTCACCAGCCGTGGCAAACTGGTCGAAGCGGTGGTGAACGCCATTGAGCACTATAATGAGATCAAACCCCAGCTGCTGACCAACGGCGGTACCTCTGACGGTCGCTTTATCGCTCGCATGGGTGCGCAGGTGGTTGAGCTGGGACCGGTGAATGCGACAATTCACAAAATCAATGAGTGTGTTAACGCCGCCGACCTGCAGCTGCTGGCGCGGATGTATCAACGCATCATGGAACAACTGGTCGCCTGACGACCTCGACCTGAAAAGAGGAAGCGCACATGGAATGGCTAATCAACCACTGGTGGATTCTGGTGCTGGTATTTTTGGTGGGCGTCATGATTAACGTCATTAAGGATCTTAATCGCGTTGACCACAAAAAGTTTCTCGCCAATAAGCCAGAACTGCCGCCCCATCGTGATTGTAACGATAAATGGGACGATGACGACGACTGGCCGAAGCACGACCAGCCGAAGAAGTAAGATTTCGGCCCTGCCCCCGGTCAATCCCACACGGCCGGGAATGCCCCGGATAGCGGCGTGATACGCCTTATCCGGGGAGTACGTTCACGAAATCAGTTCGCTTAGAGCAATTCGATAATATCGTCGTCTTTTGGCGTACTGCCGCTCAACGCTTCGTCAAAATAGTGTTTCGGCACGGTATAGCGCAGGCGCTCAAGGGCAAACTGCATACTGCGATCGTCAATCGCGTGCCCCAGATCCTCGACAATATCCAACGTCACGTCGCCCCCCGCCTGCTGAAGCGCCTCCTGAGCCGAAACCGCCCACGCCAGATCGATAACGCGATCCTCGCCGCCGTGAATCAGATGGATGGTTGTCGCGGTGGTTGCCGACTGCGGAAGCGTCGCATACCGTCCGTTAAAGGCGATAACCCGTGATGCCAGCCCAGGCTCGGCTTTGATGCTCTCCAGAGACATAATCGCCCCCTGCGAGAAACCAATCAGTGCCGTCGCCCGCGGACCGACGCCGCTCTGTTTCTGCCAGTAGCGAACGGTCTCAATAAAGGTCGGCATAATGGCATCAATACGCGACTGGCGATTTTCCTCCGTCACCCCCTGAACCGAGAACCACTGGCGACCCGGCGGTGGACCGCAAGGTTCCGCGCCACCGATGCTGACGATCAGCGCATCCGGAAACTGCGGCGCAAACAGGCTACCGATTTGCCCCATTGCAACCGGGTTATCGCCGACGCCATGAAACAGCAACAGCAGCTGTTGGGCAGGTGTCGCAGGGCTTTGCACAATAAAATGGTCGTGTTTCATGGCTGTCTCCTTAGTTTACGTGGGCAGTTTACGCCGCACGCGGAATATGACCATGACATTTAACTGAATGAGTTAGTTAAAAAAATTGCAGTTCCCCAACCTGCTGACGCAGTCTCTCCGCCCGCGATGCGTCGAGGTTCAGCAGCGCCAGTCCCGCTTCTTCGCGCAGCCTGGCCAGCAGCGCTTTGCGTCCGGACAGACGCAGCCCGGCGCAAATCTCCGCTTCATCCTGGCGTTGCAGACGGGCGCGAAGCGCCGGAAGCGGCAGCCCGCAGTGAAGCAGCAGGCGGTTCAGGCTGCCAACCACCGCCAGCAGCGGGCGATGGGCAAACGCGAACCCCGCCACATCCAGCCAGTCGTCATCCGTAAGCATAGCTGCTGGCGCCATCGGCCGCGGGAATAACGCTTCCCGCCACTCCCACAGCCAGAACTCATCGCGCGCCAGACGCTGCGACTCCCGTAGAACCAGTTCGTGCCCCGCAGGGGTTAACGGATAAAGCGCCATCGCCGTGTAGCACCCGCTGCTTGCCTCACGATGGGTACCTAAACGCACCAGCGTAAAACCGCAGCGCTGCCAGAAGCGCCCTAGCTCTGGCGTATAGCCAAAGCTGACCGATAGATAATCGAGGCCGTGGCTTTGCGCTACCGCCCGGGCTGCCAGAGCCTGACCAAGCCCCTCGCGTTGTCGGGTCGGATGCACGGCGATACGGGTGATTCGCTGCCCCAATAGCGTAGCAGCCAGCGGGCTTCCGCCGTGGGCAGCCAACGACTGCGCCACCAGATTACCGCGCGGGCGGCGAAAACCGGCCCATACCGCCCGGCTGAGGGCGGGATCAAGCCCCCCCTCCTCCACCCGCCATACCGCCGCGGCCACGCCGTTGCTCGTGCGGGCGCAGGTAAAATGCTGACCCGGCGCATCCATCATCCGCCGCAAATCCAGCGGCGATGTGCGGTAATGTGCGCCGGAGAGCAGCTGATACATCGCCTCGGCAAGCCCGTCCTGCTGCTGCCAGCTGTCCTGACTCACCGCCTCAAACGTCACCTCCCCTGCTGGAGATTGGGTAAAGGTTTCATCGCCAAACAGGAGTAATTCACTGACCAATGCTTCCAGCGGGCAGCCAGGGGCCCAGCGGATGGGATCAAGCAGACTAAACTGGCGCAGGTGAGGAAAGCTGGCGCAAAACTTGAGCAGAAAACCGCGGCCGGTCCCTTCATAACCCTGCACGGTCGTGGTCAGTAAGGTGCGTGGAAAACGGGTGACTAGCTGGCGAAGCAGCGGCCCGGGAATGGCTGCCGCTTCATCAACGATCAGCCATGACGCTCGAATATCGCCAGCCAGCAACGCATCCGGCGCCATAAAGCGAAAACCGTCACCGGCGAACGTTGCCATCACCTCGGTCGCGCCGCGCGCTGGGGCGGTAACGATGGCATCGCCCGCCAGCTGACGTATCAACATTCCCGCCAGCGCGGATTTTCCCCGTCCGCGCTCGGCGGTAACCGCGGCAATGCCCGCAGGAAGTGTGCTCAGACTGGCCAGAATAGCGGCCTGTTCGGCCTGAGGATGGCCATCAGCTGGATACCAGTGCGGTCGTGGCACCTCCTCCGGTAACATCAGCGGTTCATTCTGACGCCAGACGATCGCCTCAGGATTCGCGCAGACTCGCTGACAAAAACGGTGGACAAAATGGGGAGTGGGAATAGGCTCGGGCGCGTCGCTCCAGCGCAGAGAATCCGCATCGGGCTGCGATGGCCAACAGGTAAAAGAGGGGGTCAGCAGGATCAGCCAGCTTCCCGCTTTCAACGTCCCGCTCAGCGCGGCAAAAGCCGCCGCGTCGAAGCCGCTGCGAGCATCAAAGAAGGCGTGGTGATACTCACGTCCGAGGAGAGATTTGAGGGCTTGCGGCGAGATACAGGGCTCTTCCATAGGCTGCGGCCCCACCCACAGACCATCGCCGGCCAGCCGTTTACGCAGCAGCAGCGCCTGCTGCAGGCACCACGCGTCGTCGCCGCTGAGCACCAGCAGACGACGAATGCCCTGCTGGGCCATCCGCGCCGTCAGGTTAAGTAATTCATCCATTTACAGCGGCGGTCAGAGCGCATGACCAAATGTATTGCACTGCGCCGGGTCTCCACTGTCAAAACCGCGCTTAAACCAGGTATAGCGCTGCTGCGAAGTCCCGTGGGTAAAGCTGTCCGGGACAATGCGCCCCTGGCTTTGCTGCTGCAGGCGATCGTCGCCGATAGCCTCTGCGGCATTCAGCGCTTCCTGCAGATCGCCGGTCTCCAGCACATCCTGATTCTGCATGCTGTGTCCCCAGACGCCGGCAAAGCAGTCCGCCTGCAGCTCCATTTTCACCGACAGGCGATTAACTTCAGCCTGCGACGCGTGTTGCTGCAACTGACGCACTTTGGATTCAATACCCAGCAGCTTCTGCACGTGATGCCCGACCTCGTGAGCAATCACGTAGGCCTGCGCAAAATCGCCATCCGCGCCGAGCTTGTTTTTCATCTCATCATAGAACGACAGATCGATGTAGACCGTGCTATCAGCCGGGCAGTAGAACGGTCCCATAACGGACTGGCCGGTACCGCAGCCGGTCCGCGTGGCGCCGCGATAGAGCACCAGCTTCGGCTGCGGGTACTGACGGCCCATCTTTTGGAAGATAGCGCCCCAGGTATCTTCGGTATCGGCAAGAATCACCTTCGTAAACTTCGCGGCCTGCTCTTCCTGCGGGCTGACAGAACGTTGGGTGGTGGTTTGCTGCTGTGAAACGGGCTCTCCGGTCAGCATGCCGGTCAAATCCACGCCGTAATAGCCCGCAACCAGCACGATAATCAACAGGACGATACCGCCCTTCCCGCTGGGAAGACGGAAACCACCGCCGCCGCCCAAGGGCGAGCCGGAATCATTACGTCGATCTTCTACATTGTCGCTTTCGCGACGTCCTTGCCAGCGCATAGGCACCTCAATCCATCAAATTCTCGAATATGAGAGATCGTAGGCGGTTCGGCGTAGAATTACCACTGGAAACAACAAGAAGAGCGCCAGAAGGTAGAGCGACCTTCTGGCGAAGGGAGGATTAGTCGAGCTTAACGCCAAGGCGATGGGCCACTTCTTCGTAGGCCTCAATCAGGCCGCCGAGGCTCTGGCGGAAGCGGTCTTTGTCCATTTTGTCGAGGGTATTTTTATCCCACAGACGGCTGCCATCTGGCGAGAACTCATCGCCCAGCACCACTTCGCCCTTGAACAGACCAAACTCAAGCTTGAAATCGACCAGGATCAGGCCGGCATCATCAAACAGCTTTTTCAATACGTCGTTGGCTTTAAAAGTCAGTTCCTGCATGCGCGCGAGGTTCTTTTTGCTTACCCAGCCAAAAGTCTCGCAGTAAGACTCGTTGACCATCGGATCGTGCATCGCATCATTTTTCAGGAACAGATCAAACAGCGGCGGATTGAGTTCAATCCCTTCTTCAATACCCAGACGCTTAACCAGAGAACCGGCGGCGCGGTTACGGACTACGCACTCCACCGGAACCATCTCCAGTTTTTTCACCAGACATTCGGTATCGGAGAGCAGCGCTTCCATCTGAGTCGGGATACCGGCTTCTTCCAGTTTGCTCATAATGAAATGGTTAAATTTGTTGTTCACCATGCCTTTACGATCGAACTGCTCAATGCGCGCGCCATCCCCTGCTGAAGTATCGTTACGGAATTCGAGTACCAGCAGATCCGGATTCTCCGTGCTGTAAACGGTTTTCGCTTTACCACGATACAACTCAGCTTGCTTTTGCATCTTTGTCACTCCAGTGAAGATATAGACGATAAAAATTGCGCTTTTCTGCCGACGCACACGTTTGCGTCACTATACATGAAAAAGGGCTGGATTGCTCCAGCCCTGTTTATTACTTACTGAATGCGGCCTGGAATACGGCTACCAGGGCGTCATTCTGCGACTGCGTCAACGTATGGCCTTTCGGATCGATGAACTGCAGACTGCTGCGGTTATCGAGGTCACCGACCTGCAGTTTGTAGTCACCTGAAACCAGCTGCGGATCGCTGGCGCCCAGCGCCTGCCAGCTGCTGTCAGACAGCGGCTTGTAGGTCAGCGCCATGCTGCCTTGCGAGCGGGTGCTATCCGTCACCTTCATGCCCACTTTTTCCAGTGCGCCCGGCAGACGTTGCCACACCATGTTGAACGGTGCGCGAACAACCAGCATTGGCAGCCCCGTATCGTCGGCAGCGCTCTGCACATCGAAGGTGGCGCCGGCATTTTTCTGCGCCGCATTCTGCGCATTGGTGGCGTTCATATCCAGACCTTCGGAAATGACGTTCAGCATTGAGGTGCTATAGCGTTGCAGAGAAGCCGGATCGGATACCGGTTTCCCGGCCTGCTCCAGATTCACCAGCTTCACGATAACCGCCTGCTGATAACCCTGCGGTTTCACTGAGATTTGATAGCGACCACGATACTGCTGGTCTTCATCGAGGCGATTCCATTCAACCCAGTCGGTATTCAGCGTCTGGCTGGCATCGTCACGTTTGGTGATGACATAGTTCTTAGACTGTATGATGCTGGCTACCTGCGCCCACAGCGAACCGCTACGACCGTTCTCGACCATCAGCGTGGCGGTATCACCATTGAACTGAGTACGAGCGCCGCTCACCAGTGCCAGAGGCTGAGCCGGTGGGCGGATGTCCAGAGCTTTGCCCACTGCGCCTGTGCTGGTCGCAACCGGAATATTATAATCACCAACCTGAACCGGCAGAATCATACCCGCAGGTGCGTGAAGTTCACTGAGCGGCGTAGCTTGCAGATAGACCTCATCGCCCCCCACCTGACGTTTGTAGCGTGAGTCGGAACTACAGGCCGCGAGAAGCAGGACCAATGAAACACCCGCAACCTTCGTCAGGCGCGACTTCTGTACTGAGTAAGCCATCAAATCTCCCTAAACTTTACAGCAAACCGGCATGCTTCAGCGCTGCGGTAACGGCCTGAGTACCCTGTTCGGTAATCGGCGTCATCGGCAGGCGCAGCGTATCGGTTGCCACAAGACCCAACGCCTTACATGCCCATTTCACGGGGATCGGGTTGGGTTCGACAAATAATTTTGTATGCAATGGCATCAGACGTTGGTTAATTGCACGAGCTTGCGCAAACTGGCCTTCTGCAGCCAGTCGGCACATATCCGCCATTTCGCGAGCCGCAACGTTCGCCGTTACGGAAATCACGCCCTGACCGCCGAGCTGCATAAAGTCCATTCCGGTGGCATCATCGCCGCTCAACAGAATAAAGTCATCTGAAACCAGCTCTTTGATCTGATGAACACGACTTAAGTTCCCCGTCGCTTCCTTAATACCAATAATATTTTTTACTTCCGCCAGGCGACCGACGGTTTCCGGCAGCATGTCGCAACCGGTACGGGACGGCACATTATACAGAATTTGCGGCAGGTCGGTGTGTTCTGCGATGGCTTTAAAGTGTTGGAACAGCCCTTCCTGGGTCGGACGATTGTAATAAGGAGTGACCGTCAGGCAACCGACAACACCGCTATTGTTAAAACGTTTGGTCAGGCTAATTGCCTCTGCGGTTGCATTTGCACCGGTACCTGCGATGACCGGGATACGCCCGTCAGCAAGTTCAAGCGTCATCATCACGACATCGCCATGCTCTTCATGGCTGAGGGTCGCGGATTCTCCGGTAGTCCCTACCGAAACGATCGCCGAGGTTCCGCTGGCGACATGGTAATCAATCAGTTTTTTCAGGCTTGACCGGCAGACATTACCGTTTTCATCCATCGGCGTGACAAGCGCTACAATACTTCCCGTGAACATGGGCCATCCTCAGAGCTGAAGTGCGACAAGATTCTCAATGTTACGTTTGGTGCCGTAATAAAAGCAAGAGACCCGATGCCATCAGGGATGTTGTATGCCGGTTTTTTTTATGCTTTCCTAATGTTACCTCACCTTTTTAAAGGAAGAACAGGTTTGACCGCCTCATTACAACACTATCTGGTTATTACCGCTTTGGGCGCTGACCGTCCCGGCATCGTGAACACCATCACCCGCCACGTCAGCAGCTGCGGCTGTAATATCGAAGACAGCCGGCTGGCCATGCTTGGTGACGAATTTACGTTTATCATGCTGCTTTCAGGTTCATGGAACGCGATTACGCTTATCGAATCGACCCTGCCGCTGAAAGGTGCTGAGCTGGATTTGCTGATCGTGATGAAGCGGACGACCGCGCGGCCTCCTCAGGCCATGCCAAACACCGTCTGGGTCCAGGTTGAGGTACCGGACTCGCCGCACATTATCGAGCGTTTCACTGCCCTGTTTGACGCGTGGAATATGAACATCGCCGAACTGGTTTCTCGTACCCAGGTCAGCGGTGATGACGATTCAGCGCAGTTGTTTATTCAGATAACCGCACACAGCCCTGCAACACAAAATGCATCAAATATCGAACAAGCGTTCAAAGCCCTATGTACAGAACTGAACGCACAAGGCAGTATTAACATCGTTAATTATTCACAACATGATGAACAGGATGGAGTTTGAGTAATGAATCCACTGAAAGCCGGTGATCTTGCACCGAAATTTAGCTTACCGGACCAGGACGGCGAGGAAGTAAATTTGACCGACTTCCAGGGACAGCGTGTTCTGGTTTATTTTTACCCGAAAGCCATGACCCCGGGTTGTACCGTTCAGGCCTGCGGCCTGCGTGATAATATGGATGACTTAAAAAAAGCGGGCGTTGAGGTGCTGGGTATCAGCACTGATAAACCGGAAAAACTCTCCCGTTTCGCCGAAAAAGAGTTGCTGAACTTCACGCTGCTGTCTGATGAAAATCACCAGGTGTGTGAGCAGTTTGGCGTCTGGGGCGAAAAATCGTTTATGGGGAAAACCTACGACGGTATTCACCGCATTAGCTTCCTGATCGATAGCAACGGCAAAGTCGAACACGTGTTTGATAACTTTAAAACCAGCAATCACCACGATGTGGTGCTGAACTGGTTGAAAGAAAACGGCTAACGTTCTACCTGACGCAGGACGCCGGGTCGCAATTCACTGACCCGGCGTCCGTTTTCTTCCCTGCGTTTTCCAGCGCGGACTATTTCTTCTCGTCTTCCACCGCCGGGCCATCCGGCCACGCATGCACCACCGCTTTGATCAGGGTTGCCAGCGGAATCGCAAAGAAGACGCCCCAAAATCCCCACAGCCCACCGAAGATAACCACCGACAGGATAATCACCAGCGGATGCAGGTTGACGGCTTCTGAAAACAGCACGGGTACCAGCAGGTTACCGTCCAGCCCCTGAATAATCAGGTACACCGCAAACAGGCTCCAGAACTCCGGGCCTGCGCCAAACTGGAACAGCGCCACGCCGACCACCGGAATGGTCACCACGAAGGCGCCGATGTAGGGAATCAGTACCGAGAAGCCGACCAGCACCGCCAGCAGCAGCGAATAGTTGAGATCAAACAGGATAAAGCCAATCCACGTTGCCACGCCGACGACAATCATCTCCAGCACCTTACCGCGGATATAGTTGGTAATCTGCTGGTTCATCTCTTTCCATACCTGCCCCGCCAGCCCGCGGTTGCGCGGCAGCACGCGGCGCACGGCATTCAGCATCTGCTCTTTATCTTTTAACAGAAAGAACACCATCAGCGGCACCAGCACCAGATAGACCGCCAGAGTCAGTAAACCGACCAGCGAAGCCAGAGAGTATTTGACCACCGAATCGCCGACGGTGAGCACGCGGTTGCGCATATTATCCGCCATGGCGTCGATAATCCCGGCGTCCATCAGCGCCGGGTAACGGCGCGGAACCGTGGCAGCAAAATCGGACAGCTTATTGAGCATGCCAGGCATATCGCGAATCAGATAGATACCCTGCTGCCAGGCAACGGGCATCACCACAAACGCCATCAGCAACAAGACGCCCACGAACAGAATCAGCACGAACGAGGTTGCCCAGGTTCGCGAAAGCCCTACGCGCTCCAGCCTGACGGTTGGCCATTCCAGCAGATAAGCCAGCACGATGGCGACCAGCAATGGCGCCAGCAGGCCGCTGAAAAAGAACATGATCCCGAACCCGGCCAGCAAAATAACCAGCAGCGCTATCGCTTCCGGATCGCTAAACCGACGACGGTACCACTGCATTAACATCTCAAGCATAAAACCCTTCCCTGAAGCGCGTAGCGGCAAAAAAACCGAGGGAATTGTATCTAAATGTCACCTGAAAGACTTCGCTTTTATTAGCAAAGCCACAAACATTCACGCTGGTGTGAATATCATATTTTCAATAGCCTCAACGCCAGCTAAACTCGCATGACGCGCGGAAATGGAACATTACGCCGCCCAATCGGTCAAACTGGCACACCCACATTACAGGACAGAGGTTATGTTCAGGCAGTTAAAGAAAACGCTGGTGGCAACCGTCATAGCGTCGCTGACGCTGGGTTCGATTTTGCCTGCTTTTGCTGACTCCGCAGATACCCTGCCCGATATGGGAACCTCTGCGGGAAGCACGCTCTCTATTGGCCAGGAAATGCAGATGGGGGACTACTATGTGCGCCAGCTACGCGGTAGCGCGCCGCTCATCAACGACCCTCTGCTGGTGCAATATATTAACGGATTAGGTATGCGTCTGGTCTCACACGCTAACTCTGTTCGCACCCCTTTCCACTTTTACCTGATTAATAACGACCAGATAAACGCCTTTGCTTTCTTCGGTGGCAATGTCGTGCTGCACTCCGCTCTGTTCCGCTATTCAGATACCGAAAGCGAACTGGCGTCGGTCATGGCGCACGAAATATCACACGTCACCCAGCGCCACCTCGCGCGGGCAATGGAAGACCAAAAGCGCAACGCCCCGCTGACCTGGGTCGGTGCGCTGGGCTCGATTCTGCTGGCGATGGCCAGCCCGCAGGCCGGGATGGCGGCACTCACCGGTACGCTGGCGGGAACCCAGCAGGGGATGATCAGTTTTACCCGTCAAAACGAAGAAGAAGCTGACCGCATCGGGATTCAGGTGCTGCAGCGCTCCGGTTTTGATCCGCAGGCGATGCCGGCCTTTATGGGGAAACTGCTCGACCAGTCGCGTTACTCTACCCGTCCGCCGGAAATGCTGCTGACTCACCCCCTGCCGGAAAGCCGTCTGTCTGACGCCCGCAACCGCGCAAACCAGATGCGTCCTGTGGTTGTCCAGTCTTCCGCCGATTTTTACCTGGCCAAGGCCAGAACCCTGGGAATGTATAACTCCGGGGAAAATAAGCTTGGCGACGATCTGCTGAACGCGTGGGCGAAAGGCAATATCCGTGAACAGCACGCCTCCCAGTACGGGCGAGCGCTGCTGGCCATGGGAAGCAATAATTACGATCTGGCGCGCAAAACGCTGCAGCCTCTGCTGAGCGCCGATCCGCAGAACGCCTGGTATCTCGACCTGGCGACCGATATCGATCTCGGACAGAAGAAAACGACCGATGCGATTAACCGGCTGAAAAATGCTCGCGAAATTCGTACCAACCCGGTTCTGCAGCTGAACCTTGCCAACGCATACTTACAGGGTGGACAAGCGGCGGAAGCGGCGCAAATCCTTAACCGCTATACCTTTAGCTACAAAGATGACAGCAACGGCTGGGATCTGCTGGCGCAGGCTGAAGCAAGCCTCGGCCATCGTGACCAGGAGCTGGCGGCGCGTGCAGAAGGTATGGCGCTGGTTGGCCAGCTCGATCAGGCGATTACTCTGCTGAGCAGCGCCAGCTCGCAGGTGAAACTGGGCAGTTTGCAGCAGGCGCGCTACGATGCGCGTATCGACCAGCTGCGCCAGCTGCAGGAACGATTCCGCCCCTATCAAAAAATGTAAGGAGACGACATGTCTGACGCGGTAAAAATCTATCACAATCCCCGCTGCTCCAAGAGCCGCGACACCTTAAGCCTGTTGAAGGCTAACGGTATCGATCCTGAAGTCGTGCTCTATCTGGAGACGCCGCCGGATGCAGACACGCTGCGCCAGCTGTTGAAAATGCTCGGCATGGTCAGCGCCCGCGAACTGATGCGCCAGAAAGAGGATCTGTATAAATCCCTGGAGCTCGCTGACCCGCAGCTTAGCGAGGACGCGCTGATTCAGGCCATCGTCGATAATCCGAAGTTGATGGAGCGCCCGATTGTCGTCAGCCATGGTCAGGCGCGGATCGGCCGACCGCCGGAGCAGGTTCTGGAAATCGTCAACTGATGCCGATGCGCCATCGTGGTTTTACCGTGATGGCGCAGCGAGTGAACGACGAGGGACGCGGATTTGGCAGATAGCCGAGATCCAGCCCGGCTAGAGCTTGAGGATCTCTTTCACGAAAGGAATGGTCAACTTACGTTGCGCGGTAATCGAAGCGTGATCGAGCTGATCGAGCGTCATAAACAGTGAGCGCATTTCACGATCTAACCGTTTAAGCAAGAAACGACAGACGTCTTCCGGCATCTCAAAACCCCGCAGACGCGCGCGCAGCTGTAGCGCCTGCAGCTTATCTTCATCCGACAGCGGCTGTAGCTTGTAGATTTGCCCCCAGTCGAGGCGCGACGCCAGATCCGGCAACCCGAGATTCAGCTGGCGCGGCGGACAATCGCCGGTAATCAACAAACGCGTTTTACCCGATTCGAGGATCCGGTTATAGAGGTTGAAAATGGCCATTTCCCACGGCTCGTCGCCGGCCACGCACTCGATATTGTCAATGCAGACCAGCGAAAGCTGCTCCATCCCGTCGAGCACTTCCGGTACAAACCACGTACGCTTATCCAGGGGAACATAGCCCACCGCGTCGCCGCGCTGGGAAAGCTCCGCACAGGCGGCATGTAACAAGTGACTGCGCCCCGCCCCTTCGCGTGACCAGATATAGATGTACCCGCTATGTTCCTGCCGCAACACATTCTGTAAGGCAGCAAGAAGAGAAGGATTATCACCCGGCCAAAAACTCGCGAAAGTTTCATCATCGGGAAGATACAGTGGCAGAGAGAGCTGTGCCGGTGCGTTCAGATGGACCTCATCATAGGCTTACAGAAAAACGCGAAGAGTTTATCACGAAGTATGCCTCGAGAGAACCGGGCGGGATCGCCGCCCGGTTGCAGGATCAATGTTTTACTTCTTCACTGTCGGCCGCATCCAGCACAACCTCTTCCGGACGCAGGACGCTGATCAGTTTGAAAATCAGACTCAGACCCACGCCGACAATTGTCGCCAGCGCCATACCTTTCAGCTCCGCCGCGCCAATGTGCACTTTCGCGCCGCTGACGCCAATGATCAGAATCACGGAGGTCAGAATCAAATTCTGCGCCTTGTTGTAGTCCACTTTCGACTCGATCAACACGCGGATACCGGATGCGCCGATCACCCCGTACAGCAGCAGAGAAACGCCGCCCATTACCGGCAGCGGGATAATCTGAATCGCCGCCGCCAGTTTACCCACGCAGGAGAGCAGAATCGCGAAGACTGCCGCCCCGCCGATAACCCAGGTACTGTAGACGCGGGTGATCGCCATCACGCCGATGTTCTCGCCGTAAGTGGTGTTGGGCGTCGACCCAAAGAAGCCGGAGATCATCGTCGACAGGCCGTTCGCAAACATCGAACGATGCAGCCCGGGATCGCGGATCAGATCTTTTTTAACGATATTCGCCGTCACCACCAGGTGGCCGACGTGCTCGGCAATCACCACCAGCGCAGCAGGCAGAATGGTGAAGATAGCAAACCATTCAAAACGCGGCGTGTAGAACGTCGGCAGGGCGAACCAGTGCGCCTCGGCGATCGGCGTAGTGTCGACAACGCCCATCACGAAAGAGAGCGCGTAGCCGACCAGTACGCCGATGAGAATCGGGATAATGGCCATGAAACCGCGAAACAGCACCGAACCGAAAACCGTCACCGCCAGCGTCACCATCGAAATAATGATGGTTTTACTATCCGGCGACTGCCCGTCAGCCGGCAGCAGGCCGGCCATATTGGCAGCGACGCCCGCCAGTTCGAGGCCGATAACCGCGACAATGGCCCCCATGGCCGCTGGCGGGAACATCACGTCCAGCCAGCCGGTGCCGGCTTTTTTGACAATAAAGGAGACGATGCAGAACAGCGCGCCGCACATAATGAAGCCACCCAGCGCCACTTCATACCCCAGCGGCAACAGCAGCAGAACCGGGGAGATAAACGCGAAGCTCGATCCGAGATAGGCCGGGATTTTTCCCTTACAGATGAAAAGATACAGCAATGTCCCAATACCGTTAAACAGCAGGACGGTAGCCGGGTTGATATGAAACAGAACGGGCACCAGAACCGTTGCGCCAAACATAGCGAACAGATGCTGCAAACTCAGTGGGATAGTCTGTAAAAGCGGCGGTCTTTCACTCACCCCGATTGCGCGGCGCGTCATAGCGTTTTCCTCTAAGAGTCGTTTATTAGTTGCTGTGAGTTTGTTTTATTCAAAAAAAAGCCGACTCTTAAAGTCGGCTTCTTATTATCTATGCAATCACTTGGTACCAAAAATCTTATCGCCGGCATCGCCGAGCCCCGGAATAATGTATCCGTGCTCGTTGAGGCCCTGGTCAATGGATGCGGTATACATCTCAACATCCGGATGCGCTTTCTCCAGCGCGGCAATCCCTTCCGGCGCCGCCACCAGAACCAGCACCTTAATGCTGGAGCAACCCGCTTTTTTCAGCAGGTCGATAGTGGCGATCATCGAACCACCGGTTGCCAGCATCGGGTCAACCACCAGCGCCATACGTTCGTCGATATTCGACACCAGCTTCTGGAAATAAGGAACCGGCTCCAGCGTCTCTTCGTCACGATAGATCCCCACCACGCTGATACGCGCGCTCGGTACGTGCTCCAGAACCCCTTCCATCATCCCCAGACCGGCGCGCAGAATTGGCACAACGGTGATTTTCTTCCCTTTGATCTGCTCGATTTCTACCGGACCATTCCAGCCCTCGATGGTGACTTTCTCGGTCTGCAGATCGGCAGTGGCTTCATAAGTCAGCAAGCTACCTACCTCTGAGGCAAGTTCACGGAAGCGTTTGGTGCTGATGTCGTGCTCACGCATCAGGCCCAGCTTGTGTTTGACGAGCGGGTGTTTCACTTCCACAATCTTCATTCTCTTTCTCCTCTGAGGGGCAGCCACAAAAAAAATCGCGGGATTATACCGCTTTTTTCCATTTGCGCCATAGCCGATATGTTTGACCGGGATCAACCAAAATGCTTTGCGCTGCCTGAGCCAGTATAAAACAAAATAAAAAAACCCCGCGCAGGCGGGGTCGCACAAGGCTTGAGGGGAGTTTTACAGCGTTTCGCCGTTGCTGCTGATAACCTGTTGATACCAGGAGAAAGATTGCTTCCGGCTGCGGTCCAGCGTTCCGTTGCCTTCGTTATCTTTATCGACGTAGATAAATCCGTAGCGTTTCTTCATTTCACCGGTACCGGCGGAAACGAGGTCGATACATCCCCATGGGGTATAGCCCATCAGGTCAACGCCGTCCTCAACCACCGCTTTTTTCATCTCGGCAATATGCGCGGAGAGATAATCGATACGGTAGCGATCGTTCACCGTGCCGTCAGCTTCGCGCACGTCGATGGCCCCAAAGCCGTTCTCAACAATAAACAGCGGCAGCTGGTAGTGATCCCAGAACCAGTTCAGGGAGTAGCGCAGACCCACCGGGTCAATCTGCCAGCCCCAGTCTGACTTCTGCACGTACGGGTTAGAGACCAGGCTTTGGGTCTCGTCATAATCCAGCAGCGGATTATCATCGGTCGCTTTAGTGGCAAACGACATATAGTAGCTAAAGCCAATATAGTCGACGCAGCCCTCGGCCAGCGCCTGACGATCTTCTGCGGTGATATCCAGCGCAAAACCGCGGCGCGCGAAGTAGTTCAGCAGATGCTGCGGGTACTTACCGCGGACGTGAACATCGGTAAACCAGTAACGGCGATGCATGGCGTTCATTGCCATCATCATATCGTTCGGGTCGCAGGAGAACGGATAAATCGGGCACATGGCAATCATGCAACCCACCTGCAGCGATGGATTTATCTGGCGAGCGGCTTTTACCGCCAGCGCGCTGGCAACCAGCTCATAGTGCGCCGCCTGATACATCACCGGCTCGCGATCTTCATCCGGCAGATACTTCAGACCTGAGTTGGTAAACGGGGCAAAATCTTCATGGAAGTTAGCCTGGTTATTGATCTCATTAAAGGTCATCCAGTACTTCACTTTGTGCTGATAGCGATCGAACACCACTTTCGCAAAGCGGACGAAGAAATCGATCAGCTTACGGTTACGCCAGCCGCCATACTCGGTCACCAGATGGTAAGGCATCTCGAAGTGAGAGAGCGTAATCACCGGTTCAATGCCGTACTTCAGACATTCATCAAACAGGTCGTCATAGAACTGGAGCCCTGCTTCGTTAGGCTCCAGCTCATCACCCAGCGGGAAGATACGTGTCCAGGCAATCGAAGTGCGGAAGCATTTGAACCCCATTTCAGCAAACAGCTGAATGTCTTCTTTATAACGATGGTAAAAATCAATCGCCTCATGATTGGGGTAATTTTTCCCCGGCAGTACGCCATCGGTGATTTCACGCGGCACGCCGTGTGCGCCGGCGGTCATCACGTCGGCCACGCTGACGCCTTTACCCCCTTCCTGCCAGCCGCCTTCCAGCTGATGCGCCGCCACCGCGCCGCCCCACAGAAAACCTTCTTTAAATCCAGACATGTTCTCTTCCTTATGAGCGATCGCCGTTAAGCGATCGGTTTTGCTGATTAAAATGGTAAACCGCCCCCATCAAACCGGCATCGTTGCCGTGGCTGACGGTGTCGAGATAGTCCGCGATACCGAACCAGGCCAGATGTTCGCGCAGCAGCGCCAAAAAGCCCGGCCGTTCCACAATGCCGCCGCCGATGAAAATGGCCTGCGGATCAAAAATGTTCACCAGGTTATACAGACCGGTACCGAGACCGTTGAAAAAGTCAGCCACCAGCCGCTGGCAAACCGCATCGCCCGCCTCGTAGCGATCGAAGATCTCTTCACCGGTTACCGCTTCCAGCGATTTACCGACATGCCCGGCATAGCGGTCGCGCAATACGCGCATCGTGCAGTTTTCATTCATTGAAGAGCGGCGCACATCGCGGGCGCCGGGGCGTTCGGTCTGCATATAGCCGAATTCGCCCGCGCGAAAACGCGCGCCATGCACCAGCTGGTTGTGACAAAAAATCGCGCCGCCGACGCCGGTGCCGATTGTCAGGACCAGAAAGTCACTCATGTCGACCGCCTTACCCTGCCAGCGCTCGGCGAGCAGGACGCAGTTAGCATCGTTTTCGATGGCGACCGGAAGCCCGGTCTGTTGTTCCAGCCAGCGCTTAATCGCAAAATTATCGAACTGACGGATTGCGCCGCCCATTTCGATAAAGCCGGTGTGCGGGTTGACATAGCCAGGCGCGCCGATCGCCACGCCTTCACACGTCGGGTGAGCAGCAATCCACGCCAGCATCGCTTGCAGTATCTGGTCGCCGTCGCTGTCAATAATCGACTGCTTACCTTTTTCAAGCAGTTCGCCCGCAGCGGTGCTGACGCCCATTTTTAACGCCGTTCCACCGATATCAAATGCGGCAATGTTCATCCCGTCTCTTCCTCCTGAATCCCCGCAGAATCAACCTTCGGCTCTCCTGAACAAAAAAAGAAACCGGTTTCAGTGGCATGATGGCTATTCCCGATGTCAGAGGCAAGTACAAGAATGTACCCGGTTTCATTTTCGTGAACCGCTTCAAATTTGTTCATATCGCAGCCGATTAACGCCGACTGCAAAGCAGGCTCGCAAACGTTTGCTTTCCCTGTTAGAATTGCGCCGATTTTTCTTGCTACCGCAAATGTGTGGAGATTTCGCAGTGACCGATAAAACCTCTCTCAGCTATAAAGATGCCGGCGTAGATATTGATGCAGGCAACGCGCTCGTCGACCGTATCAAGGGTGTGGTGAAGAAAACCCGACGCCCGGAAGTGATGGGTGGACTGGGCGGATTCGGCGCACTGTGCGCATTGCCGCAAAAATACCGCGAGCCGGTTCTGGTTTCCGGCACTGACGGCGTCGGCACCAAGCTGCGGCTGGCGATGGACCTGAAGCGCCACGATACTATCGGTATTGACCTGGTGGCGATGTGCGTCAATGACCTGGTGGTCCAGGGGGCAGAACCCCTGTTTTTCCTCGACTACTATGCAACCGGTAAACTGGATGTCGATACGGCAGCCAGCGTCATCAGCGGCATCGCAGAAGGCTGCCTGCAGTCAGGCTGTGCGCTGGTTGGCGGCGAAACGGCGGAAATGCCGGGCATGTACCACGGCGATGACTATGACGTCGCGGGCTTTTGCGTCGGCGTAGTAGAAAAATCAGAAATTATCGATGGTAGCAAAGTTGCCGATGGCGACGTGCTGGTCGCGCTGGCCTCCAGCGGTCCACATTCCAACGGCTACTCGCTGGTGCGCAAAATTATCGAAGTCAGCGGCGTCGATCCGCAGACCACCGATCTGAATGGTTCGCCGCTGGCCGACCATCTGCTGGCGCCGACCCGCATCTACGTTAAGTCGGTGCTGGACCTGATTGCTAACGTTGAAGTCCACGCGATTGCCCACCTGACCGGCGGCGGCTTCTGGGAAAACATTCCGCGCGTTCTGCCGGATAACACCCAGGCGGTCATCGACGAGTCCTCCTGGCAATGGCCAGAAGTGTTCAACTGGTTGCAGCAGGCCGGTAACGTCAGCAGCCATGAAATGTACCGTACCTTTAACTGCGGCGTCGGCATGGTTATCGCCCTGCCGGCAGACGTCGCCGACAGCGCCATCGCGCTGCTGAACGAGAAAGGTGAAAACGCGTGGAAAATCGGCTATATCAAAGCTTCTGATTCCGAACAGCGTGTGGTCATTGAATGAAAAACATTGTGGTGCTGATTTCCGGTAACGGAAGCAATTTGCAGGCGATAATTGATGCCTGCGCCCGAAAGCAGATTAACGGCACCCTGAGAGCGGTATTCAGCAATAAGGCCGACGCGTTCGGCCTTGAACGCGCGCGTGAGGCCGGTATCCCGGCCCATGCGTTGTCGGCCAGCCAGTTTGCCAATCGCGAAGCCTTCGATCGCGAGCTGATGCATGAGATCGATGCTTATGCGCCGGATCTGGTAGTGCTGGCAGGCTACATGCGGATCCTTAGTCCGGCGTTTGTCGCCCATTATCAGGGGCGCCTGCTGAATATCCACCCGTCGTTGTTGCCAAAATACCCGGGGCTGCATACGCATCGCCAGGTACTGGAAAACGGTGATGAGGAGCACGGTACCTCGGTGCATTTCGTCACCGATGAGCTCGACGGTGGTCCGGTCATTCTGCAGGCCAAAGTGCCGGTTTTTGCCGGGGATAGCGAAGACGAGATTACCGCCCGCGTGCAGGCTCAGGAACATGCCATCTATCCGCTGGTGGTGAGCTGGTTTGTGGACGGTCGTCTGCGCATGGAGGGGAATCAGGCCTGGCTTGATAACGCCCCTCTGCCGCCGCAGGGCCATGCGGCCGAAGAATAATCATCAGCGTCTCCGGCACTCGCCAGAGGCGCCTTTTATTGGTTCAGCGCCAGCCGCTTTCCCCCGGTTTTGTTCAAATCAACGATGATTTTTGCCCTGTTAATCTCCAGGCACGGCCTCGCTTTGCACACAATATGGGCACTCGCTCGCCATCGTTTTTGTTCACAGCACATTGAAAGAAAACTGTCATACTTCTTTGACATAGTTGGACATTCAATGGCAAAGCTCGCCATAATGAAAAAGCAACATCAATCAACCGGAGTGTGAGTTGTAATGGGCCAGGAAAAGCTATATATCGAGAAAGAACTCAGCTGGTTGTCCTTTAACGAACGCGTACTTCAGGAAGCGGCGGATAAAAGCAATCCACTGATTGAGCGCATGCGCTTTTTGGGCATCTACTCCAACAACCTCGATGAATTTTATAAAGTGCGCTTCGCTGAACTTAAGCGCCGCATCATAATTAGCGAAGAACAAGGGAGTACCGCCCATTCTCGCCATTTGTTAGGCAAAATTCAGGCCCGCGTTCTGAAGGCCGATCAGGAATTTGACAGCCTGTATAATGAGCTGCTGCTGGAAATGGCGCGTAACCAGATCTTTTTGATCAATGAACGCCAGCTCTCGGTGAATCAGCAGTCCTGGCTACGCAACTATTTTAAACAGTACCTGCGTCAGCACATCACCCCGATCCTGATTAACCCTGAAACGGACCTGATCCAGTTCCTGAAAGATGATTACACCTATCTGGCGGTCGAAATCATCCGCGGGGAGACCATCAACTACGCCCTGCTGGAGATTCCGTCAGATAAAGTCCCGCGGTTCGTCAATCTGCCGCCGGAAGCACCGCGTCGCCGCAAACCAATGATCTTGCTTGATAACATCCTGCGTTACTGCCTCGATGATATCTTTAAAGGCTTCTTTGACTACGATGCGCTGAACGCCTACTCGATGAAAATGACCCGTGACGCCGAGTACGATCTGGTGCACGAGATGGAGTCGAGCCTGATGGAGCTGATGTCTTCAAGTCTGAAACAGCGTCTGACGGCGGAACCGGTGCGTTTTGTTTATCAGCGCGATATGCCGGACACCATGGTTGAAATGCTGCGTGAGATGTTCTCCATTTCACGCTATGACTCAATGCTGCCCGGCGGGCGCTATCATAATTTTAAAGACTTTATCGGCTTCCCGAACGTCGGTAAGGCTAATCTGGTCAACAAGCCGCTGCCGCGCCTGCGCCACACCTGGTTCGATAAGTTCCGCAACGGGTTTGATGCCATTCGCGAACGCGACGTGCTGCTGTACTACCCGTATCATACCTTTGAGCACGTGCTGGAACTGCTGCGCCAGGCCTCATTCGATCCGAGCGTGCTGGCAATCAAAATCAATATTTATCGCGTTGCCAAAGATTCACGCATCATCGACTCGATGATCCACGCCGCCCATAACGGGAAAAAAGTCACCGTGGTGGTGGAGCTGCAGGCGCGTTTCGACGAAGAAGCCAACATTCATTGGGCGAAACGTCTGACCGAAGCGGGGGTACACGTTATCTTCTCCGCGCCGGGGCTGAAAATTCACGCCAAGCTGTTCCTGATCTCGCGCAAAGAGGGAGACGAAGTCGTCCGCTATGCGCATATCGGGACCGGTAACTTCAACGAAAAAACCGCTCGTCTGTACACCGACTATTCGCTGCTGACGGCAGATGCTCGTATCACCAATGAAGTGCGCCGCGTCTTTAACTTTATCGAAAACCCATATCGCCCGGTGAGCTTCGATTACCTGCTGGTTTCACCGCAGAACTCGCGCCGCCTGCTGTATGAAATGATCGACAGAGAAATCGCCAACGCCCAGAACGGTCAGCCTTCTGGCATCACGCTGAAGCTGAACAACCTGGTCGATAAAGGACTGGTGGATCGACTTTATGCCGCGTCAAGCTCCGGGGTTCCCGTTAACCTGTTGATTCGTGGCATGTGCTCTTTGATTCCTGGGCTGGAAGGGATCAGCGAAAATATTCGCGTCACCAGTATCGTCGACCGCTTCCTTGAGCACGACCGCGTCTATGTTTTCGAAAACGGCGGCGACAAACAGGTTTGGCTCTCCTCTGCTGACTGGATGACGCGTAATATTGACTACCGTATTGAGGTCGCCGCGCCGCTGCTGGATCCGCGTTTGAAGCAGCGCGTACTGGATATTTTTGATCTCTTATTCAACGATACGGTCAAAGCACGCTATCTTGATAAAGAACTGAGTAATCGCTATGTGCCGCGCGGCAATCGCCGTAAAGTGCGCGCACAGCTGGCGATTTACGATTATCTCAAATCACTCGAACAACCCGACTAACCTATGCCAATAAACGAAAAAACCCCTCGCCCGCAGGAGTTCGCTGCGGTCGACCTTGGTTCAAACAGTTTTCATATGGTGATCGCTCGCGTCGTCGACGGAGCCATGCAGATCATCGGCCGCCTGAAACAGCGGGTTCACCTGGCCGATGGACTGGATGAAAATTCCGTGCTCAGCGAAGAGGCGATCGCCCGCGGGCTTAATTGCCTGTCGCTGTTTGCCGAACGCCTGCAGGGTTTTTCTCCCTCCAGCGTCTGCATCGTCGGGACACACACCTTACGCCAGGCCGCCAACGCCGCGGAATTTCTCAAGCGCGCGGAAAAGGTGATTCCCTATCCGATAGAGATAATCTCCGGTAACGAAGAAGCGCGTCTGATTTTTATGGGCGTCGAGCATACGCAGCCGGAACGGGGCCGTAAGCTGGTCATCGATATCGGCGGTGGGTCGACGGAGCTGGTGATTGGCGAGGATTTCGAACCGCGTCTGGTTGAGAGCCGTCGTATGGGCTGCGTCAGCTTCTCGCAGATCTATTTCCCCGGCGGCACCATCAACAAAGAGAATTTCCAGCGCGCGCGTCTGTCGGCCGTGCAAAAGCTGGAAACGCTGGCGTGGCAGTTCCGCATCCAGGGCTGGAATGTGGCGTTGGGCGCCTCCGGCACCATTAAAGCTGCGCAGGAAGTGCTGGTGGCGATGGGTGAGAAAGACGGTTTTATCACCCCGGAACGCCTTGAAATGCTGGTGGATGAAGTGTTGAAGTATAAAAACTTTGACGCGCTCAGCCTGCCGGGTCTGTCGGAAGAACGCAAAGCGGTGTTTGCTCCTGGGCTGGCTATCCTCTGCGGCGTTTTCGATGCGCTGGCGATCAAAGAGCTGCGCTTGTCTGATGGCGCGCTGCGTGAAGGCGTGCTGTATGAGATGGAGGGACGTTTTCGCCATCAGGATATCCGCAGCCGCACCGCGCAAAGTCTGGCAAACCAGTACAACATTGACCGTGAGCAGGCGCGTCGGGTACTGGAAACCACCACCCATATATTCGAGCAGTGGCAGGAACAGAACCCCAAACTGGACAACCCGAATCTGTCGGCGTTGCTGAAATGGGCGGTGATGCTGCACGAAGTGGGGTTGAATATTAACCACAGCGGAATGCACCGCCACTCGGCTTATATTCTGCAAAACAGCGATTTGCCGGGCTTCAATCAGGAGCAGCAAATGCTGATGGCGACGCTGGTTCGCTATCACCGTAAAGCGATCAAGCTGGATGATTTGCCCCGCTTTACGCTGTTTAAGAAAAAGCAGTTCCTGCCGCTCATTCAACTTTTACGCCTTGGTATTTTGCTGAACAACCAGCGTCAGGCGACCACCACCCCGCCCACGCTCAGGCTGAAGACCGAAGCCAATCACTGGACGCTGGTCTTCCCGCACGACTGGTTCAGCCAGAATGCGCTGGTGCTGCTCGATCTGGAAAAAGAACAGCAGTACTGGGAAGGCGTTCCTGACTGGCTGTTGAAAATCGCCGAAGAAGAGCCGGACAGCAAAAACTAGTCCCGAGGCCGGGTTGCTCTCACCCGGCCCGTTTCTTCCCCGTCAACTCGCTTCAGCCGTCACCAGAGACGCCAGTGGAACCGGTTGGCCAATCTCATACCCCTGCAGATAATCAATCCCCAATGACAGCGCCGCCAGTCGAATCTCCGGCGTTTCCACATACTCCGCAACCACCTGCATATTCTTCATCCGCGCCAGATGGCAAATCGATGCCACGACCTGATAATCAAGACTGCTGGAGTGCAAATTACGAATAAAGCTGCCGTCAATCTTCAGCAGATCAACGTTCAGAGTTTTCAGGCGCGCGTAGCTGGCATAGCCGGTACCAAAGTCATCGATTGCCACCCGACACCCCAGCGCCTGCAAATGCGCCAGCGTTTGCCGTGCCTGCTCAGGGTTGCTGAGCGAATGGTTTTCCGTTAACTCAAATAGTAACTGCCACGGTTCAACATGATACTGCGCCAGCAGTCGTTCCACCTCGCCAGGGAACTGGCTCCTGCTGACGGAGGCCGGCGAAAGATTCACCGCCAGCCGCAGCCCGGGTAAAACTTTGCGGTGCTGGTTCATAAAGGCGAGCGTATTCTCCAGCACCCACAGGTCAATACGGGATGACAGGCCAAACTCATGCGCCACCGGGAGAAAATCATCCGGGTAAATGAGCTTCCCGTCATCTCCCGCCATGCGCAGCAGAACTTCATAATAGTTGTCACCGCGAATACCGACGATCGGCTGCGCCATCAGACAAAAACGATTCTGCTCCAGCGCCTGCTGGATCTGGTTCATCATCGCCACTTTATCCCGTAAGCCATGCTGAATATGCACCGCCCCGCGACGCTGCATATTTTCTGGCTGGCCGCTGGTCAGAGACAGATCTGCAATATTATTCAGCTCGCCTAAAAGCAAATAGAGGTGCTTCACCGGTGAGCGGACGCTGCAGTAACTCATCCCTACCGCAGGCTGCAGAGGTATACCATCCCAGATAAAGCGAAACTGTCGTATACGCTCATCCAGCGCGGCAATACGCGCCTTATGATCGCCGCTGTTCAGACGGAGTACCAGCTCGTGTCCTGACAGATGGTGAACGGCCTCGTTCGGCTGGAGTAAGTCGCCCAGATGTTCAGCCAGTTTTTGTTTATATTGAATGCGCAGCATAACGCCATAATGGCGCCCCAGCAGCTCCAGCTCAGGAATGCGTAAAAAGCACAGCACCGACCACATTGAACTGTCCAGCGACCGACTCAGCGCCCGTAAATTGGGCATATGGACAACCGGATCGAGAAACGCCATCCGCCGTACCCTGGCATGAATCAGACGCTGCTGGGTCGCCAGCATGGCCATATAAGTAATAATAAATGAGAACACCAGATAGCTCGAAGAGGTAATGGCCAGCTGATTGTCATATCCCGGAGAAAAAGGCAAATAGCGATAATGAAAGTGAATAATGATGATTAAAACCGGCGTCCAAATCATTGCGATACAGCGATAGCCAAAGCGCATCGCTCCCCACAACATTACCGGCATGAGTAATGACAATGTATAGTTTGTGCTAAATATCGTACTCTGACCATTCAGCGGTATTAATAACAAACCCAATAACATTAACAATGTTATCGACCATAAAACAAATTCACCACATTTTATTTTTGGATCAACCTGTAACTTCGCTTGTGAAATAAAACTACGCAGATAAAAAGGATTGCGAAGAATACGAATCAAGAAATAGCACAGCGGAACACCGGTTAAACCGCCCACCATCAAGGCCTGAAAAGTAATCAGCGAGCGTAAACTTAACGGATCAACCCCAGCCAGTTCCGTCATCCGCGGGTGCATGCCAAGATACTCGGCAACCTGAGAAAGCACGAGAAAAATGAACGAAGGCAGCAGCATCTGCCAGAACAGACGATACGGCATCAGGCTCACGTTACCATGGTAAATATGCTGCCGGCGCGGCACAAAAATCCGATAGCCGCCCCAGCACAGAACCGCCGGGATAAGAAAATGAAAAACGACCACAATGGCTTCCCACGGACTCATTCCCCGGGCCACGGTGCACAGCAGGCCGATGATAATGCCGGGCAGCGCCGCCACATCAAAAAACAGCATAAGACTCTGGACCAGCGCCAACGGCAAATAGTAAAGCGAAACTTCACTACCGCCCAGCTCAGCATAGGTATTTGCCCCTCGTGCCAGAGGCAGTAAAAGTAGGGGTAAAATCAGCGGCAGCGCCCACCATTTATCCCGATATTGTCTGTATCGTTTAATTATTTTCATTGATGCTCGACAGATAACCCAAATTCCCGCAGGGTATATTCAGGCAGGCATCCAACCTAACCATCCTAGCCGCATAAGGAATACCTACGCGGAACAGGCAAGAGATTTTAGTTATCAGCACACGCGGACTGTTGATATAAATCAATAAACCTTTTAGCTATGATTAATAAAGCTTATTTTTATGCGTCTGTTAGAATGAAAGAAAAAGGATGTGAATGTGATAATTATCTTACATAACATTAAGTAATGTTTGAGCGGCGGATTTTTACATCCTCATCAATTGACCCTGCTGCATTCCTGTGCCTTAATACCCTTATCGCCCCAGTTGTGGGTATACCTCAAGGAACCTTTTGTGAGTCAGGCACCCAGTATGCGTAAACGACATCGATTTAACCGTCGCATGACCCGTATCGTACTGCTTATCAGCTTTATCTTCTTCTTTGGACGCTTTGTCTACTCTTCTATTGGCGCCTGGTATCATCATCAGGACAAGATCGAGTCCCAGCAATCGACGCTCCCGGTTGATACCACGCCGCGGGAATAAGCCAGCACATTACGGTGCCAGCCAGTACGGCATGACATTGCTTTAAACGGTAAACTGCACCTCTCGCAGCAGGCGCAGCATTTCGCCGATCCCTTTGCTGAGAATTTTATCCTGACGCATCACGACCCCCAACTGACGGTGGAGTACTGGCGTCAGCGATTGAACGCGTAACCCCTGCCGATCGTCATGATGCGCCACCGCCATGCGTGGAACAATGCTGTATCCCAGTCCGGCACGCACCATTCGCTTGATGGCTTCAATGCTGCCCAGCTGCATCACCGGCGAAATATCGCGCCCGCTAGCACGAAACCAGCCATCAATCAGCTCCCGGGTTCCGCTTCCGGCCTCAAAGGCAATCAGCGGCAGCGCCTGCAGCACCTCCGGCGTCAGCTCCAGCGGCAGCGCATCCTGTCCGCAGGCAAAAATAAACACAAACTCCTCTTCCACCAGCGGAGCTATTGCCAGGTTGCGCCCGTGCGCCGGAAGCGTGACCAGTCCGAGATCGAGTCGGTTCTCCTCCACGGCACGCACGATATCCAGCGTATTGCCGGTCGTCACGCCTACCGTCAGCAGCGGATGCGCCTGCCGCAACTGCTGTAAGACAGGCGGTAACAGATGAATGCAGGCCGTGGCCCCCGTTCCGAGCGTTATCGCGCCGCTGATTTCGCGACTAAACTCGCTGACCGACAGCACCGCCGCGCTGACCGCTCGTTCAATATTGTCACCGTGAGCCAGCAGAGCCATACCGGCCGCCGTCGCTTTAATCCCCCGTCCGGTCCGCTCAATCAACCGGGTCTGCAGAAACTGTTCCAGCTGACGGACCTGCAGGCTGACCGCGGGCTGCGATAGCCCCAGGATATCCGCAGCAGCAGAGAAGCTCCCCCGCTGTACCACCAGTCGAAAAGTAGCCAGATTTCCCAGATTAAGCGTCGTCATCTCAAAGTTTCTCTTATAAGGGTCATAAACGAACGAGTCTGCCTGCACAATAGCGCGCAGGTTATGCTGCCGACAACTGCATAACAGACTGAGATACGAATGAAAAATACGGAAAACAGACGCGCCGCGCCCGCCATGCTGACGCTTGCCGCTGGATGCAATCAGCTGATTAACTGGGGAATTTCATTTTATATGCCGGGCACTTTTGCCCGGGCTATCGGGCAGGACACCGGCTGGCCAGAGACACAAATCTACCTCGGCCTGACGATCGCCATGTTGATAATGGCGCTAATCTCCCCGTTTGTCGCCCGCCTGCTGGCCCGCTTTGGCGGCCAGCAAATTGTGGTCAGCGGCACGCTGGCGATCGCCGCAGGCTGTTTCCTGATGGCCGCTGTACCTACCCTATCCGGTTGGCTGGGCGCCTGGCTACTTACCGGTATCGGAATGCGTCTGGCGCTGTATGATGCGCTGTTCGCCGCGCTGGTGAATCTGTACGGACAACAGGCGAGACGAACCCTTTCCCGCGTGACGCTGGCTGGCGGCCTGGCTTCCGCTCTGTTTTGGCCACTGGGCGCATTTTTGTTGACGATGATGAGCTGGCGGGAGGCGTTGCTGGTTTATGGCCTGCTGGGCCTGTTCAGCGCGCTGTTGCTCTGGCGAATGCCGAATGCCAGGCGACCGGCGGCGATACCCCCGAAAGCGCATCGGCCCACTTCTCACCAGCAGAGACGCGTTGGTCTGCTGTATGCGGCGCTGATCGCGCTGGTGACGTTTGTTTCTAACGGAACCTCCACCCATTTGCCGGAATTTATTGCCCACTACGGTCTGCCGGTGGCGGCGGGGATGCTCTGGGGCATTGGCCAGACCGGCGCCCGTTTTCTGGAGGTCGCCTCGGGTTCGGTGCTCACGCCGCTTCGACTTACGCTGCTGACTACGTTGCTGATGCCGGTCTGTTTCGCCCTCGGTCTGAGCGGGCCATATCTCATCTGGGCGGCCGGCGGATTTGTGCTGGGCTATGGCGCCATCAATGGGTTAACGACCGTGTTTAAGGCCACGCTACCGCTACAGCTTTTTGCCGCCGAGGATTACGCCAGCCGCACCGGTATCCTGTTGATCCCCGCCCAGCTGCTGGCCGCCGCCTCGCCGTTTGTCTACGCCTGGTTAAATCAGCAGTTCGGGGTGCAGGGGAGCTTAGGTGTTTCCGCTGCGCTGACGCTGGTGGTCGCCGGGCTGGCGCTGGCCATTGCCCGGAGCCAGTCCGACCAGCCTCCAGAGGCGATGCCGGCAGCCATTGATTCCTGAACTTCGTGGCGATACCTGCACGCGCCTTAGCGAGGAGGTATCTCCCCGTTCTTCCGACAGACCATCGCGATAAAACGATCGCGGACGGCGTCCACTACCTGTGGATTCCAGGCAACGCCAACCTGCCATTGCGCGCCCTCCCCCGTCACGGTAACGAGCGTTATGCCTGCCGGCAGGAGATGACATGCGCCGGCGGGAAGCAGCGCAACACCATTTCCGGCGGCAACCAGCGCCAGCAGCGTATGAATATCGTCAGCATCCGCCACAATGTCAGCGGTCAGGCGGTTGATTTGCAGGAAATGCGCCGTTTGCTGTGCCAACCCACGGCCGCGCCTTGGGTTAATTTGCAGCAGCGGGAACTGTCGGAGCACCGAGGCGATATCCGGGAGCGCCTGCGTTGCGCCAGCGGGCACGGCAAGCACCAGGCTCTCTTCCATCAGCGCCTGGGCCTCCAGCGCGTCCGGAACGGGCATCCGCACGAACCCGGCATGCAGCTGCCCCTCCAGCAGCATTCGATACTGCTCGTGGGAAGCGATATCGTTGAGGGAGACGTCAATATCGGGAAACTGCTGGCGAAAGGCTTTAACTTGCGCCGGGGCCAACTGGAAGGTTGAGATGCCGAATCCCAGCGCCAGCGTGCCGACGTTTCCGCGCCGGACCTGCTCCGTCCAGGCACAAAACTGGTCATGCTGCGCCACAAAATGGCAGGCCTGAGAATAGATAGCCTCCCCCGCCGCGGTTAGCTGTGCTCCCTGCCGACCCCGCTGAAAAAGGGTCATGCCCGTCAGATGCTCCAGGGTCTGGATTTGTTTCGTCAGCGCCGGTTGGGTCAAACAAAGCCGCTCCGCCGCCGCATGGTAGCGCCGCTGCTGGGCCAGGGTGACGAACGCCCGTATTAATCTGATGTCCATTCCAGTCCCTTATCAAACGCGGAGAAAGCGTGATTATACATCCTGTGTCTCTGCTGGCGTAATGCGCTCAGTTTTTAGCAACGAGAAGAGACCTATGAACAACGAACTTCAGGTAGCTACGGTACAGTTCTGCCACCGCGCTAATGATAAGTCCTATAACCTGGGCATTATGGAACGCTTTATTCATCAGGCAGCCGGCGAAGGTACCCGCATTCTGGCCTTTCCCGAAATGTGCATTACCGGCTACTGGCACGTTATCGATCTCAGCGCCGAAGAGGTGGGGTCGCTCGCCGAGCCCATTGACGACAGTCCTTCCCTGGCGAGAATTGCCCGCCTGGCACAAAGTTACCAGATGGCCATTGGCGTGGGGCTGATTGAAAGAGCGAGTGACGATCGCCTGTATAACACCTACGTCGTTTGTATGCCGGATGGCCAGAGACATATCCACCGCAAGCTGCACGCCTTTGAACATCCGGCGATAGACCAGGGGGATAGCTTCACCGTCTTCGATACGCCGTGGGGAGTGAAAGTTGGCGTTCTGATCTGCTGGGACAATAATCTGACGGAAAATGCACGAGCTACCGCGCTGCTGGGCGCGGATATCCTGCTGGCCCCTCATCAAACCGGCGGTACGAACTCCCGCAGCCCGTTCGGGATGAAGCCCGTACCCATAGCCCTTTGGGAGAACCGGTATCAGGATCCTGACGCGCTGAAAGCCGCGTTCCAGGGCCGTAACGGTCGGGAATGGTTGCTCCGCTGGCTGCCCTCAAGAGCGCACGATAACGGGATGTTTATCTTATTCAGCAATGGCGTCGGGCTCGACAACGGGGAGGTGCGTACCGGCAATGCGATGATTATCGATCCCTATGGCCGCATTATTGCAGAAACCGATGCGTTTGAAGACACCCTGGTCTGCGCCACGCTGGATTTAAGCCTGCTGACCATGTCCACGGGCCGACGCTGGATTCACGGCAGACGCCCCGAGCTCTATGCGATTCTGAGCCAGAATCAGGGTTATGAACGCGATGCTCGCAGCGCGCGTTTCTCAACGGAAGTGCCCCAGTTCAGCGATAAAACTCAGCATTAATCCGGCGGCAGAAAAGAAAAAGCCCCCTGTAAAAACAGAGGGCTTCGTTTAACAACGCCGGGGAGTTATTCCCACTCAATTATTTACAGTGCTCGTAACCAATTGACTGAAAACAAGTTTATGAAACGATAAATTCTGCATACCGTTTTATATACCGTCACCGGGAAACAGTACCATGAAAAATACCATGCTACCTGGTTAGTTCATCGTACTGTCTTTCGCAGACCCTTCCGGCTTCAACTGCCCGGTCAGCGTATCCTGCCAGTTGCCGGTTTCGTTCGAGAGATTTTTCGAGCACGTCGGCAAGCAAAACTCCGGTGTCTGCGGCTGACGACCCAGCGCCGACAGTGGCGTTATACTGCCTGAGCTGCTCACGGATGGCAACGAGTTGCTGCTGCAGCCGGCCAGCGCGAGCGGCAGCATCAAGAGCATCATTGCGCGCCTGGTCGATCCTCTGCTGCGCCTCACGTTCATTGGTTGCTTTCTCCTGTTCGTCATGTTGACGGGCTTTCTCATCTTCTGCTTTGCGATCAGCCTTCGCCTGCGTATACCCGGCGTCGTACTGTCTGTCACCGTGAATATTCCATGCTACAACGCCGCTGGCCACCAGAGCAGCAAGCATCGCGACAATAAGCAGCTGTTTCCAGTACGCTTTAACTAATGCCGTGATCATGATTCATTTACCGACGCGGAACCGGTCATTAACGGTAATTCTCTACCATCCTTCGCCACATTTACCGGCCAGCGATAGCCAGTAACCCGGTCTCGTGAGAAAGCTCGGATATTAATTGCATCAGACTGATTACCGCCCAGCACCATCAGGTCACCGTTTTGTTTCTGCCCGACAACAAATCCGACGTGGCCTCCGCCATCTCTACTGAATATTACTACGCAGCCGTATGCTGGATCGCGAATATGGACACCCCAGTTAAGGTATGATTTTGCCGACTCGAATCTGGTTGACTTAATTCCTGATCGCTCCAACATCGCCCCAACAAATGCGGCACACCATGGCGTCTCATCATCTTTAATGCCACCGCGCTTAATGTCTTTCCAGAACTGGAGGATCAATGGGTTATGGCGTGGGCCTTTAATTTCCATCTGACCAATATGTTTGCGTGCTTCTGTGATCCAGGATAACTCACTCATGATGACCTCGATACTTTGAAAATTTGCACGACGTTGCCGCGCGTTTTCAGCACAGCGGCAAGCATCACAGCGTTAATGACGACCTCAGACAGATCTGCGGTCATGGGGAAGTGGTAGAAGAATGAATACGCCGCCCGCACCGGAATGCTGGCCGCCGATACAATCAGGAAATAGGCAATCCATCCTCCCCACCGGCGGTGCCGCGATCCGTTGCGCTGAAAGAACATCACACGTAGCGCAATTCCGGCGCATATGATGGCGTTTGCAATTAGCAACAGATCATGGCCTGTCATCGTCTTTTCCTCCCGGGATTAAATCTCGAGGATTATCAGAACGGTGATACAGCCAGATGCCAACACGCACAGCGACGATGGACGCCACAAAAGCGCCAGCGGAATACACGATGCCCCGCTCAAACGAGTCCTGCGTGATTGTGGGGATGATGCTTGCCAGGCCGATGAGGATTGAGGCTGTTGGCTTGTAGAAGAGAAGACCGCAGAGAAAGCTGAGAAGGGACAGAAGAACGCGGCGCTTTACAGGATACTCGATCGCTGAGGTAACAAATATTACCGCCCCGGCGAGTGAACCAAGCGCCACTTCTGGCGGAACTCCGGCGACAACCGCCGCCAGCGCACCGTAGCTAAGCCCCTGATTTAATGTATCAGCGGTTAGCGTTCCTGACATGGTGACCACCGTTTACTATGCATGATGAACCTCCTGAAGTTGGTAAGATCATCATACACAATAATTCATATGTGGATAAATGGTAATACTATCTGCGTAGTTGGAACCCAAGAAGAAACGCAGTAACAAGCATAGCTATCCAGTCGTTATTCTCAAAAATCGCATGGAATATCATCCCCCACGCAAAAATAAGTAGAACTGCGTTGAATTTTCTTATACTCCAGCCAATCATGTATGTATCCTTGCTAACTTGACAATGAGGCCCGGAGTGCGGTCTCGGCCTCATCCAGTGGGCTACCGGTGCCCGAATATTCAAACTCAAACTCGTTAAAAATTGCGTTTGAGGTGCCTACCCGCGTCGTATAAATCACCCGCGCTGTTGTGCCAATGAGACTGTCCAGCCTGACA
>NZ_JBWNLD010000029.1:0-1957 GCF_056521145.1 Klebsiella sp. CSG-1 | reverse complement strand
ATGTTACCAACGGTGCAAAACTGATCCACCCCAGCGGTTGAAAATTGATCCAGGGGTTAATCTGCTCCTCTGAATACAGGGGAGCTTATGATCACTTTTGAGATTCGTATGGAAATTAAAGTCCTGCACAAGCGGGGAATGAGTATCCGGGCCATCGCCAGGGAACTGGGTATTTCGCGCAATACTGTCCGTAGTCACCTGAAAGCTAAATCTGAAAAGCCGCAGTATTCACCACGCCCGGCATCATCATCACTGCTCGATGAATACCGCGATTATATCTCTAAGCGGATCAGCGATGCGCATCCCTACAAAATCCCGGCGACTGTTATTGCCCGGGAAATCATGGAGCTGGGCTATCGTGGAGGGCTGACTATCCTGAGAGAGTTCATCCGCAAACAGACCCTGCCAGCACAGGCAGAACCGGTCGTTCGCTTCGAAACCGAGCCCGGGCGGCAGATGCAGGTTGACTGGGGGACCATGCGAAACGGCAAATCACCGCTTCATGTGTTCGTTGCCGTTCTGGGATACAGCAGGATGCTGTACATCGAGTTCACTGACAATATGCGCTACGACACCCTGGAAGCCTGTCACCGCAATGCGTTCAGCTTCTTCGGCGGTGTACCGCGGGAAGTTCTGTACGACAATATGAAAACGGTGGTGCTCCAGCGTGATGCTTACCAGACCGGACAGCACCGGTTCCATCCTTCCCTGTGGCAGTTCGGCAAAGAGATGGGCTTCTCTCCCCGGCTGTGTCGCCCGTTCAGGGCACAGACTAAAGGCAAGGTGGAGCGAATGGTGCAGTACACCCGCAACAGCTTCTACATCCCGTTAATGACGCGCCTGCGCCCGATGGGGATCACCGTCGATGTTGAAACCGCAAACCGTTACGGCCTGCGCTGGCTGTACGATGTGGCCAATCAACGGAAGCATGAAACTATCCAGACCCGCCCCTGTGATCGCTGGATGGAGGAACAGCAATCCATGCTGGCACTGCCACCGGAGAAAAAACAGTATGACGTGCAGGTCGACGAAAGCCTGGTGACCTTCGACAGGCAGCCGTTGCATCATCCGCTGTCCATCTATGACACGTTCTGCAGAGGAGCCGCATGATGGTCGAACTGCAACATCAACGGCTGATGGTGCTTGCCGAACAGCTCCAGCTGGACAGTCTTATCGGCGCGGCACCGGCGCTGTCGCAACAGGCAGTGGATCAGGAATGGAGCTACATGGACTTCCTGGAGCACCTGTTACATGAGGAGAAACTTGCCCGGCATCAGCGTAAACAGGCGATGTACACACGGATGGCAGCCTTCCCCGCGGTGAAGACGTTCGAGGAATACGACTTCACCTTCGCCACCGGCGCACCGCAGAAGCAAATCCAGTCGCTGCGCTCCCTGAGCTTCATCGAACGTAACGAAAACATCGTGTTACTGGGCCCCTCGGGCGTGGGAAAAACACATCTGGCGATAGCCATGGGTTACGAAGCAGTACGGGCCGGCATCAAGGTTCGCTTCACAACAGCAGCGGACCTGCTGTTACAGCTGTCGACTTCCCAGCGTCAGGGGCGTTACAAAACGACACTCAATCGCGGTGTAATGGCTCCAAAACTGCTCATCATCGACGAAATAGGCTATCTGCCGTTCAGTCAGGAGGAAGCCAAGCTGTTCTTCCAGGTCATCGCCAAACGTTACGAGAAGAGCGCGATGATCCTGACCTCTAACCTGCCGTTCGGGCAGTGGGACCAGACGTTCGCCGGGGATGCAGCCCTGACATCGGCGATGCTGGACCGGATCTTACATCACTCACACGTCGTGCAAATAAAAGGGGAAAGCTATCGACTGAAGCAGAAACGAAAGGCCGGGGTTATCGCTGAAGCTAATCCTGAGTAAACAAGGTGGATCAATATTAAACCGTTGGTGGTGGCGGTAAGTGGATCACTTTTTACCCGTTGTTGACA
>NZ_JBWNLD010000028.1:0-2473 GCF_056521145.1 Klebsiella sp. CSG-1 | reverse complement strand
TGCCGTGAGATAACCAACTGCCCTGAAGGAGTAGACCTGCAGGACCATCTGCGGCAGCTGGTATCAGAGTTAAGCGTTGTAGAAGAAATTCACAACAATGCCGTATTCATCACCGATGAACTCTATGACGCAAGTCCAAAAGAGGTGCAACACATTATCCGCTCTTTGGCCTGTATGAAAATGCCTGCTTACGCTCGTCTCGTAGCCGGGATTAAGGCTGATGGGGTGGAGGAGTACACAGCGCTATTTGCTGACACTGTGAATATGGAACGAGAACATAACCAGCAATTCCACAAAGGTACGCTGTGGTTCGCCAAGCAGCTGCGCGAGGGGGCCAAATGATCAACGCTATCGATGCACACCTGACCGATGAGGTGATCAACGCGGCATTCGAAAACACCAACTTCGGGCGTGACGACTTCCGAACCATCCTGGCGGAAACCGTTATGAAACGTGCCGCCGGTTATCACTCTGGCTGGACGGCTACAACCATCTGCACTCGCCTCAAGCTTCTGGGTAAGCAGGAGCGGCCAACAAAGTTAGGGCTGACCTTCGCATTCCATCACTACTACCGGCAGAGCGTCCGCGATGCGCTGATGCCAAAACAGGAGCCTTCAGCATGAACAAAATCACATCACTACCGGTAACACGCAACGCTACCTACGGATTCTGGACCCATCCTTGCTTTGATGAGCTTTGCGGCTACCGCGAGGGCGTAACGACCGCAGAGTTTAACGAGTGGGTTGATGCCAATGGCCTGCAATCATCCATGTCATTTCTGGAATGTAGCGACGATGAAGAGGCCCGCGCCGAGTATGAAAGCGGCGAAGGTTCATTCGCGAAGTGGAACCCGGAGCGCCCGGAAGGCGACGGCTGGTTTATCGGCTCGATTCATGACACTGAAGATGGCCCTGTATGCATATGGTTCCGCAATGTTGAAGGTGGTGCCGCATGACAACTGATATCACCGAACTGGCGCTGATTGCCAAAATCAAAAAGCAGACCAAAAACTTTGACACTGTGGTGCTGAAAGAGGGTGAAGCCATCGCGCTGGAGAAGGCGCTGGAGAAGGCGCAGACCATCAACGCAGCAGCCGAAAGACTGGTCCGCTGTAAAGGTCGCCATCACAGCGAGCAGAACTACCGCGCACTGGCGGCGCTGTTTGGTGTGAATACGCCGGACCTGCCGCCGCTGGACAATGAGAACGTCCATTATGCGGACGCTGCAGAAATGGAGATTGCGGCGCTACGCCAGCGTATCGCCGAGCTGGAGTCCTTCCGTACCGCGTACATGGAGTGGAGCGATAAAACCGATTGGGTGAACACAGACAGGCGATTTGGCGTCGTGAAGCCGCTGGGGAAACACCGTGCTGATGTGCTGAAGGCATTTATCGAGCATTTGGAGGGTCGCATCGCTGAACTGGGAGAAAGCCACGCTCAGGTAATTCAGGCTCGCGACCACTACAAGCGCATGACAGAGAAAGGGTTAAAGCAGTTGGCGGAGTCCCGCACCGTAACTGACTGGATAGAGCATGACGGGAAATGGCGTCCTGACTCACTGAGTACAGATGAACTCGTTTACCTGAAAACCAGAAAACAGGAGCTGAAAATTCCGTACCCGGCAGGAAAAGTTATGGGATGGATGCATACCGGTGGTGATATGGACGTTATGGCGTACAAGCTGGCATCACCACAAGCCCGCACCGTCACCGTGAAGCTGCCAGAGCTATGCGTGGGGGTTGTTCAAGGGGGACATGCGGTAATGGTGCCATATGCCGCAGGACACTGGTTTAACAAGACGGCGATTTTGGAGATGCTCGCCGCCGGTGGCATCAAGGTGGAGGCTGAGTGATGTTCCGTATCGAAAATCCAGAACAGCGCCTGAAGCGCGTTCTCACAGAAAACGCCGGTAAATTCACCATCGACGAAGATGGCGGTATCCATACCAACTGGCAGCATCCAGAAGTGCAGGAAACCATGCGTAAGCACTTTGCGGAACTCAGCAAAATTAAGGTGGACCGGAAATGACCAGTAAATCACCACAACGCCTACCCGAAGGGGAAATGGCAAAACTGGCAGTAAAAACGGTTCAGGAGTTTGTTAACGCCTGCCACTGTAAGAACGAAGACGATATTTTGTTGGCTCTGAGCTTTTGGCTTAACGTCGGTATTGATGTCGGTGAATTAGTGAAACACGGTAAAAAGGTGGTGCTGCAATGACCAGCAAATTAACCATAACCAGAGAGCGTCTGTCAGGAATTGCTCGCGGTGAGAATTGTTACACCCATGATGACGTCATTGAGTTGGCCCTTGCGCAGTTGGCCGCAATGGACAGCGAGCCGGTGGCGTGGACTGATGAAGAAGAACTGCGCGATGTAAATGTTGCTGGAATCGGTTATTTGTTTGGCATTGACCGAGAGGCGAACAAGTTCGCCGACCCGCGACGTCAGATAATGCTCTATCGCCACGCGCAGC
>NZ_JBWNLD010000027.1:0-4310 GCF_056521145.1 Klebsiella sp. CSG-1 | reverse complement strand
CATGAAAAACAGAAGCATCCTGAATACCCGCCTGGCCGCAATCAAGCAAGCCTTCCCCTAGCAGATACGGTAAACTAGTGCAGATTTTGCATCAGGAAGCCACTATGAATCACTCCCTCAAACCCTGGAATACCTTTGGCATTGACCGTATGGCCAAAGCGATTGTACGTGCTGAAAATGAACAGCAGCTATTGTCCGCATGGCAACAGGCCACTGCAGAGGATCAGCCCGTTTTGATCCTTGGTGAAGGGAGCAATGTACTCTTCCTGAAGGATTATGCCGGTACGGTGATAATCAACCGCATTATGGGAATTGAGGTCACGGAAACGCCTGATGCCTGGCATCTACACGTTGGGGCCGGAGAAAACTGGCATCAACTGGTGCAGTTTACGCTGGATAATGGCATGCCGGGTCTGGAAAACCTTGCATTGATTCCTGGTTGTGCAGGCTCTTCCCCGATTCAGAATATTGGTGCATATGGCGTCGAGCTACAGCGCGTTTGCCAGTATGTTGATTGCATCGAGCTAGCAACTGGGCATAAGCAGCGGCTTTCTGCGAGTGAATGCCGTTTTGGCTATCGTGACAGTATTTTCAAACACGAATATCAGGATCGCTTTGCCATCGTTGCGGTAGGCCTCCGCCTGACAAAGCGCTGGGATCCGATATTAACCTACGGTGACCTGACCCGTCTTGACCGAAACACCGTCACTCCACGTCAGGTATTTGACGCCGTTTGTCATATGCGAATGACTAAGCTTCCTGACCCAAAAGTGAGTGGTAATGCCGGCAGTTTCTTTAAAAACCCGGTGATTGACGCCGGGAAAGGGCAGGAGCTACTGGCCATGTTCCCGAATGCTCCGCACTACCCGCAGGTAGATGGTCGTATAAAACTGGCCGCAGGCTGGCTAATCGATCAATGTCAGCTGAAAGGGAAAACCATCGGCGGGGCCGCGGTACACCGTCAGCAGGCTTTAGTATTAATCAATGATAATCAGGCAACCAGCGACGACGTGATTAAGCTGGCGCATTATGTCCGTCAGCAGGTAGGCGAGAAGTTCAATGTCTGGCTCCAGCCGGAAGTCCGCTTTATTGGCGCAACCGGTGAAGTGAATGCCGAGGAGGCTATTGCATGAGAGATAATACAATCCCCCTGACATTGATATCAATTTTAGCGGATGGCGAATTTCATTCCGGAGAGCAACTGGGCGATCGTCTGGGAATGAGTCGTGCGGCAATCAATAAGCATATTCAGACTCTCCGCGACTGGGGGGTTGATGTGTTCACCGTTCCGGGAAAAGGTTACAGCCTGCCAGAGCCGATCCAGCTATTAGATGAAAAGCGAATCGCTGCACAGATCGAACATGGACGGGTAACCGTACTTCCCGTTATTGACTCGACCAACCAGTATTTGCTGGATCGTCTTAATGAGTTGCAATCCGGCGATGCCTGCGTTGCAGAATATCAGCAGGCCGGCCGCGGTCGTCGAGGGCGCAAGTGGTTTTCTCCCTTTGGCGCAAACCTCTATCTCTCGATGTACTGGCGGCTGGAGCAAGGGCCTGCTGCCGCAGTGGGATTGAGTCTGGTCATCGGGATTGTTATTGCAGAAGTGCTCCAGAGCCTGGGGGCTGATAAGGTTCGCGTGAAGTGGCCAAATGACCTCTATCTTCAGGATCGTAAACTGTCAGGTATTTTGGTTGAGCTGACGGGAAAAACCGGCGATGCGGCACAGATAGTCAGCGGGGCGGGGATCAACCTGGCTATGCGTCATGTAGAGTCAGATGTCGTCAACCAGGGATGGATTAGCTTGCAGGAAGCTGGCGTATCTATCGATCGTAATACGTTGGCCGCGCGCCTGATTAAAGAGCTTCGCGCTGGCCTGCAGCTCTTTGAACAGGATGGCCTGGCACCTTATCTGGCGCGTTGGGAGAAATTAGATAACTTCCTCAACCGCCCGGTGAAGCTTATTATTGGCGATAAAGAAATATTTGGTATTTCTCGCGGTATCGATACTCAGGGCGCGTTATTGCTTGAGCAGGATGGTGTGATAAAACCCTGGGTTGGTGGTGAGATATCGTTACGAAGTGCAGAATAAACTGAATAAAAAGGGAGCCCTGGCTCCCTTTTTATTTTCTGTAATCGTTATTTACGTAACCGAACCTGATCAACCGAGTGATTGGCGCTTTTCGTCATGATCAAACTAGCTCGCTCACGAGTTGGTAATATATTTTCTTTTAAATTCAGCAGGTTGATCTCATTCCATAATGAGGTGGCAATGTTCACCGCTTCGTCTCTGGAAAGCTTTGCATAATTATGGAAATAAGAGTCCGGGTCGGTAAAGGCCCCTTCACGGAATTTTAAGAAACGGTTGATATACCATGTTTTTAGTAATTCTTCTGGCGCATCAACATATATCGAAAAATCAACGAAGTCAGATACAAATACGTGGTGCGGATCATGAGGATAATCCATCCCGCTTTGTAAAACATTTAATCCTTCCAGAATCAAAATGTCCGGCTGCGCTACGGTTTTATCTCCATCGGGGATCACATCATAAATCAGATGCGAATAAACCGGAGCGGTAGCATTAGGTATGCCGGATTTGAGGTCGGAGACGAACTTGACCAGACGATGCATATCATAGGATTGCGGGAAGCCTTTCTTCTTCATCAGCCCGCGTTCTTTCAATACGGCGTTAGGATGCAGGAAGCCATCGGTCGTTATCAATTCAACATGACGATGTTCCGGCCAGCGGCTGAGCAGCGCCTGTAATACGCGCGCGGTTGTACTTTTCCCTACCGCGACGCTGCCGGCAATACTGATGATATAGGGAATGCGTTGGCCGTTAGTGCCGAGGAATTGTTCCAGCACGGCCTGACGCCGCAGGTTAGAACTGATATAGAAATTAAGCAAACGCGACAGCGGCAAATAGATCTCGGCAACTTCTTCAAGAGAAAGATCTTCGTTGATGCCTTTTAACCGCGTGATTTCTTCCTCTGTCAGCGTCATCGGAACGGAATCACGAAGTGCAGCCCATTGGTTGCGGTTAAATTGTAGATACGGTGTCATTAACGTCTGCTCTTTTTTGCTCATAAGCATGTTCTTAGCATCGCCGAATCAAATGCAGCGAGGGATGCTTCACACAAGTTAATCAGGACAATGGGCAGGAGGGTAACACCAGATTGCGAGGAATAATAAGAAAAAAACTCATCGGATAGCGCTTTCTAATGCAGACATCACAAGAGCGGGGTTCGCAGGTAATTATTAATCAGGTGAATAGAGCGCTCAGGTTAGGTGAGCAATAAATGCCGCGGAAGGGAGTCGTCAGTGGTGCTCTCAGGTGAAGCTGGAATACCTGCTCTGCGGGCTAAAAGATCGATTATCGTATGCAGAGGTGCTCAGGAAATCGCCCGGAAGGTCAAAAATGCCGGTCTTTAACAAAATATCCCAGGTCAGCGTACGATTTACGCTTAGGTAAATGCCGTTTTTTTGTGCTCCGTTGTTTGAAATTGCAACGATTTTCCTTGTTTGAGCACAAAATATGAGCAATGGAACATTTTATGCAATTTTTTAGTTGCATGAACTCGCAGGTCTCCCTAAAATGCGCGCTACTTGATGCCGACTTAGCTCAGTAGGTAGAGCAACTGACTTGTAATCAGTAGGTCACCAGTTCGATTCCGGTAGTCGGCACCATCAAGTGCCTGGTGGGGTTCCCGAGCGGCCAAAGGGAGCAGACTGTAAATCTGCCGTCATCGACTTCGAAGGTTCGAATCCTTCCCCCACCACCATCTTTCGGCAACGCTTTGCGAAGCCAGAGTTGCTTGGTTAAACTAATCAACTCAAACAGAAAAAGAGATAAGTCTCTTTTTTTTGTTATAGAAAGAACTGGGTAGCCGAGTTTCAGGATGCGGGCATCGTATAATGGCTATTACCTCAGCCTTCCAAGCTGATGATGCGGGTTCGATTCCCGCTGCCCGCTCCAGACGTGCTGATATGGCTCAGTTGGTAGAGCGCACCCTTGGTAAGGGTGAGGTCCCCAGTTCGACTCTGGGTATCAGCACCACTTCTTTATCTCTCCTTCCCTGTTTCTCTCTGTTTATTGCATTCAACAAGTCGGGCATGTTGCCCGGTTGATGTGGTGATATCACCGATTTATCCGTGTCTTAGAGGGACAATCGATGTCTAAAGAAAAGTTTGAACGTACAAAACCGCACGTTAACGTCGGTACTATCGGCCACGTTGACCATGGTAAAACAACGCTGACTGCTGCAATCACTACCGTTCTGGCTAAAACCTACGGTGGTTCTGCTCGC
>NZ_JBWNLD010000026.1:0-24105 GCF_056521145.1 Klebsiella sp. CSG-1 | reverse complement strand
CAGCGCCGGTAGTACCGAATGGTCTGCGTTTGGCCCTCAGTAACGCCGGTATAGCAGCGCCTGAATCAGATGAGATGCTAGCGGCAACCTGTGAAAAGCATATTCAGGCGCTGGTTACCTGGGTGAAGGACAGGAAGCCGTTCCAGTCAGCACCGGTAGTGCCATCTTTTGAAGAATGGCTTTCAGCTGCTAATCGGAAGCCCCTCGGATGGGTTAAAGACGCAATGCGTGAGGCGTATGACGCCTGCCGCGCCGCCATGCTCGCAGCCGACCCACAGGAGGTGAAAGGTGAGTAAAGCAGAACTATTCCAAAATCTACAGGCCCTCACTACCGACTTTCACACTCTGGCCTGTGAGCTCGATATTGGCGACGAGCGCACCGAGGTGTTCGAAATGTATGAGGTTTTGCGACGCATTCAACGCCGGGGCGCAGCTAGTGAAATGCTGGCGGCAACCAACCCTCTGCTATGCCCTGGTATTGCGGATGATGAGGATTGGGTGGACTTTGATGATGAGGATGACGACTGATGCCTAAATCCCCCGCAGAACGCAAAGCCGCGCAGCGCGCGCGGCAGTCCGCCGCCGGTGAGCGCAAAATTGAACTGGTGCTGGATGAGCAGGAGCAGGAGATGCTGGCCCGTAACTGCGCCGCCCGGCGCCCTGGTCGCGATCCCTACGAAATGGCCGAGTACATCGCGTTGCTTATCCGCCAGGATGATGCCCGGGTGCGCGGCCGGATTAACGCCATCAGCAAACGACGCTGCGGCAAGTGTGGTGATCAATTGCCGGTGGCATCATGCCCGTGCGCTGGCGACTCTCAATGCTGGGCTACTCTTGGCTGGCATGAAACAAAATTACCTCTGTGACATGTCACGGCAGATTGATAAATTAAACGCTATCATTTACTGTAATTATATACAGTATTTTGAGGCGCTGATATGGGCAATAAAGACTTCAATTTCACGATTATCTACCGAGGTGACTTTATCGAAAGTGTGCCGGAAGGGCGCTGGCTCATCATTCAGCGGGCAAAACTATACGGTGGAGGCTATTGGCTCGGTAAAGCGTACAGTGACTGCTTCTGGCTTGAGTTCGAAAAACCGATGTCGCTTTCGGAATGTATGCAGTACGTCGCTGGATATGATTTGATGATAAGTAACGGGCAATACTTCGAAGAGGAATTTAAACTGGTGTAACAACGGCCGCCGACTATGGCGGCTTTGTTTTGCGTGTTACTATTACCATAGCGGTAATAATTTTGCGGAGATTTACCATGCCAAAGGACCCCAAACGCAAATCCACGCAGTACAAGCCGCTGACGGCTATGCAGGAGGCTTATGCTCAGGAGTACGTAAAATGCCCTGAGAATCAGACTCAGTCGGCAATTAACGCCGGATTCTCGACGAAGACAGCGGCAGTTAAAGCCAGCGTGATGATGCGTGATGAGCGCATTCAGAAACGAATTGCTGAACTGATGGAAGAACGCAATAAGCGCCTGCGCGTCAGTGCCGATTACGTGCTACTGCGCCTGGTGGAAATCGACCAGATGGATGTGCTGGATATCCTGCACGATGACGGCACACTGAAGCCGATCCGCGAATGGCCGAAGATATGGCGCACGACCCTGAGCGGGTTTGACCTGTCGTCCACCATCATGAACATGGATGAAACCTCGATCGAGACAATCCTGAAGAAAATAAAATGGCCCGACAAGGTGAAGAACCTCGAGCTTATCGGTAAGCACGTCGACGTGATGGCGTTCAAAGAGCGCATGGAAGTTAACGTGAATGTGACTATCGCAGACCGCATGGCCGCCGCCCGCCGCCGGCTGAAAGATTTGCAGGGTGGTAACCAGTGACGACTGCCGCATCATCCCCGGAAGAACAACTGATCGACGATATCGCCAGTTTCACGCATGACCCACTGGGCTATGCGCATTACGCGTTTCCGTGGGGTGAGGATGGCACAGAACTGGCGCACGCCACCGGGCCGCGCCAGTGGCAGGCTGACGCATTCCGTGAGATAGGCGAGCATCTGCAGAACCCGGCAACACGTCATCAGCCGCTGATGCTGGCGCGCGCATCAGGTCACGGTATCGGAAAGTCCGCTTTCATCTCGATGCTGATTAACTGGGGCATGTCCACCTGCGAGGATTGCAAGGTGGTGGTGACCGCAAACACCGACAACCAGTTGCGCACGAAGACCTGGCCGGAAATCATCAAATGGTCAAACCTGGCTATCACGAAAGACTGGTTCACCTGCACCGCCACCGCGATGTACAGCAACGATCCGGGACACGATAAACGCTGGCGCGCTGATGCCATACCGTGGTCAGAGCACAACACAGAGGCGTTCGCCGGGCTGCACAACGAGCGTAAGCGCATCATCGTGGTATTCGACGAAGCGTCCAACATTGCCGATCTGGTGTGGGAGGTTGCCGAGGGTGCGCTGACGGACGAAGACACCGAAATTATCTGGGTGGCATTCGGTAACCCGACGCGTAATACCGGACGTTTCCGAGAGTGCTTCCGCAAATACAAACACCGCTGGAAGTGCGCGCAGATCGACAGCCGCACTGTGGAAGGCACCAACAAACAGCAACTGCAGAAGTGGGTGGATGACTACGGCGAGGACAGCGATTTTGTGAAGGTCCGCGTGCGCGGGATATTCCCGGATGCGTCCGAACTGCAGTTCATCCCCACCGGACTGACCGACGAAGCCATGAAGCGCATTGTGACAGAGGCGCAGGTTTCACACGCCCCGCGCATTATCGGCGTCGATCCGGCGTACTCCGGCGCGGATGACGCGGTGATTTACTTCCGCCAGGGTCTGCACAGCAAAGTGCTCTGGACCGGCAACAAGACCACCGACGACCTGATTATGGCTAAGCGCATCGCTGACTTTGAGGACCAGTACCAGGCTGATTCGGTGTTTATCGACTTCGGCTACGGTACCGGGCTGAAGTCCATCGGTGACGGATGGGGCCGCACATGGCAGCTTGTGCCGTTCGGCGGCGCATCGGCAGACCCACAGATGCTGAATAAGCGCGGCGAGATGTTCAACGCCTGTAAGACATGGCTCAAGCTCGGCGGCGCGCTGGATGACCAGGAGACGGCGGACGACCTGTCCGCGGCAGAGTACAAGGTTAGAGTGGACGGTAAGATCGTCATGGAGCCGAAAGAGGATATCAAAGAGCGTTTGGGCCGGTCGCCGGGCAAGGGCGATGCGCTGCTTCTGACGTTCGCATACCCGGTGACGAAGCGTTCAGATTTCCCTGCTGCCGGCGGCAAGCAGCCCAACGTGATCAGCGAGTACGACCCGTGGGCGTAAAAAAAAGCCCGCGCATCGGCGGGCTATTGTGACATGTCACGGTGTTATTTTTCGCTCAGTCTCTGCTTCAGCAGGTAACCTTCCAGCATCCAGATTTTATTTACCGCATTTTCACGGGCAATCTTACGTCCAATCTTAGGGTCGAAGTTTTCCGGGCTGGCGCAGGCGCTTTCGCCAGTGACGGTGAAGCCGTTGCGCAGCACCAGAACGCAGAAGGTTAGGAGGTGCAATGCATCTGGTGTCGCTTCAACATACGGCTCCGGGTTGATGAGCAGATCATCTTCTTTTGCCTTGTGATCACCCTGCGCAGCAGTGAAATAATGCTCGCTGGCAATAATGCTTTCGATGCGGGTAGGCGTAACGCGCGGCGCGGTTAAGCCTTTAGCCTGAATTTCAGATTCAATGTCTTTGTCACTCATAGTCTAATCTCACCTTAAAAAAATGCCCGGCGAACCGGGCGAAACAGGGATGATGGAAAGTGCCGTCCTTGGCTGGGTGTCACAGGGTTTACAGCATGAAGTCATCGCAATGGCGTCCTGCTGTAAAAAGGGCGGTGGTCAGAAAGGGAATAACTGCCACCGCCAACACTTGCACTTGAACTACGGGTATCACGGTCCTGAGGCGTGATTCTGGTGCAGCATGCAGGATTCGAACCTGCGACCAACCGCTTAGAAGGCGGTTGCTCTATCCAACTGAGCTAATGCCACAACGGAAAGAGCACTGCGGCCGGCGTTCACCGTTTTCGGGCAGTCACTGACCTACACCCTAAATGCTCTTACCTGTTGTGTGGTCGAACCGCCGCAGTGACCAACTGCCGTTTGCACATGGCTGGCTTGCACATTCCGGCTACCCGCTGAGAGAACAATGCTTAAGGCTCCCCCGGACCGTTAACGACACATGTGCCATATGACGCCGATAAACAGCATTGCTGTTACCTAAAAGGTAATAATTGCATCGGATAAAGTCAATATGCTACGCGAAATAATTCATATGTGGTTAAATTGGTAATAATTTAAGCGCTATGGAGTTCCGCATCATGTGCATCAGCAAACCTAACGTGAGTTCTCCTCAGGTCCAGGCTGCACCGCAGACGTCTGATTCTGCCGTACAGAATACGGCTGATGACGATCGCCGTCGGCGGGCTGCAGCTGGCGGGCAGAAGTCAACAATCCTGACATCCAGCCAGGGCGTAACCCAGCCATCCAGCGGCTCGCAGGGCAAAACCCTGCTCGGGGCTTAATCTATGGCTGAGCTCTCTCCTAAGCAGCATTACCTCAAACACCTGGGGCAGCTCAAAAAAGAGCGCACCAGCTTTGAGGAACACTGGCGCGAACTGGCGGACTTTATCGATCCGCGCAGCACGCGCTTTCTGACGACGGAGAGAAACAACGGCAGTAAGCGTAATACCCGTATCGTTGACCCGACCGCATCCAAAGCGGCCCGTACGCTGCAATCTGGCATGCTTTCCGGTATCACCAGCCCGACGCGCCCGTGGTTCAAACTGGCAACGCCGGATCCGGAGATGATGCAGTATGGCCCGGTTAAGCTCTGGCTCGATGTCGTCATGACCCGCATGAACGACGTCATGAACAGGTCTAACGTCTACCAGTCACTGCCGATTATCTACCGTCACCTGGGCGTTTTCGGCACCGCGGCGATGGCCGTACTGGAAGATGACGAGGACGTTATCCGCACGCACCCGCTGCCGATCGGAAGTTACTACCTGTCGAACTCCGCCCGCCTGTCGGTCGATACCACCTATCGCGTTTTCTCCATGACAGCCCGCCAGATTGTGATGCAGTTTGGCCTCGAAAACGTCAGTAATGCCGTGCGCAGCGCCTGGGACAGCGCGAACTACGAAGCGTGGTTTGACGTCGTTCACCTGACTGAGCCAAACCTGAACCGAGATACCGGCAAGCTGAATGCGCGCAACAAGGCGTTTAAATCGGCTTACTTCGAACTCGCGGGCGACGGCGACAGGATGCTCAGCGAATCGGGGTATGACGAATCTCCGATCCTGTCCCCTCGCTGGGAGATTAACGGCGAGGACGTCTACGGCAGTAACTGCCCTGGCATGATGGCCCTCGGCACCGGAAAGGCCCTGCAACTGGAGCAAATCCGCAAGGCCAACGCCATCGATAAGCTGGTGAACCCGCCAATGGTCGCCCCAGCAAGCCTGAAAAACAAACTGCTCAATCTAACCCCCGGCGGCGTGACGTACGTCGATGAGATCGACAACAACAAACTGGTTCGCCCGGCCTACGCTGTAAGCCCGCAGTTGAACGACATGCTGGCGATGATCAACGACGACCGCCAGATGATTGAGGCCTGCTTCTTCTCCGACCTCTTCAACATGTTCAGCACCATCAACACCCGCAGCATGCCGGTTGAAGCCGTCGCCTCGATGCAGGATGAGAAGCTTCTGCAACTCGGGCCTGTGCTGGAACGCCTGAATGATGAGTTCCTGGATCCGTTTGTTGACCGAACTTTCAACATCATGGCCCGCCGCAACCTGTTCCCGGAACCGCCGGAGGAACTGCAGGGCGCGCCGCTGAAAGTCGAATACGTGTCCATTCTCGCCCAGGCGCAGAAGTCAATCGGCATCAACAGCGTGGAGCGCTTTGTCGGCTTCGTCGGTAACCTGGCGCAGGCCAACCCTAACGCGCTCGACAAGTTGAACGTTGATCAGGCTATCGACAGCTACGGCGACATGCTCGGCGTCCCGGCGACGATTGTTAACTCCGCTGATGAGGTTCAGGCAGCCCGCGATCAACGCGCGCAGCAGGAACAACAGCAGCAGATGATGACTATGGCGCAGCAGGCTGGCGCAACCGCCAAGACCCTGAGCGATACCAACACCGCAGACCCGAGCCTGCTCAAAACCCTTTCTGATGCTGCACAGCAGCAGGCGGTGGCGCAATGACTGAATACCTGAGCGCAGAAGAGCAGGAAGCGCTGGCGGAAGAAGCGGCCAGAAAGCAGAAGTTGCGCCGCGATAACGAGCTCAACGACCTGCGCCTCATCTGCGATACAGAGCACGGACGCCGCTTTATCTGGCGGATGCTGGAGCAGGCTGGTGTGTGGCGCTCCACCTATACCGGCGAGGCGCTCTCAGCAGCGTTCGCCGAAGGCAAACGTAACACAGGGTTGATGGTCTTCTCTGACGTGATGGAGGCATGCCCTGATCAGTATCTGGTAATGGCTAACGAGGCCAGAGAGGAAAAACGATGAACCTATTTGAGCGCCTGATGTATCGCCGATTGTGCAATGAGCAGCCTGGTGATGGCGGCGCGGCACCTGCTGCATCTGAACCATCACCGACTCCGGCACCTACAGAACCGGCGCAGGAGCCGGCGGCAGAGGCGCCACCTGCAAAAACTGATAAACCGGAGCCATCTGGCGATAAGCCAGAGCAGGGATCCGATAAAGACAAAAAGCCCGAAACTCAGGCGCCGGAGAAATACGAGTTCACGGCACCAGAAGGCACTGAGCTTGATTCGAAAGCCGTTGAGCTGTTCGAGCCGGTAGCCCGCGAGCTGGACCTGACGAATGAGCAGGCGCAGAAGCTGGCCGGACTATGGCCGCAACTGCAGGAACAAATGCAGCAGCGCCAGGCGGAATCATGGGGGGCTCAGGTAGAGAAGTGGGCCGCAGATACCAAAGCCGATAAAGAGATCGGCGGCGACAAGTTAACCGGGGCAGTAGGTCATGCGCAAAAGGCGCTGGATACCTTCGCCTCTAAAGAGTTCCGTGAATTTCTGGATACCACCGGGCTGGGAAACCATCCGGAGATGGTCCGGGCATTCGCAAAGGTAGGCAAGTTGATGAGTGAAGACAGTTTCGTCACTGGCCAGAGTAGCGGCTCGCCGAAGAACGAGCTGGTCGAAGCGTTTTATCCAAAAAAATAGTGAGGTGTAATCATGGCTTTAATTGGTCAGACGCTGCCTTCTCTTCTTGACGTGTACAGCCGTACCGACAAGAACGGGCGGATCGCGAAAATCGTCGAGCAACTGGCGAAAACGAACGACATCATTACCGACGCAATCTATGTGCCGTGTAACGATGGGTCGAAACACAAAACCACCATCCGTGCAGGCATTCCTGAGCCGGTATGGCGCCGCTATAACCAGGGGGTCCAGCCGACCAAAACGCAGACTGTGCCGGTAACCGATACCACCGGCATGCTGTATGACCTGGGCTTCGTTGATAAAGATCTGGCCGATCGCTCCGGCAATGCGGACTCGTTCCGTGTATCCGAGAACATGGGTAAGTTGCAGGGCTTTAACAACAAGGTTTCCCGCTACACCTTCTACGGCAATACCGATGCTGAGCCTGAAGCGTTTATGGGTCTTGCGCCGCGATTCAATACCCTGAGCACAGCTAAAGCGGCCAGTGCTGAGAACGTCTTCAACGCAGGCGGTGCAGGTTCCACCAATACCTCTATCTGGTTCATGTCATGGGGTGAGAACACCGCGCACATGATCTATCCGGAAGGTATGGTTGCCGGCTTCCAGCACCAGGACCTGGGAAATGACCTCGTCAGCGATTCGGCTGGCGGCCAGTTCCTGGCGTACCGCGATGAATTTAAATGGCATCTTGGTCTGTCGGTTCGTGACTGGCGCTCAATTTCCCGTATCTGCAACATCGACGTCACCACTCTGACCAAAGACGCCGCCAGCGGTGCCGACCTGATCAGCATGATGGTTGATGCGTACTATGCGCGTGATGTGGCGATGCTGGGTGATGGTAAAGAAGTCATCTACTGCAACAAAACCATTCACGCCTGGCTGCACAAGCAGGCCATGAATGCGAAGAACGTCAACCTGACTATCGAAGAATACGCCGGTAAGAAAATCGTTTCTTTCCTGGGTATTCCGATCCGTCGTGCTGACGCCATCCTGAATACTGAATCAGCCGTAACGGCGTAAGGGGGGGATCATGCTGCTCGACCAGCAAGCGCTTTTTTCCGCAGCTCAGGCCATTACGGCCACGGCTGCTTCGACCAACGTCATTGATACCGGCAGCAACAAAGATGTCGGTAAATATGGCGACATTCCGCTGCTGATCCAGGTCGTTGAGTCATTCAATACCCTGACCAGCTTAACCGTTACGGTGCAAACCGATGATAACTCCGCATTCAGTTCAGCTACCGACGTGTTGTCTCTGACGATCCCGTTAGCCTCACTGGTGCAGGGGTACAAATCGCCGGTCATTACCCTGCCGATGAAGCTTGAGCGTTACATTCGCCTTAACTACACCGTGACGGGTACTGCGCCGACTGCCGGTAAAGTCACCGCCGGCATCACTGGGGGCGTGCAGACCAATGCCTAAGTACAAAGTCGCTAAGCGGTCATTTATCAATGGCCGCCTGCATGAGCCGGGTGACATCGTTAACTTCAATGGTGAGCCAGGTAGCAATCTGGTTTCACTGGATGCCAGCCTGAGCGAAAAGGTTTTTACGCCCAGCGCCGAAGAACTAACCGAACTGGAAGAACTCCGCAGACAGTATGAAGAGATGTTCGGCGAAGTGCCGCATTTCAATACCAAAGCGGAAACCCTGAAGGCAAAAATTGCCGAACGGCGTAAAGAACTCGGGGTGTAAGCCCGCATAACCAAAGGGGCGAAAGCCCCTTTTTAGTTTGGTGGATGATATGGCATCAGTGATCAATATCTGCAACATCGCGCTGGCGCGTATCGGCAACAGCCGGACGATGAACAGCCTCACCGAAAAGACCAAAGAGGCATACACCTGCAATCTTTTTTACGGACCAGTGCGCGATGCCGTGCTGGCAGACAACGACTGGAACTTTGCTATGTCCCGGGTGCTGCTGGCAGACCTGGGCGACCCGGCGCCGGGCTGGTTGTTCCGCTACCAGTACCCGACGGATTGCGCGCGCATCTCCGCTATTCTGCCGCTGGGATACTTCTGGCCTCATCACGCGCTACGGCATAAGCCGATTTTTGAAGTAGGCAGCAATGAAGACGGGACGTCGCGGGTGATTCATACCAACGAGCCTCAGGCTATGCTGCTGTATGTCCGCAGCATTACCGATCCGATGATGTTTGATGCGCTGTTTGCTGATGCGCTGTCGTGGCGTCTGGCGGCTGAAATAGCGATGCCGATTTCCTCCAATGCCAGTCTCGGGCAGCAGGCGATGGCCAACTACCAGCAGGTGCTGGCGGCGGCAATGCAGCGCTCCCTTGATGAGTCGCATGAACCAGAGCAGCCTATGTCTGATCTCGCCAGCGTGAGGATCTGCTGATATGGCCTATTCACTGATTCAGCCGTCACTCGCCGGCGGCGAGATTTCACCATCCCTGTACGGTCGTGTCGATCTGGAGAAATACCAGACATCCCTGCGCCGCTGCCGCAACTTCATTGTGCGACAGTTCGGCGGCCTGGATAACCGCCCGGGGTTCCGGTATCTCGGCAGTGCCAAATATGCCGACCGCACAGCGCGGCTGATCCCGTTTCAGTTCAGTGTGTCGCAGACGTATGCGCTGGAGTTGGGCGATTACTATTTCCGGGTCTGGTCGAATGGCGCGTTGGTTACTGATGACGGCGGTAGCCCGATCGAGGTGGCGACGCCCTGGCCGATCGGTATCTTGTCTGAACTGAAGTTCACGCAGTCTGCTGACGTGATGACTGTCTGCCACAATAATTACCCTCCGATGGAGATCCGCCGCTACGGTCAGGCAGACTGGAGAACCGCAACGGTAAGTACCGCAAGCGGCCCGTTCCAGGATATCAACACGGATGACGATGTCACCGTCTACGCCAGCGGCAGAACCGGCACGGTGACGCTGACGGCGTCCAGCAGCATATTCAAAAGTTGGCATGTCGGGAAACTGTTCTACATGGAGCAGAAAGCGGTTGACAGTGTCGGCCGATGGGAGACTGATAAAGATATCAGCGTCGGAGACGAATGTCGCTACCAGGAAAACTATTATCGTTGCGTTGATGGCGGAGCGAATGGCACCACCGGCACTGTGGCGCCGACGCATACCACGGGAGATTCATGGGATGGCTGGGGGTATGGCGGCCGCAACGGTGTACTTTGGCGTTACCTTCATAGCGGCTTCGGCGTCTGCCGTATCACTGCTGTAGCTCCTGATGGGCTGACGGCTACCGCCGACGTTGTGCCCCGCCAGGACGGGGAAATAGAGCTTCCCGCTCAGGTGGTCACCAGCACTTTCGCCACATACAAATGGGCTCATTTTGCCTGGAATGATAACGACGGCTACCCGGGCACCGTAACCTACTACCAGCAGCGGCTTATTTTCGCCGGCAGCACCGGTTTCCCGCAAACCATCTGGTGCAGCCGTACCGGCGATTATCACAATTTCTACCGCTCCAACCCAAAAGTTGACGATGACGCGATCACCTACAACTACGCCGGGCGCCAGATGAACAAAATTCTGCACCTGCTCGATGTCGGTCAGTTAATCGTACTGACCAGCGGCGGCGAGTTTAAGGTCACCGGCGACAGCAACGGAAACATCACCGGCACCGGCGGTTTTGCGATGTCCGGTCAGTCATTCAACGGCAGCAGCGACCTGGCGCCGATTAACGTAGGCAGCGTGGCGCTGTACGTCCAGCAGAAGGGATCCATTATCCGGGACCTGTTCTATTCCTTCGACCAGGATAGCTTCCAGTCCAGTGACCTCACGCTGCTCGCGAACCATCTTTTCAACGGATACACCATTACAGACTGGGCGCTGTCCGTGCAGCCGTTCAGCGTTGCCTGGTGTGCCAGGAGTGACGGCCTGTTGATGGGGCTAACCTATCTGCGGGAACAGCAGGTATATGCGTGGCATCCGCACCCGCTGACGAATGGCTATGTCGAGTCGCTCTGCAGCATCAGCGAGGGTCAGGAGGATGCGGTTTATGCGCTGATCCGCCGTACGATTAACGGCGCAACCGTTCGCTACGTTGAGCGCCTGGCGACCCGGCAGTTTACTGACCAGGCCGATGCGTTCTTTGTCGACTCTGGCTTGTCGTACGACGGCGGAAACACTGACGCATCACGAACGATGACGATCGGCAGCGCCGGCGGCTGGACGTATCAGGATGAAATGACGCTGACCTGCAGCGCGGCGTATTTTGATTCCTCCAGCCTCGACTACCAGATCCACATTCCGTACACCGAGGACGGCACCAGCAAATCCATGCGGCTGGATATCACCGAAGTGGTTTCGTCGACAGTTGCGAAGGTGCTGGTTAACCGTGATGTGCCGGAGGCGCTTCGCGGCACTGCGCAAGCTACCTGGTCGGTTGCGCCGAAGGTGATCTCCGGGCTCTCTCATCTGGAGGGACAGACCGTTAGCATTCTGGCAGATGGAAACGTTGAGCCGCAACAGGCTGTTGCTGGCGGCTCTGTGACGCTTGAGAATCATTCCTCTGTGGTGCATGTCGGCCTGCCGCTGTCTGCGCTGATCGAAACTCTGGACGTGAACGTAGCGAGCCAGGCTACGCTGCTGGACAAGACCAAGCTGATTAACCAACTCTGCGTGATGATAAACCAGGGCCGCTCGGTAACTGCGGGCACCGATGAGGATCACCTGCTGGAGTATCCGCAGCGCGAATGGGAGTTCTACGACGACCCTATTGGCCTGCGCACCGGCGTTATCGATATGAATCTCGATGCGGACTGGTCGCGTAATGGTCGGGTGGTTATCAGGCATGATGACCCGCTGCCGTTGGGCGTGCTCGCCATTATCCCACGCGTGACGGTAGGGGGCTGATATGCGCAAGGTTGAGATAGTTCCGGCCACTGATGTGCATATTGTGTCTATGCTACCCCATGTTCGCCAGGCTGACCGTGACGAGTTTATAGCGGCGGCCGGGATGCTGCCGGCGGAAGTCATCGTGCGCGCGATGAAATCGGCTTCAGTGTCCGCTGCTGGGCTTATTAACGGTCAGGTGGTGACCATCTTCGGCATATCTCCGGCATCAATCATCACCGGCCGGGGCATTCCGTGGCTGGTAAGTACCGACCTGATGGAGCAGCAGCCTGTTACTTTCCTTCGCCATTGCCGCCCGGTTTTGCGTGACATGTCACGAGGATATCGCTTCCTTGAAAATTACGTTGATGCGCGAAACCACGCGGCTAAAGCCTGGCTTCACTGGTTGGGTTTTCGCCTGGAGAACCCTGCGCCGTATGGCCTGATGGGCTTGCCTTTTCATCGATTCACAATGGAGAACAAAAATGTGTGAACCGACCACTGCAGTTTTAGCCGTTACCGCCGTAGCTGGCGCGCTGAGTGCTTATAGCCAGGTCCAGACCGGCAAAGCAAACGCCGCCATCGCAAATGCCAACGCCGATGCACAGGAGCAGGCCGGGCGTGACGCAGTTAACACCGGAAACGACCAAGCGTACCAGCAGCGTATGCAGGCGAAGCAGGTAGCGGGGAAGCAGACTGTTGCTCTGGCTTCCGGCGGCGCCGACCTTACCAGCGGTAACGCGCTGGATCTGACTACCGAGACGGCGCAATTCGGGCAACTTGATGCACTGACGACGATCAATAACGCCCAGCGGCAGGCGGCAGGCTTGCAGTTCCAGGCTGGTGTTAGTAGGGCGCAGGGGAAACTCGACAGGCAGAGTGCAAATCTCGGTGCGGCAACCACGTTACTGAACACCGTCTCTCAGGGTTATGGTGCCTATAAAACAATGGGTGGAACCAGTCTTGGTAACTCTCTGACGAAGAAAGCATCCACCGGCGGGTATGGCACCGCATGGGATAAATACCGCACAGGATCGTTATAAGGAGGCGTCGAGATGCCAACAGTACCGCAATACCAGCGCCAGAGCCAGACGCAGGCCGCCCCGGTTATGACCACAAATTTGCGCGTGCCGGAGAACCCTCTGGTTCAGGGAATTCAGCAAGCAGCCGGCACCGCCGTAAACATGATGGTGGAGGAGAAGCGTAAGGCTGATGTGGCGCTCAGCCAGGATGCGCTACTGCAACTTAATGAATTTGGCGACGACCAGATCAATAACCCTCAGAACGGGCTGATCACCAAGCAGGGTAAAGCTGCGCTGGGCCAGGGTGACGTGGTCATGCAGAACATGCAGCAAAAGGCCCAGGACCTGCTCGGCACACTGCCAGATGGCGAGGCGCGTCAGCAGCTGGCGCTACAGTTCCGGCAGTCGCTGCAGTCCTACCAGAACCAGGCGCGCCGCTATGAGGTGAACCAGTTCCAGCAGTTTCAGGAGAGCCAGTTCTCAGGTATCAAGCAGAACGTTGTGACCCAGGCGCAGGGGCTATACGGTGATTCCGACGCGTTCGTTGACACGGTAAAAACCGGGTTTAATGCGATCGAGCAATATGGTGCCGCCCACGGATGGAGCGATGAGCAGGTAACGGCTGAGAAACAGAAGTTGAAAGAGCAGGCGGCAGACGGTGCATTAAGCACGGCGGCATCCCAGCAATACCTGCAGTTTATGCAGCAAAATGGCGAGCCTGGCGATAATGACGGGGCGCCGCGCGTAGTCGCTCACGGTAACTCGTCAGATGCCCGCGGCGTTCGCAATAACAACCCTGGCAACATCGAAGCCGGTTCTAACTCCTGGGATGGCCAGGCTGGCAGTGATGGCCGCTTTGCTAAATTTGTCACCCCTGAACATGGGATCCGCGCGCTGGGCAAAAACCTGCTGGCGTACCAGCGCCAGGGCTACGATACCGTGAGCGAGATCGTTAATCGCTGGGCACCATCCAGTGACGGGAATAACACGCAGGCTTATATCGCGGCCCTTTGTAAGCAGTTGAGTGTCAATCCTGATGATCAGCTCAACATGAGCGACATTAACACGCTGCGGCAACTCTGCGCCGGGATCATCAAGCATGAAAACGGCAAGCAGCCATACAGCGATGAACAGTTGAATACTGGCGTGTCGGCAGCGCTCGGGTTAAGCACGCTCGAATCGGCAAAGCGGTATTCAGGCAACGCCGCATTCGATGCCGCCAGCCCACAGCAGCAGGCTGCCTATCTGCGCCAGTCAAATGAACTGCGTAATCAGGCCCGTACACAGTTCAAGGCCCAACTGGTTGACCGCGTGCAGGATGCATCAGCTGCATACCTGAAGGGGATCCAGTTTGATAACCCACCATCACAGGGCGATTTCATCAACGCATACGGCTATCGTGAGGGCTCTCAGCGCTTCAGTGATTTCGAAAACCTGCGCGTTGCCGGGCAGTATATCGGATCTTTCCGCACAATGCCGACCGCATCCATTCAGCAGTATGTTGGTGATCTGAAAAATCAGGTTGGTAACGGCGAGGGACTGGCCGGGCGCGCTGCAGCGTACGACCATGTGCAGGCCGCAGCTGACCGCATTATCAGCCAGCGCAAATCCGACCCGTACCAGGCGGCGGTGGACATTGGCGCCTTCAAACCAATCAGCAACGGGACGCCGGAAACTATCGCTGCTGAGGTTAAAAACCGCTTTGCAGCGCAAGACCAGTTAAAGGCCATTGGCATCACCGCGCCGCTGCTGTCTAAGCAGGAGGCGCAGGGGATCACCGATGCCGTGCGTAGCACCACCGACGTTAACCAGGCTGTTAATCTTCTTCAGCAGTTTGGCAGGACTTTGCCGCCGCAGGCATTGCGCAGCGTGTCATCTGCTATTGCACCCGGCAGCCCAGGAACCGCATACGCAGCGCTGCTGCTTGGCCAGCAGGATAACCAGTACGACAACCGCAGCGGCATCATCCCATACAGCCAGTTCGTATCCTACAAGCCGACGCTGGATAAATATGATGTCGCTAAAACGGTGCTGGCCGGTGATCAGATGCTGAATCCCACCAAAGCGATGAAGGATGCAGGGATCGGCGCGGTCAGCATTCCTTCAGATGAAAAGCTCAAAACTGTTTTTGACGATGAGGTTGGTGACGCTTTTGCCTATAACGCGCAGGCGAGGCAGGTGGCGTGGGGTAACTTCCGAGCAGCATACGCAGCGTTGGCATATCAATCAGGTGATCACAATAAAACTAACACTGTAGCTCCTGACGCTAAAATTGCGGAGACGGCAGCGCAATATGCTACTGGTGGCGTCTACAAAGGACTTAACGGCAGTGATGTGGTGATGCCTTTCGGCATGGATAAGACCACCTTCCGGGACCGGTACACGGCCGCAGGGCGTGAGGCAATGACGCAGGCGGGATTAAACCCTTCATCGTTGGAAAACTTTAAGGCGGTCAATGTCGGCAATAACCAGTATCGCCTCGTCAACGGCAGCGGCCGCTGGGCGACAGATCCGCGGACTAACCAGCCGGTAACTGTGAGGGTTGAATAATGTCAGACCTTTTTTCTCTGGTCCCGGAGGGCCAGGCATGGCTGGATGATCAGGCACAGGAAAAGCCATCACGCCCTGAAGACTTCGACCCCTCGGCATTTCAGGGGGGAGCGTCGGCATTTTTACGCGGTGCCGGCGAAGCGGTGATTGGACAGGCTCAGACTGCCGTAGGATTTAGCAAGCGACTGATAAGTGACCCGGCATTTACCGATAATGTCGCACCTACCATCAACATCTTCCGCGTCATGTTCCCGGATGCCGACAAAGCGCTGAATGAGTCATATGACGATTTCGGTAAGCAACTGAGCAGCGCCAGGGAATACATCAAGCCCGAGGCCGGAAGTCAGGGCATGGCCGCGCAGGTCATTCACGGGTTGGGTCAGTTTGCACCTGCGATCGGGGCTTCAGTTATTGGCGGCCCGGTGGTCGGCGCAGCGACGGCGGCTGGCAGCACTTACGAGCAGGCCTATCAGGATGCTCGGGCAAAGGGTGTTGATGAGCAGACCGCACGCACCGTTGCCGCCGAGCAGAGCGGATTTAACGCGGTGGGAATGGGGTTACCGGCGGCGGTTGGCGGTGGACTGGCGACGCGGTTACTGTCTGGCGTAGGTATCAACACGGCATTCGGCGGATTAAACCGCTTTGCTGTCGGTGAGACGCTGGAAGAGAACGGTTATGCAGATATGGCTAAGCAGTACCGTGTGTTTGACGGTCAGGCCATCCTGATCGATTCAGTGCTCGGCGCGGCGTTCGGTGGTGCGCATCACTTCGCAGCGCGCGGTAACTCCGTTGACGCCAGAGCTGATGCTCCGCCCACGGTTGATGACGGTACCGTGGCGCCGGCCGATCCAACGTCAACAGCAGAAACGCCACCTGCTGATCAGGCGGAAATTGCACCTGTTCAGGAATCTGGCGTAGTGCCTGATGCTGATACCAGTGCGCCCGGTGCGACGTATGATTCACGACTGGCGGAACTGCAGCAACTGGCAGGCCAGGTTTTATCTCGTGGTGACCGTAAAGTGCTAACCGACGAGATACACCGGGCAGAGTATGAAATCGCACGGATAGGAGAGCAGCGCCAGGCACTGCGTGAGCAACGCGCGGGGAACAGCAGCAGCCGTCGCATTCGTAATCGGGAACTGGCAGCGCTCGATCAGCGAGAGCAGGAAATTCAGAGCAGGATTGAACCCAGCAGGCAGGCCCTTGCAGACAGCACCCCCGGCGGCCGGTTCTACGATGCGCGCTCAGATCTTTCCAGGCTGGAGCAAGGCATTATCCCGGAGAGTATGCGCGGACTGATCCCGGAATCATCAACCAGGCCCAGCGATATCGATGCGGCGCATTCCCTGAATGAAGGGCTGCATTATGATATTGAGTCCGCGCCGGTTCTGCACGGCAGTGAAGCCAGTATTAACAGCCACGTTGCGGCGATGGATGAGGCAGCAAGGCAGCTGATGGTCGGGCAGCCGGTGAATGTAGGCATGCAGGCGCGCGGGCTTGATGGCGTTGTGCGTCCTGATCTGCTCGTCGATGCATCAGAGCAGCGCGCAGCGATGGAACAGGTATATCGTGAAAACGGGATACCGGTAACCATGGCAGATGCTGGCAGTGAATCGCCGGCGAGAATGACCGACAATAGCGCATTTACCGGGAAAGACGACAGTTCACAGGTCAGCGTGGATCCCGATACGGGAGAAACGATTTCCTCAGGCAGCTACGACCTGATGGCGGCGCGCGACCTTGCCGGCGTTGAGCCGGATATCACCGTCGCTCATCCTGACACCGGGCAGCCGGTGAAGCTTTCAGAGCTTCTCGCCGATCTGGACAACCAGATCGCCACCGTTAAAAACGAATCCCGCGCCTACTCTGTGGCCGCTTCCTGCTTCCTGAGGAATCCGTGATGAAACAAGCCTGTATTGATGCCGTAGCCAACACGCTGGGGCGCCAGCCGAAAGCGGACGAAATTAAAAATATCGAAGACCGTATTAAAGACGCCGTGCGCGTCATCGCGCGCCGCAACGCCAGGGAAGGGAAGACCGGCATCCCTGACGCGGAAACTTACCGTCAGGCGGCAGAGCTTGCCGCTGCGCAGGCTGTGCATGCGGTATTCAAAAAACGTCAGCGAGTGGCGCAGAATGCCATCGCTATCGCCAAAGTTCGCGACACGCTGAATAAAGCCATACCCGAGAATGAGCAAGCCCCGATCGCTCTACAGCAGTTTATTTTTTCCGGGCGCCGCGGGCGAGACAAGCAGCCGGATATTAACGTGGTCTCTGCAGAGGAGATGGCGACAGGGGCATACCAGGACTGGACGCGCCAGCTATCAGCCGAACTTACGGCAGCTGGCGATGATGTTCAGAAATTCTTCTATCAGAGTCAGGCGTTAGGTGAGCAGCGCCTGCGCAACCTTTTGCCGTTTGACCGTGAAGCTTCCAGATCTGGCCAGTTGCAGATCCTGAAGGAAATTTACGGCGAAGACACCGGGAACCCGGCAGCAAAGAAAATTGCGAAAGTATGGGGGGATGTCACCGGTAGGGCCCGGCAGGAGATGAACGATTCCGGCTTTGATATAGGTCTGCGTGATGCCTGGCATCTGCCGTACGTTGACGATGCCCAGCTTATCCGCGCCGCTGGCCGCGATGAGTGGCTTTCCTCTCTTCCGCTGAATGAGCGCGCTGCTGCAATTGCTGCTGGCCGCCAGCCGCCGCAGGATTTCGCGCGGCAGGCCTGGGTTGATGACGTATGGAACACTCAGGACCGATCGCAGTATGTGAATCTTGACGGCAGCCCGATGAACGATATCGAGTACCGCCAGGCGCTGGAAGCCATCTACGAAACCAAAGTGACGGAAGGGGCCAACAAGATTGACCCCGGCGCCTTTATGGGAAGCGGTGGCATAAAGAACCGCGGATCACAGAGCAGGGTGATGTCGTTCAAGGATGCACAGTCGCATTTTGCGTATATGGAGCGATACACCCAGCAGCCGGTAGTCGGAGTGATGATGTCGCACCTGCAGTCCTCATCGCGGGACCTCGGCGTTGTTAAGGCGTTTGGGCCTGATGCAGCCAGTAACTTCAAACTTCTTATGGACCAGATTTATCAGAGAGCGACGTCAACCACTGGTGGCGGCCATGATATTGGGACGATGAATGATCAGCGTCAACTGGTAGAGAGGATGTTTAACTCTATGGCTGGTCTGAACGGCGTTGCATCGTCAAGTGTGTTTTCCTCTGCTGTCGGTGGCCTGCGCAACCTGATGACTTCGGCAATGCTAGGTACCAGCGTGTTCACCGCCGCCAGCGATCAGGCCATCATGCGCGCCAATGCTCAGGCTCTGGGCTTTGACCGCAACGGCATGCGTCTGTCTGACAACACGTTGCGGAACCTCTTCAATGGCGACGCTAAGCGTGCAAATGCGGAGCTTGGCCTGCTGGTTGATTCGCATGCTGCTGTGGTGTCGAAGATGGGGGGCTTTGACCTTTCCCGTGGTATTACGGGCTGGTTCGCAGAGAAAACACTAAAATGGTCCGGTCTTATCGCAATGGACCGGGCCAACAAAGCAGCGTTTGGTCTGTTGATGTTTAAGAACATCGGCGAGCTATCGCGAAAATATAAATCCCTTGATGCGTTAACAGGAAGCGATCGCACGGTGCTGGCAAACAAAGGTTGGATGCCAGAGGACTGGGCTATTATGAGTGCTGCAGAGTTGCGCCCGCTGACGCCTGACGGGCATAAGGGGATGACGCCAGACGCGATCTATGACGTGCCCGATGAGACTGTCCGTAATATCCTGGCTGACAGGATAGAGAAGGTGCGGGCTGGCAGTGATCAGGCGCTGGCGGCGCTGGGCGATATGACCGACGCGAAGCGCAAGACACTGAAGCAGGCCTTTGATGCAGAGGTTGAGCAGACCATTAGCCGCATGGTGCGAAATGCACGGGCAGAGGCCGCACAGCATCTCTTGGGTATTACTCACGGTGAGATGACCAGCGCCGTTACAACGGCAACCGGACTGGATACTTTCGCCCGTGATACTTCCGGCGATCTCCTGAAAAGCTTTATGCTCTTCAAAACTACGCCAATGGCTGGTATGCGGCAACTGGTAACCCGCGCGCAGGATCTGGAAACGCTGCCGGCTGTAAAATATCTGGCATCCTATATTGCCGGAACTACTCTGGCGGGAATGTTCGCCAACCAGATGAACGCGCTGCTGTCGGGGAATGACCCTCTGGATATGACAAAGCCGCAGACTTGGCTGCAGGCGTTGCTGAAGGGTGGATCATTTGGTATCTATGGCGATTTTCTATTCCAGGACCACACACAGTACGGGTCCAGTATTGCTGGTATCGTCGGCGGCCCGGTGCTTGGTTTTGCAGAACAACTTTCTAAAACGGTTCTGACGAACTCGCAGAAGGCGATGGCCGGAGAAGAGACCTCCTTCACTGCTGATGCATTAAAAACTGCCAGGATGATTACGCCGTTTGCCAACCTGTGGTATACAAAAGCGATAACCAATCACCTGATCCTGCAGCAGCTTCAGGAGATGGCAAACCCTGGGTATAACGCCCGCGTGCGTGACCGCGCGATGCGTGAATTCAATACAACGAGCTGGTGGGAACCTGGCGAGGAAACGCCACGGAGAACGCCGGATTTAGGCAAGGCGGTGGGTCAGTGATGGATGTCTTAACTAAAATCGGTTTGATATTTTTTTGGTTCGCTACTGTAGTGGTTGCAGGCACTGCATATTTTTTTGCAATGGCTTTTGCCTTAAAAAAGGGCTGGATTAGTTATGGTGCGGCTAATGTAATTTATTTTATTGCTTTCGCCATAATTGCATCAATGGTTTATAAGTCATCATTGTTTTGACATATAAAAAGGCCGCTTTCGCGGCCTTAATTATCACTGACCGCCTGGGCGGGAGTCAGCTGAACGACCGCCACAACGGGAACCGTCGGAAGCCGTATCATCAGGGTGCTGACAGTTTCCAGCGAAAGCCTGTGTAGCAGAACCCAGAGACAACAGAACAAACAGCACAGCGAATGCTTTTTTCATTTTAACGTACCATGTGTAGACCACTGAGGCGTGGCCAGGGGATTGTAGCTCTGCGTTCAGATTTCAGCCACAAAAAAGCCCGCTAGGCGGGCTTCTTGACGACGTAATCCATGTGCCATGGATTCTGTTCTCTGCTCATAGGTTTTGCAGAAATAGACTCATAAAACTTATCTGCCAGTTCAACGACAAACTGAACTGATGATTCGAACTCTGCTTCTTTATGAGCTGGCGGGAACCAGAAATCTAAGACCCCGACATTTCTATTTTCGCATACCGCATAGATGAGATAAGCATCTGATGTAGGAATCTGTTTTTCATAACCGCCAGGGCCATAACGACCAGTTGACCACTTATCCCAGCATTCTTCAGTTCCGCTAAATCCATGGGCATTGGTATATAATCCAATATTTACATGAACTTTTCTTAAATGGATAGGGTAGACGCAAGGGGGTTTATGAAAAAGAGTATCTTTACCGAAATCAGCATGATGCCCATATCGCCAGTGATAAATAAACGAGTCCTTAAAACCTTTTAATACTGCATCGGTTTTAAATTTAGACTCAGAATATACACCGCCAGAATATTCACTCTGGTCCATCGAAGCTAGCACTCATCAAGCGTTCTTCACGCGAGTCTGACAGATCACGAGAAATCTTACATGCTTCGGTATATGTCATTTTTTTTACGCGCGGAGCAAAACTAACCTCAGCAGGAGTCAGTTTTCTTATGCAATCAACGGTAACTGTATGGCGAACAACAACGCTTGTATCACGTACAAGCTGATATCCAAGTTTTTTAGCAAGGGTATCGAGATGTGTCATACGTCTAGCTTTGCGTAATCCAGCCCTAGTCAGCAGCCGGCGCTGGCGAATAGAAGGCTTTTGGCCTTGTTCATCATCCGCGATCAGAGCAACTATTTTTGACATGGACATCTCCGCGTATCAACTCAACAAAAGGTTGAATTACCTTTGAGGTAATTTTGAACGCTGATGACGAAATCGTCAACGTCTTTTATGCGTATAAGAATATTTGAGAAGAAAGGCTAAACCAGCATAGCACATGATGAATCTCGCGATCAGAGCAAAGGCGCGTCCCTGCGCCATTCGCATCAGAATCCCTTGGCCTGTGACATCACATACTGAGCGTGCGTCTCAATGTCACGCAGGCATTTGCTGACGCCAACTATGTAACAAAACATGGTAGTTAACTCCGCCGCGGCCCCGGCGACATCATGCCCGTCGGCATCCATCTTGCGTAGCATATCCATTAGCATTGAGTGCTCGACCAGGCCACGCACACCTTCCGGGCAGTGAATGTGCTCACGGTAGTTCGGTTTCAGCGGGTAGTGATAGGTCTGCTTTTCTTCCGACTTCATCGCTTCCAGGATGGCCGGCATGAAGCTGGCTACCACCTTTTGGGCTTTGTCCGCCGGCGATAACTCTTCTCGAACATAGCGCCCGGTGAGGCGGATCTGTGGAAGCACTTCGCTGGTTACCCATTTGCGGAAACGGTAGGGGATGGTGCCCGGAGTCACCGCGTCGCGGCAGCGGAGGATCAGGGTGTAGAGGCCGGATTCTGAGATGATGAGGGTATTGGGGTTCCCGCGTTTTCCGTCGGTTAAAGCGACGGTATTCTTTTCGTCATCGTCGAGCTTCAGAAGAGCATCACGGTTGTTGGCTATGCCAAGAGCATGACACACGTCGAGCGCGATAAACCACGGAGCGCCATCAATGATAATGGCACGAATATCTGCCTGCGATTCGAACGAAAAAACGGAAGTATTTTTTGTGGAGGTCATAGCGATCACCTTTGTAGTCAGGTTAATCACCACCAGAGGTGCAAATCTCAAAGGGTGGTGAGACGTACAGGGTTTGCACTACCGGCTACAAAGGACCCGGCGCGGAATCTCCGCCCCTGCACGCCCCACCATAAAGCGAATGTGGCTGTGCTCAACGCATAAAAAAACCGCTTGCGCGGTGTTGCGCCTCTGTAGTGCTCCGGGGTGCAAATCCCGGCACCGGATTTTGCCGATGCCTGATCACTATGGCGCAGAAATTCGAGGAAGTAAATGCACCTCAGGGGTAACAATATATGCTGTCTGTTACCATAGCAATGTCTATTTCAGTTGCTGCCTCAACTGCAGGGCGCAGTAGTCGAGGTGGGTCTGCAGGTCCCGCATCGACAACTGGGAGCTGGTTACATAGTTCACCAGGGCGATCAACTCAGCAGCAGCGCCGCTAACATCGTGCCCATCTTTTTCAAGTTCCCGTAACAAATCCATTAAGTGCGATCTCTCGACCAGGGAGCGAACGCCTGCTGGCGTGTGAATTCTCTCCGTGAACCCATCTTCTAGGGGATGATGGTACTGCTGCGGCATTAAGAAAACTCCTGAAATAACTGTATATATATACATATATCAAAACAAAAGACGCATTTCCAGTGCTGTTTTATTTACCATTAAGGTAATAATAACGAAGTTCTGCCTATGTTTTATTCATATATGATTTGATGGGTAATAGAATGTCTCTAATGCACGCGCGCCAGCGCTGACCACTGGAGCAAACTATGACAGTTTCAACGCAGGTAAGCCGTAACGAGTACACCGGGAACGGCTCCACCACGCAGTACGATTTCACGTTCCGCATCATGGACAAGAGCGATCTCCTTGTTCAAACGCTCGACGCATCAGAGACCATCACTACGCTGACACTTGACGCTGACTACAGCGTTACCGGCGTCAACCGTTACCCTGGTGGGAAAGTAGTGCTCAATACGCCGCTCCCTGACGGCTATAAAATCTCTATCGAGCGTAGCATCCCGGTTACCCAGGAAACCAGCATCCGCAATCAGGGCGGCTTCTTCCCTGAGATCCACGAGGACGCCTTCGATAAGTTGACTATGATCATTCAGCGCATGTATGGATGGTGGTCAGGTCTGGCGCTCAAAAAGCCTTCATGGCTGGCGAACTATTATGATGCCGTGAACAACCGCATTAGAAACCTGCGTGACCCGTCACAGGCGCAGGATGCAGCAACAAAAAGCTACGTTGATAGTAGTGATATCGATCTGCAGCAGCAGATAACCAGCAACTTAAATCGTTCATTGCGTGTCCCTGATTCCTTTATAAGCCAGTTGCCGCCAGCCGATGACCGAGCCTGGAAGGGGCTGGGTTTCGACGGTGCTGGGCAGCCGAAATTGCAGGACCCTGCAGGAACAGGGTTATGGGGTTACGTCCCGGCAATCGGTTCGTTTGAGAAGGGGTCGCTCCTTACTCAACGCTTTGAGGTTCTTCTGTGGGAATCCACGGATGAATACTGGCGCTGGGATGGTGCAATGCCGAAGATCGTATTACCCGGTAGCACTCCGGATACGGCCGGCGGCCGCGGTAAAGGGAAATGGATCGACGTCACTGATGCCACGCTTCGCG
>NZ_JBWNLD010000025.1:0-26337 GCF_056521145.1 Klebsiella sp. CSG-1 | reverse complement strand
CTACTTCCGTACAACTGACGTGACTGGCACCATCGAACTGCCGGAAGGCGTAGAGATGGTAATGCCGGGCGACAACATCAAAATGGTTGTTACCCTGATTCACCCGATCGCGATGGACGACGGTCTGCGTTTCGCAATCCGTGAAGGCGGCCGTACCGTTGGCGCGGGCGTTGTAGCTAAAGTTCTGGGCTAATTATTAGTTCTGAATGAAAAAGGGCGCTTCGGCGCCCTTTTTGCTGCCCGTTATCTGGCGTTGACCAGAATGATGTTTGTACGAAAAAAGAGTATCTCTTTGCGTATTTAATCAACTCACTATTGTAATTATAACTATTCTCATTTACACTTTTGAGCATAAATTGAACGGGAGTCGGTATGTACGTTTGTTTGTGTAATGGTGTAAACGATAAAAAAATTCGTCAGGCCGTACGTCAATTTCATCCACAGTCTTTTCAGCAATTGCGCAAATTTATTCCTGTTGGAAATCAATGCGGTAAATGTGTCCGTGCTGCCCGTGAGATTATGGAAGATGAATTAACTCGCATGCCGGAATACCAGGAGAGCGCTTAAGAGCTCAGGCTTTTCTTTGACATCTTTATAGCCCGAACTACGCTTCAATAAGTGGAAGCGGAGGGACTATATAATGAAAGGTGATGTCAAAATCATAAGTTATCTCAATAAATTGTTGGGAAATGAGCTTGTCGCAATAAATCAGTACTTTCTTCACGCCAGAATGTTCAAGAACTGGGGCCTGATGCGCCTCAATGATGTTGAATATCATGAATCCATCGATGAAATGAAACACGCCGATAAGTATATCGAGCGAATTCTCTTCCTTGAAGGTATCCCCAATCTACAGGATCTTGGCAAACTGGGCATCGGTGAAGATGTCGAAGAGATGCTGCAATCTGATTTGCGACTGGAACTCGAAGGCGCAAAAGACCTACGTGAAGCGATCGCTTATGCCGACAGCGTCCATGACTATGTCAGTCGTGACATGCTTATTGAAATCCTGACGGACGAAGAAGGCCATATTGACTGGCTGGAAACGGAGCTGGATCTGATTGGTAAATTAGGACTGCAAAACTATCTCCAGTCACAAATCAAAGTGGCTGACTGACTAGCGTTTGCCATCCGCACCAAAAACCCGCTGCAGCCAAAAAAGGGCCAAAAGGCAGCGGGTTGTTCAATGACCCCGGTGCTTTCCCGAGAATTATCACTAGCAGCATGACTCCCCCGGCGAAGACAGTCGCCAAAAAAACCAGCTGCGGCAGCATTGGCCAACCGTGCCACGCGCCAAGTGCGGCCAGAAATTTGACATCCCCATAGCCGAGCCCTTCATAACCGCGAATCCCCCGATAGAGCCAATAGAGTAAAGTGAAAGCCAGATAGCCGCCGATGGCGCCGCCAACGGCATATTCCAGCCGTAGTGGAGCGTAGTATAGATAATAGAGCAGCCCGCTCCAGAGCAGGGGGCAGGTCAGGCGATCGGGAAGCAGGCCGTAGCGCAGATCGTACCAGCAGAGGGCGAGGGATAAACCGCTATAGACCAGTAATAAGGGGGGCATCATCGGTGAGGTTACCTGGCGATGGAGATATGCGCGGAGTCTGGTCGAAAAAGAGATGGATGGCAAAGGTCCGCATTCATTATCGCGAGGCGCTATCCACGGTATTACCTCAGTTTTCACGACTTTCAATGCCCGCCCGCCGCAGCACGCAAAAATGATTGCTGATTTTGTATGCAGCACTTGCGTCGAGCCCGAATTTGCGTATAATGCGCGGGCCTGTCAAAATTGGCAGGCTGGTTCGATATGAACCCTGATAGAGCTTTTAGCTATCAAACAATGTTCCCAATTGGGGAACTATGTAAGAACGGTTACACTCTCCCATCAATCGTAATGGGTATGAGGAGTAACCATTTCGTCTATAAATAATTGGAGCTCTGGTCTCATGCAGAACCAAAGAATCCGTATCCGTCTTAAAGCGTTTGATCATCGTCTGATCGATCAATCAACCGCGGAAATCGTCGAGACTGCCAAGCGCACTGGTGCGCAGGTCCGTGGTCCGATCCCGCTGCCGACCCGCAAAGAGCGCTTTACCGTTCTGATTTCTCCGCACGTCAACAAAGATGCGCGCGATCAGTACGAAATCCGCACTCACAAGCGTCTGGTTGACATCGTTGAGCCAACTGAGAAAACCGTTGATGCTCTGATGCGTCTGGATCTGGCTGCCGGTGTAGACGTGCAGATCAGCCTGGGTTAATCAGGTCATCGAGCGATTGAGAGGTTGAAACAATGATTGGTTTAGTCGGTAAAAAAGTGGGCATGACCCGCATCTTCACTGAAGATGGCGTATCTATCCCAGTAACCGTAATCGAAGTTGAAGCAAACCGTGTTGCTCAGGTCAAAGACCTGGCTAACGATGGTTACCGCGCAATTCAGGTTACCACCGGTGCTAAAAAAGCTAACCGTGTAACCAAGCCGGAAGCTGGTCACTTCGCTAAAGCTGGCGTAGAAGCTGGCCGTGGTCTGTGGGAATTCCGTCTTGCTGACGGCGAAGAATTCACCGTAGGTCAGAGCATTAGCGTTGAACTGTTTGCTGACGTTAAAAAAGTTGACGTAACCGGTACCTCTAAAGGTAAAGGTTTTGCTGGTACCGTTAAGCGCTGGAACTTCCGTACCCAGGACGCTACTCACGGTAACTCCTTGTCCCACCGCGTTCCGGGTTCTATCGGTCAGAACCAGACTCCGGGCAAAGTGTTCAAAGGCAAGAAAATGGCAGGTCAGCTGGGTAATGAGCGTGTCACCGTTCAGAGCCTGGACGTAGTACGTGTTGACGCTGAGCGCAACCTGCTGCTGGTTAAAGGTGCTGTCCCGGGTGCAACCGGTAGCGACCTGATCGTTAAACCAGCTGTGAAGGCGTGAGGAGATAGCAATGGAATTAGTATTGAAAGACGCGCAGAGCGCGCTGACTGTTTCCGAAACTACCTTCGGTCGTGATTTCAACGAAGCGCTGGTACACCAGGTTGTTGTTGCTTATGCAGCTGGTGCTCGTCAGGGTACTCGTGCTCAGAAGACTCGTGCTGAAGTAACTGGTTCAGGCAAAAAGCCGTGGCGCCAGAAAGGTACCGGCCGTGCGCGTTCAGGTTCTATCAAGAGCCCGATCTGGCGTTCCGGTGGCGTAACCTTCGCTGCTCGTCCGCAGGACCACAGTCAAAAAGTTAACAAAAAGATGTACCGCGGCGCGCTGAAAAGCATTCTGTCCGAACTGGTACGTCAGGATCGTCTGATCGTTGTCGAGAAGTTCTCTGTTGAAGCGCCTAAAACTAAGCTGCTGGCACAGAAACTGAAAGACATGGCTCTGGAAGATGTGCTGATCATCACCGGTGAGCTGGACGAGAACCTGTTCCTGGCTGCGCGCAACCTGCACAAGGTTGACGTACGCGATGCAACTGGTATCGACCCGGTTAGCCTGATCGCCTTCGACAAAGTCGTAATGACTGCTGATGCTGTTAAGCAAGTTGAGGAGATGCTGGCATGATTCGTGAAGAACGTCTGCTGAAGGTGCTGCGTGCACCGCACGTTTCTGAAAAAGCGTCTGCTGCGATGGAAAAAACAAACACCATCGTTCTCAAAGTTGCTAAAGACGCGACCAAAGCAGAAATCAAAGCTGCTGTGCAGAAACTGTTTGAAGTCGAAGTCGAAGTCGTTAACACCCTGGTAGTTAAAGGGAAAGTTAAACGTCACGGACAGCGTATCGGTCGTCGTAGCGACTGGAAAAAAGCTTACGTCACCCTGAAAGAAGGCCAGAATCTGGACTTCGTTGGCGGCGCTGAGTAAGTCGGAGGAGTAATACAATGGCAGTTGTTAAATGTAAACCGACATCTCCGGGTCGTCGCCACGTTGTTAAAGTGGTTAACCCTGAGCTGCACAAGGGCAAACCTTTTGCTCCGTTGCTGGAAAAAAACAGCAAATCCGGTGGTCGTAACAACAATGGCCGTATCACCACCCGTCATATCGGTGGTGGCCACAAGCAGGCTTACCGTATTGTTGACTTCAAACGCAACAAAGATGGTATCCCGGCAGTTGTTGAGCGTCTTGAGTACGATCCGAACCGTTCCGCGAACATCGCGCTGGTTCTGTACAAAGATGGCGAACGCCGTTACATCCTGGCCCCTAAAGGCCTGAAAGCTGGCGACCAGATTCAGTCTGGCGTTGATGCTGCAATCAAAGCAGGCAACACCCTGCCGATGCGCAATATCCCGGTTGGTTCTACCGTTCATAACGTAGAAATGAAACCAGGTAAAGGCGGTCAGCTGGCTCGTTCCGCTGGTACTTACGTTCAGATCGTTGCTCGCGACGGTGCTTATGTCACCCTGCGTCTGCGTTCTGGTGAAATGCGTAAAGTCGAAGCAGACTGCCGCGCTACTCTGGGCGAAGTTGGCAATGCTGAGCATATGCTGCGCGTACTGGGTAAAGCAGGTGCTGCACGCTGGCGTGGTGTTCGTCCTACCGTTCGCGGTACTGCGATGAACCCAGTCGACCACCCACATGGTGGTGGTGAAGGTCGTAACTTTGGTAAGCACCCGGTATCCCCGTGGGGCCTGCAGACCAAAGGTAAGAAGACCCGCAGCAACAAGCGTACTGATAAATTCATCGTACGTCGCCGTAGCAAATAATTTTAGAGGATAAGCCATGCCACGTTCTCTCAAGAAAGGTCCTTTTATTGACCTGCACTTGCTGAAGAAGGTAGAGAAAGCGGTGGAAAGCGGAGACAAGAAGCCCCTGCGCACTTGGTCCCGTCGTTCAACGATCTTTCCTAACATGATCGGTTTGACCATCGCTGTCCATAATGGTCGTCAGCACGTTCCAGTTTTTGTTTCCGACGAAATGGTTGGTCACAAACTGGGTGAATTCGCACCGACTCGTACTTATCGCGGCCACGCTGCTGATAAAAAAGCGAAGAAGAAATAAGGTAGGAGGAAGAGATGGAAACTTTAGCTCAACATCGCCATGCTCGTTCTTCTGCTCAGAAGGTTCGCCTTGTAGCTGACCTGATTCGCGGTAAGAAAGTGTCGCAGGCCCTGGATATTCTGACCTACACCAACAAGAAAGCTGCTGTACTGGTCAAGAAGGTACTGGAATCTGCCATTGCTAACGCTGAACACAACGATGGCGCTGACATTGACGATCTGAAAGTTGCGAAAATTTTCGTAGACGAAGGCCCGAGCATGAAGCGCATTATGCCGCGTGCGAAAGGTCGTGCAGATCGCATCCTGAAGCGCACCAGCCACATCACTGTGGTTGTGTCCGATCGCTGAGACTCTGGAGACTAGCAATGGGTCAGAAAGTACATCCTAATGGTATTCGCCTGGGTATTGTCAAACCATGGAACTCTACCTGGTTCGCGAACACCAAAGAATTCGCTGACAACCTGGACAGCGATTTTAAAGTACGTCAGTTCCTGACTAAAGAACTGGCTAAAGCGTCCGTATCTCGTATCGTTATCGAGCGTCCGGCTAAGAGCATCCGTGTGACTATTCACACTGCTCGCCCGGGCATCGTTATCGGTAAGAAAGGCGAAGACGTAGAAAAACTGCGCAAGGTCGTAGCGGATATCGCTGGCGTTCCTGCACAGATCAATATCGCCGAAGTTCGTAAGCCAGAACTGGACGCTAAATTGGTTGCTGACAGCATCACTTCTCAGCTGGAACGTCGCGTTATGTTCCGTCGTGCGATGAAGCGTGCTGTACAGAACGCAATGCGTCTGGGCGCTAAAGGTATCAAAGTTGAAGTTAGCGGCCGTCTGGGCGGCGCGGAAATCGCACGTACCGAATGGTACCGTGAAGGTCGCGTACCGCTGCACACTCTGCGTGCTGACATCGACTACAACACCTCTGAAGCGCACACCACTTACGGTGTAATCGGCGTTAAGGTATGGATCTTCAAAGGCGAGATCCTGGGTGGTATGGCTGCTGTTGAACAACCGGAACCGGCTGCTCAACCTAAAAAGCAGCAGCGTAAAGGCCGTAAATAAGGAGCGTCGCTGATGTTACAACCAAAGCGTACAAAATTCCGTAAAGTGCACAAAGGCCGCAACCGTGGTCTGGCGCAGGGTACGGATGTTAGCTTCGGCACTTTCGGTCTGAAAGCTGTTGGCCGTGGTCGTCTGACTGCACGTCAGATCGAAGCAGCACGTCGTGCTATGACCCGTGCAGTTAAGCGTCAAGGTAAGATCTGGATCCGTGTATTCCCGGACAAACCGATCACCGAGAAGCCGCTGGAAGTTCGTATGGGTAAAGGTAAAGGTAACGTGGAGTACTGGGTTGCCTTGATTCAGCCGGGTAAAGTCCTTTATGAAATGGACGGCGTACCGGAAGAGCTGGCCCGTGAAGCCTTCGGCCTGGCAGCAGCGAAACTGCCTATCAAAACCACCTTTGTAACTAAGACGGTGATGTAATGAAAGCAAAAGAGCTGCGTGAAAAAAGCGTTGAAGAGCTGAACGCTGAGCTGCTGAACCTGCTGCGTGAGCAGTTCAACCTGCGTATGCAGGCTGCAAGTGGCCAGCTGCAACAGACTCATCTGCTGAAGCAAGTGCGTCGTGATGTTGCACGCGTTAAGACTTTACTGACTGAGAAGGCGGGTGCGTAATGACCGATAAAATCCGTACTCTGCAAGGTCGCGTAGTTAGCAATAAAATGGAGAAATCCATCGTTGTTGCTATCGAACGTTTTGTGAAACACCCGATCTACGGTAAATTCATCAAGCGTACGACCAAACTGCACGTACATGACGAGAACAACGAATGCGGTATCGGTGACGTGGTCGAAATCCACGAATGCCGTCCGCTGTCCAAGACTAAGTCCTGGACGCTGGTTCGCGTTGTAGAGAAAGCAGTTCTGTAATAGAGCCTGCATTCTCAACGGATAAACGGCTCAGCGATGAGCCGTTTATTTTTTCTACCCATATCCGATTTCCGGTGTTATAATGCCGCGCCCTCGATATGGGGATTTTTAACGGCCCGACTTTGGGTCTCAGTAGTAGTTGACATTAGCGGAGCACTAAAATGATCCAAGAACAGACTATGCTGAACGTCGCCGACAACTCCGGTGCACGTCGCGTAATGTGTATCAAGGTTCTGGGTGGCTCGCACCGTCGCTACGCAGGCGTAGGCGACATCATCAAGATCACCATCAAGGAAGCAATTCCGCGTGGTAAGGTCAAAAAAGGTGATGTGCTGAAGGCGGTAGTGGTGCGCACCAAGAAGGGTGTTCGTCGCCCGGACGGTTCTGTCATTCGCTTCGATGGTAATGCATGCGTTATTCTGAACAATAACAGCGAGCAGCCCATCGGTACGCGTATTTTTGGGCCGGTAACTCGTGAGCTTCGTACCGAGAAGTTCATGAAAATTATCTCTCTGGCACCAGAAGTACTCTAAGGAGCGAATCATGGCAGCGAAAATCCGTCGTGATGACGAAGTTATCGTGTTAACCGGTAAAGATAAAGGTAAACGCGGTAAAGTTAAGAATGTCTTGTCTTCCGGCAAGCTCATTGTTGAAGGTATCAACCTGGTTAAGAAACACCAGAAGCCGGTTCCGGCTCTGAACCAACCAGGCGGCATCGTTGAAAAAGAAGCTGCTATTCAGGTTTCTAACGTTGCAATCTTCAATGCGGCAACCGGCAAGGCTGACCGTGTAGGCTTTAGATTCGAAGACGGCAAAAAAGTCCGTTTCTTCAAATCTAACAGCGAAACTATCAAGTAATTTGGAGTAGTACGATGGCGAAACTGCATGATTACTACAAAGACGAAGTAGTTAATAAACTCATGACTGAGTTTAACTACAATTCTGTCATGCAAGTCCCTCGGGTCGAGAAGATCACCCTGAACATGGGTGTTGGTGAAGCGATCGCTGACAAGAAACTGCTGGATAACGCAGCAGCTGATCTGACAGCAATCTCCGGTCAAAAGCCGTTGATCACCAAAGCACGCAAATCAGTTGCAGGCTTCAAAATCCGTCAGGGCTATCCGATCGGCTGTAAAGTAACTCTGCGTGGCGAACGCATGTGGGAGTTCTTTGAGCGCCTGATCACTATTGCTGTACCGCGTATCCGTGACTTCCGTGGCTTGTCCGCTAAGTCTTTCGACGGTCGTGGTAACTACAGCATGGGTGTCCGTGAGCAGATCATCTTCCCAGAAATCGACTACGATAAAGTCGACCGCGTTCGTGGTTTGGATATTACCATTACCACTACTGCGAAATCTGATGAAGAAGGCCGCGCTCTGCTGGCTGCCTTTGACTTCCCGTTCCGCAAGTAAGGTAGGGTTACTTAATGGCTAAGCAATCAATGAAAGCACGCGAAGTAAAGCGCGTGGCTTTAGCTGATAAATTCTTCGCTAAACGCGCTGAACTGAAAGCTATCATCTCTGATGTGAACGCAACCGACGAAGATCGTTGGAATGCCGTTCTCAAGCTGCAGACTCTGCCGCGTGATTCCAGCCCGTCTCGTCAGCGTAACCGCTGCCGTCAAACAGGTCGTCCGCATGGTTTCCTGCGGAAGTTCGGGTTGAGCCGTATCAAGGTCCGTGAAGCCGCAATGCGCGGTGAAATCCCGGGTCTGAAAAAGGCTAGCTGGTAATTGTCACCAATTGAATCACGGGAGTAAAGACAGATGAGCATGCAAGATCCGATCGCGGATATGCTGACCCGTATCCGTAACGGTCAGGCCGCGAATAAAGCTGCGGTCACCATGCCTTCCTCCAAGCTGAAAGTGGCAATTGCCAACGTGCTGAAGGAAGAAGGCTTTATTGAAGATTTTAAAGTTGAAGGCGACATCAAGCCGGAACTGGAACTGACTCTTAAGTATTTCCAGGGTAAAGCTGTTGTAGAAAGCATTCAGCGTGTCAGCCGCCCAGGTCTGCGCATCTATAAGCGTAAAGATGAGCTGCCAAAAGTTATGGCGGGTCTGGGTATCGCAGTTATTTCTACCTCTAAAGGTGTTATGACTGATCGTGCAGCGCGCCAAGCTGGTCTTGGTGGCGAAATTATCTGCTACGTAGCCTAATCGGAGGAAAAAATGTCTCGTGTTGCTAAAGCACCGGTCGTTATTCCTGCCGGCGTTGACGTAAAAATCAACGGTCAGGTTATTACGATCAAAGGTAAGAATGGCGAGCTGACTCGTACTCTCAACGATGCTGTTGAAGTTAAACATGCAGATAATGCACTGACCTTCGGTCCGCGTGATGGTTTCGCAGACGGTTGGGCTCAGGCTGGTACCGCGCGTGCCCTGCTTAACTCAGTAGTTATCGGTGTTACCGAAGGCTTCACTAAAAAGCTTCAGCTGGTTGGTGTAGGTTATCGTGCAGCGGTTAAAGGGGATGTAGTAAACCTGGCTTTAGGTTTCTCTCATCCTGTTGAACACAAACTGCCGGCCGGTATCACTGCAGAATGCCCGACTCAAACTGAAATCGTGCTGAAAGGCGCTGATAAGCAGGTGATCGGTCAGGTTGCAGCAGATCTGCGCGCCTACCGTCGTCCTGAGCCTTATAAAGGCAAGGGTGTTCGTTACGCCGACGAAGTCGTGCGTACCAAAGAGGCTAAGAAGAAGTAAGGTAACACTATGGATAAGAAATCTGCTCGTATCCGTCGTGCGACCCGCGCACGCCGCAAGCTCCAGGAGCTGGGTGCAACTCGCCTGGTGGTACATCGTACCCCGCGTCATATTTACGCACAGGTAATTGCACCGAACGGTTCTGAAGTTCTGGTAGCTGCTTCTACTGTAGAAAAAGCTATCGCTGAACAACTGAAGTACACCGGTAACAAAGACGCGGCTGCAGCTGTGGGTAAAGCTGTTGCTGAACGCGCTCTGGAAAAAGGCATCAAAGATGTTTCCTTTGACCGTTCCGGGTTCCAATATCATGGTCGTGTCCAGGCACTGGCAGATGCTGCCCGTGAAGCTGGCCTTCAGTTCTAAGGTAGAGGTGTAAGATGGCTCACATCGAAAAACAAGCTGGCGAACTGCAGGAAAAGCTGATCGCGGTTAACCGCGTATCTAAAACCGTTAAAGGTGGTCGTATTTTCTCCTTCACAGCTCTGACTGTAGTTGGTGATGGTAATGGCCGCGTAGGTTTTGGTTACGGTAAAGCGCGTGAAGTTCCAGCAGCGATCCAGAAAGCGATGGAAAAAGCCCGTCGCAATATGATTAACGTCGCGCTGAACCACGGCACCCTGCAACACCCGGTTAAAGGTGTTCACACGGGTTCTCGTGTATTCATGCAGCCAGCTTCCGAAGGTACCGGTATCATCGCCGGTGGTGCAATGCGCGCCGTTCTGGAAGTTGCTGGAGTTCATAACGTTCTGGCTAAAGCATATGGTTCCACCAACCCGATCAACGTGGTTCGTGCAACTATTGATGGCCTGGAAAATATGAATTCTCCAGAAATGGTCGCTGCCAAGCGTGGTAAATCCGTTGAAGAAATTCTGGGGAAATAAACCATGGCAAAGACTATTAAAATTACTCAAACCCGCAGTGCAATCGGTCGTCTGCCGAAACACAAGGCAACGCTGCTTGGCCTGGGTCTGCGTCGTATTGGTCACACCGTAGAACGCGAGGATACTCCTGCTGTTCGTGGTATGGTCAACGCGGTTTCCTTTATGGTTAAAGTTGAGGAGTAAGAGATGCGTTTAAATACTCTGTCTCCGGCCGAAGGCTCCAAAAAGGCGGGTAAACGCCTTGGTCGTGGTATCGGTTCTGGCCTCGGTAAAACCGGTGGTCGTGGTCACAAAGGTCAGAACTCTCGTTCTGGCGGTGGCGTACGTCGCGGTTTCGAGGGTGGTCAGATGCCTCTGTACCGTCGTCTGCCGAAATTCGGCTTCACTTCTCGTAAAGCGATGATCACTGCAGAAGTTCGTCTGTCTGATCTGGCTCACGTAGAAGGCGATGTAGTCGACCTGAACACGCTGAAAGCAGCTAACATTATCGGTATTCAGATTGAGTTCGCGAAAGTGATCCTGTCTGGTGAGGTAGCTCGTCCGGTAACTGTTCGTGGCCTGCGTGTGACTAAAGGTGCTCGTGCTGCTATCGAAGCTGCTGGCGGTAAAATTGAGGAATAAGTAGCAGATGGCTAAGCAACCGGGATTAGATTTTCAAAGTGCCAAAGGTGGACTTGGCGAACTGAAACGCAGACTTTTGTTTGTTATCGGTGCGCTGATTGTGTTCCGTATTGGTTCTTTTATTCCGATCCCTGGTATTGATGCCGCTGTACTTGCCAAACTGCTTGAGCAACAGCGAGGCACCATCATTGAAATGTTCAACATGTTCTCTGGTGGTGCTCTCAGCCGTGCTTCTATCTTTGCTTTGGGTATCATGCCGTATATTTCGGCATCGATTATTGTCCAACTGTTGACGGTTGTTTATCAGCCGCTGGCAGAAATAAAGAAAGAAGGGGAGTCTGGTCGTCGTAAGATCAGCCAGTACACCCGTTACGGTACTCTGGTGCTGGCGATATTCCAGTCGATCGGTATTGCTACCGGTCTGCCGAATATGCCTGGTATGCAGGGCCTGGTGATGAATCCAGGCTTTGCATTCTATTTCACCGCTGTTGTAAGTCTGGTCACAGGGACTATGTTCCTGATGTGGCTCGGCGAACAGATTACTGAACGTGGTATCGGTAACGGTATTTCGATCATTATCTTCGCTGGTATCGTTGCGGGACTCCCGCCAGCCATCGCCCATACTATCGAGCAAGCGCGTCAAGGCGACCTGCACTTCCTCCTGTTGCTGTTGGTTGCAGTATTAGTATTTGCCGTGACCTTCTTTGTTGTATTCGTAGAACGTGGTCAACGCCGCATTGTGGTGAACTACGCGAAGCGTCAACAAGGTCGTCGTGTCTATGCTGCACAGAGCACACATTTACCGCTGAAAGTGAATATGGCAGGGGTTATCCCGGCAATCTTCGCTTCCAGTATTATTCTGTTCCCTGCGACCATCGCGTCATGGTTCGGGGGCGGGACCGGTTGGAACTGGCTGACAACAATTTCGCTGTATTTGCAGCCTGGGCAACCGCTTTATGTGTTACTCTATGCGTCTGCAATCATATTCTTCTGTTTCTTCTACACGGCGTTGGTTTTCAACCCGCGTGAAACAGCAGATAACCTGAAGAAGTCCGGTGCATTTGTACCAGGAATTCGTCCGGGAGAGCAAACGGCGAAGTATATTGATAAAGTAATGACTCGCCTGACCCTGGTTGGTGCGTTATACATTACCTTTATCTGCCTGATCCCGGAGTTCATGCGTGATGCAATGAAAGTGCCGTTCTACTTCGGTGGAACCTCGCTGCTTATTGTTGTCGTTGTGATTATGGACTTTATGGCTCAAGTGCAAACTCTGATGATGTCAAGTCAGTACGAGTCTGCATTGAAGAAGGCGAACCTGAAAGGCTACGGCCGCTAACAGGGCGCCCGAGAAGTTACGGAGAGTAAAAATGAAAGTTCGTGCTTCCGTCAAGAAATTATGCCGTAACTGCAAAATCGTTAAGCGTGATGGCGTCATCCGCGTGATTTGCAGTGCCGAGCCAAAGCATAAACAGCGCCAAGGCTGATTTTTTCGCATATTTTTCTTGCAAAGTTGGATTGAGCTGGCTAGATTAGCCAGCCAATCTTTTGTATGTCTGTGCGTTTCCATTTGAGTATCCTGAAAACGGGCTTTTCAGCATGGTGCGTACATATTAAATAGTAGGAGTGCATAGTGGCCCGTATAGCAGGCATTAACATTCCTGATCAGAAACATACCGTAATCGCATTAACTGCTATTTTCGGTATCGGCAAGACCCGCTCTAAAGCCATCTGTGCTGACACGGGTATCGCTGAAAATGTTAAGATCAGTGAGCTGTCTGAAGAACAAATTGAATCCCTGCGTGAAGCAGTAGGTAAATTTGTCGTTGAAGGTGATCTGCGCCGTGAAATCACCCTGAGCATCAAGCGTCTGATGGACCTTGGTTGCTATCGTGGTTTACGCCATCGTCGTGGTCTTCCGGTTCGCGGTCAGCGTACTAAGACCAACGCACGTACCCGTAAGGGTCCGCGTAAACCGATCAAGAAATAATCGGGGTGATTGAATAATGGCAAAGGCACCAGTTCGTGCACGTAAGCGTGTAAGAAAACAAGTCTCTGATGGCGTGGCTCATGTCCATGCTTCTTTTAACAACACCATCGTTACCATTACCGATCGTCAGGGTAACGCACTGGGTTGGGCAACAGCCGGTGGTTCCGGTTTCCGTGGTTCTCGCAAATCCACTCCGTTCGCAGCTCAGGTTGCAGCAGAGCGTTGCGCTGAAGCCGTAAAAGAATACGGCATCAAGAATCTGGAAGTTATGGTCAAAGGTCCGGGTCCGGGTCGCGAATCTACTATTCGTGCACTGAACGCCGCTGGTTTCCGCATCACTAATATTACTGATGTGACTCCGATCCCTCATAACGGTTGTCGTCCGCCGAAAAAACGTCGCGTATAACGCGCTCGTTTCTAGGATTGTTGGAGAAAGAAAATGGCAAGATATTTGGGTCCTAAGCTCAAGCTGAGCCGTCGTGAGGGCACCGACTTATTCCTTAAGTCTGGCGTTCGCGCGATCGATACCAAGTGTAAAATTGAACAAGCTCCTGGCCAGCACGGTGCGCGTAAGCCGCGTCTGTCTGACTATGGTGTGCAGTTGCGTGAAAAGCAAAAAGTTCGCCGTATGTACGGTGTGCTGGAGCGTCAGTTCCGTAACTACTATAAAGAAGCAGCACGTCTGAAAGGCAACACCGGTGAAAACCTGTTGGCTCTGCTGGAAGGCCGTCTGGACAACGTTGTATACCGTATGGGCTTCGGCGCGACTCGTGCTGAATCACGTCAGCTGGTTAGCCACAAAGCTATCATGGTAAACGGTCGTGTTGTTAACATTGCTTCTTATCAGGTTAAAGCGAACGACGTTGTTAGCATTCGTGAGAAAGCGAAAAAGCAATCTCGCGTGAAAGCCGCTCTGGAGCTGGCTGAGCAGCGTGAAAAGCCAACCTGGCTGGAAGTTGATGCTGGCAAGATGGAAGGTACGTTCAAGCGTCAGCCGGAACGTTCTGATCTGTCTGCGGACATTAACGAACACCTGATCGTCGAGCTTTACTCCAAGTAAAGCTTAGTACCAAAGAGAGGACACAATGCAGGGTTCTGTGACAGAGTTTCTAAAACCGCGCCTGGTCGATATCGAGCAAGTGAGTTCGACGCACGCCAAGGTGACCCTTGAGCCTTTAGAGCGTGGCTTTGGCCATACTCTGGGTAACGCACTGCGCCGTATTCTGCTCTCATCGATGCCGGGTTGCGCGGTGACCGAGGTTGAGATTGATGGTGTACTGCACGAGTACAGCACCAAAGAAGGCGTTCAGGAAGATATCCTTGAAATCCTGCTCAACCTGAAAGGGCTTGCGGTGAGAGTTCAGGGTAAAGATGAAGTCATCCTTACTTTGAATAAATCTGGCATTGGCCCTGTGACCGCAGCCGACATTACCCATGACGGTGATGTCGAAATCGTCAAGCCGCAACATGTGATCTGCCACCTGACCGATGAGAACGCAGCTATTAGCATGCGTATCAAAGTTCAGCGCGGTCGCGGTTATGTGCCGGCTTCTGCCCGAATTCATTCGGAAGAAGATGAGCGCCCAATCGGCCGTCTGCTGGTCGACGCATGCTACAGCCCGGTAGAGCGTATTGCCTACAATGTTGAAGCAGCGCGTGTAGAACAGCGTACCGACCTGGACAAGCTGGTCATCGAAATGGAAACCAACGGCACAATCGATCCTGAAGAGGCGATTCGTCGTGCGGCAACCATCCTGGCAGAACAACTGGAAGCTTTCGTTGACTTACGTGATGTACGTCAGCCGGAAGTGAAAGAAGAGAAACCAGAATTCGATCCGATCCTGCTGCGCCCTGTTGACGATCTCGAATTGACTGTCCGCTCTGCTAACTGCCTCAAGGCAGAAGCTATCCACTATATCGGTGATCTGGTACAGCGTACCGAGGTTGAGTTGCTGAAAACGCCGAACCTGGGTAAAAAATCTCTTACCGAGATTAAAGACGTGCTGGCTTCACGTGGTCTGTCTCTGGGCATGCGCCTGGAAAACTGGCCACCGGCAAGCATTGCTGACGAGTAACCGGATCACAGGTTAAGGTTTTACTGAGAAGGATAAGGTCATGCGCCATCGTAAGAGTGGTCGTCAACTGAACCGCAACAGCAGCCATCGCCAGGCTATGTTCCGTAACATGGCTGGTTCGCTGGTTCGTCATGAAATCATCAAGACGACCCTGCCGAAAGCGAAAGAACTGCGTCGCGTAGTTGAGCCGCTGATTACTCTTGCCAAGACTGATAGCGTTGCTAATCGTCGTCTGGCATTCGCCCGTACTCGTGATAACGAGATCGTGGCAAAACTGTTTAACGAGCTGGGCCCGCGTTTCGCGAGCCGCGCCGGTGGTTACACTCGCATTCTGAAGTGTGGCTTCCGTGCAGGCGACAACGCGCCGATGGCATACATCGAGCTGGTTGATCGTGCTGAGCTGAAAGCAGAAGCTGCTGCAGAGTAATCTGTAGTAACGTAAAAAAACCCGCCTCGGCGGGTTTTTTTATATCCTCGCTACAGCTGCTTCACTACAATACCTGTATTCTTTTTGTTCATCCCCGGAGCCGAATGATGTGGTTGCTGGATCAGTGGGCAGAACGCCATATCCTTGATGCACAAACCAAAGGTGAATTTGATGATCTTCCTGGTCGTGGAGAGCCACTGGCTTTGGATGATGACCTGCATGTGCCGCCTGAATTACGCGCGGGCTACCGCTTACTCAAAAATGCTGGCTGTCTGCCTCCTGAACTTGAGCAACGAAGAGAAGCCGTTGCGCTGGTCGATTTATTAAAAGCGGTCCGTCCGGACGATCCTCAGTATGCAGAGCTCAGCCGCCGACTTGCTTTACTGGAACTGAAGTTACGGCAGGCGGGGTTGAATACCGATTTTTTACGTGGTGAATACGCAGACAGGCTTCAGAATAAAATTGATGAGGAGTAGGTATGTACCGTATTGGTGAACTCGCAAAGCTGGCTGATGTCACGCCCGATACCATTCGCTACTATGAAAAACAGCAGATGATGGCTCACGATGTACGTACAGAAGGTGGATTTCGCCTCTATACCGAGAACGACCTTCAGCGCCTGCGCTTCATCCGCTATGCCCGTCAGCTCGGGTTTACCCTTGAAGCGATCCGTGAATTATTGTCGATCCGCGTTGATCCGGAGCATCATACCTGTCAGGAGTCAAAAGGCATTGTTCAGGCACGTCTGAGCGAAGTCGACGCACGAATTAAAGAGCTACAAGCAATGCGCCGTTCATTGCAACGACTGAATGAGGCCTGCTGCGGTACAGCCCATAGCAGCGTCTATTGTTCTATTCTCGAGGCCCTTGAGCAAGGAGCCAGTAGTACTACGGCGGAACGTTGATTTTTTCATCGCGCGGATCTACACTCCCGCCGATCTCATTCACATCCAGGAGCTATTATGAGCCGCTATCAACACACCAAAGGGCAAATAAAAGACAATGCCATTGAGGCGTTGCTGCATGACCCGTTATTCAGACAGAGAGTAGAGAAAAACCGGAAGGGGAAAGGCAGCTACCAACGTAAAGATAAACATGCGGGGCGGAATGACCGGGAGGCCAGTGGCAAAAGAGTGAATCGCTTTTTTACCACTGGCCTTCTGCTTTCTGTTGCCTGATTACGAACGGTTATTCTGTTCTTTCAGCAGATCGCGAATCTCACTCAACAATACTTCTTCTTTCGTTGGTGCCGGTGGCGCAGCAGGAGCCTCTGCCTTTTTGCGATTCAGGTTATTCATCAGTTTGATCGCCATAAAAATGGCAAAGGCCACGATCACGAAATCAAACACGTTCTGGATAAACACCCCATAATGCATTACCACAGCCGGGACATCGCCGTGTGCATCGCGTAACGTGACGGCGAACGATTTAAAATCAATTCCACCAATCAGCAGGCCTAGTGGCGGCATAATAATATCGGCAACCAATGACGATACAATTTTACCAAATGCCGCACCGATGATGACACCCACTGCCAAATCAACAACATTCCCGCGCATCGCGAAGTCGCGAAACTCTTTTAAAATACTCATTTTATTCTCCATGAACCCGCTAACAGTGATAAGTTTATCAAATGTATTTCCATTTGCCATTGCTGTTGAATAATTGCTAAAAAATATTATCCCCTGATATATAAAGGATAATCAAAAAGGGCGCCATACAGGCGCCCGTGCAATTAGAGGAAGAAAGGACTGGGTTGGAAAAGACGCTCGACGTCGGATATAAATTTTTTGTCGGTCAGAAACATAATGACGTGATCGCCCTGCTCAATACGCAGGTTATTATTCGCGATCATTACGTCATTGCCACGGACGACAGCACCGATGATCGTGCCCGGCGGTAGCTTGATCTCATCGATCGAACGACCCACTACACGGGAGGTACTTTCATCGCCGTGAGCTACAGCTTCAATGGCCTCTGCGACACCGCGGCGCAGTGAGGAGACGCCAACAATATCGGCCTTACGGACATGGCTCAGTAGGGCGGAGATCGTGGCTTGCTGCGGCGATATAGCAATATCGATCACGCTACCCTGCACCAGATCGACGTAGGCTTTCCGCTGGATCAACACCATGACTTTTTTGGCGCCCATCCGTTTGGCCAGCATTGCAGACATGATATTGGCTTCATCGTCATTGGTGACGGCAATGAAGAGATCCACTTGATCGATGTGTTCTTCCGCTAGCAGTTCCTGATCCGAGGCATCGCCATAGAAGACAATAGTATTCTGTAGTTTCTCCGCAAGCTCGGCGGCGCGTTGCTGATCGCGTTCGATCAGCTTAACGCTGTAATCTTTCTCAAGACGACGAGCAAGACCTGCACCGATATTGCCCCCGCCAACCAGCATGATGCGCTTATAGGGTTTTTCCAGGCGCTGCAGTTCGCTCATGACGGCGCGAATATGCTGCGATGCGGCAATGAAGAACACTTCATCGCCGGCTTCAACGATTGTCGAACCCTGCGGACGGATGGGTCTGTCGTGGCGGAAAATGGCCGCTACGCGAGTATCGATATGCGGCATATGTTCACGCATTGTCGAGAGCGCATTCCCTACCAGTGGACCGCCGTAGTAGGCTTTTACGACCGCGAGGCTGACTTTACCTTCGGCAAAGTTTACGACCTGCAGTGCACCTGGATATTCAATAAGTCGGTAGATATTGTCGATAACTAACTGTTCAGGCGCGATCAGATGATCGATAGGCACCGCTTCCGAGTGGAACAGTTTTTCGGCATCTCGTACATAATCCGGGGAACGGATACGCGCAATACGATTAGGCGTATTGAACAGTGAATAGGCAACCTGGCAGGCCACCATATTGGTTTCATCTGAACTGGTTACGGCAACCAGCATGTCGGCATCGTCGGCGCCAGCTTCACGCAGCACGCGTGGGTGGGAACCGTGTCCCTGAACAACGCGGAGGTCAAATTTATCCTGCAGGCTGCGCAGGCGGTCACCATTGGTGTCGACCAGGGTGATATCGTTGTTCTCTCCCACGAGGTTTTCCGCAAGAGTTCCGCCTACCTGACCGGCGCCCAGAATAATAATCTTCATCAGCAGTGATCCATTATTTCCGATGTTTGATCAGCTTAGCGTAAAAGAACCCGTCACCCTCTTCTGCGCCGGGCAAATTTTGCACGCCCGGCAGCTCAGGCGTGCCGGTGAGGCTGAGCTCTGCATCTGGCGTACGCTTGAGGAAGGCAGCAATTTGCTGGCTATTCTCTTCCGGAAGAATTGAGCAGGTCGCATAGACCAGTGTTCCGCCAGGTTTCAGATGAGACCAGATGGCGTCAAGAATCTCCGCCTGCAGCTGGGCCAGCTCGGCAATGTCGCGATCGCGGCGTAGCCATTTAATATCCGGATGACGACGAATGACGCCCGTTGCGGAACAGGGGGCATCGAGCAGAATGCGATCAAACTGTTCGTCTTCACACCACTGAGCGGGATAGCGGCCATCACCCTGTTTCACCTGCGCTTTCATGCCGAGTCGCTTCAGATTGTCATAGACACGCGACAGGCGCTGCTCATCAATATCAACCGCCAGAACGCTGGCCTGCGGCGCGACTTCCAGAATATGCGTCGTTTTACCCCCAGGAGCAGCACACAGGTCGAGGATTCTCTCGCCATTTTCTGGGGTCAGATAGCGCATGCAGCCCTGGGCTGAAGCATCCTGGACGGTAACCCAGCCCTGGTCGAATCCGGGTAATGCCTGAACGGGGGCCGGCGTTGCCAGACGCACCGCATCAGGATAATCAGGGTGGGTAAAACCGTGCAGTCCGGCCTCTTCCAGAAGCGCGAGCCACTCATCGCGTGAATGATGACTGCGGTTTACGCGCAGCCACATGGGCGGGCGTTGGTTATTTGCATCGACAATCGCTTGCCATTGCTGCGGCCATGATTTTTGCAAACGCTTGAGCAGCCATGCCGGATGAAGGAAACGACTCTCGCTTTGGGCAAATTCGGCCAATAAAGCTTCCTGCTGGCGCTGAAACTGGCGTAAAACGCCGTTGATGAGTCCCTTCAACTGCGGACGTTTGATGGCTACCGCGCCTTCCACCGTTTCCGCCAGCGCAGCATGGGCCGGAATGCGGGTATAGAGCAGCTGATAAAACCCCACCATAATTAAATAGTGAATGGTTCGCTGTTTGCCCGTCATCGGGCGAGCCATCAGTTTGTTAACCAGCCAGTCCAGCTGGCTGAGGGTACGCAGGACACCAAAACACAGCTCTTGCAGCAGCGCTTTGTCCTTTTCCCCGACCTTTTGCTGTAATGGCGGCAGAACGTTACTTAATGACTGACCTTGTTCGACAACCTGCTCAACGGCTTTCGCCGCCAGACTGCGTAAATTTTGATTTTTTTTCATAACCGCAAAATAAAAATGCCCGGTAAACCCGGGCTTTAGACAGTGACTACCGTCAGGATAGACGGTTACCGGGGATAAACCATTCCCGGCGAGAATTTAGCAAGTCCTGGGCGCTCATCGCTTTTTTACCTGCCGGCTGCAATGACTCGAGGTTCAGGATGCCATTGCCGGTTGCGATCTGAATACCTTGCTTGCCAGCGGCCACGATCGTACCAGGTTCAGCACCGCTGGTTTCAGCAATGACGGATGCCTGCCACACTTTCACCGGTTGCTCATCAATTTCCAGCCAGCTCATGGGCCACGGGTTGAATGCGCGAATGCAACGTTCGAGCTGCGCAGCGGAAAGAGACCAGTCAATGCGGGCTTCTTCTTTACTGAGCTTCTCAGCGTAGGTCACCAACGCCTCATCCTGGACTTCCGGCTGAGTCGAGCCGTTTGCGAGCTGAGTTAACGTTTCCAGCAACCCTTGTGGGCCGAGTTCTGCTAGTTTGTCATACAGACTGGCGCTGGTATCTTGCGCAGAGATCGGGCAGGAGAGTTTATGCAGCATATCTCCGGTATCCAGACCGACATCCATCTGCATGATGGTTACGCCGGTTTCAGCATCACCCGCCCAGAGTGAGCGCTGAATAGGCGCCGCGCCGCGCCAGCGCGGCAGCAAAGAGCCGTGTACGTTGATGCAGCCCAGTCGTGGCATATCCAGAACTGCTTTGGGCAGAATCAATCCGTAGGCTACGACGACCATGACATCGGCATTCAGAGAGGCTACCAGCTGCTGATTTTCCTGCGGGCGCAGGGAGACAGGCTGGAACACCGGCAGATTGTGCGCCTGTGCAAGAACCTTTACCGGGCCTGGCTGCAATTTTTTGCCGCGGCCGGCAGGGCGATCGGGCTGGGTAAATACGCCAACAATCTGGTGCCCAGACGACAGCAGCGCATCGAGATGACGCGCTGCAAAATCGGGGGTTCCCGCAAAGATAATACGTAGTGATTGTGACACGTTAGTCCTTGTCCTCAGGCACGCGTACGCAAACGGTCCAGTTTTTCAACTTTCTGGCGAATACGCTGTTGTTTAAGCGGCGACAGATAATCGATAAACAGTTTGCCTACCAGGTGATCCATTTCATGCTGGATACAGATAGCCAGCAGGCCGTCAGCATTCAGTTCAAACGGCTTGCCTTCGCGATCCAATGCACGAATCTTCACGGTTTCGGCACGTGGCACCAGTGCGCGCTGTTCCGGGATAGACAAGCAACCTTCTTCGATGCCCGTTTCACCGTCTTTTTCCAACAGCTCCGGGTTGATTAACACCAGCTGCTGTTCACGGTTTTCCGAGACATCGATAACGATAATGCGCTGATGGATATCTACCTGGGTAGCGGCCAGACCGATACCTTCTTCCGCGTACATCGTCTCGAACATATCATCAACGATACGTTGAATTTCCGCATTGACTTCTTTTACCGGTTCAGCGACTTTGCGAAGGCGCTCGTCCGGGATATGTAACACTTGCAAAACTGCCATAAAGATCCAGAGTCGTATTCAGGAGTTGATAAGATTATTAGCTCTATTCTAGACAAAACCCCCTCTAATTGACAGTCTCGCTGTCCAATCGCAAAGATTGTTAAAGCCACTTATGGCAGGGGACAGGGATGGCACCTACGGAGATCTGGCTGCGTCTGATGAAGGTGAGCAACCTTTATGGCGACGGTATGGTGATGGCTGCCAGAATACTGCGTGCAGCCCGGGTGCCAGATAGTGAAGTATTGTACGGCTGCGGTCTGAGCGCAGCGCAAGTGAAGCAATTTCTATCCGTTGGCCAACGAGAGCTTGAGTCTACGCTATTGTGGCTGGAGCAACCCGGGCACCACCTGCTGCTGGCCGATAGCCCTTATTATCCTCCTCGACTGCGTGCCATCGCTGACTATCCCGGCGCGCTTTTCGTTTGCGGAGATTTGGCCGTGTTGAGCAGTTTACAGCTGGCCGTTGTCGGCAGCCGCTCCCACTCCTGGTACGGTGCTCGGTGGGGGAAACAGTTCAGCGAAGAGCTGGCGCATCTTGGTATCACCATTACCAGCGGCCTGGCTATTGGCATTGACGGCGTCGCTCACCGCGGCGCACTTGAGGCACGTGGGAAGACAATCGGCGTACTCGGCAATGGATTAGGCGCAATCTATCCGCGTCGTCATCATGCATTAGCCGGGAAGATAGTGGATAGCGGGGGAGCATTGCTGTCTGAGTTTCCCCTTACAACCTCCCCGTGGCCGGGAAATTTCCCTCGTCGGAATCGAATTATCAGCGGACTCAGTATTGGCGTGCTGGTGATTGAGGCCGCCCTGAAAAGCGGCTCGCTGGTGACGGTTCGCTGTGCGCTGGAACAAGGAAGAGAGGTTTTTGCATTACCCGGGCCGGTAGGTAATCCTGGTTCCGAAGGTCCACACTGGCTGATTAAACAAGGCGCCATCCCCGTGACATCAGCGCAAGATATCATCGCGTATTGCCAGCAGGAGCTGCAATGGCTCCAGGATGTGCCTGACAATATAAATAATTGCATGGATCCGCCTCCCGTAGCATTGCCATTTCCAGAGCTCCTGGCTAACGTAGGAGATGAGGTAACACCTGTTGACGTTGTCGCTGAACGTGCCGGCCAATCTGTGCCAGTGACCGTAGCTCAGCTACTTGAACTGGAGTTAGCAGGCTGGATCGCAGCTGTACCCGGCGGCTATGTCCGATTAAGGAGGGCAAGCCATGTTCGACGTACTCATGTATTTGTTTGAGACTTACATCCAAAACGAAGCAGAAATGCGCGTGGACCAGGATAAACTGACCCGGGATCTCACCGATGCAGGATTCGATCGGGAAGATATCTATAACGCGTTGATGTGGCTCGAGAAACTGGCTGACTATCAAGAGGGGCTCGTTGCTCCCATGCAGCTTGCTTCTGACCCGCTCTCTTTGCGGATTTATACCGAAGAAGAGTGTCTGCGTCTGGATGCCAGTTGCCGGGGATTTTTATTATTCCTCGAGCAGATTCAGGTGTTGAACCTCGAAACGCGGGAAATGGTGATAGAGCGTGTGCTAGCTCTGGATACAGCAGAATTTGATCTGGAAGACCTGAAATGGGTGATCCTGATGGTACTGTTCAATATTCCGGGCTGTGAAAATGCCTATCAACAAATGGAAGAATTACTCTTCGAAGTAAATGAAGGTATGCTGCATTAATCTTATTGCGGCAACATCGAGTTGTTATGACCAAATTAGCACTGTTTTCGGTGCGTAAAAATGAGCCCTGCCCACAGTGCGGGGCTGAACTGGTAATCCGCTCCGGGAAACACGGGCCGTTTCTCGGTTGCTCGCACTATCCGGACTGTGACTATGTCCGTCCGCTGAAAAATCAGGCGGACGGACATATCGTAAAGGTACTGGAGGGACAGGAGTGTCCGTCTTGCGGTGCCGTTATGGTGTTGCGCCAGGGGCGCTTCGGTATGTTTGTTGGTTGCAGCCGTTATCCGGAATGTGAGCATACTGAAACTATTGATAAGCCTGACGAAACAGCGATTTCCTGCCCGCAGTGTGGGCAAGGGCAGCTGGTTCAGCGCCGTTCTCGTTTCGGCAAAACCTTTCATTCCTGCGATCGTTACCCCGATTGCCAGTTCGTTATCAACTTCAAACCGGTAGCGGGTGAATGCCCTGAATGCCACTATCCGCTATTAATCGAAAAGAAAACGGCGCAGGGCGTCAGACGCTTTTGTGCCAGTAAACAATGTGGAAAGCCGATCCCGGCGGAACAAATCAGTGAATAAGAACCTGCACTCAGAAACCGTCGCTCATGCCGTGACGGTACTGCATAACGAAGATGTCATCGCCTATCCAACAGAAGCCGTTTTTGGCGTAGGCTGCGATCCTGACAGCGAAACGGCGGTCATGCGCCTGCTGGCGCTTAAACAACGCCCCGTTGAGAAGGGTCTCATCCTGATCGCGGCCAGCTATGAACAGCTGATACCTTATATTGATGATTCGCGGCTTAATGATGCACAGCGAGCGGCGATCTTCTCCTGCTGGCCGGGGCCGGTTACTTTTGTCTTTCCGGCTCGTGCCACAACGCCACGCTGGCTGACCGGGCGTTTTGATTCCCTGGCGGTACGCGTCAGCGATCATCCGCTGGTGGTCGAATTGTGTGAGGCCTATGGCAAACCGCTGGTTTCAACCAGCGCGAATTTATCCGGTCAGCCGCCTTGCCGTACCACGGCTGAAGTTCTGACTCAGTTTGGCGCCAGTTTCCCGGTCGTCGATGGTGCAACGGGTGGTCGTCAGAATCCGTCTGAAATTCGCGATGCCCTGACGGGCGAACTCTTTCGCCAGGGATAATTTATGCAAACCTACGCTGTCTTCGGAAATCCGATCGCCCACAGTAAGTCCCCCTCTATTCACCAGCGCTTTGCGCAGCAGCTGCAGATTGCGCATCCGTATGGGCGAGTTCTGGCGCCGCTGGACGATTTTATCCATACCCTGGATACCTTCTTCGCCGAAGGGGGAAAGGGGGCTAACGTTACCGTTCCGTTCAAGGAGGAAGCGTTTGCCCGAGCGGATGAACTGACTGAGCGCGCGGCCCTGGCGGGGGCGGTGAATACCCTAAAGAGGCTGGACGATGGACGTTTGCTGGGGGACAACACCGATGGGATTGGGCTGCTGAGCGATCTGGAGCGGCTGGGGTTCATTAAACCGGGCTATCGGGTATTACTTATCGGGGCCGGCGGCGCATCGCGGGGTGTCTTGTTACCCCTGCTGTCACTGGATTGCGCTGTCACTATTGTCAACCGGACTTATTCCCGCGCGCAGGAGCTGGCGACACTGTTTGCGCATACCGGTAGTGTATGCGCGCTTGAGATGGAATCACTGGCTGGACATGAGTTCGATCTCATTATTAATGCAACTTCCAGTGGTATCAGCGGTGATGTGCCGGCAGTTCCCGCGTCCTTAATCAATACGCACGTTTATTGTTATGACATGTTTTACCAGAAGGGCTGCACACCGTTTTTACACTGGTGCCAGGATCATGGTGCGACAATGTGTGCCGATGGGCTGGGTATGCTGGTGGCGCAGGCCGCCCATGCAGTTCTGCTCTGGCATGGGGTTCTGCCAGAGATTACGCCGGTTATTCAGGCCTTACATAAGGAACTGAATACGTGAATCAGGCGATTCAGTTTCCTGACAGAGAAGAGTGGGATACCGACCGACAGTGTGTCACCTTTCCCGTGCTGGTTAATGGTATGCAGCTCACCTGTGCAATCAGGGGGGCGACGTTAAAGCAGCGCTTCGATGGTGATACCCCCGAGCAGTGGCTGGCCGCGTTTTGTCGCCATCGCTGGGATCTGGAAGAAGAGGCTGAAGTATTGATCCGCGACCAGCAGGAAGATGATCAGGGCTGGGTGTGGTTCTCCTGATCCAGATAATCGTTTTTCCATTTCACATAGTTGTTTGCTGAATAGAGCAGACCTGCCCGTTCCGCCTCCGTCAGGGGGCGGATTTGTTTCACCGGGTTGCCAAAATAGAGATAGCCGCTTTCCAGCCGTTTGTTTTGCGGGACCAGACTACCGGCGCCAATCATCACGTCGTCTTCTACTACAACGCCATCCAGCAAAATCGAACCCATGCCAACCAGTACCCGATTGCCGATAGTGCAGCCATGCAGCATGACCTTGTGACCGACGGTGACCTCTTCGCCAATGATCAGAGGATTCCCCTGAGGGTTAGAGGAGGATTTGTGGGTGACATGTAGCACGCTACCATCCTGAATGTTAGTGCGGGCACCGATTGCCACGTAGTTAACATCTCCGCGAATAGCAACCAGCGGCCAGATGCTGACATCATCAGCCATTCGGACATCGCCGATCGCTACGCTGGTGGCATCGATCATCACTCGCTGGCCGGTTTGTGGGAATAAATCTTTATAAGGACGTAAATTAGCGGACATGGTTACCTCAATAAACCTGGGTTGTACGAAGACTTTGGTGGCTTTTGCGGCCACCTGCAACCCCTTATTGTGGTGAAAATTGAGCAATCTGAACAATAACGCCGCGAAAAGGGCGAAAAAACATCACTTGGAAAAAAAGATCGATAAAAGACTTGTGCAATAAAATGGGATCCCTATAATGCGCTCCCACTGACACGGCACATGTGAACGAGTTCACAGAGTAAGCCGGGTCGGCAGAGAAAAAATTCTGAAATTCAGGGTTGACTCTGAAAGAGGAAAGCGTAATATACGCCACCTCGCGACAGAGCGCTCAGCGCCGTCGCACTGCTCTTTAACAATTTATT